>CAZVLA010000035.1:0-40807 GCA_964627805.1 uncultured Desulfurococcaceae archaeon
GGGTCCTGTAGGGTATGCAAGTCCTTTCGGTCTCGCATGGCGATGTCTCGCATCGTGGAGTGTGTCTATGGGTTTCTCGTGGGTAGCGCTTTCCGCCACCCTCATAGCTGACCTAACCTCAAGTAGCCCTAAGGTAACAACTTACGACTGGCTAGCACTCATAGCATTCATAACTAATGTGCTGCTGCTATTCGGGAATGTAATGCAGCGTATATACATGCCTCAGACAAAGGTCGTAGGACTCATTGAGGCCGGCATTGAGCCACCATACATCAAGCTAGTTAGGGGATGCAGTCCGTGGGACACTACGTCAGTTGATAGGTGCATCGAGGACCTAGGGGGTAAGGTAGTGATTAACGTGCCGTCAAGCCTCAAGGAGTTCCTTGAGGCACTTAAGAAGCGCGTAGGTACGTACACCTTAGCCTCAGCGCTACTAGCGCTGATAGATATGCTACCGAGCTACCGCAAGAGCTTAGCAGAGCTTAGGAGGGAGCAGAGGACATTAAAAGAAATGGCCCGTGAGTTCGTATCTGCTGAGTTTTGGAGATATATTGCGAGACCAACTATAGGGAAGATAGTGTTTTGGTCATTCCTGGTGCTTATAGGGGTGGCGATAGGCTACTTCATAGGCTCGACTTGGGCAGTATCTACGACACCACCCCCCTGGTGGAATGCAACTCAAGCAGTAACCCATCACTCCCTAACGCCTGCACCCCCACCAACCCTAACCACGAGACCAACAAGCCTGACCCCAGCACCCCCACCTACCTTAACGACAGCTACCCGTACTTCCCTAACCCCAGCAACACCCCCACCCCCAACGGGTGGTTAGTGTGCTACATGAGGTAGTTAGGTGGGTACCTTGGGTAGTCTTCGCCTTCGGAATGTTCCTGACTTTCTGCGTCATATTCATTAAGACAGAGTCATTCAGGAAGGGCCTTTTAGGTAGCTTATTCGTAGGTAAGACATTCGCAATTGTCTACTGGATAAGCGGCCTCGACAGAACACTAATGACGCTGTATATCGTGAATAGGAGGTACCCCTGGGTCATTAAGGTAGTACACATAACAGCATGCGAGGTAGTGCTAGTAAGCTTCGCAGTGACAGCAGCTACACTCATTGCATGGCCACTAATAGCTAAGCACCTACCGAACCAAATCCGAAAAGCAATCGAGGAAATGCAGGGCTAAAATAAAAATAATATTAGGTACTAAGTAACCGCAGACTCTGCTTCTGCTACTCAGGTCCTCAGTACCCTAGACTGCTACTTAGCTGCTACTAACAGTAAGCTAGTCAACTAAGAAAAACACGCAAGGTCCCTAGGACCTAAGGGACCTAATCTTTAACACTACATTGATATTAAATGTACTAGGACACGCCTCTTATAGTAGCATCAGTATCAAAGAACAAATGAAGATTAGGTCACAAGAAACAACCACAGTAATACGGAAGGAGAACAGGAAGAAGTCTTACCACAACACGAAATACCACCACAAGAAATACCGAGACATAATTAAGTATCTGTACCTTAAATAAGAAAGAAACAAAAGATAAAGAGAAGGAGGTGTAAGAAATAGGGAGCCAAGTTACTATTTTAGTATCTAAGGAATATATAACTAAAGGTAGGTTAGCGATGGGACTAGATATGGTCACTATTTATAAGATACTTAGGTATGTAAGAGAGCATCCAGGCTGTAAAGTAACTGACCTCCCCCGGTCAATAGGTATTTCATCATCGACGGCTGTACGTTACATTGATGTGCTTCAGCAGCAAGAACTTATTGAGGTTAAGGGGAGGAAGCCTAAGCAGTTATTCCTTACGAAAAAAGGTTATGATGCTCTGTTTCTGTTCACGCAACTTGAGAGGGTATTAGGTCTAAGAATTGAGTAAAGGCCTGCTCATACCTTTTAGCGATGTCTTTTATATGCCTTACATAATTCCTAACTTGAATTCTTGAGAGCCTACCTTGTAGTAAGTCCCTCTCGGCGTCATCAAGATATCTGGCAGTTACTGCTATCCATGCTTTCCTAAGTATAGATGTTCTTATGCCGTAGTCTTCTCTAACGTTATCCACCCACCAAATTGACAGTTCAACAGGTAGCTCTTTGTTAAGTAACTCAAAGAGCTTTTCAGGCATTAGGGTTATGTAGGCTTTCTTCTTCTTTCTTGAGTAGTTAAGCTCAATGAGGTAAACACCATTAAGCTTAATCTTCTTTAGCTGCTTCCACATCTTAAACATAAATGAAATTTCGGTACCCCTTAACCCTGTAAAGAATTGCGCTAGAACTGCTAACTTATATACCTTAGATTTAGTATTAAGTATCTTTTTAACAGCATCAAGAGCTTGTTCAACTATATCCTTTGACTCACCCTCTCTAAACTCAAACTTAAGAATTTCCTCGGTAACCTCTATAGCTGGCTTATCTGGTAAGTGCTTTCTAAGCATCTTGGTATCAATAGGTAGGTTAATACCGTACATTATCTTTACAAAGTCACGGAGAGGTGTTATAGCCTCAAGAACAGCCCTAGCCTTCCTGTAACTCATCTTACTTAGTAGTGTTGGATTCATTATTACCTGAGGTATTAACCTAGCATTCCTTAGGATGAATGCTTGCCAATCAATCCTTGAGTACCTACCCCTCACATACTCCTTAAATTGCTCTGAGTTAACTACCTGCTCTATGAATCTTACCCACGCAGTAATGTTTATTGAAGTGTTAGACACGGGGGGAGTTACTACGTCTAACTGCTGTCTAACAGTGTCTAACAGGCTGTTAGACGGGTTGTTAGACGCCGTTACTTTCGTCGGAGGTTCGAATCCTCCCCCCGGCGCCACACATAATTAAAGACCACTACTATCAACTTATACACGCCGTACATCCCTATATCAGTAGCTACTTACTTTTCTTTCTCTTCCATAGCCTCGGGTATATTCCCCTAGGCATTATTACTCTCTTAGTTTTGACGGCTATGCCCTTCTTAGCTTGTATGACTTCCTCAGTACTCATTACGGCCTCACCAACAGCTACTAACTCACCCTTAATGGTGAGTATAGCCACGGTATCGCCCTTTCTTATTCCTTCATGAATTAGTGATATCCCGGGTACTGCTAGGTCAGCACCATGCGTTAGTGCTTCCACAGCTCCGTCATTTATTACTACCTTAGGTAGGTGTGATATTCCGTACTCCATAGGTAGTATTAAGGACCTTAACCTACTCTCATCATTTAACTCACGAGCCATGTAGAGAGCTTCTGAGAGTTCATGCATAGTTACTAAGGTCTCATCATCCTTGAAAGGACCTGTACGTACCCTCCTTAACTCCCTCATATGAGCACCAACACCCAATACCTCACCCATATCATGTATGAGCTTCCTAACGTAGGTACCGTGCTCACACCTAATCCTAAGTAGGACGAATGGGTACTTAATCTCAAGTAACTTAATCTCATAAACACGCTTAATCCTCAAGGACCTCTTAACAGACGACCTAACAGGTGGTCTCTGGTAGATCCTACCCGTGAACTCCCTAATAACCTCAAGTAACCTCTCCCTAGGTACCTCCCTATGAAGCTGCATTACAGCTACGTACTCCTTATCAGACAGCATCAAATAACCTATAATCTTAGTAGCGTCCTCCAACGCAACAGGTAAGACGCCGGACACCTTGGGGTATCCCCGCCCCCTAAAGGGGCTCTAGGGTACCCCCGTGCCCGGCCTTCCTAAGCCCTAACAACTTCTTAATCCATGCAACTACCTCATGACTAGTAGGTCCGGGCGGCTTATCTAAGTTAATTATACCGAATCTCTTAAGCTCACTTAATGACCTTTGAGTAGGTAACTTACCGTACCTCTCATCAGTACTCGGCTCCTTAACAACTATGAACCTCCTCTCAATACCTGCGAACTTATCTAGCTTTTGGATGAAGCTAATACCCTCCTTAGTTATGTCCAAACTAATCACCTAGATTGAAGTTTATTTAGAGTTAATTAATAGTGATTACTTTACGAACTATTCAGTAAATAAAATACTTAAGCAGGTTTTAATGCCTTAGCTTCTAGGAACTCCTTCCTAGTAATCCTTACTCTCTCCTTCATGAAGTCAGTAAGCCCAGCTTCCTCAATAGCCTTAAGTACCTCCTCATCACTAGCTCCCCTACTAATCTCTATCTTCTTATCAGTAGGTTCTAGGTGCTTAATATTAGCCCTCCTACGCTTAACGCCTGTTAATGACTTAGGCCCAGTTACTAGGACGAAGTTCTCATCTATTAAGTCAACTATTACGCACTTCCTACCTGCCTCCCTACCCAGCAACTTAACACATACCCTACCTATCTCGATAGCCGGCATTCACGTCACCAACTAAAGAAGTCGTAACGCTCTTTAAGCTTTTCTAGCTTCACGAAGTGACTTAACTATTAACTCAGCAGCCTCGCAAGCTAACTCAACCATCTCCTCAACACCGAACTTAGCAGTATTAATTACTAAGTCAGCTACCTCGTAGTTACTCACGTCAATACCGTAGAACTCGAGGAACCTCCTACGCTCGGACTCCTCACGCGTTACTACCTCCCTCCTAGCATCCTCGAGGGACTTACCGTCCCTAGAAGCTACCCTCTCAACTCTAACCTCCTGAGGAGCCACTACTAAAATCTTGAGATGCGCTAAGTCCCTAAGAACCCAGACTGAGATGTGACCATCAACAACTACGCAGCCTCTCCTAGCCTCCTCCCTAGCCCTACCATCGATTAACTCATCAATGCTCCTATCCTTCTCAGCTATCCTAGACAGCTCCTCAAGACTCAACCCCCTCTCCCTAGCTATCCCCCTAAAAATCATACCTAAAGACACGTACCTAAGCCCTAACTTCTCGGCTAGGGCCCTAGCCAATGTGGTCTTACCGCTTCCTGGTAACCCACTAACAGCTACTACTAAACCTAACCTACAAGCCTCACTAACCAATACCAACCCCTTAGGAACCCCTAACTGCTTGCTTAAGCATTAATGACAGGCATGAAGGACACACAACACCTCCGAAGTACCTCTCCGGGCGCTTCTCGGTCCTAGCACCCCACCTAATTACGTCCTTATCCCTAGGTACCCCACCTAAGGGCTTACCGCATATAGGGCACCTAGCTACGTAGGGCTTCCTCCTCCAGTAAAATACCCTAGACTCACCGCTAGGTACCCTCCTAACAACACGCTTAACAGACCTCGACCTATACGCAGGTCTTACCATAACTCACCACCTCTGCCATGAGGATTAGTAGGGAGGGGTATTAAGCTTAATTCCTACGCATCAATTACTAACTCTAAACTCCCTTAACTTACTCATCCCGGATACCTTACTATGTATTGGGTAGTAAGCAAGCACTATGACAAGGAAGAATACGGCGTCATTAAGGTATCCATGATACGTTATGTAAGGTATACTAAACGGGGAGTTTATGTATGGAGGCACACCAAGTAAGGTAGCTACGGCGTTTGAGGCTAGCCTAGCAAGTATCATACCTATGAATATAGCTGCCCAAATAGTGAGTAGGTTAATTATCATGAAGTTACTGACCCTCCTCCTAAGTAAGGTGTACCTACCCCTTAACGCCCTAATCCTCTTCTCCTTCTGATGTGATATGGTGGATAACTTCTTAACGACTTCATTAAGTTCCTTAAGAGTTAATTCTAAGTTAATTCTTCTCTCGTAGAGTCTAGCAAGTAGTGAGAAGGGGTAGAGTGAGGCTAGAGAGACGCATAAGTAGATAATGGATACAACCAAAAAGACACCTCAGATTTTCTCAATAATCCTAACAACCTCCTCAGCAGCTTCCTCAGCCTTGCCCTCCCTATTAAGTACGGTAGCTACTGAAGCACCAACTAATACAGCACTAGATATAGCGAATGACCTATTAAGCATTAGTAACTCCTTAACTAACTCAGGTTTAGCGTAATCAGCCCTATACCTAGTCTTATCCCTTAACTGCCTACTAACTATCTCCTCCGGTAATGCCTCAACAATTATTATTGCGTGAGGTCTTAACTCCTCAATAACGTGCTTAGGTAATCCAGGCCACAACCCAGTTTCAGTCTTTATTATTGCGTGGGTATCCACAATACCTATGAACTTACCCTCAGCCTTACTAGCTAGCTCCTCAAATACCTTCCTCATCTCCCTAGCAGCCCTAGCTTGAGCCTCTTGCTGGATCCTCAATGGTAACTTACGTATCTCGTCCCTATTCTTAACGTAGCCTCTACTCATTAAGTAGTTAAGCATGAAGTCACCAAAGTTAATAACCTTAACTCCGTAACCCTTCTCACTCAACTTCCTACTCGTTAAGTTAATTACTGTAGTCTTACCTACCCCGGGTAGACCGACCATTATTACTAACCTTAATTTATCATCACTACTCAAGACCCCCACCTCACTCACCACGCATCAATTTCTTAAGTAGTGGGTAGGCCTCTAAAGCTCTTTCGTATGCTATCATTGTGTATAGTTGCTGTACAATACCCACAGCTAGTAATATACCCATACCGGTACCGTAAGCACCGAAGATATTAGCTACTAGAGCTATTAGGGCAACTATTAATGAGCTAAGGAACGTGAGTGGGTATATGTACTTACCCAGTATAGCCTCAAGTAACCTCGGATTCCTTCTAACACCAGGTATCTCAAGCCCTGACTTAATGAGGTTCTCAGCCTGCGCCCTAGGATTAAGTCCCGCTATCTCAACCCACATAAACCCGAAGAGGACTGCTAGGGCCACTAATGATATGGAGTACACCACGATCCTTGTTGGGTAGTAAACAACCTCAAGTAATGTCCTCGGGGTCATCATGTAGTAAACCATAGTCCTTAAGGCGTTAGCTAGCCAAGGAGCCTTATCAGCTAAGTATGCTGATACTATATTATTGAACAGTAGTAAGTCGGAGAATACTATACCTACGAGTAGGATAGGTATGTTAGTTACGTAGAGGAACTGCAGAGGAACCTTAGCCCTAATACCTGGAGCCCTCTGAGTAGTTACTGGTATGTTCACCTTCATCTGCTGTAGGTAAACAAGTATGAATATAAGTACTATAGTAGTTATGAAGCCCGTTAATGTCGGTATGTACCTAGCACTAAGTAATCTAGAAGCACTCGGTACTATACCGAAGAAGAGCCTAGTAGTATCTATATTACCAGTACTGAATGCCTGGAATAGGTACGGGAAGAAACCGTAGAGCTGATCAGAATTAGCTATCTTCACAGGTGCGAACATCTCCCAAGCAATCCTCCTAGCAACACCACCTAAAATGAATAAACTAACTCCAGAACCTATGCCCCAACCCTTCTGAATAGCTTCATCAAGTATAATCAATACTATAGCACCGAATAGGAACTGAAGGTATATAGCCGCTGTTATGAACGCATTTAACCTATAGTAAAGTGCGAAGCCTAAGCCCTCAACAGCCGCTATTATCAGTGCTAAACCCTTCTCAGCCTGTGTAAATAACTTCCTGTCTTCAGGTCTGCTTAAATCGAGCTCAATTATCTTAGCACCAGCTAAGATCTGAATAAGTAGCCCTGCAGTAACTAAGGGACCTATACCTAACTGAGCTATGGTACCCCTAGCTGAAGCGAATATAACACTGATTATGGGGGGTAGGGCTATGCCCTTAGCTTGAGGGAAGGCGGCTAAGGGGAAGGCTAGGGTTGAAGCCATTAGATAGTAAGCAACTAAAGCTAAGAAAGTATATATTAACCTACGCTTTAAGTCAGGCTTTCTAGCTGGTCTAGGTGGTGAGGGGAAGTAATCACCTATTGTCGCAAGTGCTTGGAGTATCCCCATCCATCTTCCCTTCTTGATACTGATTTTAGTTAGTCCTTAAAAGCTTAAGTTACTCCCTACCCTCCTTCAACACTATTACCTCACCGCCTGCCTCCCTAACCTTACTAATGGCCCTCTCCGTAGCTTCGTAGACCCTAACCCTTACTTTATGAGTTACTTTACCCCTACCTAGTAACTTATTATAACCAAGCACTGACAGGTCTAACTCATAAAGTCCGTCAGGACCTACCTTAACCTCACCCCTCCTGATTAAGTCAGTAAGTAGTTCATCGAGCTCACCAACATTGATTCCTTTGTACTCAGTAGTTACTGTTTGTGGTCTTGTGAATCCATGCTTACCGAACCAGTCTGGGTAGTACTTGATCACCCATGACCACATATGCTTATGCATTCCAGCAGCTCCTCTACCTCCCTTACATCCGCTCTTCCTGTGCTGACCTATACTACCGTAACCTTGGTTCCTATATCCCCTCATGTACCTACTCTTCTTCTTCCTCCTAACCACCATCAATCATCACCTCATATCATTCTCCTAAGTAATTCATTAATAGCTGCTCCCCTATAACCTAACTCACCACCAGCTCCGTACTGCCTCTTAATACTACCCTTAAAACCTCCCTTAGGTGGGTGTAGCCTAAATACGGGCTTTACGTACTCATCGTACTTATGCCAGAGTATCTTACCGCTTAATAAAGCATCAACTAACTCATCAATATTACTAACCTTGAATATCCTCTTGACAGCCTCATCAGTTATTGGTTTATTACCGACTAGCCTCCCCCTCTTAACTATTAACTCCTTAAGGGTCTCTCTATCAATCTCTCCCCAAGTAACCCAATTCTTAACTACATTAAGCATACCGTCAATTGTTGGGTTCTTAGGGTAGATAACTGCGTGGAACTTCCTCACTAACCTTAACATCCTCAACGTAGCCTTAACATCTGGTGGTACGTCAACCCTACCCCTAATCCTTATTATTGCGTAGAGCGTCATGACTACCTCCTCACCCAGTCATAAGGTGATACGAACTTATACGTCATCCTTAACGCGTTATACGTAGCAGCTACGAAATTAAGGGTCGTTCTAGTCTCACCCTTAGTCCACGTCCACACATCCCTAATACCGGCATACCTAAGTACTACCTTAGCCGCGTCACCAGCAACTAGTCCCGTACCCTTAGGAGCTGGTAGTAACCTCACAACTACACTCCCTGACTTACCCTCAACAGTGAATGGCACACTGTGAGGTTCATTACATGAGCACTCCCAACTACCGCAACCCCTCCTAACGGGTATTATATTGAGTTTAGCGTTCCTTAACGCCTTAAATATCGCCTGCCTAACCTGCCTAGCCTTACCAGTCCCTATACCTACGTAACCATCCATATTACCTATTACTACGAGAACCCTAAACCTAGTTACCCTACCAGCATCCGTCTGTTTCTGAACTATGTTGACATCAACGACCTCATGCTTAAGGTCAGGTAGTAAGTAATCAACGATCTCAGGCTCCCTAATGGGTAAGTTCATATCGAATATTTCCTTAATGCTCGTTATCTTACCCTCCTTAACTAACCTACCTACCCTAGTCTTAGGG
This sequence comes from uncultured Desulfurococcaceae archaeon, assembly GCA_964627805.1. Classification (GTDB taxonomy): domain Archaea; phylum Thermoproteota; class Thermoprotei_A; order Sulfolobales; family NBVN01; genus CAZAMI01. Next base: position 9,423 of record CAZVLA010000035.1, read on the forward strand.
ACCCACTCCTCAAGGGATGTAGTAGTTATTTGCGACATACCTAATCACCTCACGAGCCAAACTCCTTAATTATCCTCTCCTTCACCTCATCAAAATGCTTAGGTAATTCACGGGGGTCTAACCCCCTAGCTAATACGCGTGAGAATTGACGCTTGAAGCGCTCCGGATCCTGACTAGCTAGTAACTCAGCATACTTAGCTATGTGCTCACCCCTAATCCTATCCTCACTAGGTAGTACCTCCTCAGAAGCAGGTACCTCAATACCCGCGTCCCTCAGACCCTTAATAGCAGCGAACACCCTAGCTCCAGGGACCGGTCTATGCAGACCTATATCGGGTACTGCGTACTTAATGCCTAACTTCCTAGCTTTCAAACCAGCCAATAAACCAGTTAAGTAGGCTGCTGGTGTATTGTTGGGGTCACCCTTCCACCCAAGCTTAAATAACGTCTTACTATGAACACCAACTAAGGTCTTATCACCTTGAGGTGCGAATTCAATTATCTGAACTATGAAGTACTGGTTAGTCTTCCTAACAACAGCTCTAATCTTCTTACCTGACTTAACCATTACGTACCTCTTGTAGTAGTTGGTCTTGCCCTCCCTCCTCCTTCTCCTAGGCACTTTATACTTAGGTCCTCTAGCCATGTCACCTCACCTGAATACCTAACTCCTGAAGATGTCTCTTTAGATCAGCTAAGCACGTGAAAGTCCCTCCCTTAGCTAGCATATATAACCTCCTGTAGGTCTTCCTATCTATTACCTCGTGATCCCTTAACCACCTTAAGTACCTCCTTATCTTCCTTATCGTGTATATCCACATGCGCTTCCTATCAGCTCTAGCATCCTTAGCACCCTTACGCTTACCATGACCCCTCCTATGGCCCTTCCTCCTCTTCTCATGCCTAACCTTCCACCTACCCCTTGAGTTCCTCCTAGCCGGTAGTACTATTATTGCTCCATCCTTAATTAAGCGCCTAATATCTTCTCTCCTAAGGGCTGCCTCAACATCCTCCTCCCTTTCGGGGTTTATCCTTATCCTAGAGACACCTACACCCAGTACCTCAGCCGCGAGTCTCTTCTGAATACTTAGATCCGTCATGCCTCACACCTCATGCATTGGCTACCTTAATTCCCAACTCCCTAGCCTTAGCAAGTATCTCTGACCTCTTTTTAAGGCTAACAGTAGATCCTATATATACAATAACTTTAGATGGATCTAAGCCCTCAAGTTCCTTAGGATTATTCACTACTACAGGCTTAAGTCCTGAAGGGTGAAGACCCCTTATGACCTTAGGTGTTCTATAACCTACACTAGCTAGTGGTGGGTACCCCTTAAGCTTAAGCCTCATGGGGTTGTCCTTACCTCTAGGCCTCTTCCACTTTAGCTTATTCTGGAACTTAACGAACTTCCACCAAAGATGCCTAAGGAACTCAGGCTTGTCCTTCCTCATTATTAACTCCTTAATCTTCCTCCTAGGCAATTCTTGAGTCACGAATCATCACCCCTTCTCGTAGATGTATATACCATCAACGAAGACCCTCCTATCAAATCCCCTAATCTTAGTTGCTTGCTCAATATTAGCTGCTGTCTGACCTACCTCCTCAATATCGACACCCTCAACAATAATGTCTCTCTTCTCAACCTTAACCTTGACATTACCCACTATCTTAGCTACTCTAGGTGCTTTCTCACCTAAGAAATTCTCAATAAGTACCTTATCTCCCTGAACTTTAACTGATACGGGGAAGTGTGAGTATATGATCTTTAGTTTATATCTATACCCCTCAGTAACACCCTTAATCATATTCCTTATGTGGGCAGCTATTGAGTAAGTTAGTGCTCTCTGCTTCCTCCTAGCGAAGAATGACTCAACAACTACTGCATTATTACTTAAGTATATCCTAACGTTCCTAGCGAATGAGAAGTCCCTCCTAACCTCACCCTTAGGTCCCTTAACCGTAACTACCTTACCATCTATACTTACCTCAACACCCTCCGGTATCTCAATCTCCTTCCTAACTACGACGTCCTTAGGCATGCATGCTCACCCCATCAATATACGTAAGCTAGTAACACACCCCCTATCTTCCTCTCTAAAGCTTCCCTATGCGACATTACGCCCTGGGATGTAGATAGTATTATGATGCCAATATCCCTAGATGGTAGGTACTTCCTCAACCAGTGAGGCATTTCACGTAAATCCCTATACTTTACCGAGAATCTAGGCTTGATTACACCGCACTTGTTAATCCTACCTAATAACTGCACCTTAATCTTACCCCACCTACCGTCATCAATGTGCTCAAACTCACCTATGTAACCGTACTTCTGCATCACCCTAAGAACCATAGCTATTAACTTAGATGCTGGGGTAATTACTGCCTCCTTATGTCCTCTCATCTCATTATTCAGTATGGTTGATAGTGCATTAGCTAGCGGATCTATTACTACCATCACAATCACCTCACGAGTACTTCCTAAAGCCTAGCTCCCTAGCAACCTCCCTAAAGCACTGCCTACATAGGTATAGTCCGTACTTCTGAATTACTGCGTCCCTGCTACCGCATCTCTGGCAAACCTGTACACCCCTACCGTACCTCCTAATTACCGGTGGCTTATACTTCCCCATGCTATATCACCCTCACACCCAGCTCCTTAATAAAGAATGTTATAGCCTCCACCTTAGATACCCTATGCCTTCTAGGTATTCTAGACCTCTTAACCCTACGTCTCATAACTCTAAATCCTGGCCTCTCTAAAGTAACTGCTACGTCCATACCGAATATACCTACTTCAGGATCGTACTTAACGCCGGGAATCATTATGTGTTCAGTAATTCCGAATGAAACATTACCGTAGTCATCAAAGCTTGAAGCCTTTATTCTCCTACCTACAGCCTCTAATGCCTTATTAAGGAAGTTAATAGCACGTTCCCCTCTTAGAGTAACTACAGCTGCTATGGGTTCCCTCTTCCTAATACCGAACTCCTTAATAGTTCTCTTAGCTCTCCTTATGGAGGGTTCTTGACCGGTTAACTCTCTAAGTACCTTAACGGCCTTCTGAAGCCTCTCACCTGAAGTTCCTACACCCATGTTGACGGTTACCTTAGCTATTCTAGGCTTAAGCATTGGGTTTGAGGCCCACTTCTTCAGTATCTCCTCCATAACATCCTCACTTAAGGCTAATTTACCCTTAGCACTCATAGCGCTCCCTCCGGTAAGGTTATTTCCGGCTTATCTTTACCTATAATCATGATCTTATCTAGTGTAGTGTAGAATTTGTTGCCCTTAAGATCCTCTAACTCCACTAACTTCCTATAATGCCTCATACCTTCGGATACGCTTCTTATCCTACCTACCCTACCTACGTTCTTACCTCCAATAACTATAGCTAACATACCCTCCTGAAGTGGGTAGTAATCGATTAACCTCTGGTCTGGTAACCCTATCTTAACAGTACCCATAGTTCTGTAGACATCCTCCTCAGGGTTTGTTGGATCACTTACGCGTATTAGTACATTCCTACCATCATGCAGGTTGAGTTGGATATGTCCTCCCTTAACTGTGGTCTTGTTCTCTATTCTACATAACTTATACGTTGCCTCCTCCTTACTAATAGGTATTAATGACATGAACTTAATGGGTACTGGAATCATCCTGAAGTACTCAGCAGTATCAACAACTTCAAGAACGTCCATTAACCCTACAGGGAATTTGTAATTCCTTCTAACCCTACCATCAACCTTAAAGTGACCCTCAGCTATTAACTTCCTAGCTTCACGGGCTGTCTCAGCGTAACGTAGTATGTCCCTAACTATTATTAATAAAGGTATTGATCTCCCAATAGAGTGTGGACCAGGTGATGGCTTAACAGTCCAGACATACTCCTTCCTAAGTATGGGCCAGAAATCAGGAGCGGCTAATCTCTTTAGATGCCTCCTACCACCCATTCTAGCCATTACTCACTACCCCCTTCCTCCTTACCTCCTTCAGTAGAGGTACTACCGCTTTTAACTCCTTCCTCCTCACCCTTACTAACCTCCTCCTTAACCTCCTTCTCCTCCTTAGCTTCCTTGACCTCCTCAGGGGGTGGTACCCTACCTCTCCTTCTCTCTATAATCTTCTTCCTCATCTTATCGCTTAAGTCAAGCTTAATTATCATTACCTTAGAAGGATGTATCGGGTAGTAAACAGGTGTACCGTCAGCCCTCTTGAGAGTTACTCCTTCAACATAAATAGCTATCTTCTCATAATCAACTCTAACTACCTTACCCTCATGACCAGCCCAATCACCACGCATAATCCTAACGACATCACCCTTACGAACAGGTAATCTCTTAATTCCTAACTGCTTAACTAATTCATCTGATAACCGAGCATTGAAGTACTTATGCCTCCTATGCAGTGGTGCGTTGAAGTACTCTAGCCTCTGCTTACCGGGCTTGCTCGACCTAACCATCACTCATTACCCCCTTAAACAATTATTGTAGCTAAGTTTGAGATGCCGCTCCATCTCTCAGCAGCTTCCTTAGCTACTGGACCTCTGATCTCCGTGCCCTTAGGCATTCCCTCAGGGGTCACTATGACGCATGCGTTATCCTCGAAAGCTACCCACGTACCGTCGGGTCTTCTGAAGGGCTTCTTCTGCCTAACAACTACAGCGTACATTATCTGACCTACTAACTCAGCATTACCCTTCTTAACAGTAACAACTACTAAATCACCTACGGTAGCGAATGGTATCCTCCTTAACCTTGTCTTAAGTCCGGGTACTCCTATAACCATGACTTCCTTAGCACCGCTATTATCAGCTACCTTCAATCTAGTACCTACGATTACACCTGGCGATCTACGTACCCTAGCGAACTTAGCACCTTTCTTCCTCCTAAACGACATTACTCACCACCCTTCTTGAGGACACCTAAGACTACCCAAGCCACTGACTTAGCTAATGGTCTAGTCTCACCTATTAATACGGTATCGCCTGGCTCGGCATTTATGCATGGCGGATTATGCGCGTGTATCCTTGACCTACGTCTCTCATACCTCATATACTTCCTAATATACACTAGGTACTCACGCTCAACAACTACAGTGCGTTTCATCTTAGCCTTAATCACCTTACCAACTAGTAAACCTCCCCTAACTTTTAGATGTCCGTGCCAAGGGCATAGCGGGTCATCACATACGTTCTTAGGTGGTTGTAATCCCCTATACCTAATCCCGACGTCTCGGTAAGTTAACTTACCTTCCTCACTCATACCTACCACCTACCTAACCTCCTAAGCCTCTCCTCTGGACGACCTATTAACGTATCTCCTGCAATACTCACAAATCTATGTTTGGGTATCTTAAATAAGAAAATACCACCGAACTTAGGCACTACTAACTTACGTCCACCTTCAGTCTCAATCACTAAGGTGTTCTTAGTCTCCTTAATCACCCTACCCCTAACACCTACTAAGGTAGGGTCGGTATGGTCCCTAATCACTACTTGAAGGCCTATTAACTCATGATACGGTAAGTTACGCTTAGTATACCTCAACGCTTCCCGCCCTCCCTCAACTTCTTAAGCTCCTCCTCACGCATTACGGTAAGAATCCTAGCTATGTTCTTCCTCACAATCTTCACTCTATTAGTGTTACTTAGCGTACCTAAGTACGCTTGAGTCCTAAGCTTGATTAACTCAAGACGTAATTCCTTAAGTAACTTCAGCCTCTCCTCAGGACTCATCTTCCTTATCTCATCAGCTGAGAGACTCATGCACCAGCACCTCCTTCAGTAGTAGCTTCAGCCCCCTCACCAACACTTTCCTCCGGAGTCCTTATCTGCACTATATCGTCCGGCTCTCCAGGCTTAACTATAGTTACTTGAATACCGTACATACCGGGCTTCCTAAGTAAGTGAATCACGGCCCTATCAACTAGCCTCTCTACATGAGCACCTGTCTTATAGACCTTACCAGCCCTTATCTTCTCGCTCCTAGCCCTCTCACTAGTTAGCTTACCACTAATCACTATCTCAGCACCTACGGCACCAGCAGCTAATATCCTCCTTAAAGCTACGTAAGCAGCTCTCCTGAAGTGATAACCCCTCTCAATAGCTAATGCTATCCTTGAAGCCACGATCCTAGCGTCTAAGTCAGGATTATCTACTTGAGTAACTGTTATTTGAGGGTTCTCAAGCTTGAAGTACTTCTCAAGAACTTCAGTTAACTGCCTTATCGTCTGCCCCCTACGCCCAATGATTAGTGCTGGCCTATCAGCGTAAATAATTACTCTAGTACCTAACGGAGTCTTAATAACGTCTACGCGTGAGTAACCAGCACGCATGAAGTTCTTAGCTAAAAACTCATCGACTTTAAGCCTCGTGAATCCTAGTTGTAGGAAGTACTTCTTGATATTAACCATGTTCACACCTCCTTAACTATCATTTCGAGATGTGCTCTAGTCGATACCTTAGGTGTTGACCTACCCATAGCCCTAGGTATGAACCTCTTAATACATACCCCCTTATGCACAGCAGCATGTATTATCACTAACCTCTCCGTATCCAAGTTCTTTACCTCGGCATTATTACGTACGTTCCTAATTAACCTTAGTATGTATTTCGCGGTCTTCACCGGATACCTGCCTATAGGTGTTTTCCACTTAGGGAATAGGTTAGGCAATTGCTTCTTATGAGCTATGGATAACTTATACCTAGTATAAGGTATAGGTACCTCCTTCCTAATAACTCTCTCAAGTAACTTCTCGGCTTCATCGAGCTTCATGCCCCTAATTATCTTGAATATCTCGTACGCTTCCTTAATAGAGACTGGAGCGTTCCTTATCACTCCCTTAGCTGTGCGTGTAGGATCCACGTCCTTCCTTGAGTAGTGCCATACAGGCATCCCACCTACCCCTCAACCACTGCTTAGTGCATTTAATGCAGGGCTTATAAATTAATAGCATACCCTACCACATAATTCACTAATCAAGCCTTTTTAGGGTTGATGTTGTCTTTTATCTGCGGGACGGTATTATGCCGTACATACAGTTGAGAAGGATTGATGACTATACATGGGAAATCCCTAAGGGGACAAAACCCTGCATGAGGGTACCCGCAATAGTCTTCGCCGACGACTACCTACTAACTAAGATGCGTGAGGACTTAACACTACAGCAGGCAGCTAATGTAGCGTGCTTACCCGGAGTTATGAAGACCGTATACGTAATGCCTGATGGACATCAAGGATACGGTTTCCCGATAGGTGGCGTAGCCGCTATGAATGCTGAGGAAGGGGTTATCTCGCCTGGTGGTGTTGGTTATGACATAAACTGCGGTGTTAGGTTATTAAGGACTAACTTAAGCTACGACGACGTAAGACCTAAGCTAAAGGAGCTAATAGATGCTATATTCAGAAACGTACCATCGGGTGTTGGCTCAACGGGTAAGTTAAGGTTAAGCATTAACGAGTTAGACCGCGTACTTGAGGAGGGTGTTGAGTGGGCGGTAAGAAGAGGGTTTGGGTGGAGCGAGGATCCGGAGCATATAGAGGAGAGAGGTAGTATGAAGGGTGCTGACGCTAGTAAGGTCAGTGATAGAGCTAAGAGAAGAGGGGCTCCACAGTTAGGTACGTTAGGTGCTGGTAATCACTTCCTAGAGGTTCAAGTAGTTGATAAGATATACAACCCGAAGGTAGCTAAGGTTCTGGGTATAGAGTATGAGGGTCAAGTAACTGTGATGGTTCATACAGGCTCGAGAGGGTTAGGGCATCAAGTAGCTAGTGACTACTTAATGGTTATGGAGAGGATCATGAGGAAGTACAATATAAGACCACCTGATAGGGAATTAGCTTCAGTACCATTCTACAGCCGTGAAGGACAGGACTACTTCGCAGCAATGCAGGCAGCGGCTAACTTCGCATTCACTAATAGGCAATTAATAACACACTGGGTTAGGGAGTCATTCGCTCAAGTATTCCATACAGACCCAGACAAGTTAGGTCTAGAGATAATATACGACATAACGCACAACATGGCTAAGCTAGAGGAGCATGAGATAGATGGTAAGAGAGTTAAGGTCGTAGTGCATAGGAAGGGAGCTACTAGGGCATTCCCACCAGGTCACCCCGACATACCTAAGGATCATAAAGAGGTAGGTCAAGTAGTCCTCATACCAGGTTCAATGGGTACCGCTAGCTACGTAATGGTTGGTGTCCCAGAAGGTAAGAGAACATTCTACTCAGCAGCACACGGGGCTGGGAGGTGGTTATCTAGAGCAGCTGCTGTGAGGAGGTTCAGAGCTAGTCAAATAGAGTCGAACCTAATGAAGCGTGGCATATACTTAAGAGCAGCTACTAAGAGGGTAGTTGCTGAGGAAGCACCTGAGGCGTATAAGGACGTAGATAAGGTAGCTCTAGTAACTCATAAGGTGAAGATAGCTTCACTAGTTGCTAGATTAAGACCAATAGGTGTAGCTAAGGGATAACCAATAACAGCCTTTTAAGGTTCATATACATAAAAATAAAAGCATAACGTGAGTTTTATGCCAAGTAAAGAAAAGAAACTCAAAAATACGTACGCAGTAATAGGTAGGTTCATCGTGAAATCCTCAGTACTTCTTAAGGGTAAATCCATAATTATTAAACCGAGCCATGCATACGTAAAGCAGATTAGATTAATGAAGGCATCACTACCTACTCAAGCAATACGTAACTTAATGAAGGTTAGTAGAGTATTTAGTGACGTCATAATCGATACTGAATGTATTAAGGAGGTTATGGGTAGGGTTATCAGGAGGGAGAGGAAGGATATTGAGGACTTATTTAAGGATGTTGAGGGTAATATATATGAGGTAGTAATAATTGATAAGAAATTGAATTATTTGAGGTTATTGATGCCTCAGTCAGAGTATTTAAAATTAAGGAACTTTATCAATAAAGTGAGGTAGTTATTACTTCATGGCTACGAAGAGTGTTGATCTAGTGGCCTTAAGTCCTGGCTCACCATGCTCTACTTTACGAGTCGTTGGTGCGAACTCACCTAAGTAATGCCCTATCATCTCGGGGGTTATCTTTACTGGTATGAACTCCTTACCGTTATATACCTCAATAGTTAAACCAACCATTACCGGGAGTATTATCATGTCCCTCACATGAGTTCTTATCCTTACTTTCTTCCCATTAGCCATTAACTCCCTAGCCTTCATTACCTTCCTAAGTAGCTTAAGCCTAGGTGATTCTTTAATACCCATCTGCATTCTACGCTCCTGAACCCTAGGGTCGGACTCCCTAAGTAGTGATCTTCTAGCCCTAGCTGGTAATAACTTTAGCAATTCATCCATTGGCATGTTGAGTAGTTCCTCAAGGGTCTTACCTCTATACCTAAAATTCCTCCACTCTGGGGGTATCTCGAACGTACCTACTGACACTCCCTAGCACCTTAAGAGACTTACATTAGCGAGTTTATTTACTTTTCCTCTAGCTCAATAGTGATTATCAGTATCTGAAGGTCTCGTAATCAGCGTTAATTATTGAGAGTACGGAGTACAGTGCTTCAATAGTCCTAACGGTTAAGGTTCCTTGATTAGGTATGAAGTTAATTCTGAACCTAATACTTAAAGCATTAAGTGTCTCCGGACCTACTAACTCGTCGAAGTCCTTATCGTAACTACCGAAAAGTATCTTAAATCCACCAGCCTCCCTACCAGCCTTAATGAGTGCTTTCCTAGTACCTAATTTACCTATACTATCACCTAACTTAGTAGTTAATACAGTGACTCCTGGAATACTATTAAGTGTACTTACTAGTTCGTCCTTATCCTTAGCTATTAACATCTTAAATCCTAAGTACTCATTAACTTCCTTATCATTAACTACTTCACACTTAAGCGGTCTTAATGAAGTAACCCTAACTAATACCCTGTCATTGACGCCTAACTCACGTTTAGACGTAGTTAAGCATAGTCTACGATAACCTATGAAAACCTTACCTAACTTACCTAAACTCTGAATAACTAAACCCTCCCTTAGATCACCTACCCTAAGATCTCTACCTTCAGGATTATGTGTAACTATATTAAGTGGAGGTAATACGCCACAGTACCTAAGCTCAGGTACTAAAGGTATTAATCTCTTCCTAAGGTAAGGGGGTGTTAATAAGTAAGTAAGTACTAACCTAATTAGGTTGAGGTCTTCCATCGATGAGTGAGGATCCTTAAAGAGCACTAACTTACTAACTCTGTAGATAGCTAGTGCCCTACCCACTAAGCCTATAAAGTAGGTTTTACTCCTCAGGTCTGGTAAGTACGAGACATTAGATGTAGGTAGTACCACTACTAACTCATTACCTCGTTTCCGAGGAGGCCAGCTAAATGCCAATGCATCATTACCTAGCTAAAATTACTTCTTTCCTTTCTTACCCTTCTTCCCGTACTTCTTCCCACTACTCTCTTGACTCTCTTTCTTACTACCTACATCCATAAATAATGTTGTTCTTTGCCTACCACCCACGATACTCACCCTAACTACCTATATTAGGTAGGTTATAAGGTATTTGTTGGTAAGGGATGAAGATTTTGCCGAGTGCTGATTTATGATGTATTTACCGAAGGCTGACCTCATAACCTTTATATACACCCACTAGTTACCACTTACGGATACCTAAGTAAGGATTGAGGAAACGGTTTAAAGGCAGTTAGTAGAAGTGGATGGTAGTGTGGTGTAGGGTATGGCAAGAAGGAAGTACTCCGCACCAAGGCGTGGTAGCTTAGGCGTTAGGCCTAGGAAGAGAGCATCGAAGTTCGTACCTAGGGTTAAGACCTGGCCTGAAGTAAATTTCGATGAGCCTAAACCACTTGCTTTCCTAGGTTATAAGGCCGGTATGACTCACGTAATAATGATTGATGACAGGCCAGGAACACTCACTTACGGACAGGAAATAGCTGTCCCCGTCACGGTCGTTGAGACACCACCAATGGTGGTATTAGGTGCTAGGTTCTATGAGGCTACAGTAACTGGGTTAAAGACATTAACTGAGTTATGGGCTCCACCGCCCGAGAAGTTAATGGTTGAGAGGAGGGTTAAGGCGCTTAAGATAGGTGACGATCATAGAGAGCGCGTTATGAGGAAGATTGAGGCTAACAAGGATGAGATAGTTAAAGTAGCACTACTAATGGCTTCTCAGCCAACGCTTACTGGAGGATTAAGTAAGAAGGTACCAGACATAATAGAGGTTAAGTTAGGTGGTGGCGACATAAATAAGCAGATAGATTACGCACTAAGCATCGTCGGTAAGGAGATTAAAGTAAGCGATGTATTTAGTGTAGGTCAGTTCATAGACGTCATAGGAGTTACTAAAGGTAAGGGATTCCAGGGAGTGATAAAGAGGTTCGGTGTTAGGGAACTACCTAGGTGGCATAAACACAGGAAGGGGAGTAGGAGGATAGGATCTAGATCACCGGGCATAGGAACCCTCTCAGCAGTACCTCAGCCAGGTCAGATGGGCTTCCATAGGAGGACTGAATACAATAAGAGGATACTAATAATAGGTAGTAACGGAGACGAAATAACACCCGCAGGCGGTTTCCCGCACTACGGAGTAATTAGGAGTGACTACATAGTCGTTAGTGGCTCACTTCAAGGACCTCCTAAGAGGCCATTAGTGCTTAGGTGGCCTATAAGACCGCCGAAGTGGACCCCAGAAGCTCCACCTAAGATAACCTACGTTAGTCTAGAGAGTAAGATATGAGGTGGTGATGATGGTTACTCAAGTAGTTGTCCCGTTTAAGTTGGAGGAGATCAAAGTACCGATACTGGACCTTGATGGTAAGGAGGTAGGTGAGGTAGTACTACCTAAGTTCTTTAGCTTACCCGTGAGGAAGGATTTAATAAGGAGGGCGTTCCTATCAGCTTTTACAGCTAGGCTACAGCCTAAGGGTAGGGACCCACTAGCTGGTAAGAGGAGATGTGGTGAGTCGTGGGGTATTCACCACGGATTAGCTAGAGTACCTAGGCTAGATAACGGTAGGGCCGTACTAGCTCCTAACGTTAGGGGTGGTAGGTTAGCGCATCCGCCAAGAGTTGAGAAGAGGATCCATGAGGAGATAAATAAGAAGGAGAGGGTAAGGGCCATACTATCGGCTCTAGCAGCTACGGCTAACCCTAGATTCGTTAGGGAGAGGGGGCATGTATTCAATAGGGATCACTTACCCGTAGTAGTTGTTGATGATCTTGAGGGAATTAGTAAGGCGTCTGAGGCTAAGAGGGTACTTAAGTCATTAGGTCTTTGGGATGACGTCATGAGGGCTCAGTCAAGGATAAGGATAAGGGCTGGTAAGGGCAAGATGAGGGGTAGAAGGTACGTAGAACCTAAGTCCCTACTAGTAATACTGTCGCGAGAGGATGCATCAGCTATTAAGGCATTTAGAAACTTCCCAGGGGTTGATGCAGTCACACCTAACATACTAAGTATACTGCACCTAGCCCCTGGTGGAGTACCTGGTAGGTTAACATTAATGAGTAGGTCGGCTCTGAGTATATTAGGTAGTAAGTACGAGGTGATAACTCCTTGAGGGATCCGACGTCTATTATTAGGAGGATACTAGCCACTGAGAAAGCCATAAACTACATAGAGAACCATAATACGTTAGTATTCATAGTTGATTTAAAAGCTAATAAACATGAGATAAGGAGGGCTGTCGAGGAGTTGTTCGGTGTTAAGGTGGTTAAGGTAAGGACATTAATAACACCTAAGGGAGAGAAGAAGGCATACGTAAGGTTATCACCCGAGTATAAAGCTAGTGAGATAGCTTCTAGATTAGGTATATTGTGAGGTGGTAAGTTATGGGCAAGAGAATTCTTGTACAGCGTCAGGGAAGGGGCACTTCAACCTTTAGATCGCCTAGTCACTTAAGAGTAGCACCAGCTAAGTACCCACCATTAAGTGATAAGACCCTAAAGGGTTACGTACTGGACCTAATTCATGACCCAGGTAGGTGGGTACCTCTAGCACTTATAGAGCTTGAGGACGGTACTAGATACTACATACCGGCGGCTGAGGGCATGTATGTAGGTCAGGAGGTGTATATAGGCCCTAACGCACCAATAGCTGTAGGTAATACCTTGCCATTAGCTAATATACCGGAGGGTACGAAGGTATATAACGTCGAGTTAAGACCCGGAGACGGAGGTAAGTTAGCTAGGCAAGCAGGTAGTTACGCAGTCGTACTTGGGAGAACAGGTAAGTATACCATACTCCTACTACCTAGTGGTAAGCATAAGGAGGTCATAAGTACGGCAAGAGCTACTATAGGAGTACCAGCAGGTGTGGGTAGGACTGAGAAACCATTACTCAAGGCGGGTGCTTCGTACTATAAGTATAAAGCTAAAGCAACTAAGTGGCCCAGAGTTAGGGGTGTGGCAATGAACGCGGTAAGCCATCCACATGGCGGAGGACATCACCAGAGCGTATCGTTCCCATCAACCGTTAGTAGGAACGCACCACCGGGTAGGAAGGTAGGTCACATAGCTGCTAGGAGAACTGGTAGGAAGAAAGGAGCGCATTGATTTTAAATTAACTACCTCAGTAAGTTACGTACATCATCAATCAATGCTTGCACCCCTCATCACCGGTCTTCAATACAGTACTTACGAATTATCTTATTAATTATACCTGTTGTTGAGTAACTCTCATTACCTATTCTCCTAGGTAACCTAATAACATCTATGTTAATACCTAACTCACTAGCTTTCCTTTCAATCATTAACTCCTCAATAGGTTGGTCAGGTCCTAAGACGACCATATCTGGTTTAATACGTTCTATAGGTTTTGAAAGGTCCTCCTCATCTCCGAGTAGGGCTTTATAGACGTACTTAATAGCTGATACTAACTCTAATCTATGTTCTTGAGGTAGTATAGGTTCCCTACCCTTTAACTTCATAACATTCTTATCAGTAGCTACTACGGCATATACGAGACCGTACTTAGATGCTTCACGTACGTAGTGTATATGACCTGGATGTAGGATATCGAAGGTACCACCTACTAACACTTTCTTAGGTCTCTCCCTAACCCACTCAATATCTATGAATCCTAAGAACTTAAGTGCGTCAAGTAATCCCTCAGTATATGATATACATGCTAATGATGTCACGTAATCACCTCTACTGAAGTAGTATTTAGAGTCTTCTAAGTAAGTACGAGCTAATTCCAGAACGTACCTCTCCTTATCGCCTCCCCTGAATGTCCCTAAAGCATTACCCAGCGCTTTCTCAACCATTCTTATGTATGTTAATATCCTAGAAGCTACCTTCTCATTCTCTGCAGTACTCACGATTAACCACCTTAAGCATCTCCTCCTCCATAAAATGAAGCTTAGGAGATGTTATTATTAGGGACTGAGGCACTTCAGATATTACTAACTCACGTAACTCCCCTAATCTCCTAACGCATATTACTTGCTTACTAGAACCTAAGGCAGCAGTAACTACTCCTAACCTATCCTCCTTAATAACTCCCTCCCCTCTCCTAGCTTCTATGTTAAATAATATCTCAAGTGCTTCGTGAGCCCTCATGAATACACCCTTCTCAGCATCTAAGTCAAGTAGTAGTAAGGTATGTAAGTTCCTACTATCGTTCTCCTTAACGACGTCGTAAGGATACTCAGAAACTATACCTTCTCTAGGATATACTACGGTAGCTATCTTACCTAACTTATAAATCATTAGGCCTGATAGTGTTAATGCATTAGGCACTACACTAATTCCAGGAATAACCTCGAATTCATACCCTCTCTTAACAACCTCAATAATTACGGATACATGCGTAGTAGCAACTAAGGGATCACCAGGAACTAGTAATGCTACATCACCCTCCCTTAAAGCATTAATTATTACTTCAGCAGACCTATTCTCTAATTCATACCTACTTAGGGGTATAATATCGTCCCTACCTATAATCTCTACTAAGTCACTATTAACTAGGAGGTTAGTGTACTTATCTATGAAGACTTTCTTGACTGATCTAACTACTTTAAGTGCTCTCAAGGTAATTAAGTCAGGACTTAAGCCTACACCAACTAAGTAGAATTTACCCAATGTTAACCACCTCATAACCTAAGTAACTAAGTTCCAGCGCGTTACATCCTAGAATTCCCTTTAAACTACTTAATAATCTATTAATGTCCTCACTAATACTATTCATGTTAACTCTAAATATTGCTGATATACTATCCTTCTTAATAGCTACTTCAGCCCCCATTCTAACTAAATCATTATATATCCTAGTCATGAAGTCCTTAGCAGGTAAGTTACTACTTATTAGGAACTCGATTCTAATCCATAATACTCTAGAGAGTAGGGGTACGTACCTAATTATGATATTCACTTTATCTAAGTACTTGCATTTACTTACTCTTAGAGCTAGTAATAATAAGTTACATCCCAGTTCATCAGCTTCACTAGCTACCCAAAGTACCTCATCCTTAGATATGGGTACTAACGTACTTAGTTCCTCAGCTACCTCCTCAATACCCTTACCTACGATCAGGTGGTACCCCCTAAAGTATATTATTGGTTACTTAAGTACGTATGGTTAGTAATTCATAATTAATGAAATATTTTTAAAGTTAAGTAGGGCTTTAATTAAAAACCCAGCAGTACTTAACGATAGTGAGTGAGGGGTGTTAGTATTGAGTGAAGAGGAGTTACGGGAGTGGGTGAGGAGGGTCAGTAGGTTAGCACTAATTGAGATTAGACCTGAGGAGGAGAGTTCATTAATTAATGATTTTAAGAGAATTATTGAGTTCTTCAATAAGTTACAGGAGGTTAATGTTGAGGGTGTTGAACCATTATTTATGGTCCCTAAGGAGGAAATCATTGTTAGGAATGACGTAGTTGGTAAGTGCTTAAATCGTGAGGAGTTTATGGTTAATGTTAAGGAGAGGATTAACGGTTACGTTAAGGGACCCAAGATAGTGTAGGGTGTTTATTAATGGAGGTCCCTACATTAGCATCCGTTATTGAAGAGATACGATCAAGACCTAAATTACTTACTGAATATATTGAGGAAATCTATGAGAGGATTAATAGGGTTGAGCCTATACTGAGGGCATACATTACTATAAGACCTAAGGAAGAGGTACTAAGGGATGCTAAAGTAGTTATTGAGAAGTTAAGGAGTGGTGAGGCAGGTAAGTTAGCAGGTGCATTAGTAGCTATTAAGGATAACATAGTCACTAAAGGCTTAAGGACTACTTGCGCATCAAGGATGCTTAAGGACTTCATACCCCCCTACAACGCAACTGTAGTTGAGAGGCTCTTAAGTAATGACGCCATAATAATAGGTAAGACGAACATGGATGAGTTCGCTATGGGTTCAACAACTGAGAATAGTGCCTTCTATCCCACTAGGAATCCATGGGATACTAATAGGGTACCTGGTGGGTCATCCGGTGGTAGTGCAGTTGCTGTATCAGCGTTAGAAGCCCTAGCATCTCTAGGTTCAGATACTGGCGGATCCGTTAGAGCACCAGCAGCTTTCACTGCTACAGTAGGTCTGAAGCCTACGTACGGGTTAGTTAGTAGGTATGGTTTGATAGCGTACGCAAGTAGTATGGATCAGATAGGACCTATTTGTAGGTCAGTGGTCGATACTGCATTAATACTAGACGTAATTGCCGGTAAAGATGGTAAGGACGCTACATGCATTGGTGTGAGGAAGTGTAACTACGTAGATGAAGTTAGGGAGGGTATTAATGATGGTGTTAAAGCTAAGTTAGTAGTTATTGAGGAGATGGTTAGTGAGGGTGTAGAGCCAGTTATTAAGGCGTCATTTGAGAGGACTTTAAGGAAGTTAGAAGCTAATGGATTCTCAGTATCTTGGGTTTCTGAGCAAATCATTAAGTACTCATTACCTGCTTACTACATAATAGCTATGGGTGAAGCTAGCTCAAACCTAGCTAGGTATGACGGGTTAAGGTACGGGCTGCATCATAGTGTGGAGGGGCTTTCATGGTATGAAGTATTCTCTAAGGTACGTAGTGAGGGGTTTGGGAGGGAGGTTAAGAGGAGGATATTAGTGGGTACTTACGTATTAAGTGCTGGTTATTATGATGCTTACTACTTAAGGGCATCTAAGGTTAGGAGAGTGATTAGGGATCGTTTAAAGGATTTACTAAGGAGGTATGACTTCATAGTATCACCTACAATGCCCGTCCTACCCCCTAAGTTAGGTGAGAGGATAGTTGACCCACTTAAGTTATACGCCATAGATGTAGAGACTGTAGTAGCTAATCTAGCAGGATTACCGGCCATTTCAGTACCTTCAGACTTCATAAGTAACCTACCTGTTGGTTTCCAGATCATGGGTGACGAATTTAGCGAGTGCTACCTACTTAAAGTATCAGCATTTATTGAATCAATACTCAAGGTATCACCTACAGCGCCTTCGTGGGTGATGTGAATGAGTAATGAGGTAATGATAGGTCTTGAGATTCATGTACAGATAACGTCACTTAAGACTAAGCTATTCTGTTCGTGCCCAGCGGACTATAGGGGTAAGGAACCGAATACTAACGTATGTCCGGTGTGCTTGGGTCTTCCAGGGTCATTGCCTGTATTTAACATGAGGGCACTTAGAGAAGCTATTAAGGTAGCGTTAGCCCTCAACATGAATATATCAGATTACTTAGTATTCACTAGGAAGCATTACTTCTACCCAGACCTACCTAAGAACTATCAAATATCGCAGTACGACGGTATAGGCTCAACACCAATAGCTAGAGGTGGTTACATAATGATTAAGGTTAATGGGAATTTAAAGAAGGTTAGGATTAGGAGGATAAATATCGAGGAAGATCCTGGTAGGATAGTCTACCCATTCGCCTCAGCAGCTAAGAGCCCCTACGTAATGATTGATTATAATAGATCAGGCATAGCGTTACTTGAGATAGTTACCGAGCCTGACCTCACATCACCTAGGGAGGCTAGGGAGTTCGTTAGGAAGTTAGCTTCGATACTAGAGCACCTAGGGGTGTGTAACCCTAGGCTAGAGGGTGCGTTGAGAGTTGATGCTAATGTCTCAGTAAGGGGTGGTGAGAGAGTTGAGATAAAGAATATAGGGTCCGTAAGGGATGTTGAGAAAGCCTTAAGTTATGAGATAACTAGGCAATTAGCTATTGTGAAGTCAGGCGGTAAGGTAGTGAGGGAAACAAGACATTGGGATAAGAGTAGGGGTGTGACGGTTAGTGCTAGAGTTAAGGAGCTCGAGGAGGACTATAGGTACTTCCCCGACCCAGACCTACCAGTAATTAGAGTGAGTAAGGGGCTTATTGATGAGGTAAGGAAGGAATTACCTGAGCTACCCGATGAGAGGATAACTAGATTTATTAGAGACTATGGATTAAGTGAGTACCTAGCTTCGGTACTGGTGATGGAGAGTAAATTACTGGCGGATTACTTTGAGGATGTTGTTAATGTATGTAGATACCCTAGACTCATAGCTTCAATATTAATTAATGAATTCCTTAGATGGATTGATGAAGCTAAGATAGATATTAATGAAGGTATTAGGAGGCTTAGTAAGGATAGGTTGTGTTACGTAATTAATCTTTATAGCGAGGGTAAGATAAGTACTAAGCTACTTAAGGAGTACGTTAAGAGAATCGTACTAGAGGATATCGATCCTAAGGATCTCGTTAAGGAGGGGTTAACTGTATTAAGTAGTGAGGAATTCATAGAGAGGATAGTTGATGAAGTATTTAGGGAGTACCGTAAGGCAGTGGAGGATGCACTCAAAAACCCTAAAGCTATTAACTTCCTCGTAGGTCAAGTAATGAGGAAAACTAGGGGTAGAGCTGATCCTAAGTTAGTTAATGAAATCATTAGGAGGAGGTTGATAAGTGTTGAGCGTGGCTGACGTAATTAAGTCTTCTTTAAGTGTAATAATAGATAATTATGAATCGCTTAGTAAAGCACTGAGTCAATATACTCAATTACTTAAGGATGAGTATGAGCGATTAGGTAGGATTAGGAAGGATAAGGTGAGGAGCAGGTATGTAATTGTAGGTGATATACACGGTGATTACGGGATGTTAATGTACATACTAAGTAAGGTAAGTACGGAGTCACTTAGTAAGGGAGATACGCACCTGGTATTCTTGGGTGATATCATTGACCGCGGGATACATCAGCTTGAATCATTGATAGCCGTGCTTGAGGTTAAGTCTAGGTATCCGGAATCGGTTACTTTTTTAAGAGGTAATCACGAACCACCACCGGACCTAATGCCTTACCCTCATGACTTCCCTGATAAGCTAATGAGTAGGTACGGATACGTTAATGGGAGAGAGCTCTACATGAGGTTCTTAAATCTCTTCAATTATTTACCCCTAGTACTCCTAGTAGAGAAAGAGTTTGCATCTATGCATGGAGGACTGCCTACCCAGACATATCAAAGAGCTAGTACTGTTTATGAGTACTTCCTAGGTCGTAATGAGTCCGAGGAGAGAAGGTTAATTGAGGAGATACTATGGAATGACCCCATAGAGGCAAACATAGTTAGCTCACCTTCACCTAGAGGTGCTGGGTATCTGTTCGGTAGTAAAGTTACTGATTGGTTCTTGAAGAAATTCAAATATAAGTTAGTGATTAGAGCGCATGAACCTGTTGATAGAGGATTTAAACTCAATCACGGAGGGAAGGTACTCACGCTCTTCAGTAGGTTAGGGCCCCCATACTTCAACTCATCAGCAGCCTACCTAGTACTCACGCTTGAGAAGGATGATTGGTGGAGAAGAATTCAAGACTACGTTAGGGTTAAGAGTGAGCAATTTTAGTGAGAAGGTGTATAAATATTTTCATGAGGTTATTACTGGATAAATAAAAAGGTTGTTTAAGAAACTTAAGTTTATAACCTTGAAAAGTGCCTTAGTAAGCTAGGGGAGGGAAATGACGTATAATGACTGGATGAATCAAATGGATTCGCTCTTTACGGTAAGATTCACTAGAGATGACCTTGAGGCTCTTAAGCAGGCACTAAGTGATATGGTGGAGCCAGTAACTATCTATACGTTCGTGGACGATAGTTGTAGGTACTGCGGTAATACAGTTGAATTAATTGATATACTAGCTAAGGCAAGCCCTAAAAGAGGTGATCGCAAGTTAATTAAGCACGTAGTGTTTAGCAGAAAGGAGAATGAAGAGATGTTCATTAAGTTCGGTGTAAATAGAGTACCTACAGTTCTCCTCCTTAACGGGTATATAAGGTATGTAGGCATGCCCGCTGGTGAGGAGATTAAGGGCCTTGTTGAAACAATAATAAGGATTAGTAGAGGTGAGTCCGGATTAAGTAGTAGGACTAAGGAGGTCCTAGGCAACTTAAAGGGTAAGGTAGTTATTGAAGTACTTACGACACCACTATGTCCTTACTGCCCATACGCAGCATTACTAGCTAATATGTTCGCTTTTGAGTCATACATTAGAGGCTCTAAGGCTGTAGTTGGTGAGATTATCGAAGCATTCGAGAATCCGGATATAGCTGATAAGTACGGAATAATGAGCGTTCCAGCAGTAGCTATTAATGGTAGGTTAGAATTCATGGGTGTCCCCTATGAGGATCAATTACTGAACCGTGTAGTTAAGCATGCTAGTGAGTCATTTACTAAGGAATTTAAGGAGAAGTATATAAGGGATATACTTAAATCGATGGAGGAATCCTAAGATCTTTAGAGAGCCTTAAACTGCATATACCACTTATCATACACTGAGATTATCTCCTTATTAACACTTGGTTTCCTCTCCTTAATAGCCTCCATAAAGTCCTCCCAAGTAACTGGCCTAACCTCACCTACACCACCGTACTTATCAAATAACTCATTAACAGCTCTCAAATGAGCGGCCACTACAATGTCCTTTATATCGCTTGCCGTATAACCATCAAGTACCTTCGCCAACTCCTCTAAATTCACGTCGTCAGCTAATTTTATTTTCTTAGTGTACATCTTAAGTATCTGAAGCCTAGCATTGTAGTCAGGGAGTCTAACGTAGATCCTCTTCTGAAATCTCCTTATGAATGCTTGATCCAGCTTCCAAGGCTTGTTAGTAGCGGCTATTACGTATATGAAGTGCTTAGCGTTCTTACTCTGAAGCCCATCCATTTCCTTCAAGAACTGATTCCTAACCCTAACCTCGCCACCTACCTCATTAGAGAATACACCTAATAGTGAATCGACCTCATCAATGAATATTATGACGGGCTTACCCTCCCTGGATATCTCCCTAGCCTTACGGAATATAGCAGCTACCTTCTTCTCAGCCTCACCCAACCACTTAGACATGATATTAGCTGCGTCAACTTGAATGAACACTCCATCAATCTCATTAGCGACCGCAGCTGCTAATAAGGTCTTACCGCATCCAGGAGGTCCAAAGAGTAGTATACCTCTAGGCCACCCTAAGGGGAAGAGGTCAGGCCTCTTAGTTGGGTATACTATAGCCTCCTTAATAGCCCTTTTAGCATCCTCTAAGTCAGCTATGTCGTCAAAAGTTACGTCGGGCTTCTCGGTAAGTATTAAGTCGTCAATATCGATACCGTCACCCCCGCTCTCGCTCTTCCCGTAAGCCGGTATTAGGAATGATCCCCTAAACCTCTCAAGATCCTTAATTCTCTTCTCGTACTGCTTAATCCACTCCTTATATACGTGGGCTAAACCATTATCTGGGTACAGCTTAATTATCTTCTTAAGCACCTTAACAGCTTCTCTGTAATACTTTATAGCCTCACCTATGTTACCCTCCCTATCATGCATAACGGCTTGTATAGCATAGTGTCTCGCTAATCCCTCTAAGTAATTAAGTGAGGACATGTTCTACACCCTCACTAACTTTAGGCTTTACTAAGCTGAACTGTTATTTAAAATACTTACCTTAAAACATAATCTTATTCTGCTCCCTAAGCCTGTATAAGGCAGCTAATACCTCACTCTTCTCGATATTTAATCTCTGAGCAGCGTCTGATACGTCAATGAAGCCTCCATGGGATACTATGTACTCAAGCACCTTCCTATCGATTTCCTCTGGACTGAGCTTCCTGCCCGGCCTCCTCACTTTAGGCTTACCCACACTCACACCTACTAACTGACTTATCCTCTTCTCCTCACCAACGTGCTTGGCACTTGGTGGCGGTACTATTAGGTTTATGGGTATGTCGGGGAGTTGCTTAGATATGTTCTCCTCAACAGCTGATTCTATCTTCTTAAGTAGCTTCTTGGCCTCTGGTGTAGCGTATATTACGTCCTCAGTCTTAACATCAACATCTGTCGTCTCAGTAATTACCCTCCTAGCCTCAGTAACTAACGTGTCTAAGTTCATGGCTAGTGAGGGCATCACGTCCTTAACGTAGTCCCTAGTAGCTACTAACACACCGGTAATCTCACCTAGTACCGTAGGTATGTTAGATACGTTCTCCAGAGTTTCTAACCTTAGCTTGACCTGTTCAATAGCCTTAGCTGACACCTCTAACTTCTTAATCATTTTCTTAACTTCAGCTACTTCGTTAGCGTAGATTAACGCCCTATCACGCTCACCCCTGTATATAGCCGCTAGCATCATCTTCCTTAATTCGTTATACCTACCCCTAAGCCTTAACACACCACTTTTAATCTCGCCTAACGCAGTGTCTATCCTAGCTATTAATATAGTAAGTAATTTTCTCCTATCCAACCTCTCCTTAGGTCTGATACCGAATATCCTAACGAACCAACCACCACCGCTTCTTCCCAAAATAAGTGGTGGCACCTACACCCCCTCCCCTCATTGAGGCTTAGTTAATTAGGTCTCAACTACCTGTACCTGTATGGGTGCACTTACCTCCTGAGGTGCTGACTGCTCCTTATGAGCAGGTACGGCCCTCACCTTAGGTTCTGATACGTCGGACTCTAACTTCGCTATTATCTCGAGGTGCTTCTCAACATCCTTCTTCTCATCAACGTTCCTCATCTTAGAAGTCCTTAAGTACTCAATAGCTGACTTATAGGGTGTCTCACCAACTTCATTGCTCATGTATAGCACCATTAGGTTTGCCATAGCCTTCTCGATCCTAATTATCTTATCCTCTAACTCACCAACCCTCTTCCTTAGTACCTCCTTAATCTTCCTTACATCTTCCTTAACCTTCTTAAACTCAAACTCTAACTTCTTCTTAATCTCTGAGTATGCGTGACCTGGAATCATGCCTTTTGAGTATAGCTCCTCAACAGCTCTCATCCTCCTCCTTACCCTATCTAACTTATTCTCAACATCTAGTGCCCAAATCTTCCACTCAGCTAACACTACTAACCCGTCTGGTGTAAGCTTAAGACCCTCAGCCTTAACCTTCTTCATTTCGTATTCGTTGAGAGCTATCTCAACAGACTCAACCTCCCCTGATGCATTAGTGTAAGCGGTTAGGATCTTACCAACTATCCTGCCATACTCATCCTTTACGTTCTGCCCTAAGAACTTCTCAATCTGATCTATGGTCAGTACCATACCCTTCACCGCATAATTACTCTAGGCTTAAGCGTATCTTAAAAAGCCTCTGTCATATAACGCGTTATTACCTAATTAAGAACACTATTAATAAATTTCACCTTGATTTTCTTGTGGGGTAGTACTATGGATTTCGACATAGTTAGTGTTAAGGCCTTACAGGTAATTGACTCTAGGGGGAACCCTACGGTTGAGGTAGTAGTAGTTACTGAGGGTGGAGGAGTCGGTAAGGCAATAGCACCTGCGGGGGCTTCTAGGGGTAAGTTAGAAGCTATTGACTTAAGGGATGGTGGTAAGGCGTATGGAGGTATGGGTGTTACGAAGGCTGTTGAAGCAGTTAATAAGTACATAGCACCAGCTATTGAGGGTATGGACTCATCAAGGTATAGGGAGGTTGATAGGAAGATAATTGAGGTTGACGGAACACCGAATAAGTCTAGACTAGGTGGTAACGCTACAACAGCAACTTCCTTAGCAGTGATAAATGCAGCTGCAGACACTGCAGGTATACCCCTATTTGAGTTCTTAGGTGGTAGGAGGGCTAGAACCTTACCGACACCAATGATGAACATAATCAATGGAGGTGCTCACGCAGGTAATGAATTAAGTATTCAGGAGTTCATGATAGTACCTGTAGGTGCTGATAAATTCTCAGAGGCCTTAAGAATAGCTATTGAGGTCTATAAAGAGCTACGTAAGTACCTAAAGAGTAAGTATGGAGCATTAGCTATTAACGTAGGTGATGAAGGCGGATTCGCACCACCTATGAAGCTAACTAGGGAAGCTCTAGATGCTCTAGTCAACGCCATTAAATCAGCTGGCTACGTACCTGGTACAGATGTTGTACTAGCGATTGACGCTGCGGCTTCCCAATTCTTTAGGAACGGTAAGTACTTAATTGATGGGAAGGAACTGGAACCTTCAGAATTACTTGAGATGTACGTTGAGTTAGTTAATGAGTACCCAATAAAGAGTATAGAGGATCCATTCTCCGAGGATCAGCCGGAGATGTTTAAGGAGTTAAGAAGTAAGTTAGGAGGTAAGGCGGTAATCATAGCTGATGACTTGACCGTAACTAGGCTAGATAGGGTTAGTGAGTTATTCGGTAATGAATGCTTTGACGGTGTGATAGTTAAGATAAATCAGGTAGGTACGTTCTCAGAAGCTGAGGACGTAATTAGGTTCATGCTAAGGAGAGGTGGTAGGGCTATAATTAGTCATAGGAGTGGTGAGACTGAGGACGTCAGTATAGCTCATATAGCAGTAGCTTACGAAACAGGACTGATAAAGACTGGAGCTCCAGCTAGGGGTGAGAGGACGGCTAAGTATAATGAATTACTGAGGATAGAGGATTACTTAGGTAGTGATGCTGAGTTTCTAGGACTAAAATCCATCTTAAGGTAGGAGAACAGCAATCCCTAATAGCGCTGCACCAGTTACTAGCATAGCTAGGGCTAAATGCTTAATTTTCATATTACCAATAAGCCTTCCCAACTTCACTAAGCCGTATATTGCGTATGCTCCACACACTATACCTATTAGTACTAAGCCAGTAACGGCTAACACACTTGCTGATCCAGGGCCTAGGTGTACCCAGCTAAGTAGGTGGTCGATTAAACCCTTAATTACCTCTACACCCACTGCTAACCACCGTAAGGTATGTTAGCCTAATTACTTGTTTAAAAATACGCAGGCAATCAGTAAGTTATTAATACCCGAGGATAGGATATTACCTCCTCTGCGACTTATTTAAATGGATGATGAGGGTTAAAAGCGATGATTAATGATTGGGAGCTGGGTGCTGACCGTTCTTGATGGAGTTAATTAGTTCCGTAAACACTTAAGTCACACATAATTAATAACCCTTATTTACTCCCTCTGCACACATCTAATTAGTGATTATGTATGGTTAAGTGCCCACGTTGCGGTACGGACGTTAAGCCAGAGAAGACGTGGCAGTTAGTAGCGCCTCTACCCGATGCTGAAGGTAGGGTAACGATCATAGTTATGGGTTCCTTTAAATGCCCTAGCTGCGGGTATAGGTGGAGAGGTAAGGTATCAAAAATTAAGGTGGGCCCTGAAGGAGAGGTTGAGATGGAGGGTAAGGGCAGGAGGAGACGTAAGAAGAAGGAGGAACGCAAGGAGAGTAGGGGAGGTAAGGTAATTGAGGTTGATATATCAGATATTCTTGAGGAGGAGTTATGAACACGAGCGAAGTAGGTGTAAGCAGTAAACATAAGAGATTCGCTGTCCTTACGTCATCGAATACATACCTAATAATAAACATAGTGTTAGCTACACTCATAGTTATAGTAATTGTAGCTATATTGTCAGGGACGGTAATGCTAGCAGTTGTTGAGGGCATATCAATGGAACCCCTACTACAGACAGGTGATGTAGTCGTAGTAATCAAGACCTCACCAACCCACATTAGGGTAGGTGATGTAATTGTTTATCACAGATACGGGGGAGGTTTCATAATACATAGGGTGATTGAGATAAAGAAGTTAGGAACTGCGAGTAATGGGCTCGTTTTTATAACTAAAGGGGATAATAACCCCTACCCTGACCCTCCCGTACTTGCTAATCAAGTGGTGGGTAAGGTATTGAGTGTAGGTGATTCCGTTATTAAGATACCGGCCTTGGGGATAATATCACTCTGGTTTAAGTCCCTTCTCCATCATTAGCTCTAATACATCCCTACATAACGAGCCTAATGAAGAGAGTTTAATCACTTGATTGTAGAACCCGGTAAAGTCTACACCTAACCTCTTCTTCCACTCCTTGAATGCCTTAACGATATTGTCGTACGCCATCTTATGTAGCTCACAAAGTTTAATTCCATTAACTTCATACTTACTTAATCTCCAACATAACGCGCACTTACTTAATGAGTCACCAATACCTGCTGCCCTCCTTAAGTAGCTGATGTCGTTGCCCCTAACCTTAACTCTTAACTCAAGGAGTCTAGGCTCCAATACCTCACGGGCCTTCCTAACTACCTCCTCCCTACTAATCCTACCTAACCTAACATTCTCTAAGAACCTCTCAAACTCCCTAGTCAATTCAATACTAGTTAACTCATTAAATAAGTTACTTAGCACATTAGCTACTAAAGCACCTAACTCAGTTACTTCGATTCCTCCGGATTTACCTCTTAAGTAGCCACGCTTGAAGAGTATTTCGATAATGTCGGCCCTAGTAGCTTCAGTACCTATACCTACATTCTCCATCCATTTTAGTAGAGTGGTTTTCGTGTACTTAGGTGGTGGTTTAGTGTATACCCTTAATACCCTAACGACTTTAACGGGTACCTTATCACCTATCCTTAGCATGGGTAGCCTTCTCTGCGATAAGGTAGTGAATGGGTATGCCTTAAGCCATTCACTACGTATGATTACTTGCCCACTTAAGGAGTATCTAAGTCGTTTATAACAAAACTCGTACTTCCTAATGCTTACTAAAGCCTCATTATAGAATGAGGATAAGTACCTACGCACTATTAAGTCGTAAAGCTTACGATGTTTAGCATCTAACTTACGGGGTATGGTACCTGTGGGGTAAATTGCTGGGTGCGCTGGATCCTCCTTACTCCCCTCCCTGGGTCTTAAGTATGGTTTCTTCAGTAACTCATTGATTAACTCCCTATACTCACTAATTGATGCAAGTGACATTAATATCCTCCTATTGTCTAAGGTAAGTGGTAACTTCTGCGAATTAGTTCTTGGGTAACTAATTAATCCGTCAAGGTAAAGATCCTCAGCTATCCTTAAGGTCTCGGCTGGTGATAAACCTAAAACTCTAGAAGCCTCAACCTGTAGGTCAGGTAGGTTAAATGGTGGTGGGGGACTTAATTTCTTGGTTATTGACTCTGCTTTAACTACTCTTAAGTAACCTAATGACTTAAGCTCCTTGGCTAAGGCCTTGGCAGTTTCTACGTTAGGTATTGGTTCATACATGGGTTCCAGCTTGAACTCCTTACCATCAATTATTACCGATACACTTAATGTGAATGATATTAATGGTACGAAGGTATTCCTTTCGATACACCTTCTATACGCCTCAACGAGGGTCGGTGACTGTACCCTACCAGCACTTAATGCTTTTTTACCGTAATTCCCTAACTTCCTAGCTACGTCAGTTACTGCTCTACTTACGTTAATACCCCAGATCCAGTCGAGCTCATGCCTGCATAAACCAGCCTCGATCATCTCCCAATCAAGAGGTCTTAACCTTAAGAAAGCTCTCCTAAGCTCATCTCTAGTTAATGATGAGAATTTAGCTCTTAATGCTCTGGAGGGGTCCCCGAAATTCTTTATTATCAAGTAACCTATGACTGATCCCTCTATATCGTAGTCGCAAGCATTAACGAATTTATAAGCACCCCTAGATAACTTACTAATCGCGGTGTAGAACTTCTTAAGGAAGCTAGAACCCCTCTCAACCTCCCACCTAGGTACCCAGTAATAATTAAATACAGGATAACCATGCTCTGAGGTCTTCAATGAGAAAAGATGCCCTGCAGTAGGTATTACCACATAGTACTCACCATTAAATAAGCCATACCAGTAAGGTATACCAGAGATCTTACCCTTACCTCTTAAACCTAGGGCATTGGCTATCTTAGCTGCCGCCTTAGGTTTCTCAGCAATGACTAGTACATACCTCCTAGGTAACATAACCCTTGAGCTCCCCTCTAAATTAGCTTAGAGTAATTAAGAGGTATTTTAAGTGATTTAGGACTTAAACTAGGTAGAGCCTATGTCAAGGTAAGGAAACATAAGAGTAAGTTCTGCGTATTAAGTGATGTAAAATACTTAGTTAGCTAATTAGTTTAACCAGTAATACTGGGTGTAAGTAGTGCCTGTAGGAAGAACAA
Organism: uncultured Desulfurococcaceae archaeon; assembly: GCA_964627805.1. Classification (GTDB taxonomy): domain Archaea; phylum Thermoproteota; class Thermoprotei_A; order Sulfolobales; family NBVN01; genus CAZAMI01. The sequence goes on from CAZVLA010000035.1 coordinate 37,812, forward strand.
GAGGTAAGATAGGGTTTTGGGAAGCCTTCAGTATCGGCGTTGGAGGAATGATAGGTGGTGGTATATTCGCTGTTTTAGGATTAAGTATTGAGTTATCTAAGGGTGCCGCACCCATAGCATTCCTAATAGCTGGTTCAGTAGCTTTACTTACTGCCTACTCATACGCTAAGTTAAGTAAGCGATACCCTAGTGAAGGAGGTACTATAGAGTTTCTTGTTAAGGCCTTCGGTACTGGAGTCCTTTCAGGTGGTTTAAACATACTCCTTCTAGCTAGTTATGTAGTTATGATTTCACTATATTCATATGCCTTCGGGAGCTACGGAGCTAGCGTGGTAGCACCTAATAACGTCGTGCTTAAGCATGCACTAATATCATTAGTTATCATAGTATTTACTGTAGTGAATGCGTTAGGTGCTGTAATAACGGGTAGGACTGAAGATGCGTTAGTGGGTTTCAAGTTAGCTATACTATTCCTAGTGGTTGGGGCTGGGTTTGCACTAATTAACTGGAGTAGGTTAACACCATCGACGTGGCCAGAACCAGTGAGTATAGTTGCTGGTGGTATGATAATATTCCTAGCCTATGAGGGTTTCGAGTTAATAGCTAATGCTGGTGCTGACGTACATGACGTGGATATATTACCTAAGGCGTTTTATGCATCGGTGATTTTAGTCATAAGTATATACTTCCTAGTCGCACTAGTTACTGTAGGTAATCTACCGTTTAATGAAATCATTAAGGCTAGAGACTACGCGTTAGCTATGGCTGCTAAACCCTCACTAGGGTCCATAGGATTTACATTAGTTACTGCAGCAGCTCTAGCATCAACCAGCTCAGCAATTAACGCGACACTATACGGAACAGCTAGAGCTAGTTACATGGTGGCTAAGTACGGTCAACTACCTAAGGCTACGGAAAAACGTATTTGGAGACAAGCTTATGAGGGATTGTTAATGATTAGTGTACTCTCATTAATACTAGCTAATACAGCTGGTTTAGAAATGATATCAGCTGCTGGTAGTGGCGGATTCCTAACAGTGTTCCTAGCTGTTAATATAGCAGCCCTCAAATTGAGGAGGGAGGCTAAGGTAAATCCTATAGTGTCAAGTGTTGGTGCTTGCTTATCAGCAACAGCCCTAGCTATACTTATATATAGAATGGCTGTGATAAACCCAGTAAAGCTATCGGTATTCTTCACGGTTCTTGTATCTTCATTCTTGATAGAGATTCTATATAGGAAAGTAACTGGTAGGGAACTTTCGGAGTATGTTGATGAGAGATTAAGGGTTAGGGAGGTTAATATAAGGAACTGGTTTAGATGGATTCCACACGTTGCTGAGCATATAGTAGAGATCTTCAGAGATGCTGAGGTGTATCTAGTAGGTAGCGTAGCTCGTGGCGAGCATCATAAGGCACATGATGTGGACTTACTAGTAGTAACTAAGCAACCACCGACCCCCAACACTAAGGTTCGAGTTATTGGTGAAATAAGAAGGAGAGCTAAGTTAACTCCACAACATCCAGTTGACATACACTTCGTCCATAGGGACCTTAAGGAGGAGGCGCTAAGGAGGATTAAGCATTATAAGAGGATTAAATAAATTACAGCTTAACCTCTCCAAATACCTTACGTTCTATTTCTATGAGTTTATTAACAGGTATTAACTCCTCCTCACCGCTAGGTTTCCTCCTAATAAGTGTGATAGGTAATACTCCAGCCCTTAACTCTTCCTTAGCTATATCTATAGGATCCTTAGGTAGGTCCTCACGGCTTATTAGCGGTAACGCACCTAGGGATAATTGAAGAGCTCTAGCTGCTATTACCCTAGCCTTTTCAAACCTAGTTAATCTTAATGGACCTATCCTTATAGGTGCCTTCCTTATTAAGTCGATCATTGAACTACCCTCCTCATTACTCACACTACCACCCTCTAGTGTTACCTATGCACAAAGTAGTTTTAGGGTAGGTAATTAAAGCTTTATATCCATTTAAGGTCTGTGAAGTTATTATACTTAACGCTCTCTTTAATTGCATTAATAGACTTAGGGTTAAAACTATAGAGTGGAGTTATTTTACTTACTCAAACTCTCCTCCGAATTTACCTCCTTCCTCTCCTCCTTTTCTCCCCTTCTCCTTCTTCGTAGGTGCTGCAGCTATTACGTCGTCAACCTTAAGTATGGCTGCTGCAGCTTCTGTAGCTGCTCTAATTACTTGTTTCTTAACTAGTACCGGATCAATTACGTTGATACTCACCATATCCTCACTTACTTTACCGTTGAGTACGTCAATACCCGCAGCTATCTTACCTTCACTATGTAACTTCCTTAACTCCATTAGCGTGTTTAGTGGGTCCAGTCCTGCTGTCTGAGCTAGTACGCTAACGATCTCCTCTAACGCATCAGCGAATGCCTGTATAGCTAACTGCTCCTTACCGCCTACGGTCTCAGCAAACTTCCTTAGCCTAAGTGCTAACTCAACCTCAACCGCACCGCCGCCAGGTACTATCTTTGGATCTCTAAGTACGTTCCTTAATGCGTGTAGTGCGTCGTTGAAGCTCCTCTCAGCGTCGTCAACTAGCATGTCGCTAGCTCCTCTAATTAGGATGGTTACTGCCTTCGGGTTCTTGCATCCCTCAATGAATACCATCTTGTCATTACCTACCCTCCTCTCCTCGACTAACTCAGCGTACCCTAGGTCCTTCTCAGTTAAGTCCCTTATGCTAGTAACTATTCTCCCTCCTGTTGCTCTTTCTAGTTTCTCCATGTCTGACCTCTTTACTCTCCTTACTGCTAGTATACCCTTCTTTGCTAGGAAGTGCTGAGCAACATCATCAATACCCTTCTGACAAATCACGACATTAGCACCAGTAGAAGCAATCTTATCTACCATCTCCTTAAGTAACCTAGTCTCCTCATCAAGGAACATCTTAATCTGCTCCGGGGACGTTATGTTTATCTTAGCCGTTATGTCGGGCTTCTCAATCTCTAGTGGCGCA
>CAZVLA010000036.1:0-83803 GCA_964627805.1 uncultured Desulfurococcaceae archaeon
GGCGTGATGAGGGTAGGAGGCATAGCTACGTAGTGACGCGTAAGGGTATCGAGTACTTCATCAGGAACTCCGAAGCACCACTAACTAGGATGGCTGGAGTCATGGCTACACTACTTAACGCCTACCTCAAGGTACGGGGGGTAGGGAGGTGGTGCTACCTAGGGACTTAGAGAGTAGGTTAAGGACGTTAAAGGAAGTGATACTTAACGTAACTACGTAACTACCACGTACTAAACGAGCTACTCCACCACCAACTAAGGAGCTGATCAGGGGGCGTCGTAGGAAGGGCTACAGAGAGTATTTTCAGTTGGTTAAGTCTGGTTTAAGGATCTACAGTCTGAGGCCGAGTTCCTCCATTAACTTCTTAACCCTCTCAAGCTCCTCGAGGGCCTTGAAGCCCTCCCCCCTTAGGGTGTAAATCACCTTATCCCCTTCCCTCCTCTCCTCTATGAGTCCCTTACTGACTAGCTTCTTCACTATGTCCTTGAACCTGTCGTAGGGTAGGTTGGCGGCCGTCATCAGCCTCGACATAGGCATGGGTCCGTAGGTGCTTAGGGCCTTAAGTATGTCATACACTATACCAGCCCTTCCCCTATACCTCAACACCCTCACCTCAGTACGAAGCTGAGGGTAGCGACACCAACGATCCTGAACGCCATACCTACCCAGAAGAGGGGGTACGTCGGGATCAGCATTGATGACGCGGCTATTACGTGGGAGAGGGCTAGGGTCGCGTAACTAGCTACGCAGTACCTACGGGCTCGTGACGTAAGTGAGAGTATGGTGAGTACTGAAGCCATAGCGGCTAACCCTACCTCCGCCGTAGTGAAGAGGGCTACGAGTCCGTACCTACCCCCACCCCTCCTCTCCGTGATGTAAGTAGCTAGTAAGGTAACGTACGAAGCAGTGAGGAAGAGGTAGTGTAGGGTCACGGTAATACTGAAGAGGGGTGGTGCGGCGCCGGACTCGATGAACCTCCACCACCAGCAGTAACCACCGTGCCACTCCCCGTGCCAGCCATGCCCACGCCACCTACCGAGGCCAGTAATGGATATCACGTCAGCAGCGGCTGGAGCTACCATAGCGATCGACAGCGCCATTAGGAGGAGGGCAGTACCTACGGCTAGGAGGTGGGTGTCGTCGGTGGCTAAGTAAGCCCTAAACACCTTAGCGAATGAGGTCACTAGTATAGCTACGGCAGGTACCGCGAGCCCTAAGCAGAGAATAGCTAACGACAGTACCAGCACCCTAAGACACCGCCTAGGAGAGTGATGGGCGTTAAGAGTAAAAAGCTTACACCATAAACCACGGTAGTGGTGAGCCATAGACGAATCGTACATGCTTCTTATAACTGAAGTACGGGGTACCTAACCTTGGGGTAAAGACATGAAGGCATTAACAGCTACGGCCTTAGTAGCCTTGGTAGTAGCAGCCATAGCGGCTTCAGCCGTGTACGCATCTAACCTAACACACCAAGCAAGTACCTACGGGGATTGGCAGCACCCAGTACCTCAAGCACCTACCAATAACTACTGGCACGGACCACGTGGCGAGGGTCCGGAGCACCATACGGGTAGGCATCACAGGTGCTGGCATTACGGGCACCTCAGCGAAGCAGTAGTAAATGTTAGTGGTGTAGTCACGAGTAAGAACGAGCAGCTACTGAGTATTACCGTAGGTAACGAGACCATATACTTAAGGGGGTGGTGGGTAAGCAGTAGCGGGGACATCATCAACCCCTACGACCTCCTCAACAAAATCAGCGTAGGTGATGAAGTCAACGCATCAGCTATTAAGTGCTGGAACTGCGGCTACTTAGTAGCGGTGAGGATCTCCGTAAACGGCGTAGAATATACCCACCCGTGCTTAAGCAGTAAGTAATTCGGCTCCTAAAGGTAATTAATAGAGAAACTTTTTCCCCACCCTAAAACCAAGCACTACCCAACAGCACTAAGCAATACCGTTAATACTACTTACGGTATGAACACTCTTCTACACTGTCTAGGACTTCAGTATGTGGAGACCTAACACATAATTGAGAAAACACCACGTATGCTAAGCTAATGCGTTACAGGTAGTCTCAGTAGAGACCATAGGTCTTGAGCTGCATTACTTCTTATATTATCTTGAATTAGCCTCCTCTCCTTAGTAGAGGTTCATATTCTTACTGTACACCTCTGATTAACTATGGAGGTTATGTGCTGTGAGTGTAGTCTTTAGTGTGAGGATTCCTGAGAGGCTTAGGGAGTTAATGGATAAATACGAGGGTGTTGATTAGGCTGAGGAGGTTAGGGAATTCATTAGTAGGGGAGTTAGGGAGGTATTGATGGGGGATACCTTAGAGCTGCTAGGGAAGCGCGTAAATAACTGGGTAGAGCCCCGATATCAGCTGATGAATTGATTCGTGAGGATAGGGAGGATAGGCATTAGGGGTATTGTTGATAGCTCCGTTCCCTTCGCACTATTCTCTCCTGTGTATAGGGTTAAATCCCAAGTATCCCTACTGGGTAGGAGCTTGGGTTTAAGCGTGTATTAGCTGTAATTAAAGGAATAGTCCTGCTTGTGCTAGGCATGGTCTTAAGTAAGTCTTAATAATTGGTTTTACCTAGCTATACTCTGGGTGAGCTTGGTTTGACTCTTAAGTTGAAGGTTGGTAGGAAGGGCTATATCATACTGCCGAAGGCGGTACGTGAGGCCGTAGGTATAGATGAGGGTGATGAGGTTATTGTTGAGATTAGGGACGGTATCGTGCTTAAGCCTGTTAAGAGGAGGGTCGACGTTGAGAAACTTAGGGAGTCTCTAAGGAGGCATGTTGAGGTACTGAGGAAGGTAAGTAATAGGAGGGAGCCTAAACCAGGCGAACTATCACGAACATACCTTGAGGAGGAGTTCGAGTAATGAGGGTATTCATTGATGCCCCGCTCTTCATATACCTCAATACTCTAGCGAACTCCAGCTACAGAGCCTTATATGAGAACTTCTACATCGGGGTATTGACTGAGCATAAACCCTACACTGACGTACTAGTACTTGACGAGCTCATTTACATATCTAAGAAGAAATACGGCATCCCGTATGATGTCACGATAGAGTTTATACAGTCAGTTATCCTCCCCTACGTATCTATACTCAACCTAAGTGAGGAAGAGTATAATAACGCAGTAAAGATACTAACTAAGTACAGTCTTAAACCCTCCGACGCCCTCCACTTAGGTGCAATGATGAGTAACGGCATCAACGTAATAGTAAGTGAGGGTAAGGAGTACGACCGAGTATCAACGATAAAGAGAATATGGATAGATAATCCCCACCCTACTTAGTGCTTAAGGTTAGGAAGTAGTGAATTGCTTAAGGAGGTAATTCGGTATTCCCCAAAGCCCTACGGAGCCCTCTTCACCGTTCCGTGTAGGGCTGTCCTAGATTAAGCTGAGCCCCTCTGAGACGCACTAGCTATACCTCCGATATGCTGATCTAATGAGGTGATGGCGGTGAAAGCGATGGTTATTAGTGACCTGCACTACGATAGGCGTGTCTTCCGTGGTGTTGATGAGTCTAGGGCTTGGGGGTGGTTACTTAGTATCGTTGACTATCACAGACCTGACTTACTGGTTAGTCTCGGTGATTGGGGTGAGAGTGTTAGTGAGGAGGAGTTCTACGAACTACTTAGGAGGGTTAGGGTCTGGAGTATCTACGGTAACCACGAGAACCTAGGCGTACTTAAGAGAGTGTATAATGTCTTAACTAGTATCTACGAGCCCGTCCTCATGGGCGATGGCGAGGTTAGGGAGTTCGCAGGTCTGAGGTTCGGAGCTATCAACGGTATCATAGCTCTTAGAAGAAGGGAGAGGAGGAGCGTTCCTAGGAAGAGGCCTGAGGAATTCATAGAGTATGGTAGGAGGTTAGCTGGTAAGGTAGATGTCCTACTACTACACGACTCTCCTTGGCTAGAGGAATATAAGGGTAGGGTAGCACGTGACGAGAGGACGCAGGCAGTAGGTATAGCTATCTACGAAGTAAGGCCAAAGATAGTCTTCTGCGGACACCTACATCTAACACCATACACTATCTACAGGTTTGAGTACGGAACTCTATACCTAAGAATAGACTCCTCACAGAAGCATAGGTGCTACGCGGTACTACACCCAAACACCTCTAAGGTAGAGGTCTGGAGAGACAATGAATTTATTGAGGAACTGGAGATGTAAATTAGCTAAAGCATGTACTCACATGAAGAATCATTACGCCCTTAAGACCTCATAGTTAGGAATGGATAAGGCTATGGCCGTACGTACATTCATAGCTGAGTTACTTATATGTTAAGTACCTCAAGCCCTACATACTCCTTAGGAGTACCTCCTCACTAATACGTTATTAGCGCTACTAGTGATGGTGCGAACTCACTATGAAGTAAGTCGCAAGTACTTAACTACCTCATGGTGCTAATAAGCACCACCATAGGGGCCTTCACAGACGGTGACGGTATTCAGCATTGTGGGGCTCCCCACGATCTTCCTATTAGGAGTAATCATACCGCTTAACCAACTATCGGCACCTCCTCCTAGAGTACCATCCTACGTACCCGAAGGAGTTGATTAGGTACTTCTACACTAGTGGGTACTCCGTAGTACCACTTACTATAGTCCCTACCGCCATGATAGCGCAGACACAGGCTTTCCTTGCAATAACGTCGTTACTGATAAGGAGGAGCGCACCTTAAGCGCGCCAAGATAGTCACAGCTACATTATGTAGTGAGGATGTATTAGAAAGATCTACCTTGCTAGGTACTTCATTGTGGAACCCTGCGAGGATATACTACTTAATCGTTGTGGGTAAATCTTTATTTGGAAGCTACTGTCTTACATGGTGAGTCAGTAGTTCGGGTTCATAACTATGTACACCAATGTACTTCAGCTACTTGAGATCCTCGTGAGGAGTATTGAAGCTGGGGGTCAGGAAATCCGGGTAGCTAGTATTTTAAACGAGCAGCTTCTTAAAGGGGCTTCAATGAGGGTTAAGGAGACCCCACTCCTTACTGATGCTGATGTGGTTTTAGCAAGTATAGATACTCTAAATAGAGATCTTTTGGCAAGGTTAGTACGCGAACTTAGTAGTAAGTCGCTGGTAATAGTGCTTAACGCGATAATAGGTATTAATACATGGCCTGAGCTTACTAAGGAATTTGGTGTTAGGGGCTTTACCAAGTCCTTCCTACCAGTGGATGGTGGTGTAGCTCTCTTCATAAGGAGGGGGTATGATGTTAATTTCTTTAGGAAAACTGTTGAGGTCTACCGTGAGTCATTCATCTACGGACCTAATCCCATAGACTACAATACTGCTTACGTACTGTACAGTCTAGCTAAGTTCGTTCTTGCCCGTAGGAAGGGTGTAGTAGTTGAGGTCGGTACTGGGCGTGGGTTCTCAACAATGTGGTTAGCTCACGCAGTTAAGGAGACTAACTCCTACGTAATCTCCCTAGACCTTAAGTGTGATAGGGTTGAGTATGCTTTAAAGGTCATGAGGGAATTACAGCTTAGTGATTACGTAGAGATCCTCTGTAGAGACGCTAAGGAGTATACTCGCGATGAGGGGGACGTAGTCTTTGCGTTCATTGATGGTAAGAAGGATGAGTATCATCAGTACCTAGAGGCCATTGAGAAGTACCTAGCGCCAGGAGCTCTCGTGTTAGCGCATAATACGCTTTCTGACGCCCACGTAATCAAGCCATACATAGAGAAAGTCTATGCCCCACCCTATAAGTCAATAACCATAGCAGTAGATCCGAAGGGCTTAACGTTGTCGGTTTATGGGGGTAGGGCGTAGGGGGTTTCCATGAGTAAGCCCCCACGAATTCCTAAGGGATTGGGGGTGTTTCGCTGCCCTAGCTACCTACTGGATTCAGTTAGGAAACTCATGGTTCGTGATGGTGACTTAAGCCTCCTTAGTGACTACATAGTTGTTGGTCTCGGTGGTGGGTACGAAGTTTTCCCGCAGTTACTTAATGAAGTTAATGACGTGTCTGGTTACTCAAGAACGATAAAGACGTTCACGGGCTACTTCAGGGATGTTAAGGTCTCCGCTATAGCTATGGGTGGTGGATTAACTGATGCTGAGTGGGTTGTAGCACTAGCTCACATGAGGCGAGCTAAAGCATTAGTAGGTGTGGGTTGGTGTGGGGCCTTGCAGGAGGGTATTAGGATTGGGGATGCTGTCATACCTATAGCAACCCTAAGAGATGAGGATACTACCGCACATTACGTCGACCCACGCTTCCCCGCTGTTGCTGACCCGAGGCTCGTAACTATGGCTGTGGAAGAACTTAAGCCCCGTACTGCAGAGCTCGGGTCAAGGCTGTGGTTAGGTGTGACTGTATCGACGTCAGCTATGCTTGCTGAGACTCCCGAGCGTGTTGAGGTATGGAGGAGGTGTAGGGCTCTGTGCGTGGATGTAGAGACATCAACTATCTACACCCTCAGCTACCTAGCTGGCATACCGTCCCTCACACTACTTGCTGTAAGTGACAATGTAGTCTTAGGGAAGGATTGCGGGTTTCGGGGTGAATTAAGCAAGCGAGTTAATGACGTGTTTAAGGAGTTAGTAGTGGGTGCTTTTGAAGTAATAGCTAGGTTTAGTAGGGCAGGAATTACGTAGCTTTAAGTAACGTAAGTAACACACCATGAATTTTACCCGTAGTACCTCACCACTCATGAGTACAGTAATCACGAATTAATACAGACTAAATTACTTATACTGAGGTTAAGCTCATGTACCCCCGCGATCTTACGTGGATTGAGCTTAAGGAGTACATAGAGAAGGGTGCTGGACCTCTAGTTCTCCCTATAGGCTCGGTTGAGGGTCACGGGGCTCACCTACCCATAGATACGGATGTGTTGATAGCCTCGTACATAGCTGATAAGCTAGCTGAGAGGAATGGCTGGGTCTCACTCCCACCAATAACTTACACTATCGCAGTCCCCGTAAGACCTGGGAATGTGTACGTACCACCTAAGGTATTTGGGGATTACCTGAGGTCTATTCTCGAGCACTTCATATCTTTCGGGCAGAGGAGATTCATCGTAGTCATGGGGCACGGAGGTCCTGATATGAAGAACTCCGTCGTTGATGCGTGCAGTAAACTCTGTAGAGAACGTGATGCAGCTATAGCTGTTTTTCACGTGTCTCAGATCCTTAAAGACCTCGGTCTAGTCGATACATCCGTAGATAAGCATGCTGGTACGTGGGAGACGAGCATTGTCATGGCTATAGATAGTGACCTCGTCAAGAACCTTGAGCTCTATAAGGAATGCAGGGATCTCCGTAAGTACGGAGTTGCGGGAGACCCCCTCAAGGCATCACTTAGCCAAGGCTTAGAATTCATTGAAGCAGTGATCAACTACATCGAGAACGTGGTTAGGGATCCCGCACTCACTACATGCTACTTCAACTGGCTAGGAAGTCCTTCAATATAGCTACACACCATACTTAAGTACTACAGTTACTTACTAGGTAGCTACTGGGGGTAGGGTGTAGGGTGTCTCGGAGCGAGGGGTGGGTTCGCAAGTTCTTCGTTGAGAGGAGCGACCTCTTCCTCAAGTTAATGAACTCTAAGTGGAGATTAGCTCCTGAGGAGGCTCGACTCATTTCGAGACTACTTGAGATCCATGGTGTGGGGAGAGGGGCTAGGTTACTTGAGGTTGGGTGCGGTAGTGGGAGGATAGCTATTAACTTAGCTAGGCTGGGCTACAGCGTCGTCGGTATTGATGTGTCCCCGACCTACATCAGTGAGGCCGTTAGGAGGTCTAGGGAGGAAGGGGTTCAGGTGGAGTTCTTAGTTGGTGATGCTAGGAGGGTGGATGAGGTTGTTGGTGCTAGGCGCTTCGATGCTGTGCTGTTCTACTGGACCTCTGTCCTAGGGTACTACGACGAGGTTACTGACTTCGAGATCCTAGCTAGGTGTAGGAAGGTAGTTGAGGACGGCGGTAAGTTACTGATTCTACAGCACGCTAATAGGGACCACCTCATACTAGCCTTCAGCGTCCGTAGAGTACTCGAGAGCAGGCACGACTTAGGCGACTACGTCGTTGTTGAGGAGTCGAGGCTCGACCTACTATCTTCGAGGTACGTATCGACGTGGAGCTTCTATAGGAAGGAAGGCAACGCGTTAGTACTCATAGACACGCTAGAGACCTCGCAGAGGGTATACTCCATCCACGAGCTAGTGAGCATAGCTAGGAGAGCTGGGTGGGACTTAGAGAAGGCATACGCTAGCATAGCAACGCTAGAGGAATTCACTAAGCCAGCCTACCACCCAGCACTAAACCTAGTATTTAAGACCTCATAGAGCCCCGACACCCCCTCTGCTGGGCCCGAACCTTATTTTCGTTAGAAGCAACATCACAGCGGTGGTTGCGTGAGGATTAGGTCCTTAACGTACTTTACTGAGGTACCCCGTGATTGGGGGAGGGAGTGCGTTAGGGGCATCATTGAGGAGGGGCTCAGCGTCCTCGGTACTGCTTCTGATTACCTCAAGGGTGCGGGTTACGGTGTGTGGAGTCTGAGGTTGAGCCTCCCTAAGCCTCCTCCACGTATGCTCAGCTACTTAACTGACGTGCTGACGGATGTGGTCGATACTAGTAAGTACTTAGTCTCAGTAGGTGGTGCGTACTTGAGCTACGTGAGTGGTGAGGAGGTCGCTGAGGCTGCCTCCCAAGGCCTCTACGTACCTCTACTCGGCCTGATTGAGGACGTCGGTAGGTACTCCTTAGGAGCTTCCGAAGTAATTCACGAGGTAGCTGAGGTAGACCCGGTTGGTGCGGCTAAGGTCGCTGTCCTAGTTTCTGATAAGGTGCTTGAGACCCCGTACTACCCACTCTCAACGAGCTCCGGTAGGGCTGGGTTAGGTATTTCATACCTCTACGTAGACCTAGTGGCTGAGGTGGTTAGGGGGAGGTTAAGTGTTGAGGTGGTTAAGGAGGAGCTTAGGAGGCCTCTAGAGATCCTAAGTAGTGCTGGGTATAGAGTCGTTGCTGACTACTCCCTATCACCTTGGATGGAGGAGAGCGTTGCGGGACTCATAGAGCTAATGGGGTTTAACCTAAAGTCAGTGGGAGTGAATTACGCAGTACTTAAGCTTAATGAAGTCGTTAAGGAGGTATTAACTACTGAGTACGCCTCAGGATTCAATGAGGTAATGATGCCTTACGCTGAGGACTCAAGACTTAAGGAGTTAGGGTGTGTAGGGGAACTGAAGGTGAGGGACCTCCTAACCTACACAGTAACCTGCGTTGCCGGCCCAGACATGGCGGTAGTTCCGTGGGGTATTAACGAGTTAAGGAACTTAATACTCGATGCGTACGCTATATGGAGAGTTAAGGGGAGGCCCGTAGGTGTTAGGGTAGTACCTACAACAGCGAGTGCTGGGGATCTTGCGGAGTTAGGGATCTTCGGTAAGGTATGCGTAATAAGCTACGACTAAGGCAGGTACGTCGGAGGAGCTACGTTAATCACCTAATAAGGTTAAGGATTAAGCACGCATCACCTAATGCCGACCCACCAATACGTAACCCCCCACAGATAGGGCGTTAGGCGTTCTTGGAGTGGGTGACCTTGACCTACCCCCCTTCTTTAACCCTAATACTCACCTCCTTAACGAATTCCCCTACCTGCTTTAACGCAGCTTCCACACTCCCTACCGTGCACCAACCCTCGTAGAAGCATGTATGCATGGCGTTAGCGTCGTGCCAAGCATGAATAACCCACTCCCCAAGCTCAGTAGCTATCCTATTAAGGTACTCCCATAGTTCTCGGTGGCTTACTAGTCTCCTTCCTTCCCTCCAGGAGGCGTACGCCTTCACTGCTAGTGCAGCCGCACCCCACACCTTCTCAGCGACCTGCCTTACATCACCCTTCCTTAACTCCTCCCTAGCCTGCTTAAGTAGCTCCTTCGCCACCTCAACATACTCTAAAGCCCTATCCCTAGGGTCGAGGTCACGCGTAATGAGCTCGAGGATGTACTCCTCAACACTAATACCGAGCCTACGGGCCTCCTCCCGAATACGTCTAGCTACCCTCTCTGTAACGGCAATAACGCTAACCACGACTTAGCCCCACGTAATAGTACGTGAATACGTAGATAAACCCGCCACGTTACTGACCTTCGCAACCTTAAGTAGTGTAGTTACGCCCTCAATAACCCCCCTCAACCTACGTCATGGACGGAGTAAGCCTTCTAATCTAGGGCAGAGGGTGCAGTTCCTCAATACGTTCTGGGTACTATGAAGCTCGGCCAAGCGTACTCTACGTTGAGGAATTACTTAACGTTATAGGAGTGCGTGGATCTGTAGTACCTACAGTCTAGTTACTTACTCAGACGGTACGTGATTTTCCTGGATTCATAATTGATTGTTTACGAATTCTTAGGTGATTTACTTTAAAGTTAGGTCTATGATTGCTTATTCTGTAGAGTTGTTATAACTATATATACTTGTATTTACTATATTTATACCAAATACTTATTAATAAATGTGTAATAATTATTTACGGTGTTTATTATGTCTGGTGAGGAGGCAGGTAAGGCTAAGGTGTCTCCTCAGGAGCTTCAGGATGAGTTAAGGAGTTTAATAGCTCAGTCCGAGTACTTGAGGGGTCAGATCGACGCCATTAACGACACTATAAGGGATCTTGCTGAGGCTATTGAGGTTCTAGACTATGTTAAGGAGAAGGGATCTGGTAAGGTAGTTCTAGTACCTATAGGTGCTGGTAACTTTATAAGAGCAAGGATTGAGAGTACGGACACGGTCATTATGGGTGTTGGCGGTAGGTTAAGTATTGAAGTAAGTATTGAGGAGGCTAGGAAGTCCTTGGAGGATAGGATTAAAGTGCTTGAGGGACTTAGGCTCGACCTACTTAGGAAGTTAGAGGAGATTAACAGAAGGATTAATGAATTAATACCTAAGATTAGGGAGTCCCCTAAGGAGTAGAGGTACTGAGTGTTGAGCAGTAATGAAGTTATTGAACTCGTAAGTAGGTATGAGCGGTTGAAGGAGGAGTTAACGAGGATTAAGAGTGAGTTACTGAGGATTAGGGAGGCTAAGGAATTCCTTAGTAGGGTAAGTAATGAAGCTAAGATATACTTAAGCGTGGGTAAGGTAATGATTGAGGTTAGCAGGGCTGAGGCTATGGAGTACTTAAGTAGGGAGGAGGAGGTGCTTAACTTAACCGAATCAACAGTAAGTAAGGAGTTAAGGATACTCGAGAATAGGATTAAGGAGCTTAAGAAAAAGTAACTAAGTCTTTTTCCCTACTTAACTTAAGCATTAAGAAAGAAGTTACTCGCATCACCTACAAAACCTCATTACTTTTATGTAATGACGTAAGGAAGTAGTTACTCGGGTGTTGCTGTGGGTGATCCTTACTCATGGCTTGAGGACTTAAGTAGTGAGGAGACCCTTAAGTTCATTGAGGAGCGTAATAGGAGGTTTAGGGAGTTCGTAGATGACTTACCTAGGGAGTTCGTTAGTAGGGTTAGGAAGTACCTTGGGGTACCTTACGTAAGGAGCTTTAAGTGCTGTGGATGCGGTGTCTACGTAGTTGTTAGGGAGTTGAGTAGGTACGTAGTTAAGTTGATTCGTTGGGGTGGTGGTGAGGAGAGCATCATATCTAGTGAGAACTTAGGTGAGGAGGTAGTTATTTCTGAGGTTTACCCATCACCTAGTGGTAGTAAGTTAGGTATCGCATACACCCTCGGAGGTAGTGATGAGGGATTCATTAAGGTAATTGACGTAGGTACTCACGAGGTACTTGATGAGTTACGCGGTACCGTAGGTAACTTAGTTTGGTGTGGTGAGGATCGCTACTACTACGTAAGGATGTTCAGGAGTGGTAAGTCAGTAGATGGTGTTGAGGCACCTACGGAGCGTGTCTTCCTTAGGGAGTTAGGTGGTGGTGTTGAGGAGTTAGTGTTTGGTGAGGGATTACCTACTAACTACATGATCTCCCTAGAGGAGTGTAATGACCCGTCGAGGATATTCATTACTGTGTGGCGTAGTTGGTGTAGTACCTACGTCTGTGGGGGGTACTTAAGAGACCCTAGTACGTGGTCGGTACTACTTGACGTTGGTGACTACTTAATTAAGCCCGTAGGTTACGTAGGTGACGAGGCTTACTTAGTGATTCACGATCGTGGGGGTATGGGTAGGGTAGTTAAGGTAGTCGGTGGTGATGTTGAGGAGGTCATACCTGAGCAGGAGTACCCACTACGTCAAGCAGTTATTGCTGGGGGTATGGTAGTCACTAACTCCTTAATTAATGCCTCAAGTAGGTTAAGGATCTTCAGTACTGAGGGCTCATTAATTAAGGAGTTCGTATTTAGTAAGCCGTTAAGTATCGAGTCTATGGAGTCCTTCAAGGATTTAGTCGTACTTAAGGGGGAGTCATTCAGTAAGCCAGCAAGTCTCTACGTTGTGGACCTGAATGCATTAAGTATTGAGGAGTTCTACGGGTGTGGTGAAGTTACTGAGGTTAGGGTTAGTGAGGATTGGGTAGTCTCGAGTGTCGGTACTAGAGTTCACGTATTCATTATTGAGGGTGAGGGTAGTGGTAAGGCTGACGTAGCTATTGTTT
The DNA here is from genome assembly GCA_964627805.1 of uncultured Desulfurococcaceae archaeon. GTDB lineage: Archaea > Thermoproteota > Thermoprotei_A > Sulfolobales > NBVN01 > CAZAMI01. Next base: position 12,620 of record CAZVLA010000036.1, read on the forward strand.
ACGGGTACGGAGGCTTCGGAATACCTGTAACGCCCTTCTACTTAGGACCCCTAATACCCTTCATTGAGGACGGGGGTACTTTCGTAGTAGCTAACATACGTGGTGGGGGTGAGTTTGGTGAGGAGTGGCATAGGTTAGGTATGAGGGAGAGGAAGCAGAATGTCTTTGAGGACTTTAAGGCAGTACTTAAGTACGTTAGGGGTAAGGGCTTAAGGACGGTTGGGTGGGGGGTTAGTAATGGTGGGTTATTAATAGCTACCGTAATGACTCAATCACCTAACCTCCTGGACACCGCACTTATCGGGTACCCAGTAATTGATATGCTTAAGTTCCACAAACTCTACATAGGTAAGTTATGGATTAGTGAGTATGGAGACCCGGACAACCCTAGAGATAGGGAGTACCTAATTAAGTACTCACCATACCATAACGTACGTGAGGGGGTTAAGTACCCACCAACACTAGTCTACACAGGACTCCACGACGATAGGGTACACCCAGCACACGCACTAAAGTTCGTAGCTAAGCTAGAGTCCGTAGGAGCTCCAGCGTACTTAAGAGTAGAGACTAGGAGCGGGCATAGAGGAGCTACACCAGAGACTAAGGTGAGGGAGTACAGTGACATACTAACATTCACGTACAAAGTACTTAAAATCAAGAACCACTAAAACACGTAACCACCCCACTGACATCACCTTAATATACTGATCATGAGTTAAGATTCAGTTACTAATCCTAATGACTCTCAAGTACTTCATAACTACGCAGTACTTACTAACTCAAGTACTTATACCTCTACCCAATAACATTACTTGGCGGTGCTTAGATCTTGAAATTCATTGAGGCTGTAGAGATTGAGTGGTTTAGAGGTATTAGGGAGGGGTTGATTGAGGGCTTCAGTGACTTCACAGTATTAGTTGGTAGGAATGGTGCGGGTAAGTCAACGGTTCTTGAGGCTCTCTACCTAACCTCAGCATGGCTCAAGGAGACTGACGAGGTACGTAACACTAGTAAGTACGACTACGTAGTCTACAGACGCGGAGGTAGGGGTAGGTGGAGGAGCGCTAGCTACGCTCTATGGTACTCAATGGATACTAGTAGGGAGGTTAGGATAGCTATTAAATTTAGGGGTTTATGGAGAGAACTACTTATCTACCACAACACATCACCTCCTACTTGGTTAGTAATGCATGAGTGCATTAAGCAGAGGATTACGCAGGGATTCGGTCCTGCATACACTCATTACGAGTTACTGGGGTTTCGTGGAGGTACTACGTACCTAGCGAGGAAGGCACTTAAGGGGGGTGTAGCTACCTTCACTCATGAAGAGGTACTTAAGTACTTCACAGAGTGTTACCCAGTATTTACTGAGGTGCTAAGGAGTACCTTACTCATTGATGAGGCACTACTCCGCGACTTAGGAGTTGTTGAGAAGTATTCATGGCCTAAGGTCCTTTCTAAGAGGCTTGATAAGGAGGTTGTGAGGGTTATTAAGGAGGAGTTTGAGGTTGATGCTGAGGGACTTACGTACGCACCCGTAGGTGAGGATACGGTACTCCTCCTTCAGTTAAGTAATACTGCAGTAAGGATTGATGATTTAGGTGATGGTGCTAGACACGCAGTACTTACGATGCTCCTCCTACTAGCTACTAAGCCTAAGTTAATACTTATTGAGGAGCCCGAGAGTAAGTTACACCCCCGAGGGATGAGGGTACTTACGGAGGCTATCCTAAAGTACGCTAAGGAGTATGGTGCGCAGGTAGTCGTAAGTACTCATAGTATGGAGTTCATTAAGGTAGGTAGTGAATTAGCTAAGAGATTAGGTATTGAGATGTCACTAATACACTTAGAGAGGAGTAAGGATGGTGCGTTAATTACGAGGAGACTTAACCAACCCGACCTTAAGTTACTAACAGACTTAGGTATAGATCCTAGATTCTTAGACATGCTGTGACGGGAGAAGGTGGTATTAATGCTAATACAGCTAAAGCCTAGTGAGAGGAGCTTCGACGTATTCGTACTTAGTGATATCAAGAGTTTTAATGTTTTTATCCTCTGTGAAGGTAGGACTGAAGTAGAGGTTATTAAGTCACTATGTAGTAGGTTAGGAATAACTAGTGCTAAGTCAGTAGCTATTAGTGATTGTGAGGGTATTGATAGGGTCTATGGCTTAGTACCGTCTATTGCGTTACTATCTAAGTTATCTAGGAGGTTGAGGGCACTTGCTGTAGTTACTGATGCTGATGAGTTAAGCTATGAGGGTAGGTTTAGGAGCTTAATTAATAGCTTAAGGTCTAGAGGTATTAATGTTGTACTTAGTAATGACTACGTAGTAAGTAGTCAGTTATTTAAGGCCTTAATTAAGGCTAATGATAGGGAGCTCAAGTTTTACGTAGCAGTTAACGGCATTAGTGAGTATAAATTCTCTAAACACGTGCTTGAGGACCACGTAATTAAGTTACTCGAGCTTGAAGGTGAAGTTAACGTCTCGGAACTCAGTAATGTAAGTAACTCTAAGGAATTCATTAGGGAGCGAAGCATTAACGTCATTAAGGAGGTAGTGGATGCTGAGCCACGCCTCCTTAGGGAGTCCTTCAGTCACTTAGTGAAGCTCATGGAGTTAGTACTTAAGGACCCTTAGTTAATCCCCTTCAGTAATGTCGTAAGTGTTTTGAAGTGCTTAGTTCATATTTGTTAGGGTGGGTGTTTTGAGGTTATTAGTAGTTTCTGATGTTCATGGTGCTTACGGTAATCTTAAGTCCTTAGTTGATGTTGTCAGTGATTTTGATGCGTTACTAATTGCTGGTGACTTAACTCACTACGGTTCTGGGTTGAGGGGTGTTTGTAGCGTTATTAAGTCTGTTGTTGATTCCGGTAAGTCAGTAATTACTGTGTTAGGTAATATGGACCCACCGAGGATTAGTGAGGAGGTTTCCTCAGTAGGTGCTTTAGTCCTTCACGGATCCTCAACTGAGTTAAGTAGGTATTACGTAGTAGGTGTTAGTGGATCCCCTAAGACCCCCTTCAGAACTGCTTTTGAGTTAAGTGAGGGTGAGTTTAGGGAATTACTTAGTAGGGTCGTAGTGAGTGATTTTAGGAAGTCAATACTCCTAACACACGCCCCACCCTACGGGACTAAGTTAGATAGGACTTACTTCGGGATACATGCTGGCTCCGTAGTTATTAGGGAGTTCATTAAGGAGAAGCAACCACTACTAGCTATATGCGGGCACATACATGAGGGTAGGGGTACTGAGACCATAGGTAGTACTACAGTAGTGAATCCAGGCCCACTATTCAGGAAGTACTACGCAGTAGTAGAGTTAGTTAAGGGTAGCGTCAAGCTCGAGTTGAGGAGGTTAAGTACTTAGGGGATTCTCTAGCTAAAGCCTTAAATCCTACTCAAGTACCTTACTATCTTGGTTAAGAAGGTACTTACCTTAGGAGGTGGCGTCTTGGCCTCATTGATGTGGTACTTAATTACTTGCGTAGTAGTAGGTGTTATTGGGTCATTAATCAGTAGTTACTTACCTTACTACCTCATTAGGAGAGGTGTTAGGGTCTCTAAAGCTATTAAGGTAGCTACACTCACTACAGGCTTATTCGTCTCATTAGCTATAGTACCTGCTATACTCATACCAGTACTCCTCACTGGTTTACTAGGTCTTACTGGTTTAGCGGCTGTAGCTCTATACCTAATTATTCAGTACTTAATAACCCCCTACGTCCTCACCGTAGGTACTGAGAAGGTTAGGTTAGGTAGTAAGTATGGTTGGGTCCTTAAGTTAGCTCGTGACGTAGCTCGTGATGCTGGATACAGTAAGGGGTTTGAGGTACGTATAGTTAATAGTGAAGTACCTAACGCTTACGCTGTAGGTAATGTGCTTAAGCGCTCCATAGTGATTCATGAGGGACTACTGAAGGTACTCAGTAGGGATGAGGTGAAGGCAGTAATAGCTCATGAGTTAGGTCACTTAGCACATCACGACAATTCATACATGCTCGCAACTTCATTCACCCCCATGCTGACTTACTTACTAGGGCTTACGTTACTACTTACCGGTTACGTACTAATTACTGAAGCACCTAAGTCTAGGGAGGAGGGTAGTGGGGCTGGGTTAGCTGGCCTCACACTAGTACTACTCGGTGCTGTAGTGACTGCCTTAGCTATGGTACTGAACATAGCTGTACTAGCGTTCAGTAGGGTTAGGGAGCACATGGCTGATATATACTCAGTACGCACTACTAGGAACGACGCAATAGCTACTGCCTTAGATAAGATACGTGCCGCTACCTCAAACATTAAAGTAGGTAGTACTTCATTAGTACCTAAGCTAAGGAACATGCTCTACATAGTCCCTCAATTAAGTGAGGTAGCTGCGGTCGGGTACGCGTCATTCATACTAAGTACGCACCCACCAATATACCTAAGGAAGTATGTCGTGAGGAAGTACTTAAGGGAATTAAGTCAAGAAGTAAGTCCTCAGTATTGAGGTTAAGCTCAAAAGACTTGAAGGGATTAAGTAAGTGCCGCAGACACCCGAGGGGCTTCTCGGGCGGATGAAGCGGGCGGTCGGGACCCCCCAAACACTATTAGGTTAGGTATTGAGTGCGATTGTTACATACCTAACAGGATTAAGGAGCGGTTCTGTAGTTTATGGGGTTTAGATGTAGAGAAAACGCGTGGTTCTAGTTTAATTTCATTACTTACTGATTAGCTCCATACGTATCTCCTCGGCATTTACTAGTGCTTCATTACCTATTCCGAAGGTCTTAGTTATGATGCTTGGTAGGGTAGGTGTTAGTAGTCCGTTGAATACCTTCATACTTACCTCCTTTAGTGTGCCGTCACTCATGTACGTCATGCTCTCTAGGTTGGGGCTTAACTCGAGTACGTACGACTTGCTACCTACCTCAATACCGTAGTAGGTCGTTAACACCTTAGCCTTAGATCCTTTATAGGTACTTACGTACTCAGTACTCCCTAGCTTAACTACTTTGAATCTACATAACCTACGTAGTTTACTTAAGTCAATGCTCCACTTAATGAATTCTTCACTACTTGGGTTATAAGTGCAGTGCCTGATGAATGGTGGTGCCTTAATTAACTCTCTACACCTAACCAGCTTACTCACTAACTCCTTAGGTATTCTGAGGATCCTCTCATCCATGAGTAAAGTACCCTTGGGTAGTCCTTTGTAGTTGTTGCTGAATTCAATACCTGATGCCTTAAGTGAATTACCTACCTTATTTAAGTATATGACATCAGCTAGTGGGTATAGTGATTCCTTAATACTTAATGAGGGTTCACTCCATAACCTATAAATTATTAATGCCTCACCACTCCTTAGTACGTAATTCCCTAGCTTAAATATGAAGTCACCTAGAAACTCACCGTTAGTTCCCTTAGAAGCTCCTGTATACGTATTAACCGTTAATTCCTTAGTTATATTTAGGTACTTGAACTTAGCGATGTAATGATTACCTACCTTAATCCACCTACTACTGACCTTAGGTAACGGCTTGTAGGAGATCCCGCAAGTAGCTATTCCGTTAATAAAGCTTAGAGTTACCTTAGCTCTTATGTACTCACCGCTACCGTAGGTATGTATGATAATCCTCAACTCCTTAGATACTACGATGCAGGAGGTACTTTCAAGCTCCCTTAAATACTTAAGAATCTCATCCTTAGGTAATTTAGACCCACTGGCGATTAGCGATTTAACCCTTAAGTATAGTGTGTAGTTACTGTGTAGGGGTACTACGAACCTATAACTACTTAAGTCTGTACTACCAACTACCTTCCTAAGGTCATCCTTAAACATACTCAGCGCCATTCCGGAGCTTAAACTACCGTAAGGCACTACTTCATACACTAGGTACTTAGTGAGGCTTGCTCTCACTCGTAAGTAACTATAAGTGGGTACTATCGTTAATGTTACTGAACATATCACAATAGCGCAGATCAAGCTTATTAATACTATTTTAACGTGCTTCATGGACATCACCTCTTTTAACTCAGACATAGACCACTTAAGGTAGCCTCTACGGAAGGTCTTACGTTGTCACACCAGTTAATCTCCACTGATGTAGATGTCGCATCACCAGCGGGATAGAATGTCATTGAAACGGATCCGTCAAAGTCTAGTACCCTTATGTAGACAAACCACTCACCTAAAAGACGATAACCGAAGTCCATACGTGCTGCAGCAGTAATTACGCAGCATATTCCTCCGTCCACAACATATCCGTCTGCTCTTCCGCCACCACTAGAACTATAAGGATCTGTTCCCGTAATCCACGCTTCTACAACTATAGAGTCACAGGAGCTACTACCTGAATTGTAGCAGTCAGGATCGGAGGTACTTAGGACGTTATGCTCACTTTCCACAGTACTTATGTTATTTGTGCTTCCCGCCCAAACACCTTTCATAGTAATAATAGCTACGATTACAGAAGCCACTATTAATATCACCGTCACAGTCGCTAATTTATTAGCTCCTATATTTAATCTCAATATAGACGCCTTCTCCAATTCTCTTTAAAGTTTCAGTTCTTTTATCTTTTTCTCGAACATTAGCATATAGGGTGCGTGACACTAAGTTTTATTTTACTTAAATTGAATTAAAACACAGCATTAAGAGCATTAAATAAAAAGCTGAGTGCTTAACTCTTATGTGATAAATAGCATAGCTAATGTGGTATTCCTTATTACTTTCTGTAGGTAATACTTCCTAGGGGTGCTTCCGTGAGGGTTGTATTCATATCTTCATACCCACCATCACACTGCGGTATTGCTGAGTACTGTAGGATGTTGATTGCTTCACTAAAGTCGATTAGTAGGGGTTTGGAGTTCTACGTACTATCTGACTTAGTAGGTGATGGTAGGGCTTGGTATGATGGCTTCGCAGGTACTCACGTATACCCAGTATTCGTTAGGGGTGGTGGTAGGGTTAATGAATTACTTAACGCCCTCTCTGAGGTTGGTGGGGCTGACGTACTTCACGTACAGCATGACTACAGCTTATTCGGTTACGGTGATGAGGTCCTTAAGGTAGCTGTGAGGGCTCGTGAGGAGGGCTTAGTTAGGAAGGTAGTATTCACGATGCATACGGTCCACCACCCATATACTGATGAGGTAGGTACGATAGATTTTCAGAGGAGGTTAAACCTATGTGATGCAGTCATAGTCCATAGCCACCTACAGGAGTTTGAGCTTAGGAATCAAGGAATAGCACCCCACAGGATCTTCAGGATACCTCACGGGACCCTACTAAACCCGTACCTAGGCTACCCTAGGAGGGAGCTCCTTAGGGACTTAGGTATAGGTGATGAGGGTATTGAGGGGGCCATAGCTGTAGTCCCTGGATTCCTAAAGCGTGATAAGGGACTCGACATTCTCCTTGAAGCACTTAAGTTAATGAGGGTTAGGAGGGGGGAGTTGACCTTAATAGTGGCTGGTGAGGTGTGGGATGCTAGCGTAGTTAAGTACGTTGATGGGTTAAGTGAAGTAGTTAATCTAGTGTTTTGGGAGAAGTACTTGAGTAGGGATGAGATACTTAAGTTAGCTGCTCTAGCAGACATCATACTACTGCCTTACAGGAGCGTTAAGTTCTATAGCGTAAGCGGTATACTCCACCTCTCAATGGGTAGTATGAAGCCCATCGTAGGTACTAGCGTACCTAAGTTAATCGAGCTCTACCAACACGTACCTAGAGTCACGGTACCCCCAGACAACCCGGGAGCACTTGCTGAGGTACTTAAGTGGGTAATAAGTAACTACGACTACGTAGTACCCTACATGAGCTCACTATACAGCTACGCAGTAAGGACTCAATGGTTAAGAATGGCTAGGAGGCACCTAAACCTATACCAAACACTCCTTAAGTCCTAACCCTCAAGTACTCCGTCCTAACCTCAGATGCCTCAATAACTAAGGCAACACCCTCGCAACCACCTGGTCTGTAGGCGTTATGCCATTCAGTAACTATGTAAGCTACTCCAGGCTCCATCTTAACTTCCCTAATCTCCCTACCATCCTCACTAAGTACTAGTACTACATCACCCCTTACTAAGTAGAAGAGTTCAGGTACGTCGTGCTTCTCTAAGTACTTAACATCACTTAATGACTCATTCTCGGGTCTGTAAATACCTAACCTCCACCTACCGTCGTCGGTGAATAGTACCTCCCACCTACCCTTAGGGATTAGCTTAAGCTTAATCAATTAACCACCCACTAGTAAGTACTCGGGATTACCTATTAAGTAAGGTCCCCACACACGCAGCTAAGCTCATGAACTAACCTATGTAGTTCCTCCATCCCGTACCCCTTAAGAGCTGATACCTTAGGTACTTCAGTACTTCTTAAGTACTTAGTAATTACGGGTAGTAACTCCTTAAGTAATTCACTATAGAGTGACTCAGTACTTAAGCCATTAATAACTACCTCGTAATCCCTAATTAAGTCACCACTCAACCTACTTACTGACTCACTAAACACGTCAACCTTATTAATTACTAAGGCCGAGTCAACGTCAAGCCTTAACTGAGTAGCTAGGGCCATTAGTGACGACAGTACGTAATCCCTAGAATCCCTAATTAAGTCAGCACCAACGACGAATAAGGCGTAGGTACTACTGAAGCCACCACGCCTTAACTCACTAACTAACCTACTAGATACCTCCCTAAACAGGAATACCTCCATCTGACCCGGGGTATCTATTAGTACGTAATCACTACCTACCTTAACTAAGTAGTTGATTAAGTCACTTAAGTAATTACATACCCTATCCATAGCTACTAATAACGCACTATTAGGTCCTAAGCCCTCCCTAATAGCTAATTCCCTAGCACTAACGAAGTCCCTAACGTCGTAGTCGGGAATGTATGGTAAGTAATCAGCTGCTGGGTCTAGATTAACCTTAGTTACTGAGTAGCCATTACTTAGTAACCACTTAGAGTAGGTACTAACTAACGTTGACTTACCGGAACCTGCAGGCCCTAACACGATAAGTACTACCGTACCCACTGAAACCACCTAATTAAGGTGCTTATCTGCTTAAGTACCTTAAACTAATTAATTGACTTCGGGGTATGTAGTGAAGTGCTTTAAGTTAGTAATTATTGACTTAGACGGTACCTTAGTAGGTACGAGGATTAATTGGGAGTACGTTAGGAGGCGTGTTAGGGAGGTTCTAGGGCTTAATGAGGGAGCACCACTTAAGCCATTAGCAACTACGTTACTTAAGTACTGGAGGGGTCGTGAGGGTTTTGAGGAGGCGTTAAGGATTATTGAGGAAGCTGAGTTAAGGAGTGTTGAGGGTGCTGAGTACCCAGTAGGTATTAAGGAGTTAATTAAGGAGTTAAGGAGCTTAGGTATTGAGGTAGCTATAGTAACTCTACGCTCAAGGAGAACTACTGAACCACTACTTACTAAGTTAGGTATTGAGGGCTTAGTAAGTAAGGTAGTGACTAGGGATGAGGAGCCGGACCGTAGGGAGCAATTAATTAAGTTAATGAGGGAGTTAGGGGTAGCCCCTAATGAGGCACTCTTCATAGGTGATTGGTTAGGTGATGAATTAGCTGGTAGGGAGGTAGGTACCAACACCTACATAGTTAGGAGTTACGAAGAAACACCTAAGGTAATTAAGGAAGTAATTAATGCGTGCAGGGAATTCCTTAAGTAAGGTTACTTAATTAATTTAAGCTACATCTTAAAATATCTTAGATAATGCTTAAGAAGAGGTCTTATAACGTCATTCCTTAAGTAGTACTTAATCCCTTCCTTAATTCATTAGCTATGGGTATTAACTCATTAAGTCCTAACTTCCTGAGTGTCTCCTCCGTAGGTATTCCGTACTCATCCCAACCTATTGAGTAGTAGTACTCCCTAAGCGCCTTCCTAACTTCCTCACGATCTACTTTAGAGCCTCTGTAAGGCCCCGTAGGTAGTGGTTCGTAGAATCTCGGTGGGTTATCATCATCTACTCTAGGATCCCACCTCACGTCCGGCCCCCCAATGAGTAGTAGGACTCTCTGGATAGCTAGTACCCTAGGTGCTATTACTTCGTAGACCTCATCAGTACTTACGAACCAGCCAGTAACTGCGTTTAGGTAGTTAATTAGTTCCTCATCACTTACTTGGTAAGCTACGAACATGCATATACCTAAGCTATCGATTAGTACCCTCCAAGCCTCTGAATTCCTTGACTTAAGCGGTAGCCCAGCAACTGATGTGTGGTCACCTCCCTGTACGGATGCTGCGTAAGCTATTGGTTGTGGGTAGTCCTTACCACTCCTAACTCCGTGAGCACCTACACCAATACCCTTAACCTGTACTGCGTACTTCATTACGTCCCTACCCTTAACCCTAGAGACCTCCTTAGCTAGTCTGTAAGTACCCTCACCCATTAACCTACCAAACCCTACCCTCCTAACCATTAACTCAATAAGCTCCTTAACACCCCTGAAGTCACCCCAACTAACATCAACACCTACTTCATCCTTAGTGAGTACCCCCTCACTAAGTAACTCAAGTACGAGACCTAACGTATTACCTACTTGAATACCGCATAGACCTAAATCATCAATTAATCCTGAGAGAGCAGCTAGTTCCTCTGGATTGAATATACCTAGGTTAGGTCCTAAGTAAGCACCTAATTCGTAGTCGGGCCCGTCGGTTAGGTAGGTCTCACCATTAATTACTACCCTACATAACTTCATACACCCTATAGGGCAGCTCCAGTCAGACCATACCTTCCTAACCCAGAATGAACTCAGTACGTTATGACTTAATTCCCTACGGTCATGCCACTCCTCCCTCCAATTCATGACTGGTTCAGAACTGGTTACCGCACCCACCCTCCACACAGCTGGTGACGTACCCCACATCCTAAACTCACTAACCTTCTTAGCTACGGACTCAATCACCCTATACCACAGCTCCTTAACCTTACTTGAGTTAGCTACCTTAGGTAGTGGCTTACGTGACTTAGCAATTACTGCCTTAAGCTTCTTAGACCCCATGACGGCACCGTAGCCACCGTACCCAGCAGCGTGGGTTAATTTACTCATTACCGCAGCTACCCTAACTAAGGACTCACCAGCGGGTCCTATGTAGACCATGGGTAGTGAGTAAATACCTAAATCAACTAACTCCCTACTTAATGACTTAATGAGTTCAGTACCTCCTAAACCCCATAACTTACTAGCGTCCCTAAACTCAATACCCTCATCAGTTATTAGTAGGTATGTCGGGTCCTTAGAAGCACCCTTAATGACTAAGGCGTCGTAACCGCAGGCCTTAAGCTCAACTGATAAGTCAGTAGATACTGCAGACCCCACGACACCGTTACTTAATGGTGACTTACCAGTAACTATTAACTTACTCCCTCCAGGGAAGTAACCAGTTAGTGGCCCCGTAGCCATTACTAAGACGTTCCTAGGGCTTAGTGGGTCGACATCACCCCACTCCCTACCTAACTCCCTCCACAGTATGTAAGTACCTAAGCCCCTACCACCTAAGTAGTCCCTAAGGACCCTCCTAGGTAACTCAACTACTCTGTAGCTACACCTACTTAAGTCAACCTCTAAGTACCTGTAATTAACTCCACTCAAGAATCAACACCCCAACTCCTTAAGTAGTACTTAGTAATTACTTCAGGACTTACTAAGTAGGACTTAACGGCTTCACCGGGGTGCTTAGTTAGTTTGAGTGCCTTAAACCCTACTAACTCACAAACCTTAACGCATTCAGGGTCCCCACCGCATAGGTCGCATATAATGACTGATGACTTACCCTTAACTACCTTAGGTACCTTACCGGGGCATGCATTAACGCACTTACCGCATAGGGTGCATAGACCCTCATCAACAACTACAGCACCTAAATCCTCCCTAACCCTAATAGCGCCTGTAGGGCATGACTTAACGCATGGGTAGTCAGGGCATTGAACGCACATGTAGGGTATGGTGACTCCAGGGAATAACTCAATGACCCTAACCCTAGAAGCTTCCCTCCAGAAAGTACCTTCATGCCTTAAGGAGCACGCAATCTCGCATAAGCCGCACCCACTACATAAGCTGTAGTCACGTAGAATCCAAGGTCTTTCAGGCATGGGTTAAGAACCCAACTAGAATTACTTAAGCTTAATAATAAGTTTTTGAATCCCCTAACCTACTCTTGAGTAGTTAATGGGTTAGGGAGGGGGTAGTGGTTAGGGTACGTATTAAGGTACTAGGTACTGAGTCTTTAGGTGTTAGGGGCTTATCGTGCTTTATTGAGTATAGGGGTGTTAAGGTAGTTATTGATCCTGGGGTCGCCCTAGGTTTTAGTAGGTACGGACTACATCCACACCCCATTCAAGCACTTACTGGTTACTGCGTTAGGGGTGAGTTACTTAATTCCCTACTAAGTACTGACTACGTAGTCATTAGTCACTTACACGGTGATCACGTGCCCTTAGTTAATGCTAACCCATTCCAACTACCTATTCAGTTAGTTAGGTTGAGGGAGGGTAGTGAGGTACTCCTACCCGTACCTACTGAGGGCTTAGGTAGGTTGTTTAGGCGTAGGTTTAGGGGGTTGATTAGGTACTTAAGTAACTCAATTAAACTACTTACTCACCCACCACATCATGAAGGCCCATTAAGTATTTACTGGCCCCTACCCCACGGACTTAACTCAAGTACTTACGTAGCTATTACCTCAGTAAACTTCAGTAACTTAAGGTTCGTTCACGCACCGGGTTCTCAGTTAGTACTTAGGGGTTCCGTGGAGTTAATAAGTAGGTTAAGACCTGATGTAGTAGTTATTGATGGGCCACCGATATATAGGTACGTTAATGACTTAAGCACGTACTCACTACTCCTTAGGAAGTCCTTAGAGGGTGTTAGGGAGTTAGTTAGGGTCTGTGACGTCGTTATTATTGACCACCACGTACTTAGGTGTAGTGAGGGTCTTGAGTGGGTTAAGTGGGTTGGGGAGTTATTTAGTGGTGTCGCTAACGTATTAACAGCTGCTGATTACTTAGGTAGGGACCCCCTACTCCTTGAGGCTTGGAGGAGGTCCCTCTACGAGTTAGTTAAGGTACCTAATGACTGGTTCTTAAGTAGGGATTCCTTCATGAAGTACTTAAGTATGTGTAGGAGGTACTACGACTTAATTATGGACTCAGTACTTAGGGGTTGTGGTGTCGTTAGGGATGAATTAAGTTTTAAGTACTTACTTAAGTCCCTACTAATTAATGATTAAATCCTAAGTATAGCTACTGACCTAATAACGTCTGCTGAGTCCTCACACCTATCTGCTGAGTTCTCAACAGCATCTACTACCTCCTTAGCTACTATACATGCTGATGGCCTGGACTCATCACAGAACTTAAGTACCTTAGCTAGTGCGTTTATCCTTAACTCATCAACTTCCTCCTCAATACTCTCAACCCTATCAGCTAGTTCTAGTGACTTCCTAGGGTCCCTACTTAACTCCTCAATAGCTTCCTTAAGTAATTCAGTAGCTTCACGTACCTTCCTAACCATACTAAGTACTAACTCCTTAATACCCTCACTAACTACGTTAGGCTCTACTAAGCAAGCCCTCCTAGTAGCTGCTTTTAGGTAGACAGCTATGTCGTCATTAATCAGTACTAACCTAACTAACTCCTCCCTACTTATTGGGTGTATCAACCCCTTAGATAGCTCCTTAAGTAACTCACGCTTAATAGCGTCAGCCTCACCCTCTAGCCTATGGACCTCCCTACATAGGCCCTTAAAGCCCTCTGAATCACCTCTTAAGAACCTACTGAAGAGTTCCTCAGTAGCCTTAGCTACCTCAATTACCTTACTTAAGTGCTTAATAGCTCCGGTAAGTACTTGAGCCTCAACCCTCCTACTAACCCAGGCCCACGTTGACCCACCCAACCTAATCACCTCATACATGTAGTGTAGTTATTAATAAGTACCTAATACATAGTGAGGTAACGGCTGTTATGGGTACGGTTAGGAGCCATGAAGCAACTATCTTAGCGAAGGTACCCCAATTAACTCCCTTCCTACCGTACTTAGCTAGCCCAACACCTAAGACAGCCGATACTGAGGCGTGTGTAGTTGATATGGGCATACCCCAACCCCACACCATCATCGGTACCGTAGTGAATACCCAAACAACTAATGCGTTAGCTAACCCAGCTGCTGAGCCCGTTACGTAGTCTAACCTAGTTATCCTGTACGCTACGGTCCTAATTACCCTCCTACCTAGTGTGAAACCACCTATTGATATACCTACAGCACCTAAAGCAGCTAGTGGTAGGGCTACTTGAGGTGTGAAGGTATTTACTGAAGTACCTGAGGCAGTAACTACAGCTACGTAAACACCCGTTGCGTTACCTACGTCATTAGCTCCGAAGGAGTATGCTGAGTAGGCTAACCCAGCAATTAGTAATGCCCTAAAGATCTTCTCAGTATTGAATCCCCTACTACTTAACCTACGTGATAGGGACGTGAATGATTTGTAGAAGGTAGCTGCTAAGGCCATAGCTCCTAAGGGTGATACTACCCAACTCATGAATACCTTAGTAAGTACTGAGTAGTTAATGCTCTCACTATACCCTAGGAGTAGGTAGGTAAGCCCAATACCTAGTACTGAACCAACTGATGATTGGGTAGTCGATATTGGTAGTCCCTTGTAGGAGGCTAGGGTTATCCATAGGGCAGTAGTTAATGAAGCGACTACAGCATCCATTACGCACCTAATACTAGCTATCCCCTTACCGAAGGTCTTAATAACCATCCAACCCTGAATAACCGCACCTACGAACGCGAAGAAACTAAAGAGAGCTACTGCTGACTTAAGCGTTAAGGCACCAGAACCTACTGCGGTATTCGTTGGGTTAGCAGCGTCGTTAGTACCTATACACCACGCTATGTAGGTAGCTAACCCTAGACCCAGTATCACTAGTGGGTTAATCAGCATGAGCACCACCAAACAAACTACTCACTCCGAGTGGTAGTCTACTTAAGAGTTAAAAGATTGGGACTACCTAATTAATTAACTCATTAAGGAGCTACTACGTAACTACGAAGTAGTTAGGAGGCCGTATTAAGGCACTCCCGTTAGCTAAATAATTAGATATAGCTTAACTAGTTTAGAACTACTCAATAACCCTACCCACTCCATAAGTGGTTAGGAGGTGGTATTGAGTCTAAATAGCTCTATAGGTACTTAATCACTTACTTACTCTCTGAAGGTAATGGTACGTAACCACTGATTAAGTACTTACTACCCCTACTCACTAACCACTTAATGAACTCCTTAACTAAGCTTGAGTTAGGTAGGTCATTAACTGACTTACTAATTACTAAGTACTGTACGTACGTCATTGGGTATGAGTTAGGTCCTTCAGACTCAATAATACTTACTAACTCACTCCTTAAGCTACTGAAGCTACTTAGTCTTAACCCATTAACTGACGACTTCATCGACTCATTAGTTGGTAGTACGTACCTACCGTACCTATTCATTACTGAAGCTACGTGGAGTCCGTACTTAATAGCCTCACTTAAGCTTACGTAACCTAGTGAGTATGGTGTCTTAAGTACCCCCTCAGCTACGTCACACTCCTTAACGTAGCCATTACCGTACTTAAGGCTTAAGGACTTACTAATGAATCCCCACTCACTAGGTACTAACTCATGTAGGTACGTGGTCAGTACTTCATTAAGGCTTGAGGGTGTCCTTAAGTAATTAATTATGATTTCCTTATGGGGTAGGTAATTAGCTACTTCAGGATTTAACTCCTTAATCCTCGGGTCGTCCCAGTACCTCACTTCATGCTTAAGTATTAAAGCTATGACTTCAGGACTTAGTCTTAAGTGGTAATTACTGGGTAGTTCAGGGATGTTGTAGGTGATTACTAGGGCTGAGAGGCTTAGCGGTACCTTAGTAACTCCCGTACTTGGTGGTTCATTAGTTACTAGTAAGTAATCACTACTTAAGTACTTACTACTACCACTAACTAACCTAATGACTAACCCCTTAACACCGAATGATTTAACCCAAGCCTTGAGTTGGGGTAGTAGGGACTCGTCATTAGTTACTACCGTGACTGACTTAATTAGTGATGGGTTAGTTACTTCTAATGGCTTAAGTACGGTCATGGCTAGGGAGGAAACAATAATGACTATACCTAATGTTACGTAGCATAGGAGCTTCATGTAGTACATCCCACTTAAGCACCCATGGATGCGTGGTTAATTTAGGCTAAATCCCTTACCTACCTAGTAAATATAGGTATATAGAGTTGATGTAGGGCTAAAGGACCTACTAAGGAGTACCTACTACTAGGGAGTAGTACCTACTCAAGAAGGAGAGGGAGGGGGTGTTACGCGGTGAATACGTCCCCGGAACCCTCATCCCTACCGCTTACGCGGGTGTCGGGCCCCTCTACTTAGTTGTTGCTGAAGTAATTAAGTTTAGGTTAAAACCTAGTTACTTGCTCTAACCCATCCCTACCTAGGATGAAGGTATCCTCAATCTTAACCTGCCCGAGGCCCTCTATGAGTATTGGTGAGTGTATCATAGCTACTGCCATACCCTCCCTTAACTTAATGAATCTATGGCTAGGTACTATAGTAGTTATTGGTGGTTCCTCAACCTGAAGACCTACGCTGTGTAGGTAACCAAGTACCCTATTATCTAGGAACCCGTACTTACGGTAGACCTTATCGAGCTCCATCATCACCTCAGAAGGCTTAACACCTGGCTTAGTCAGTTCCTTAGCTACTTCGTAGACCTCCTCAGCACACTTAAGTGCTTTACGACCTAACTCACTACTACCTACTATGAATGTCCTTGAGATGTTAGCGTAGTAGTTTAGGTAGTCAATACCTAAGACAACCGTAACTGCCGTGCCCTCACGTACCTTAACACTACTTAATGGCTCAGCATGCACCCTAGGGTGGGGTCCCGCATTAACGTGTACCTTAGGCTCCTCAGAACCTAACTTAAGTGCTTGGTAGTAGGCTTCAGCAGCTACTTCAGTCTCACTAACTCCTGGCTTAATAGTACTAGCTACTACCTCCATGACCTTAGAAGCTAACTCACCAGCCCTCCTAATAGCACTTAACTCATACTCATCCTTAACCATCCTCAACTCAGTAACTAACCCGGAAATATCAACGACGTCAACACCGGGGTTCAGCCTCTTAAACATCTCGTAAAACAGTATGTAGGCATCCCTCTCAATACCGTACTCAAGACCAACAACCCTAAAACCACGCCCCCTAACAGTACTTGATACCTTACCCATCAACTCACCACCATCCCTAAAAGTAACGACCTCACCAACCCATAGGTACTCACTAAAACCAACCTCCTCACCCTTAGGAACGAAGAATACGGGATCACCATCAGCAGGAACCAACATAGCAGGCCTCAACCACTTAAACCCAACTAAGTAAGTGAACGTAGACTTAACACGAACCATAGCAGCATCAACACCCCTAGACCTAAGACCCTCCTGAAAAGCCCTCAACCTCCTACGAAGAACCTCAACCGGGAACCTACGAACCACACTACCACCTACACATCAAGAACCAAGCAGGAAGGAATATATTAGACATTACGTAAGACCACAACACACTTAAACTTAACAACCCAACATATTAACCCACTACGTTAATGAGTTACTCAGTAAGACCTATCACGGTATAGTACGTAATTAGTACTTGGTGGTTGGTATTAGTCGAGACTATTAATTATAGGAAGTTAAGGCTTCACCTAGATGTACTTCATAACATCGTGAAGCACAAGTACTTAAGTAGCTCAATGCTTGAAGTAGTACGTTACTGGTATGAATCACGTGGAGATATTGAGGATACTGAAGTCCTAGCATTAGTAGCTGCACTCTATGATTTCCAGATGAGGGTAGTTACTATTAAGAATAACTTCATGACTATACTGAAGTACTTAGACTCTAAAGGACTTAGGTTCATTGACTTATCTAATGAGGAGGTGGCTAGGGAGGTATTTAAGTTAGTTAAGGACAGAAGTAAGTTCTTCCACAGATTTGACCCAGTCATGAGAGTACTGCCCATACTCACGAAGTCAGTAGCTAATGCGGGGCTAAGGGAGGTAGCTAGGAGGTACTCATGGGATATTGAATTGCTTACTAGGAAGCTATTGGAGCGTGTGGGTCTCAGTACTTAATAACTTAGGTATTAAGCGTAGGTACTCATTAATTCAGTTCCTTAAAGGTATTAAATGCTCATGTAGGGAGGACCTACTAAGTAATGTTAAGTGCATACTACCACTACCTAATCATTCAGTAACCTATAAGAGAGTGAATCTATTCCTTAGGTGGTTAGTTAGGGATGAGTACCCTGACTTAGGCTTATGGGGCTTCATAAGTAAGAGTAAGTTGATTATCCCATTAGATACGGGAATACTGAGAGTTGTTGGTAGGATGTTGGGTAGGGGTGAGTTAAGGAGGGGTAGGGAGTCACTTAATGTAGTTATGAGGTTCTTAAGGTCAGTAAATCCTGAAGATCCCGTTAAGTATGACTTCATACTTTCTAGACCATCAATACTGGGTTGGTGTAAGGCTAGTATTGAGGAATCGAATTGTGATATATGCTACTTAAGGAATCTATGCTTAACTGGTAGGTCGTGGAGGTATAGGGAACCTAGGAAAGTTAGTGAGTCTAGGGAGCACCTAACGGTTAAGGAGGTAATGCTTAGGATCATGATGAGGTTATTCAAGAAGCATAAATGCTGGACTGAGAAAGTAATTAATCATCACTTAAGACCCGATGTTTACTGTGAGAATTCAGATGTAGTGGTTGGTGAGGCTAAGGTTGTTAAGGGTAGGATACCTAATAGGTTATCTGATGTAGAAGGTCCTCAGCAAGTCATTAGGTACTTCAATACACTCGTTAATGAGCAAGGAGCTAATGTTAGGGCGGTAGTTCTTGCTTACTACTATAAGGGTAGGAAGTTACCTGAGGTTATTCTTGAAGCTATTAAGGAGAACATAGAGTACGCTAAGTTAAGTGTGATGAAGGGTAGGGACGTTAAGGTAATCCTAATACATGTAGGTGAGGAGGGTAGGGTAGTTAGTGTTATGGGTATTTAGGATTAACTAATTACCTTCACTAACGGTTCTGGTGTTGTGTATGGTCTTATCCTTATGGTGTCTACTACGTATGGGTACCCACCGAATACGTATACTCTAGTGAATGTTGTGTATGTAGTGTCTACGGTCCTTACCTCAGCTACTTTAGTTCCGTTACTTAGGTAGACCTCAGCTATTAGGGTTCCGTTACTTAACCTTATGAATCTGTCGAAGTACCATATACCCTGCCCTAGACCAGGTACTGAGTCTATTGAGGCTATTATGGTTCCGTAGGAGTTCGTCCTCTTATCTATGAATACGTAGGGACCTACACCACCTAGTGTTGCTGATGGTATTGCGTAGACACCAACACCTATTCCGTAACCATTCATTGAGTCATCAACAACCCCTACCCTATCCCACCAGCATGGTGTCTTACTTAACCTCATTACCCAAGCCTCTAGAGCGAATGAACCCGTAAGTACCTTACCTAACTCCCTATAGCCTCCGTTAGGGTCGCAGTACACGTCCTTCTCTAGGCTGTAGGTACCGTCGTGACTTAATGAGTTGATTCTGTAGACGATACCTAATGACCAATTAACCCACTCAAACCTACCCTCGAAACTATCGAAGAATATGAATGTCCTGTATGGATTCATGTAGCTACCGTACGGGTTCCTACCTAAGGTTCTTGAGTACCCGTAGAACATGTATATAGTTACGTTTGAGTTAGCTGGTATGTAGGGGACCTTAACCCATATAGTACCTACTCTAGACCCGTAGTCGAACCTCTCAATCCAGAAGTAGAGTGGGTTACCTCTTGAGTCAGCGAAGAATATGTCTGAACCATTAGGTAGTACGTACCCCCACCCACTCCATGAGGGTGTTAAGGTTACGTTAACTACGTAATTACGTAGTGACTCACCACTACGTTCAGTAATCACTACCTTAGACCACTTCATAACCATCAATGTAGGTAAGTCAGCTAACCTCAAACCAGTAACTACTGAGGACTCAACACCCCTACCACATACCTTAATGGAGAATACCTCATAATCACTTAAGTTAGTAGGTACCGCTATCAAAGCCTCCGAATCAGCCCTCACTACGTAAGGACCTATACCCACCTTAACTACTGAACCACCAGTACTAATGAGTGCCTCATCAATAACCGCAGGTACTGAACCTACGTTCCTAACCCTAAGCACCAGTAACTTAAGTACGGGGTCACCCCTATACACGTCCTCAATAACTACTACGTTCTTAAGTACCGCCTCCTCACCCTTAATAATACCTGAGTAATTCACCGTAACGACTAGGATAACTAATGAAGTAGCTACCACGACCGCCAGTAAAGTAGCTACTGCTACGTAACTACTCACACCACGCATTACGTACTCCCGCATCACTAATGAATTAATTACGGATAACCTATTAAGAGTATCACATAATAGTTACTTAAGGACTGAAGCCCTGAGTGAATTATTCAATGTATTAAGTACCACTACCTAAAGCCTTCTCAGCAGCTACTAATAACTTATTTAGGTATGAGGTAGTCTCCTCAACACCCTTCTCAGTAACCTTAACTACGGTCCTAGGCCTATCCTCTAAGTACCTAAGTATCTTAATGTAGCCAGCCTCCTCAAGCCTCCTTAAGTGACTCCATAAATTACCTGGTGTTAGGTTTAGGGCTGCCTGTATCTCCGTGAAGTAAGCCTTACCCCTCGAGAGTAGGTAGAGCATAATACCTAACCTAGTAGGTACGGACAGTACTTGATTCCTCATTATCTCCCTTATTACCTCCTCGTACAAGGAGGTGCACCGTCTAACCTAATACTCCCCTAATCTCTAACTAGGGTCCTGAATGACATTAATATGTACGCAACACCCATTAAATTATACACAAGTACTATAGCACCGGACGCGAAGTCCCAGTAATTCCTACTTAGGAAGTAGTCAGTAGCTCCGGAGGTCAGTAGTAGTATTGAGCCCGTAAGTACTACGTAGTCGCTAGTGCCTAGGTAGAACTTAAGTATTAGGAACATAGTTAAGTTACCTAGTCCTAAAGCGAAGAGTAGTGCTGAGGACGCTAGTAACTCACCACTTAAGCTTAAGTGCATTGCGTACGTTATTAGGGGTATTAACGTGAAGGAGGCCGAGAATGAAGCTCCCCAACCAATAGTTATTAACGTCATAGCCCTCTTGTAGTACTTCTTAGTCGCTTCAACATCCCTACCTAACCTACTAGCGAGTTTGAAGATACTGGGTTCTATGTACTTGAATAGGTAGAAGTAGAAGATAGCTATGGCGCTTACCCAGTAAATGAAGTTCACGGTATTAGGTACTGACTCGGCCTTAACTAAGCCCGTGTAGAGTGCGTGGAGTACTGTGTAGCCACATACTATGGTGCTCCACACAATGTATATTATGGCTCCCCTCAACGTATCAACACTTACTAACCTCCTCCTAACGTCCTTAAGGACCTTAACGAACTCAGCTAGCGTGTCCTTACCCTCACTACTCAAGACCTAAGCACCTAGTAAGTGGTTACTACATATAATTTAATACTAGGTACTACTCTGCCCTACAGAGTTATACCTCCCTTTAATACCCTTAAATACCCTACCTAGGAAGGGTGAGGTATTGCCCCTACTAAGTGTTGAGGGCTTAAGGAAGGTATACAGCGGTGGTGTTGAGGCACTTAAGGGTGTGTCATTCAGTATTGAGGAGCCATCACTAACGGCACTCCTAGGACCTAACGGTGCTGGTAAGACGACCCTACTCAATATAATAGTAGGTGTTACACCACCAACCTCAGGTAGGGTGAGTGTCTTAGGTAGGGATCCTTGGAGGGATCGGAGGGCTAGGGCATTAATTGGTTTCGTACCTCAGGAGGAGGGGATACTCAGGATGAGGACTGTTGAGGAGAACTTACTGACTATGGCTGCACTGTATGACGTACCTATTAGTGAGGCTAGGAGGAGGGCTAGGGAGGTTATGGAGTACTTAGGACTTACTGAGTATAGGCGTAGATTAGCTGCTAAGTTATCGGGTGGTCTTAAGCGTAGGTTAGCAGTAGCTATGGCGTTAATGCATGACCCTAAAGTACTCATACTAGACGAACCGACTACAGGGCTTGACCCGGGTGCTAGGGTCTCATTCATTAAGTTACTTAAGGGATTCGTTAGGGATGGTAAGGTAGTACTCCTGTCCACACACATAGGTGAGGATGCTGAGGCGTGTGACGACGTCATAGTAATGCATAGGGGTGAGGTAGTAGCTAGGGGAGCACCTGATGAGTTGAGGAGGAGGGTATTAGGTCTTAAGACTGTGGTTGAGTTAATAACTAGTAAGCCTGGGGTAGTTGCTGAGGTACTTAAGGGTGAGTTAGTTAGGGTAGGTACTTCAGAAGTAGTTAGGGTTCTCCTAGAGGATGCTGAGAGGGAGTTACCTAACCTAATGAGTAGGGTTGTGGGGTTGGGCGTACCTATTGATGAGGTTAGGATTAGGAAGCCCTCAATGAGTGACGTATTCATGGCCTTAACAGGTCAGTTACTTGAGGAGGAGGTCGTGGGTGGTTAGGTATGGTTAGGGTACGTACGATTATTAAGTACGGTGTTAAGGAGTTCTTCAGGCGTAAGGACGTACTGTTCTGGACTCTAGCATGGCCTATACTCTGGCTCGTACTAGTTGCTTACGTATTCATACCATCACCAACGACCTCAGTAACTGTTAAGTTACTAGTCATTAATGGTGATGCAGGCCCCTCAGAACTAACTTACACACCACCATACGCTAACTTAAGCCTTAACTTCTCTGAGGACTTCATGAAGGTACTTAAGAGCGTTAATGGGTCTGAAGGCATTATCTATAAGGTTAAGGTGGTTAGGGAGGTATGCAGTAGTAGTGAGTGCTTGAGTAAGGTGAGGGAGTTACTGATTAGGAGGGGCTACGACGCAGCGATAGTTATACCTAGGAACGCTACGGCCTCATACATACTGTGGTACCCGATTAGGTTGAGGGTATTCATTAAGGGGGCATCACCTATGGAGGTATCGCTTAGGTACGGGTACTTAATGAATCTACTATCTAAATTAATGGTTAATGCATCCATGGTAAGGATTAACGAAGCAACTAACTTCGTTAGTAAGTACATGAGTATGTACGGTAGTAAGTACTTCAGTAACCAAACACCCAGTAACTTCAGCATCAGTAACTACAGTAAGTACATTAAGTACTTCTTCTACGGCATAGCATTCCCGCTATACCCCAACGTAAGTAAGGTAGTACCTAAGACCGTGAGTAGTAGGGCAGGTAATATTGGGTGGACAGCCGTAGGTGCTGTAGGTATGTCGGTAATGACTGGGTTACTAGTATCAGCTGCTGGGTTCTTCGCCTACAGGAAGGAGGAGGGGGTGCTTAGGAGGTTACTAGCATCACCCGTGAGTCTAGCATCGTTAATAACTACGGACATACTCGAGAACCTAGTAATTACTGCTATAGTATCAGCTATAATCATGACTGTAGGGTTAGCTATCGGTGGTAAGTTCGTAATCAACCCAACTAACCCACTCCACTACCTAGGGCTGGGGATGATCTTCGTAGCCGCACTCTTCGCCTACGCATTAGGCCTACTACTAGCGCCAGTGACTAAGTCGGGTAAGGCAGCTAGTGGTGCGGTAGCTATAGGTCTCCTACTAGTATTCATTACCGGTATTTGGTGGCCACCTAGGGAGCTCCTACCGCCGTTCCTAAGGACCTTCGCTCAGTACTTCCCACCCGCATGTGCCTTCGAGGTTACTAGGGACTTGATCGTGTGGGGTAAGCCCTTAAGTGACGTTACTCACGACTTACTAGTTGCTCTAGTAGGTACTGCCTTAATCTACGTAGTAGTTGCCCTGATCTACAGGGGTAGGGTTGAGAAGTTCGCTGAGAGGGTCTTAAGTGCTTAGTAATTCCTTTTTAATTGGTTAAGTATTTAACAACGACGCATTAAGAACAACTTATATAACCTAAGCAGTACCACCACCTACGGGGTCGTCTTAGTTGAGGGTAGCTAGGAACGTACTTGAGTTAATAGGTAATACACCCGTAGTTAAGCTTAGTAAGGTCATACCACCGGACGTTAAGGCTGAGGTGTGGGGTAAGTGCGAGTTCATGAACCCCACGGGTAGTGTTAAGGATAGGATGGCTTACTACATGATTAGGGAGGCTGAGAAGGCTGGTAAGCTCAAGCCGGGAATGACCTTAGTAATAGCTACTACGGGTAATACGGGGATATCATTCGCTGCCCTAGGTTCGTACTTAGGTTATAAGGTAATGATAGTCATTCCTGAGGAGATGAGTGAGGAGAGGTTCCTACTAATGAAGCTATTCGGAGCTGAGATCGTGACAACACCCGGTGGTGAGTCCGATGCTGGTAAGGCTCTCCAGTACTCGTTCGAGTTAGCTAGGAAGGAACCTGATAAGTACTTAGCACTTGATCAGTGGAGTGATGAGGCTAATGTTAAGGCTCACTACGAGACCACGGGTAAGGAGATACTCGAGCAGTTAGGTAGGGTTGATGCTTTCGTAGCTCACATAGGTACTGGAGGTACCTTAATAGGTGTTGCTAAGCGCCTTAAGGAGGAGAACCCAGACGTACTCGTAGTAGCTGCTGAACCAGCTGAGTGCCCAGTAGCTTACGGGTGGTTTAAGGAGGGTAAGGAAGGTCCTTGGGGTAGGCACGAAATCGAGGGTGTTGGTGACGGCTTCGTACCCAACATAGTTAGGAGGTATAAGCACTTAATAGATGACTTCGTAACCGTATCAAGTGACGAAGCTATTGAGATGGCTAAGAGACTAGCTAGGGAGGAAGCACTAGCTGTAGGCATATCATCAGGAGCTAACGTAGTAGCAGCTATTAAGGTAGCTAGGAAATACGCGGACAGACTAGGTAAGGGAGCTAAGATCGTAACCATACTACCGGACTACGCAGCAAGGTACTTCAGCACAAGACTATTCAGAGAAAAGAGACTCAAAGGAAAATAACGCAAAATAATCTAAAGCAAGGAAAACCAACCCAGGAATCACGTCAATAAACCACTATCCACAACTTTTTAACACGTATCAATTCAACAGAAAGATCACCTCTTAGGCATAGTGTTAGCTCTAACCTCCCCAATCACGCTTAGACTCTCTCCTTAAGTACTTCCCTCGTCCTTTCTCTATCTTAGCTTAGAATCTAGAGTAAAACCAGAGGAACCGCTAGGCTCCTACACCTCCCTCTTTCCTCATCTCTAAGTCTAGAATGGGGATTGAAGGAAGCTCCGAGTAGTTACATATCTGCTTAAGCATTTAATTTAAGGGTATGGCTTTGACTTGCGGGGGCCTAACCAGTATTTGGGGGTAGTGGGTCTTTAGGAGCTAGGGTTAGGTAGGGGTGGTTACTTGGGTTTAGGTGCTTCCTCAGTACTTAATTGTTTCTTGAGTTCTCTTACTGGGTTTGACGGGTTGGGTTAAACTCAGTACATATTTATTGATTACTCCCCTCACTTACGGTAATGGGTATTGGTGGGTAGTGGGTTAGTTAGGTGCTTAACGTTCGTGGTTTCCGTGTTAGTGATTACTTCATTAGTGGTTCCGGTAGTTCATGTATTGGGTAGTGACTTAAGTAGTGATTACTTGGTGTGGTTCTCTAAGCGTAGCTTAAGTGACTACGTACTTATTCAGGCGTTTAGGTTTAGGAGGTGGCCCGATAGGTTAGGGCCTAACCCGTTGGTTGAGAGGTATAGGAATCCGTGGTCTGGGACGTACTCTGGGTATGAGGGTGTCATTAACTACTTAATATCCCTCTACTACTTCAAGGGTATAGTCCCTAAGTACGAGGTAGTGCCCCCGCTACTTAAGAGGGTTAGGGAGTTAATGCCTTACTACCCCCTCTACGGGATCTACGAACCGCTTAAGGACGGTGAGGTACTTAGGGATGGTGACGTAATAACCGTGCCTAAGGGTGAGTCAGTAATCATTGCTTTAGGACCTAAGCTAGTGCTCAATTATGTCAATAAGTTCTTGAGGGGGGCTACCTTTGAGGCTGAAGTAACGCACCCACTAAGTAATTACTCACTACTAGGTGAGGTTAGGAAGTACAGCTTAAGCCAGTACGCCGCCTTAGTACCTCTCTACCTAAGTAGTAAGGTGAATTACTACCTATACCTAACACTACTCAATAGTAACTTCATGAGGGTCCATAAGGAACTACCTAACCTACCGCCATCGCTAAACCCCTTCAGTAGGTCATCATCAATAGTGATCACCTACGAAATCATAGGTAATGACGGAGCCGCTTGGGTATTCATTGGCGCCCCCAGTAAGTACGTACCGACTAGCTACTTCAGGAGGGCTGAGGAGCTAGCTAGGAATGAAGTACGTGGGTTGAGACTAGCGAGTACCGTACCTGTAATACAGCCTACGCAGTACTTCATAGCTGGTAATGAGGCACTTAGGGAGGGTAGTAAGGGTGTCTTAGTAGTTAGGGAGGACGTACTAAGTAGTAACTACTTAATAGTAACTATAAACCCGAGAAAGTACTCAGGTACCTTCAAGATAAGGTTCAAGGCATACATAGTACCTAGGGGTAGGGAATTCGTAATTAGGGAATTCATTAGGTACGGCTTACGTAAGGATGAGGTAATGAAGTACCCTAAACTAAGGGAATTCACACTAACCTTCAAGGTAGGTCCTGAGTACTGGAGGATCCTCGAGGGTAGTAGAGGAGCGAGTATTAGGAGCTCTAAAGCGGATGGGGTAGAGGTGAGTAACTCCTTAACTAAGGCGGAGATCGTGGGTTACGGTTACTTCGGCGAGGCTATACTGAGGGTTACTGAGTACAGGGACTCGAAGCACTCCTACAGTAGTCAAGTACTGTATCAGTCAATATTCGGTTCAGGGGTCTACCGTGTGTATAGGTCTAGGGACGTACTCAGGATTAAGTCAGTGGCTTACTTCCCCTTAGGAGGGGCTACGCCATTACCTAGTGGTGCACCGATAATTATGGAGTCACCTAAGGTTACTAAGTACGTAGCTGTTAAGTCCTTCTACAGCTACTACGACATAATATCGTATAAGTACTCAGTCTTCACGGACCCATGCGGTAATAGTGCTTGGCTCGATAAGTGGATGCACCCCCTATGTAAGTACGCCTACGAGATCATGGGTGAGACTAACCTATGGCTAACCTACCCCCTATACCAATACAGGTACTACATCGTAGAGCTAACTAGGATGGCTAACGATAACCTAAGGAGCTTCGGTAGTCACTGCTTCATTAAGTTCCCATGCCTAATGTACGGTAATTTCATGAGTCTCTTCGATAGGCTCAAGCTAGCCCCAATACCAAGTAGCGTAATAGGTGAGTTGGATTATAGGGTACCGCCTAGTTGGTGGGGTGTGTTAGGAGTTAATGAAGCTAATGACTTCATATACGACGTAGGCATCGATGCTTACTACTCAGTATATGATACCTACTTAAAGGCTAGGATACTCTTCTCCGTACTAGACCTAAGTAGGTTCGGGAAGGTCAGAGTAACTTACTTCGGTAAGTACGATAAGTACGTAGTGAGTGTGAGGACCTCCCTAGGATTCACTAGGTACGTAAGCCCACCACCCACCTACCTACAAGGAATTAACGAATTAACTTTAGGCGGTATAGTCTCCGGAACCTTAGCAGGTACGTACTACGTAGCCGGTAAGTTCATTAAGCGCGAGGTCAGGATGGAGGTACCTAACTTCACTATCAAGTCGATGTACATAGTAACTAATAAGGTGTACTACTCCCTGGGGGATGAGGTCACTGCCTACATACACCTACTTAAGGGTAAGGAACCATTAATGAGTAACTCAATAAGGGTGGTAGTCACCCTTAATCATAGGTACTTAAGTAAGCCTAAGGTAATCCTCACTAAGAGATTAAGTACGGACTCATCAGGTACTGCTAAGTTAGTCTTTAAGCTACCTACCTACGAGGAATTCTCCAGGGAGTTGAGGGAAGGCGGGAGCAGTAAGTTACCCCCCATCATTAAGTTAGAGATAATCGCCTACGACGACGTTAATAAGCTGGACTACGTAGCTGAGCGCTGGGTATTGATGGGGGTTGTATTCATCGAGTTAATGGATGTTAAGTCAGTAATATCGCCTAACGTAAACAGTAACTACCCACTAATCGAGTTCAGGGATAGGTACTCAGCTAAGTCATTCAGTGACTTACGTAGCCTGTGGTTAATCGACTCAAGAAATAGTAATAAGTTGGTCGTGGAGCTCAACATCTACGATAGAGTAACTGGTGAGTTGGTTAAGAACCTAAGGCTTAGCAGCCCCTTCGCAGTTATTAAGTTACCTATGGGTGATTACTCGGCCGAGGTAATCGTCAGGATTAATGACTTAAGCGATGCTTACGTACTTAAGACCCAACTATATAACTTCACGATAGATGAGACCATAACGATGGGTGCGGCACCCGTAGTCGAGATTGACGTACCCGTTACGTTGGTAATGAATGCCTTAGAGGTTGAGTCCCAGCTCGAGAAGCTCCAGTACGTCGACGCGACACTACTTAATTCCGTAATATCCAGCATTAAGAACGTACTAAATAAAGGCGTTAGTAAGTCGGCGGACTTCCTCGATGAGCTAGTAGTCATTAGTAAGGCAGTTAGTAGGGTATGTAGTGAGTTAGGTGGTTACGTAGGTAGTAGATGCAGTAAATTAGCTAATTACCTAGTAAGTACCTACTCAGCACCTAGTAACTACTTAAGTAAGTTAATCCTAGTTAAGACACCCATTAAGGTCAGATTGATTAGGGAGTACTTAGGGCCTTACATAACGGGTTCTAAGAGGCTACCTAGGTACGGTAGGGACTCCCTAAGCAACCCGGATAGCTTCTGGTCTAGGCTAGTTAGGGCTACCTTAGTTGAGGCCGTAGTCATTAATAGGTACTACAGGTCAGTGAAGCTTATACACTCGTCCGTGTACTACGTGAATGACCTCCTATGGGACGTCATTGACGTTACTAAGTTAGGTGAGTTAATATCTGAGATGCGTAGGGCATCCTCCCCGGACGTAATCGATGTTAAGGCCCTTGAGGAGGACCTACTTAAGGGCTCAGGCCCCTTCATGAATTACCTTAAGGAGCTTAAGTCATTAGGTGGTTACTCCGTATTTGATAAGCTCAATGAGGAGTTAGTTAAGGATGTAGGTGACTTACGTAATGACATCGTTAATGTAGTAGTTAATACGTTCATTAGTCAATCAATTAAGAGCCTCGTTAGTAACGTAATGATTGGTAAGGTACTGAGTAAGGCCATGAACCTAACATCAAGCGACTTAAGCTACTTAGATACTGAATTAACTAATGAACTCACTAAACTAGCTACACCACTAACCCACCTAGCATTAAGTAGGGTAGGCGTCACTAAGAAACTACTTGGTTACGACGCGGTACCACCGGATAAGGTATTCAGTACTGACTTACGGGGGGCCTTAGGCGCTGTTCTTGATGAGGCTATGAAGTTAGGTACTAAGTTAGTAGCTCATTACGTAGCTGAGGAGTACATAGTTAATGAGTTAGTACCTAAGCTTAAGGAATTCCTTAAGTACTCAGTAGGTAGCATACTGCATAGGCATAACGCAGGATCTACTCGGGTAATTATTGACTACGTAAGCACATTAACGAGCTTCGTAGGTGACGTTGACGGTAGTATGGATGACCTCATGAGTACCTACTCACTAGCTACTAACCCGTTAGGGGCACTTACTAAGCACTTAAGCTTCATAAGTAGCTACGAGCTTAAGGGGTATAAGGCATTAGAGAGTTCGAGGGCTTTACTGGAGCTAATCGAGGCTAGTAAATCACCTGTGGTATCACCCTACAGAGGCACGGAACTCGAGCCACTGATTAGTAAGGTCTACTCTAAAGTGATTGACGGTCTAGGATCGAGGAGCTTCGCATCCAAGAAGCTCTCGTGGCTGGTTAAGAACCTTAAGGAGGTATTCGGGGAGGCTGGTGAGGGGTTTAGGAGGGCTACCTCACAATTAATGATTATATACCTACTCAAGATAAGTGTTGAGGGCTTCCTAGCGTACAGTACGTGGACAGCAGGTACCTTAGGTACGGAGTTAGTCCTTAAGTCACTACACTACGAGGTTAAGGGGGTACCCGTAGTTAGGGCTGATGAGGTCGCTCAAGCATACGCGGGTATCTTCAAGTACTTCCTAAACATAGCTCCGGGGTGGACACTCTCGATTCAATCACAGATCAGTATGTCGGGTAGTAAGTACTCAGTAAGTGACTTAAGTACGTCATACGTAGTCAGTAACTCACCAAGGATTAAGGACCTAAGCACCCTCGTGAGTAGCGTAGGCGTTAACTCATTCAGTACTAGATTCGCTAGGCTTAAGGAATTAATCAGTAAGTTAGTATCCAGTAACTACTTAATGGGTAGGGACTTAATCGAGGCCTTAAACCTCACTGACTCAACCTACCATGACTTAGGGATAGTGATTAAGGCGTTAGGTAGTGGCTTAATCAGTAGGGAAGGGGTAGGTATTAATGAATTAGTGAACCTACTAAGTACTTACTACGTACTGAGGCTAGTTAGGGACTCCATCCTCCAGCTATACGCGTCACCCATAATCACCCTCAACCGCTCCGAACTAACTATACTAATGAATGCCTTAATGAGGTCCTCAAACACCCTTGACGACCTAATGAGCAGGTTAGTTAGTGGGTTAGGTAGTGATGAGGCGGTGGTATTCGTTGATGCCTACGTAAGTAAGGCAGGTATCCACGGACTGAACAGTACGTTAAGGTTACTAGTAACTACGTACTCAGGAGGTACTCACGAGTTAGTGATTAGGTTCAGACCCTTAAGGAACGTAGTTAGGTTAGGTAGGGACGAGGTTAGGCTTAAGCTAGGTAATGGATTAAGGAGGTACGGCGTAACCAATTACGTAATCATGAAGAACCCCGTAAGGTACGGCTTAGTCGAGGTTAAGGCATTCCTTGACGGTAGGTTAGTGAGTTACTCAGTAGTTAGGACTGAAGCTATTAGTGACTTCAAGAAGTTAGTCGTTGGTAACTTAATCATTAATTACTTAGTAAGCATGCCTAAGGTAGTTATTAAGGACGGGGCTATTAGGTTAAGTAACTTAACCAGTAAGGACTACGTAGTTATCTACTTACCTAAGGTAGGTAGCGGTGCTAAGCCTGAGTTAGTATGTAGCGG
This sequence comes from uncultured Desulfurococcaceae archaeon, assembly GCA_964627805.1. Taxonomy (GTDB): domain Archaea; phylum Thermoproteota; class Thermoprotei_A; order Sulfolobales; family NBVN01; genus CAZAMI01. Next base: position 43,983 of record CAZVLA010000036.1, read on the forward strand.
TAACTACACGTCCGTAATCATTGACTTAGGTAGGTACTACGTAATTAAGGTTACTTATGACTCAGTAGGTAGTTTAGTGATTAAGTACTCACTGAAGCACGAATCCTACATAGCTAACCTCGGGGAGGGTAAGGTTATTTACGAAGGAAGCGGTGAGGTACTACAGCACTCTAAGGTATTGAGTAGGGAGGTGGTTAGTAAGTCAGTAGGAACTACTACCGGGACCTACGGAACCCCATTAAGCAGTAGTAGGGGTGAGGGATTAGCGAGTGGTGAGGTACTGAGTACCTCCTCAGTAGCCAAGGCTAAGGCAGGGGCTAGTCCTCTCGGCTACGTAGTTGTGACTTACGTACTAGTAACTACCCTAGTAGCTGCTTTCGTAACTTACCTAATCATTAGGAGGAGGGGAGGAGGTGGTTGATGTGGGTTTGTTAGGTAGGTCTAAACCCTTAGTAGCTACATTAATCGTAGTAGCTGCAATCCTAGCGACTACCCCCTACGTAACTCAAGTAAGTGCTGATTACTACACACTTAAGGTAGTCACTAACAAACCATTATTCGCTGTATTCATTAACGGTACGTTCAAGGGGCTCTACGACACGGAAGCTCTACTGAGGTTAAGGAGGGGTACTTACGAAGTATCGTTAATTAGCGTAGGTACTGATTGGGTTAACCGCACGGTAGTACTCAACAGTAATAAGGTAGTTAAGGTGGGGTTAGGGATTGGTGGGTACGTAAGTATTAAGGCGTTGATTAAGGGACCGACTAACTACGGAGGGACAGTCAAGGCATGCATATTTAAGAACGGGCGCTTAAGCAGTACTACATTCATAAGTAATAACTCCGTACTTGAGATGGTCCCTAAGTTACGTAGTACGTTGCTGGGACTGGGTATTGAGGGTGGCGAGTTAGTTAATTACGTAGTAGGTCCTAAAGAGGCTAGGGAAGGTAGGTTAATTATAAAGTATAAGGACTTAGGGTTAGGTCTGCTGAAGGTAGTACCAGTAACTAGTAATGTGGAGGACCTCCGTGGAGGAGTGAAGGCATTAGTGGTTAACGGTAAGTACGTAGTAGTTCTTAAGGAGTACGGAGGTAATTACGTAGTAGCCCTACGTAAGGGTAGGTACAGGGTTAAGTTAGTAGTGACTCCTTACTGCTCAGACATGAGTAACTGCCCTCAAGGAATTACCTACATGTCCGACGAGACTACAGTAAACGTCGCTCCCGGGGAGTTGAGGGAGGTAGTGCTTAAGGTCAGACCAACCTACGCGCGCTCCATGAGGTTCGTCATCCATGCTAAGTACTTAGGGAGGAGGTACTTAACGTACAGTAACGTATTCGGGCTACCTACGTGGGCTCCGGGGTCGACGTACTTACTAGATAATAAGTTAGTACTGATTAATGGTGAGGAATTAGCACTACTCACTAGAAGTAGTGACTACGCACTCCTAAGGATGGACCTAAGTAACTTAAGTAGGTTCAACATCACGTTACTCTCACCAACCTACGGGGTGAAGTCAGTCCGTACCGACGTCTCCCCCAAGTCACTGCAGGTGAGGTCTGAGGTGGTATTGAGTGTTAAGTTAGGTAGGGTCGTGTTTAGGGGTTTGAGGGGTTACTTAGGACCTAGTACGTACGTATTAATTAATGGTGAGTTAGTTAATACGGTACCTACTTCATACTTAGAGAGTCAAGGGATGTACCTACCACGGGGTAGGTGGTGCATTAAGTTACTGAGTATGAACTGGCGTACGTACACTATGTACGAGGTTAGTAAGTGCTTGAGTATTAGGGGTTACGACTACTTAGTCATCGATAGTGGTAACTACACCTTAAGGAAGTACCCGTACTTAAGTACGTCAGTAACCAATAGTAAGTTCAAGTACGTAAGCATTAACTTAGTCGGTATTAACTACAGATCGACCTACGACTTAAGGGCCTTAGTACTAATTAATGGTGAGCCAGTAGCTTATAAGTACTTAAGAGGGAGTAAGGGTGTTCTATCGCTAGTTAATGCCTTCATACCAGCTAACGTAAGTAACTCCTCCGTAATCAAGATTAAGGCTTTAGTAAGGGACGTAAGGACGGGTGCGCTGTACGTTGGTGAGTCCGAAGTAACTGCCTCCGGCGCGTTACTTGTTAACGTACGTATGAGGAGGGTTAATGGCGACTTAATCATCGACTTAAGGAGCGGTGGTAGGGATTACAGGATATACGCAGTAGGTAATTGGGTTGACGGTCACTTCGTAGGTGCTGTTAGTGGGGGTTACGGAAGCTCCACTAAGTACGTACTTAGGGGGTTGAGCTTAGGTAGGCATAGTGTTAAGTTACTGGTTAAGGTATGCCGTAGGTACGTATGCTCCCTAATCAGTAGGGAGTACTTAGTGAGTGTCGGTTCTGGGGATAACTCATTAAGTGTGTTAGTCAGTAGTAAGGACTTCAACGAAGCGTTAGGTAGGGCTAAGTTAGTGATTAAGGGTAAGTTAGGTTCCCGGAACCTACTAATGATTAGTAAGTCCGGTGAGGCTAGGTTATGCTCTACCTACTTAGCTAGGGAGGACATCACTATCGACGGTCTTAAGCTAGGTGATGAGGTTAAGATAGTGAGTAGTAACGACACCGTAGTGTTCAAGGAAATCAACGGCGACGTAGTAGCTCTAGGACCTACTAACTACTACACTAACTGGGTTAGGTTGAGTGACTTAGTTAATGAAGTTAATTTAAGGAGTGACTACGCTTACCTACTAGTGAATTTAGGTAGGAGGGTTAAGGGTGAGGCAGTAGCTATTGATTCCGAAGGTACCGTACGTTCAGTAAGTAGTAAGTCATACAAGGCGTTTGGGGAGTACAGTAACTACCTAGTAATACCCGTTAGTGCAGGCTACTTCAGACTACTTAAGCTCTACATCACGGTATCTAGCCACGTACTTACCCCCGGAGGGGGTAGGGAGTACTACCTAGTCCTTAGTAATAAGTTACTCGATCCTGGTAAGTACTACGTAATACCCCGTACCTCCTTAAGACCCGCTACGGCCACCTTAGTAGTTAAGCCAGTAAGTAGCGTTACTGGGGAGCCCGTATACCTTGAGTTAATGGCTCTATTCATTAACGGGACCTTCGTAAAGGCAGTTACCCTAGTCCCTAACTCCATCAACTACGTACTCCTTAACCTACCCATAAACCTCACCTACAGAATATCGATTTACTCAAGGAACTACGAACTACGTAACTACGTAGTTAAGTTAGTTAGGGATTACCAGGTAGTTGAGTTACCGATGAGGTTGAGGAGCGGTGAGGTACCTACTTACGTGTACTTAAGTGAGGTAGTTATTGATGGTAGTAAGTACTTAGAGGTCGTTATGAGTATTGAGGACTCATCACCCCTCAAGAACGTACTTCCCGAGAATGTAGACTTAGTAATTAATGGTGAGGCCTACGTAATGAGTAAGTACTCAGGGGGTTCGTGGGTAGCACTAATACCTACTAAGCTCCTACGTAAGGGCATTAACCACTTAGTAATAACTGCCGGTGATGTTAAGCTCCATGAACGTACATTCACCTTAAGCAGTACCGAGGTAGTTACTGAGTTCAGTAGGTACTTGGTTAGGGTTGGTGAGGGGGTTAAGGTTAGGGTTAAGGTATTTAATGCCTCAGAACCCCTCAGTAGGTACTCATTAGTTATTACCTACGTAAGTACATCAAGCAACGTAAGTAATTACCTAGCGTACGTCACGGAGTTGAGCAGTAGTGAATTACTCATTAATTGGGTACCTAAGGAGGCAGGGATCTACGTAGTAACTACTAAGCTCCTTAAGGACGGTGAGTTAATTAGTAAGTACGTTAGTAGGGAATTAATCGTCGTACCTAAGGATGAGACGACACTACTTAAGTTCATACCTGAGGTAGCGGGTAATGCGTTAGTTATTGATGGTTTAGCGTACGTACCTTGGGGTAATGAAGTACGGGTTAAGGTATTCATCAATAACTCACTAGTCCATGAGGGTGTGGTTAAGGGTTACGTATTCAAGTATTCAGTAAGGGTAGGTAGGGGTAGTACATACGTAGTTAGGGTTGAGTACGTAGTCGATGGTGAATCAGTAGCAACTGAAGAAGCTATCGTTAGGGTTAAGTGAGTTAAGCCACCACTCCCTAACCCACGAACACAGGGTATCCTACGCATGAGGATGCAGTAACTGCTTTCGGGTTCCTTAAGATTACGTACCCTCCCCTACCTACTAATTAACTCGTTGATTACGTCGACTATCTTAGGTAGTGCCTCACCAGCTCGTTCCTTAATGAATATGTCTGCTATGTAGGTAATAGCACTCTCACTTACGTTGATCTCTATCACCTTACCTCCCCTATACTTAACTATCCTCGGTATGTAGGATGCTGGAGCAACTACTGCGCTAGTACCCACCACTAATATAGCGTCTGCCCTGTACGTATGCTCCATAGCTGAGGACCATGCATCCTCAGGTATTGCCTCACCAAACCATACTACGTCGGGCCTCAGTAGCGAGCCGCACTTAGGGCACTTAGGTGGTACTTCCTTAGGTGGTTCATTAATTACCTCCCTAAAGCCGCAGCTAACACACCTAACCCTCCTTAAGCTACCGTGTAACTCAATAACGCATTTAGAACCAGCTAGTTGGTGTAGTCCATCAACGTTCTGAGTTATTAAGCACTTAAGGATCCCTAAACCCTCAAGCTTAGCTAGTGCCTCATGAGCTGGGTTAGGCTTAGCCCTAAAGACTATACCCATCCTCCACACATACCACTCCCAAACCAACTTAGGGTTCCTACGGAACGCCTCTGGAGTAGCTAGTTCCTCAGCCCTAAACCTCCTCCATAGACCGTCCCTACCCCTAAAGGTAGGTACTCCGGACTCAGCAGATACCCCAGCACCCGTCAACGCTATTAAGTACTTAGACCTCAGTATGGCCTCAGCAGCCTCCCTAATTAAGTCCTTAACCACCCCACCACCCACTGAATTACTTGGCGTACATACATATTAGTGAGTAGTGCGTACCTAGGTAGGTGGTTATTAATGCTAGCTAAGAACCCCCTAGACCTGATTAAGGGTGAGTCATTAAGTACTGAGGGCGTCGCTCAAGCGATTAGATTAGCTATTATTGGTGAGTTAGACGCTATTAACCTGTACCTACAGTTGGCTGAGGTAATTAGTGATGGTAGGGTTAGGGAGGTTCTTAAGGACATTGCTGAGGAGGAGAAGGTGCATGTAGGTGAGTTACTTGAGGTTCTTAAGATGATTGATGAGGAGCAGAGTAAGGCACTGATTAAGGGTAGGGAGGAGGTTCGTGAGTTAATTGGTGGTGGTTCTAGGTAGGTTAGCAGTGCTTATCGATTCATAAGTGATTTTATTAGGTTAGGTTTCCTAACCCTATAGAATAGTTAGATTTTTTATCCTATAGGTTAATTCTTCTCGGTGGGTTAGTTGAGGAGTAGGGCTTGGGAATCACTGCTTAAGTTAGGTGTTACGTACTCATTAGTGATGATACTGGCTTCACTTGCTTTAGGAGTTACTTATAGGGAGGTGAGTAAGGCTTACTTGAGTTCATTACCGCTGGATAAGTCATTGCTTGCTTCCTACTACTTAAGCTTAATGCATGGGCATGCGTTAGTAGCTGGTGCGTTACTAGTAACTACTTTGTTAGTGATTACCTACCTACTAATGAAGTCCGGAGTACTTAGTGAGGGTGACTTAATGGGTTTAAGGAAGGCTATGGTAGTGTTAGTTATTGGTTCATTAGCTGCGGTAGTGCTACTTACTTACAAGGGGTTAGTAGTAGCTACTAACTACGTAGGCTTAGGTAGCTTAGGTATGGCTAATGAAGCACTATTCGATGGTGATTCAGTAGTTAGGGAGGGTATCTACGGCGTATCTCACCTACTCTTAGGTATTGGGGTTACTTGGTACGTTATTAAGTTAATGAAGGCGTCACTTAGGTTAGGTAAGTCATGAATGTACTGAACGTCTTTAACTAGGGTATACTCAGTATTAAGTGGTAGTGAGTGTATGAGGTCGTACGTCTTTAGGAGGTTCATGATACCTACTACGTACTTAGTAATAGGTACCACATCACTAGCTTACGGAGGTACCTTAGTACTTAATTACTTAGCTGAGCTAGTGATTAGGTTAGTGTCTTCAGTAGTCTTCATACTAACAATCATAGCTATGGTTAAGGTACACTCAATGTACCCTAAGAAGCATGACCTACCGTCAGACTTCCCTAAGCTACTTAGGGAGGGTCCGTACGCAGTAGTTAGGCACCCACTATACGCACTAGTAATTACTAATCAATTAAGCATACCTGCATTCATGCTTAGTCTATGGGGGCTAATTACCTTCCTAGCATGCCTACCCCTATGGTACGTACTGATTAGGCTTGAGGAGAGGGAACTCATTGATTACTGGGGTGAGGAGTACTTAAGGTACATGAGGGAGGTCCCATCAATCATACCCATACCTAGGAGGTTTAGGAGGGGTGGTTCCGGAGGTAATTCTTAAATACCTCGCACCCCGAGGTATTTCTTAGGTGCTGGAATGAGTACTTACGAACTACCCCTACGTAAGGTATTGATTACCTACGTACTAACCTCCTTCAGTATTGCTTACCTACTAGACACACCCCTAATAACTGGTTATTTACCACGTACGTACTTCCCCCTAATAGCTACGGTACGTATGTGGGCACCATTCACAGCAGTAATTACCTCACTCTGGGTCTGTGGCGTACCTATTAGGGGTGGTCTTAAGTACGTTGGTGTTAGGTTAGGTAGGCTTAAGTACGTACCCCTAGCCCTCTCAATACCCTACGTAATATACTTACTAGGTGCTAGTATCTGCTACTTAGGGGGTCTAGAACCCACTAACCCACTACTAGCTATTACTAAGGAGTTAGGTAAGTCAGCAGTGATTGCGTCAGCACTCATTAAGGCTAACCCACTAGGTTTCCTAGCCCTCCAACTAGTGATGTCGGGGGTTGCTGGAGTAACGATTAATGCTGTAGTAGCTCTTGGTGAGGAGGTTGGTTGGAGGGGCTTAATGTACTCAGTACTAAGGCCTAAGTACGGGTTAGTACCCTCAGCACTAGTGACTGGTGTTGCTTGGGGTTTATGGCACGCACCACTAATAATATTCCTTAAGTACGGACTACCACACCACCCAGACGCCTTAGGCGTAGCTATGTACACGGCAGTAGTGAGTGTTTGGTCGTTAATTATGTACGTACTTAGGGAGGCTTCAGGATCCGTAGTACCTCCAGCCGTAATGCACGGTACCTTAAACGCCTTAGGTAATTTAATGCTATTCACCTACCCAGGTATTGATGAGGTATACACCATACCCTTAGGGCTAGCTTCCTTAGTAGCTTCAGTTTTAGTAGCTACTGCATTACTCATTATAAGGTCCGCCTTAATGAGTAGGTAATTAAGTAGTTAGTAGAACCTAAGCCACTCAATACTAATTACTGACCTTAACCAGTAATTAATTGGGTGTTCTTCATTGGGTAGGTGGTCTGAACTTCATGAGAGGATCTTGAGGATTATAAGACCCAAGGGTGACCCAGTAGGTATTAAGTTATTCACTACGGAGGATGAGGCCCGTAGAGTTGCTGGTGAGTTCTCTAAGTTAAGTATAGCTATGTGCCAAGCAATTAAGTTAGCATCAAACTGTAGGCAGGTAGTAATAGCTAATGCTGATAACATTGATGAGTGCGTCGTAGGTACTTACGTACTAGGCTTTAAGGAACCACCACCAGACCTCGAGAAGAGGTGGGTTGAGGGATTCGGCTACACACCCGAGCTATTCAAGAAGTTAGTTGAGGGTGTCCACGCACTACCCATGGGTAAGTACAGAGCAGCTGTATTCGCGCCACTCAAGAACTTCGATAAGTACGGTGTCGAGCCCGACGCTATAGTATTAGTAGTTAATTCAATGCAGGCATACCTAGCACTAGTCGGTTACTTCGACGCTACGGGTAAGAAAGTAGTTAGTGACTTCAACGGACACGCAGCTTGCGAGGTAGTAGCTACGGTAGTTAATGGTAAGTCACCATGGCTGACAATACCGTGTGGTGGTGCTAGGGGTATTGCTGAAGCTCAAGACGATGAGTTATGGCTAGGTATGAGAGTTAATGAGGTTGAGGCAGCCCTCAAGAGGCTTGAGGCAGTAGGACTTAACTACCCACCACCAATCTTCCAGAAGCTATGGTCACCACTAGTACCTAAGCACCCACTAACCTACTTAATAGCTAGGAAACCAAAGTAGTTTTTACCATACCCAACCCTACTCAAGAGTAGGGGTTAACTTATACGGGGAGTCACCCCCAGTACTTAGGGAGTAACTCGGTGTGGAGTAAGTTAAGGATACTACCACCTAAGGACTTAAGGTACGGAGGCTCAGCTAAGCTACATCCTGAGGTTTACCGTTGGTTAAGTAGTTACGGTGGCTACTCAGTAATTACTTACTGGTTTAAGTTCCCCTACGACCTCATACCCGGTGATGGTGTTGAGTACGAACCCCTAAGCATTATTGAGTGTGGGGAGGGTCTTCGTGAGGTTCAGGTTAGGGCTCACTGGAGGTTAATAGGCTTTAGTCGTGACGTGCTCGACTTAAGTAGTGGTTACTTAGTAGTTAGCTTTACGGACTCAGGGCATACACCACTACCTAAGCTTAATGAGGGTATTAAGTTACGTGAGTTAATGAGTAGGACCTACGTATTAAGTCCTGAAGTACTTAATGACTCAGTAACCCTCCTGTCAGTTACTGCAGTAATTACTTACTCACTCATGACTAGTGATTGGGGGGACGCCTACGAACCCGTAATCCATGAGGGTGGGGGACCTACGAAGGACTTAAGAGTGGGTAGGGACCCCTTAAGTAAGCCTTGGGTAGTTCCTGAAGGACTTAGTAGGGTAGGTACTCCAGTAGTTAATGCTTGGTTAAGTGACGTATCTGGGTTACTGAACACACCCTTAGGGGAAGTCGTTAGTGAGTCCATTAAGTACTTAGGAGTTGGTGATGCTTTAGAAGCTATTAACTCATGCGTAGACCCTAACTCAAGGATTGAGGGTGTAGGTGATGGGTTACTTAAGTCAGTAATTAATGCGTTCCTTAAGGGGTACGGAGTATCTAGGGGATGTGTTGATTACGTACTTAGGAAGTACCTACCATTAACTATAGTTACTTCAGTACTACCTAACATTACTAACTTAATAAGTAAGGAGTTACTACCTAAGGTGCTTAAGGCTTCATTAATAGTCATAACCGCCTACTTAAGTGACGTAGGTGACGTACTTAGTGCTTACTTAAGGAGGTTAGGTAGTGGCTTACCTACTTGAGTGGGGCCTTACCCAAGGCTCCTCACGTGTTGGCTCGGTTAATCTAGTTAATTCCCTGTTTAGGAACTTCCTAATAGCTACCTCTAAGGTAGTCCCCTCATCAACCCTCCAAACGAATATCTTATGCCTAAGTAGTAGTGAGTAAGCTAACTCACCTATATTAGTTACTAGTACGTCAGTAACTCCTAACCTATGGAGCTCCTCAGCAACCGTAGCACCTACTAGTAACTTCCTCCTAACACCACCCTCTGAAGTACCTACCTTAGGTTCAGGCCTCCTAACGTACTCCACCTTAACCACTTCACCACCCCTAACCCTAACTATGGTGAAGTACTTAGCCCTACCGAAGTGCTTAGATAGGGGCTTACCCATACCTACCTCATCCTGAGGTACGCATATCGTGAATTCCTCCCTAACCCTAGGCTCGACCTTAACCACTACATCCTCTACGTATGGGTACCTCCTCCTAACCTCCCTACTGAACCTACTTATGAATACGTAGGTATCCTCGATTAGGTGTAGTGGTGGTGCTTGAGTAGTTACCTCAAGAAACACTACAGGACCTGCCCACCTAGCCCTTAAGTCAGTAAGTACGTACTCACCCCTAGACACCTCCCTAAACACCTCCTTAACACCCTCCATGAAACCCCTATCCTTAGGTAGGTCTAGGAGCGATAGTAGTGAGTCCTTACCAGCTTCGTAGGAGGCCCAGAAGAGACCAGCTACAGCAACGATTACTGAGGCTAGGTAAGCAATTACGGAGTTAGTTAGGAGGTAAGTAATTAGACCTACTAAGACCCCCGAACCCTCAATAACGTCGGATACCGTATGTAGTGCGTCAGCTCTTAAGGCTGGTGAGTTACTTACTGAAGCACCCCTAAACTTAACGTAAGCAGCACCACCTATGAGGGGTAGTGAAGCTGCTTGAGTAATAGCTGGTAGTGGGTTAGGTGGTGTTAAGGACTTAGTAGTTAGGGATGAGGTCAGTACCTCAGCACCTAGGAACGCCATAGCTACAGCTAAGCCTAAGCTAGCTAAGTCCTCAATCCTGTATAGCCCGTAGGGGAACTTCCTAGATACCTCAGACCTCACCAGAACCATCGACGCTAGGACCGCTAAGGTAATGACTACATCAAGTAATGCGTGCATAGCCTCAACAGCTACTGCCGCATTACCTACTAAGTAACCACCTAAGAACCTAAGTAGGGTAGCTAATGCCGTCAGTAGTAGTGAAGCTAGTACGTACCTATACACGCTACGTAGGGACACTCAACCACCTAAGCCTTAATTACTTAGGGGTAAATAACGTGATTATAGGTGGGCTTAACTGAATTAGTTAAACCCAAGCATTATTACCTAAGCCTAAACCCTACGAATTAGGTGGTTCAATGAGTAGTAAGTTAAGTAACTTAAACACACTACAGTTAGGGATCCTAGCATTCGCTGGTGCCGCCTCATTAGATGCCTTAAGCAGTATCGTGGTATCCGCTGGTTTACTAGCGATTCCATTCGTTACTAGGGCGGTTGCTTTAGGGGTAGTTATTGGGTTACTTGAGTTCTGCGTAGTCGCTATAGCCCTCATACCTAGGGTTAAGTCATTAAGTACTGACTTAAGTAGTGACTTAGTTAGTGGGAGGGGTGCGTTACTGATTACGCTACTCACCCTAATACTGATCATAGGTGGTGCTGAGTTAATAGCCTTCGGGGCAGTCCTCCCAGGCTCTATGGAGATCGTAGGTGCTGTAGTAGGTGCTTTAGTTTACTTCATTAAGTTCAGGTCATCACTACCCGTGAGTAGGAATGAGTTACTTACGTCAGTACTTACTTTAGTAGCTATGGTGTTCCTAGCAATAGCTGGGTTTAGTGGGGCACCTAACGTACTAACTACCCACTTAGGTGTGGTCTCCATAGCCCTAATGATGGTTGCTGTAGCTGCCCTCGCTAGGAGTTACGGAGCTAGTGATAAGGTCGTCGCTGCGTTACTCACGGTAGCAGCTATAGTGTTCGCGGTATCCCTACTCGTAGGTAATGGGGTGGGTATATGGCTATCATCAAGGGCCTTCAGATTCGGTGGTGCCGTACTCGCTGGTGCTGTACTGGGGATACTATCAGGTATTTCAGGTGTCATAGCTGGTGTAGTGCTAGTTATTGAGGGTTTGAGGAAGGTAGGTAACTTAATGAAGGGTAGTTAATGATTCAGTATTCTGTACGGCAGAACTCATTATCCGCTTTTCAAACCCTAAGTAATTAATTACTGGTGTAGGGGGTGATTAGGGACTACACACTACTAACTGCCTCAGTAATTGCTGCGTTAGTCGTACTTACTTCATTAGTTCCTCAAGTAGTTACTAGTGGTGCTGGGGTTGAGGGGGTACCTTACTACCCAATGCACTCAGCTATATGCGCTATTAAGTCACTACAGATGGTCCTATCCTACTACGGGTACAACTACAGTGAGTCCCTACTACTCCAGTTAAGTGGTTGGGACTACGGCGCCTTCTACCTACCTAATCAGCACGTAGGTTTCGGTATAGGTCTATACCCAGTAACCGCTATGTTCAGAGCTAGTAACTTACTGGGGTTTGACATGAGTTACTTAAGTAAGAGTGACTTTAACGACGCACTAAACTACGTAATTAACGCCTTAAGGAACTCAACACCCGTGATTATTCAGTTAAGGGAGCATACCGTAGTTGCTGCTGGCTACACTAAGGACTCACTAATAATTAATGACCCAAGCGGTGGCCCCTACTCATGGAGTAGCTTAGAGGATTTTGAGGTACTTAACATTAGTAAGCACTTAAGTAGGGACTTCATTAAGTACTACAAACTAATAAGTAGTAGGGTAGGGTTCGGTGGTTACGTCAGGATTAATTACGGGGTACTTAGGGAGTTATGGAGGTCTTGGTGGGGTACTTACCAGTTAATAATTATTAAGCCTAGGAAGCCTAGGGAATTCATTAACTTGAGCCTATGGGCTGAAGTACTTAGGTATGATGGTGAGTTAGAACTAGGTATTACTGGTGGGGGTGGTGGGGGTACTTACTTAAGTGGTGTTAGGGCTTGGAGGGCATTAGCTGAGGACCTAGCACTGTACTTCCCAAGCGTAGTTAGGGAGTACCCAGCTAATCTATACTGGATTAAGTCCTGCATGCTAGACATAGCTACTGCGAGGAGGTTAGACGCCTCATCATTCCTAAGTAGCTTAGCTAACACCATTAAGTCAAGGAACTTAAGCCTAGCTTCCTGGTACTTAGAGAGGGCCTCCGACGAATTCAGCTACGCATCAGTCCTCGTAGCTCAAGCAATTAAGTACAGAAGCAACTCCTCACTAGTTAAGGAATTACTCACTAGAGCATCAAAACACGTACTTAAGGCAGCTAAGTACGAAGAACTAGCTGGTAAGTACTTAATAATGGCGTCTAAAGAAATCAGTAAGTACCCCCTAAGGAAGGAAGTAATTAACGCAGTAAGTAAGGAGGGATTAACTGAGGAAGTAACGTACGCACTAATAACAGCAGTAATAGCTGCTGCGGCGGCCTCAGTAGTAGCTGTATTAATTAAGGGTAGGACTAAGGAACGCTAGATAATATCACGTAACTTCATACCATACACTCCCATAACGCATTAATTAACTACCGTACCCAGTACTGAGCACGTACTTAGAACTCATTTAAAACACTCACCGTAGCGGATAATGTGAGGGTGTTCCTTGTGTCGGTAATATTCGCTGTATTAATAGCTGTTGGTGCGGCCTCACTAGTAATTATCCTTTCAAGTATTGTGACTAGTATCTTAGCTAGGAAGCTCAAGGGTAAGCCTGAACTACTTCTTGGCGTACTCACGCAGGTCATGATTATTGCCTTCACGCTACTCATTACGTACCTACTGACTAGGGACTTACGTGTCCTTGGGTCTTTATCGATCCCACCAATAGACTTAGGTAAGGGTGTAGCACTAGCTGCGTTGGTTTCCTTAGTCACTTACTTCTTAGGAGCTAGGATTAAGGGGAGGTGTAACCCTCCAATTAAATTAAGGAGTGTTTGGGAGTTCGTTGTCCTAGCGTTTGTAGTAGCACCTACTGGTGAGGAGCTCCTCTTTAGGGGTATGGTGGAGGGGTACTTATTAGCTAGTGGTGCAGGCATAGTAACGTCAGTAGCTTTACCAGCTACGATGTTCTCGCTAGTACACATAGCGCCCTACAGAGGCTCTGGAAGGTCATGCTTAGCAGTAGTAATTACTTCAGCACTTGCTATAGGGCTGATTGCGGGGTTATTCAGAGCTAGCACAGGCTCCATCACTTTACCAATAGTGATTCATGCAGTAGGAAACCTAGCTGGACTTAAGCAGTATTTAGGGAAGTAACTCACCTGAAGTAACGATGACTTAAACCCTACCATAACCTCGGTTATTAATTAAGTAATGCGTACTTAATTAAAAAGTTGGGTTATTTAGAATACCTTCTTACCGTCTAGTTGTAGGAGTTTGCGCCAGTTCTCATTAATTACCTTCTGTATCTCCTCGATCTCCTCATCACTTAAGTGTGAGAACCTACCCTGTAGTCTTAGGTACTCCTTAATTGGTTTTAGTTCCTTAGGCTTCACACTTAACTTAAGTACTCCGTGGTCTATCTCGTATAGCGGCCAAGCACCTGTTAGTACTGCTAACCTAGCTACCTCGACGGTCTTACTCTCAGGGAATCTCCAGCCTGTTGGGCATGGTGAGTGGATGTGTATGTAAGCTAGGCCCTCACCTGATTCCGTAACCTTAATTGCCTTAGCTACCTTACTCCTTAAGTCATTAATGAATGCTGGTGATGCAGTAGCTATGTAGGGTACTTTATGAGCTGCTACGATCGATATTAGGTCCTTAGGTACTTCACGCTTACCCCTCCAGACCCTACCTACGGGTGTGGTTGTTGTCCATGCCTTAAGTGGTGTAGTACCGCTCCTCTGAATACCTGTGTTCATGTATGCTTCATTATCGTACGTAATCCATATTATAGGCTCACCACACTCAGCAGCTGATGATAGTGACTGAAGACCTATGTCGGCAGCGCAGCCATCACCTGCGAAAGCAACTACCCTAACCCTACCTCCCTTACCCCTAACCCTAAACGCCCTAGCTATCCCCCTAGCGTATGCGGCGGCTGCCGCGAAGTTAGCTAGGACGCATGGAGCACCTATCCAGTTACTCGGGAAGTGCATGGCTACAGCAGCTGATACGCAGTTAGGTGGGAACACTATTACTGAGTTCCTACCCACTACATCAAGTACGTGCCTAGTAATTAGTAAGGCACCACACCCAGCACATAACTGAGAACCCGGTGCGTACACAGCACCCCTAAACTCCACAGCACCCCTCCTACGCCTAGGCTCATGCTCCACGAAGTACGTCCTAACGCATGAGTCCCTACACCCCTCCCTAACTACGTCAATCATCCACCTAAAGTCCCTAATCGATACGTCATCACCACCCATACCAGCTACGAAGTTAATTACTGCTGGTTTAGAGCCCATACTATACAGCGTCGATAGTACGTCAAGCCCTAACGGACCGTGCTTAGTACCGTGAGCTACGGCCCTATCAACTACACCAACAGCAACTACACCCTCCCTCTCAATGACCCCCCTAATCTCCTCACTCGGGAATGGCCTGTAGAAACCTACCTTAATTAAGCCGACCCTAATACCCTCCTCCCTAGCAGCGTCGACTGCCCTCCTAGCTGCTGTGGTCATTGAGCCCATAGTGATTAGTAGGTAGTCAGCACCTTCAGTCCTGTACTCCTCAATTAATCCGTAGCCCCTACCGAACCTCTCCCTAAACTCCCTCGTAACCTCCCTAATCACCCCCTTAGCCCTCTCAAGAACACCCTCAAACACCCTCCTGTAGGGTGTGTGGTACGGTGCTGGCATTACCGGGAATACGTACTCGTTAGTCTCCTCAGGATCTACGGTGTGTCTGTAGGTCCTCCTAGGTGGTAGGAACTCATCAACCTCACCCTGCTCAGGGATGTCTACGGGTTCTGATGAGTGTGATATGTGGAAGCCGTCTAAGCACATCATAGCTGGTAGTAAGACCCTAGAGTCCTCAGCTATCCTGTATAACTGAATAACCATGTCTAAGCACTCCTGACAGGACTCTACGTAGTACTGAATCCACCCTAAATCCCTAGCAGTCATTGAGTCTGAGTAGTCTGAAGCTAATGCCCAGTACCAACCTAAGGTCCTATTAGCTACCGCCATTACGAAGGGGGCTCTGTAGGCGGGTGCTTGAGCGATTACTTCGAAGCCGTAGCCGAAGCCTTGGGAGCACGTAGCTGTGAATGACCTAGCACCAGCTATCGCAGCTGCTAAGGCAGCAGCTATTGCTGAGTGCTCACCCTCTGGGTGTATGTACTCAGCCTTAAGCTCACCCCTAGCTACGAACTCAGCTATGTACTCAACTATCGGTGTCTGAGGTGTTATTGGGTAGGCTGAAACTACTTGAACCCTAGATAACTTAACACCGTAAGCTACTGCCTTATTACCCGATAGTAGAGCTAACTTACCCATAACATCACACCTCCCTAACCATCCTTATAGCCCCTCTAGGGCATTCATTAGCACATACACCACACCCCTTACAGAACCTATAATCAATCACTGGACCCTCACCAGACTTACTAATTACGCCTTCAGGGCAGTACTGAACGCATAGCCAGCACTTAACGCACTTACCGTAATCGATTACTGGCTTCATAACCCTCCAACTAGCTGTTGGTTCAGACCACAGAATATCTGACCTTATGGTTGGTATCTCAGGTACTTTAACCTCTTGACTCAACCCTTAATCACCTCCAAAGAAACGCCTTCGTAACCCGCCTTAACGCACTCTACGTAACTACTCCATAGCTTCTCAGGGAACCTCTCCTTAACTGCCTTAATAGCTGATTCAAGACTTACTAAGCCAGTTACTCTAGCGAATGCACCAAGCATTACTATGTTAGGTATGGGCCTACCAATGAGTTCTAAGGCGTACTTAGTAGCGTCTATAGTAGCTACCTTACTCAACCTAACACTTAAGTTCAGCTCCTTAAGTAACTCCCTAGGCTCCTTAGGTACGTTCTGAATGTAGACACCACCCTCCCTAATACCTGCAGTAACTGTCGGTAGTACCTTATGTAGCCTAGGGTCTAGAACCATTACGTACTTAGGCTCGTATATCATACTCCTACTGACCCTACCCGGCTCACCAATCGATACGAAAGCAGTTACTGGAGCACCACGCCTAGCCATACCGAACCAGGGGAATGCCCTAGCGAACTTACCGTCGTGTAGGGCTGCTAGGGCTATTAATTCAGAACATAGAACAACTCCTTGACCACCACGACCGTGGAGACGGACCTCCTCCATTAATTAACTCCTAGTTAACTATAGTTACTTAAGCCTTTAATTGTTACGTAGAATTCATTGATTAAGGCATAAGTAATTAAGTAAATCACATACAGTAACTCAAGGGCAAGCACTAACTTACTTACTAAGGAGGTTAATGACCTAGGGAATTAACTCCCCTAAAAACCGCGGAGGTACGTACCATTGAGGTTAGGTACTGCGTGAGTATAACCAAAGGTAATGCTGGTTTAGGGGTCTGTCTGCGGGTCTTAACTACTACGGAATTACTACGGATTAGCCCCCTCCTCCCCCGCAGCCTCTAGGGTTCTTATCCTCTCGTTAGTTGATGCCTTGAATAGGTGTACCTTCCTTAAGGATACGTAGGCTTCATCACCTACCCTAAACCTCTCCCTAATCGGTGAGAGTGCCCTCAGTAACGTACCACCACCTAAGTCCACAGTAACGTACTGCCTAGAACCTATGTACTCGTAATGCTCGACCCTACCCTTAACCGTAGCTACTCCTGAAGTAGCTTGCTCAGCCCTCTTGAATACGTAGGCTTCATCAGGCCTAACACCGACTATTATCTCCTCCTCACCGTAACCCTCAACCCTTATCCCGAAGTACTTAATCACGCCATTAATGACTGGTACCTTAATTAGGTTTATCGGTGGCTCACCTATGAAGTTAGCTACGAACACATTAACGGGTTCCTCATAGAGCTCCTCAGGTGTTCCGTACTGAATTACCTTACCGTGGTTAATCACTACTATCTTATCACCTACTGCGAACGCGTCTGCCTGGTCGTGAGTCACTAGGATGGTCGTTATCCCTAACCTACGCTGTATCATCTTAACGAATGACCTAGCAGTTATCCTTACCCTAGCGTCTAAGTTACTGAATGGCTCGTCGAGGAGCAGTACCTGCGGGTTCTTAACTAATGCTCTAGCTAGGGCTACCCTCTGCTGCTGACCGCCTGATAACTGCCTTGGGTACCTATTAAGTAGTTGGTCAATACCTAATACCTCAGCGATCTCCTTAACACGCCTCCTAATCTCCTCCTTAGGGACTCCCTTAATCTCTAGTGGGAACGCTATGTTATCGAATACCTTCATGTGTGGGTATAGTGCCCAGTTCTGGAACACCATACCTACGTCACGCTTCTGAGGAGGTACGTAGACCTTCCTCTCAGCATCAACAACTACCTTATCACCTATTACTACCCTACCCTTCGTAGGTACTTCAAGACCTGCTAGTATCCTTAGGAAGGTCGTCTTACCCGATCCCGAAGGACCCAGGATTACTAGGAACTCCTTATCATTGACCTTGATACTTACGTTATCTAGAGCTACTACGTTCGGTGGGAAGATCTTCGTTAGGTTCTCAGCAAGTATTGACACCATAGCCCATCACCCCTTAGCACCAGTACCCAGCATTAGTAACCCACGGATGAAGTACCTACCAAGGAATATAAAGACTATGAGTGGTGGTAGTGAACCTATGAGAGCTGCGGCGAACATCTGGTTGTATAGGGTACCGCTCTGACCTACGTAACTGAATATCTTCAGTGTTATGTGCTTGTCGTATCCCCTAGTGAGTATTAGGGGCATGAAGAAGTTGTTCCAGGTCATTATGAGTATGAATACGATCGTAGACGCTATCCCCGGCCCTAGGAGCGGTAGTACTACCTTCCTAAACACCCTGAAGTCACTGGCTCCATCAACTACGGCAGCCTCTATTAAGTCCTTAGGTATTGAGGTTAGGAATATAACCATTAGTAGGGCAGCCATTGGTGTGTAGTATATTAGGAACCCAACCATGATCCCGGGTAGGGTGTTGTAGAGCCTTAACGCCTTAATGACGTGTACTAGAGGTACTAGGATTGACTGGTAGGGTATGTAGGTCGATATAGCTATTAAGAGCATTATAGTATCACTTAACTTATCAGCCCTCCTATGTATTGCGTAGGCCGTTGCAGTACCTATTAACGTAGCTATTACTGAGGTAGGTATGACTACTACGGCAGTATTAATGAGTGGTGTCTTGAGTTGGTTAAACACCTTAACTAAGGTGCTTAGGCTTAGTTGGGTCGGTGGGTAAATTACTGGGGTACCCATAACCTCAGCTAAGGTCTTTATAGAACCTACTATTAGTGAGTAAACAGGTATGAACCACACGATACCGAATACGACCACGACCACGATAGCCACTATTAGGTTTAGCCTAAAGCCCGTCACGCCCCATCACCTCCTAACGACCCACCTCTTAAGTCCGTAGAGTGCGTAGGGTATTACTATGAAAGCTGAAACAACTATTATGACTATAGCAGCTGCTGATGCTAGGTAGAAGTACATTGAGACGAACTTACTGTACACGTACATTACTAGAGTCTCAACGAATGGGTTTAGGAAGAGTACTGAGTAGGGTAGGTCGAACATCTGGATAGCGAATAGTGTTAGGAAGATCGTAGCTATTATTAAGCCCTGCCTAGCATTAGGTAGTACGACCCTAAGCATGATGGTTAGTGTGTTAGCTCCATCAACCATAGCACTCTCTATTAAGGACCTATCGACGTTATAGAACATAGCTAGGTAGAGCATAGCTGCGAAACCAGCGTATACCCAGCACGAAACAAGTACTAAGCTCCAGAACGCGTTAGTACCTTCTAACCAGTATATAGTCGGTAGCCCGAACTCCCTAAGTATTATGTCTATGCCCTTGTACGGGTCGAATAACCACCTCCAGATAATACCCACAACCACTAGTGATAGGGATAGTGGGTATATGAAGAAGGCCGTCAAAGCGTTCCTAACCCTAGGGCTCTCGAACTGGAATATAGCGCTAGCGAGGGCTAAGCCTATGGCGTTACCTAAAGCAACCAGTACTACAGCCCATAGGAGGGTCCTCTCGAACGCCTGCCTAAACTCGACATCACTGAATAGTTGCTGGAAACTAGCTAAGCCCGTGAATTTGGGGTTGGGGTTAAGTATTGAGTAGTCCGTAAGTGATATAGCTACGTTCCAGAAGATGCAGTAGTAGAGAATACCCGCTAAAGCAAGTGTAGGGATTAGGAGGGCTACGAAGACCTTAGTACTCATCTTCACAGCCATTCACATCATCTCCCGCACTACAGGCTCCGCTACGTAGTACTCACCAGAGTTAAAACGTGATGTGGGTTAGGTCTTAATCAATGTTTAAGTATGAGAAAAAGCTAGGGTTTTACCCTTACTTCTTAGCCCATGGAGGTAGGAACCCAGCGAATGGCTCCTGGTAGGAGCCTAGGAATAACCCGCTGCTCTCCCACTCCTTCTTCTCAGTAGCTAGTGCTGATGATACGGTCTGGTACCATAGGTTGAGGTTCTTGGTCTGAGCAAGTACTATGGCACCACCTAGTAACTTCTTCCAGACGTCGGAGAATAGGGCTCCGTGGGTTAGGCTGAATACCTGGTACTTAGACTCCCTGTACTGCTTGACCTCCCACTTCTGAATGACTGTTGGGTATATGCTCGGCGGTATGTCTGGGTAGTCAGCGATTGAGCCCTTAAGCGGGTTGAAGATCCTCTGACCCTCCTCAGAAGCGAAGAACTTAGCGAATAACACACCAGCCTTCTCCTCAGGACCTACGGGTACGGCTATAGCGTCAATGACCATGTCGTAAATACCCTGAGTACCTGGGAATGGAGCTGCTATGATGTCGCAGTCAGGTGTTATGTTGTCTATGGAGCACATCTTAGTGTTCTTGTATACGTTATATACTAGACCAACTACCCAGTCACCATCTACGTGGAAAGCTCCCTTACCCTTAACTAACGCGTCAACGGCTGAGGTCCAGTCTAGGGACATCCAGTTGCTTGGGAAGGTCTTGGATAGCTCAACGAATATCTCTGAAGCCTTCTTAATGCTTGGGTCGTCGGGGCTTAGGAGTCCGTACATGAACTGAACGAACTTCTTAGGACCAGCTACAGCTAGGAATATCTGCTCCCAGAGATGTAGGACTGTGAACTGGTCGGCACCTGCCTGTATTAGGCACGGCACTCCGTGCTGTGATAGTACCTTACAGTCATTCAGTAAGTCGTCTAGTGTCTTCGGAGGCTTTAGACCGTACTTATCAAGTACGTGCTTATTCATGAATATTAAGTTGGCCCTATGCAGGTTAACCGGTAGTGAGTATAGGTGACCGGCAAGCATGCATGCGTGAGCTGGTGGTGTCTTAATCAGTCCTATCTCCTTAGCTACGTCGGTTAAGTCAACGAAGTCCTTCTCCTTATGCGGTGCTGCCATGAAGTAACTAATGATCTCGGGACCACAGTGTACTTGGAATGCCGCTGGTGGCTTACCAGCCATTATGAGGGCGAGGATAGCGAACTTAGCGTTAACACCAGCACCTCCGGGTACTGCTGTCTTAACTACCTTGATGCCGTATTTCTTCGTGAAGTTACCTATTAAGGCATCGATAGCGAACCTCTCTAGACCAGCCCACCAAGTGTAGAAGGTTATCTTCTTAGGCATACCAGCCGTTGTCGTGGTTGGTGATGTGGTCGTCTTAGTTACTGCTGTCGTACTTACTACAGTCTTAGTAACGGTTACGGTCTTAGGTGGAGCGGTTGTCCTAGGGACTGACGAGACTGCTGCGTAGTAAGTAACTACACCAACTACTATGGCAGTAACTATAACGGCAATGATTACACCGGCTGCGGCTTTAGAAATACCGCGACGGAGGTTCACCGTTTTTAACACCGACATAAAGTACGAGTACGGAGTAAAAAATTTATCCTAACTTTTTAGTAAGAGAGATTATATCGTGGCGGGTCGGTCGTCATAAAAATTTACTTAAACTCCTAAGGAGCGAGTACTACCTATGGGTAGTAGTTACCCTTAACAGTTACTTACGTACGTAATCAGTCCTAGCACCCTCATCGTAATTAACGGTTAGGGCTGATACAGCACCTGCTGACTTACAAGCTAGAGCTACCTCAGCAGCTACTCCGTAGTCCGTGCTTAGGGATATTAAGGAACCACCTAACCCAGCACCACTTAACTTAGTACCTAAGGCACCAGCCCTTAATGAAGCATCCCTAATCCTCTCTAACTCAGGTAGGCTGACGTCGTATAAGTCCCTAAGTAGTTCGTGCTGGTGATTAACTACGGCAGCTACCGTAGCTAGGTCCTTACTAACGCCTTCATGAACTAACTTATCTATGTAGTTAAGCCACTTAACGCCTAGGAACTCCCTAATAAACTCATCACTAACTGACTCACCCCTCATTACCTTAAGAGCCACTAGGGTTGACTTATGAGTTCTTAACGTGTAGAGTATCCTCCTCCTAGGTACTTCAGGTATTCTGAGTAGGTAGGGACGTAACTCCTCCTCACTTAACTCACTCCACGACACACTCCAGTACTCACTACCTAACCTACTCCTTAAGCCCTCAGGTAGGTCCTGCTTAAGTAACTCCCTCAAACCCTCATTAATCTCGGCCTGCCTCCTAGGGTGTACCTCAGCTGTGCTATGCCTAATACCTGAGTCAGCTACGGTGAATACGCCCTTAGTGAAGTTCAGCTTCTCTACGTTGTATGGTGGCTTAGTCTCTATGTAGGTAACCCCACCAAATACTGATGAGTACTGATCTAACCTACCACAGGGTATACCCATTACGTCGTGCTCAGCCTCGTAAGCTACTTCAGCAACTTCCCTACGCTTAAGACCTAACTTAAGTAACTCATTAATACCCCAAGTAAATGCTACCTCAAGAGCAGCACTACTAGCTAATCCGGAAGCTACTGGTACGTCACTAATGATTAGTACCTCCATACCGGGTACGTCGATACCCCCGTCTCTAAGCACCTTAACCACGGCTCTTAAGTAATCACCGAACCAACCACCACCCTTAAGTAGTGGTTCCTTAGGGTTGAATGAGTCCCTCCACTCAAGCCCCTCACGCCTTAAGTTCTCTGAAGCTACCTTAACTACGTCACTACTTAACTCCTTAATACCTATGAAGCACCTTAAGTTAACACCTACACCAACTACTGGTAAGCCCTTATAGTCCTGATGCGTGTTAAGGAAGTCTAACCTACCGGGTGCTGAAGTCACTACGTCCGGTTCCTTACTAAACACCTCCTTAAAGCAATTAATTACTGAGTCCTTACTGATCAGTAAGCACCACCTAGTAATGCCTACTCAATAACCACGTAAGTACTTTACGCTTAATTACTTAGTGAATTCAGGCTTCTTAAGGAGTCTAAAGTACTCACGAGTTACTGACTCAGCCTCACCACTACTCACTAATGAGAACCTAACCCTGTAGTAGGGACCGCACTGAGCTAGTATGTCTACGTATGGTTGGAGGACATGTAGAGCTACTGCGTAACCACCTGTTGTCTGTGCGTCAGCCATTAACACAGCTAACTCACTACTAGGTAGTACCTGTACGTAACCCCTATCCGTAGCTATTGATGGTAACCTACCTAAGGACTTAACATCACTTAATTCAGGACCTACTAACCTATAACCCATCCTATCAGACTTAGGTGATACTGAGTAGGTACTACTTAAGATGACTCTTAAGTCATTACGTATTAAGTCAGCGTGGATACCCTCAGTAGCTTTGAGTATAGTGCATGCTGACTTACTAGGTACTCTATACCTTAACCAATCAGGTGGTTCTAGGGACTCAATAGATTCCCAAGTAGATCTTAAGTCCCTCCTACGTACTTCAAGTACGTCACCCCTCCTAAGTAACCTACCCTTAAACCCCCCGAAACCACCTCTGTAGTAAGTTGATGCGCTACCCATTACGTAATCAGCTACTAAACCACCTGAGAAGGCTACGTAGGTTATGAAGCCCCTCTTAGGTGGTGATACATCAACTACGCACCCAGCCTCAAGCCATACGGGCTCCCAAGTATCTACGGACTCACCGCAGGCCTCAATATCGACCCAAGCACCACCTACGGCCATGATGACTTCCTTAAGTACTCTAAACCTAATAGGTGATGCTACTACCTCAATCAGTGGTGTGTTAGGTTCATTACCTACTAAGGCGTTTAGGTAGGCAGCTGATAACTTATCTAAAGCACCGGATACTGGAACACCTAATGACCTATACCCGAACCTCCCTAAGTCCTGAATTGATGCGTAAGCTACGTTAAGAACCTCTACACTCACTAATGAACACCCCCTCAAACCTCCTGAAGTCCTCATGACTTATTGGGTAGAACGTGATTAAGTCACCGGGCTTTATGGGTGTTGGTGGTTCCTTCCTAGGGTCGAAGGTAGTTACTGGTGTCCTACCTATTAACCTCCAACCACCAGGTGCTTCAGTACCGTAGATACCTGTCTGCTTACCAGCAATACCTACTGAGCCCTTAGGTACTCTAGACCTAGGGCTCGGTAGCCTAGGTACTGCTATCCTATCATCGACCTCACCTAAGTAGAGGAACCCGGGTGTGAATCCCAGCATGAAGCATACGTACTCCCTAGATGTGTGTAGCTTAATGACCTCCTCAGTACTTAAGCCAGTTAACTCAGCTACCTCCTCAAGATCGGGTCCGTACTCACCACCGTAGGCTACGGGTACTCTGTACTTAGTAGGCCTCACTAACTCTGAAGTACCTACCTCCCTAACGTACCTCCACACACTCCTTACGTAATTAATTAACTTACTAGAGTCTACTTGGTTAGGGTCGTAGAATATTGTTAGGCTTGAGTAAGCAGGTACTAACTCACTAATCCCTACTACCTCACCACCCCTAATACCCTCCTTAATTAGGTAGTAGAGTGCGTGTACGTACTTATTACACTCTAGGTTAATCCCCCTACATAACTCCACATATACTACGTAACCACCGCTACACCTAATTAGTGGTTCCTCGTAGGTACTACTCATAGGAATTCCCTTAGAGGAGCTACTCTAATACCCACCCCCTCAAGACCCTCCCTAACCGCCTTAGCTAACTCAACAGCCCCTGGCGAGTCTCCGTGGACGCAGATCGTATGTACCTCAACCTCAATTACCTCACCATCAATACTGACTACCCTACCCTCATCAACTGCCTTAATGACTCTCTCAACGACTTCCTTAGGGTTCGTTACTAGTGCCTTAGGGTGTGACCTAGGTACTAACCTACCGTTACTTAAGTAGTTCCTATCAGCGAAGAACTCGTAAGCTACCTTAATACCCTCACCCTCACCCACCTCCCTCATTAGTGAGTTCTGAGGTGCTACGAGTATTAAGTTGGGGTTGAACTCCTTGATAGCCAGTACTATAGCCTCTGCGTAGTCCCTCCTATCCCAAGCCATATTATAGAGTGCTCCGTGTGGCTTAACGTGCTGTAACTCAATACCCTCAGCCTTAGTGAATGCGTGTAGAGCACCTACTTGGTAGAGTACGTAGTTCCTCAACTCATCACTCCTAACCTCCATCCTCCTCCTACCAAACCCCATCAAGTCAGGGAATCCGGGGTGAGCACCTACGGCTACCCCCAACTCCTTAGCTAACCTAACGGTCCTCCTCATTACGTTAGGGTCACCTGCGTGGAAGCCACAGGCTACGTTGGCTGAGGTTACGTACTTGAAGACCTCCTCATCAAGACCTAACTTATACCTACCGAATGACTCACCAGAATCTACGTTCATATCCACGTACTTAACCAATTAACGCACCCCCACGACGTAATTGGTTTAGAGGATTAAGAAGTGGTTTTACTTAATTAAAAATCACGCCTCCTTAAGTATCTCGTAGTACTTAAGCCTCACCTCCTCAGGCGGTGGTTCCGTGAAGGCACCTATCACTACGGATAGTAGGAAGTTAATTGCTAGGCCTATCATACCCGCTATCGCTGGGTGGAAGACTATCGGGAACCCTAAGCTACCGCCTACCTGCTTAGAGAGTAGGGCAGTTATGAATGAACCCACCAGTATACCTACGATAGCGCTCTTCTTAGTTATCCACGCCCTCCTAGACGGGAACACTATCTGGAGTACGGCAGGTAGGAACTGAAGCCCACCAGCACATGCTATGGCGGTTATGTTGAATATCAGTCCAGGCTTAAGTACGGCTAAGTACCAACCGATGAATGCCCAAGCAAGTAGTAGTAACCTACCGACAATCACTAACTCACGCTCACTAGCCTTAGGCCTTACGTACCTCTGGTATATGTCCCTAGTAAGTATTAGTGACGTAGTACCTAGGAACGAGTCTAGGGTAGACATAGCGGCTGCTGCAGCACCAGCTAGTAGGAACCCAGCTAGTAGTGGTGGTGTGAAGTTGTAGATCATGTAGGCCATCACGGCGTCCCTAGAGCCGAACTGCTTAATTAGTGACTGTATGAACCCAGCATGAAGTACTCCAGGTACCCCCTTAATATTCAGTACAGCAGCTGTTAGGCCTACTAGAGCTGCTGGTATGTAGTAACTACTTAAGTATATTGCAGTACCTACGCTAGACCACTTAATAGTCCATGTATCCTTGGATGCGTAGTACTTAATCCATAGGTGCGGTAGTAGCATGAGTCCTACACTATAGACTATTAAGAAGCTGGTTAAGATGCTTGGGTCCCACCTCATAACCAGTAGTGAGGGCTTTAGAGTCGATAGTGTGTGGAATAGCTGAGGAACACCACCTGGGAAGAACTTGAAGAGTATTAGTAGGCCAGCGACCCAAACACCTATGTACATCCAGATACCCTGCATTACGTCGGTCCAGTAAGCAGCTCTTAAACCACCTATCACTACGTAGGCGGCGGCTACTAGCATGAGTATCAGCGACGCCCATACGTAGGGTATGTGACCACCACTACCTATAGCTAGTATGATGCCTAAGCCGATAGCCTGAACTACTATGTAAGCTATTATGAATGTAGCTTGGATGACGGCGGTTATTACTCTTAAGGCCTCACTCTGGAAGTAATCAGCTATTGCGTCAGCTGGTGTTATGAACTTACGGACCTTACCTAGTAAGTACATCCTCTTACCGTATATGTACCCCCAAATAGCTGCTAAGGTCGTCCAACCCATTGAGGCTATCCAGAATGATATACCAGCTGCTGAGAACACAGCTACGCTAGTTAGGAATGCGAATGCGCTGTGGTACGTCGACGCTATCGATAGGAATATAACGATCAGTCCTGCGGTCCTACTCAGTACGTAGAAGTCCTCTATAGTCCTCCTGAAGAACCTCTTAGCTACGTACCCAATACCTATGCAGATTACTGAGTAAGCTATTATTATTGAGGTTACGTAGACCCACGCACTGTTGGTCAAGCACCATCA
This sequence comes from uncultured Desulfurococcaceae archaeon, assembly GCA_964627805.1. GTDB lineage: Archaea > Thermoproteota > Thermoprotei_A > Sulfolobales > NBVN01 > CAZAMI01. The sequence goes on from CAZVLA010000036.1 coordinate 70,995, forward strand.
CCTCCAACTAACCTTAGCCGCTATGATCGTGAAGATCAGTATTAACCACCAAATCACTAAGGAGTAGAAGAATACGTAGCTAACACCGCATACCATGGGCTCGACCTTATTGACCGCGTAGACACCGTATAGTGCCGCGTACAGTACTATGAAGATACCTATTAATACGTAAGTTACTCTACTCTTGATTACTGAGGGTCTAATCTCATCAATAACTCTACGTGGGGTACGTTGCTTACTCAGAACTACCACCGACTATATAGTCTATATGTTACGTAAATAAATATTCTGCTACGCCCTCAAGTAACTCCCTTAACTTCTATTTATTAAGTGGATAAAGAATCCATACGTAACTATCGAATAACTCACCCTAGACCACTCAATACGGTTTCAGACCTCCTTAACTAATTTCCTAAGCACCTCAGCCACGTACTCCGGCGTCGTGTCGTAAGTGAAGTTACCCCCTCCCTGCTCCATACCTGCCGCGTACTTCAACCTACCACTAACTCTGTACATTCCGTAGATCTCGATATGTAGGTGGTAGTGACTGTAGTTACCCCCTCTTAAGGGTGCTTGATGCATTACTAGTATGTAGGGCATCGGCTTATCAAATACCTTATCAAGTGCTTTAAGTACCTTAACTAAGGCCTTAGCTAAGCCCCTAACCTCACCCTCACTTAACTCAGTAATTAATTGAGTGTGTCTCCTTAGGTAGATATGTACTTCGAATGGCCAGTGTGCGTAGAATGGTACGAAAGCTACTACGTAGTCATTAATCAGTAGTAACCTAGAGCCGTCCCTAACCTCAGCATTCATTATGTCGCAGAATAAGCACCTCCCGAACCTCCTCATGTAGATCCACGAACTGTAGAGCTCCCTAAAGACCTTAGTTGGTGTGAATGGTGTTACGTAGATCTGACTGTGTGGGTGTGTTAGTGAGACACCTATCTCCTCACCCCTATTCCTAAACCATAGTACGTAGGTGTAGCCCTCCCTCCTACACTCCTCAGTAACCCTCCTAACCTCCTCAATAACCTTAGAGACACCATCAACACCTAACTCACTAATGTCCCTTAAGTCATGCTTAGGTGTCTCAATAAGTACTAAGCACCTACCCCTACCCTCAGCCCTAACTAGTGGGTACTCACCAACATCAACCTTAGGTGGGTTAGGTACTAGCATTGGGTACTTATTATCTAGGGTTAGTACCTCCCAATCACCACTACCTACCTCAGGGGATCCCGGGCAGAATGGGCACCCACCCTTAGGTCTCCAAGGCCTCAACTCCCTAATGTTGGAGACCATGACCCACTCAAGAAGTGTTGGGTCCCACCTAAGCTCAAGAACTAACTTACGCAATTAAGCCCCTACTAAGGGTTGGTTAGCTTTACTTAAAAAGGTACGTGGGGTGTTTGGATTGTTAAGTAACTCACTCCTCAACCTTAATAGCTCCTACGGGGCATGTGGACTCACAGACCCTACAGCCAATGCATGCGTCTGGATTAACTACCTCAGCCTTACCCTCCTTAACCTCCAGAACACCCTGAGGGCATGATGACGCGCACGCACCGCATCCGGTGCACTTCTCCTTATCAACTACTGGTCTAGGCATAGGCTTCACCAAAACCTCATTACGGGAGAATAATTTAAGCTTTTAACTCAGGGCTGGAGCTCGTGATACTCCGTAATTCATTAGGTAATCCCTACTACCTTAATTACGTACCTAATCACTACATTACTAGGTGCTTAACTCGTGGGTGGGGAGCACATACTCTACACTAAGTTAGCTAAGTACTACGACGTAATCTATAGGGAGTACCTTAAGTCTGTAGTTCCTAGGGAGATTGATGCCGTTGAGGAGGTGTTTAGGAGGTTCGCTAGGAGGGTGGTTAGGGAGGTACTCGACATAGCCTGCGGTACTGGAGGACCTACTCTTGAGTTAGCTAGGAGGGGCTACTTAGTTACTGGTGCTGACCTCCATGAGGAGGTTATTGAGTTAGCTAGGGTGAAGGCTAGGGAGGCTGGACTTAAGGTAGACTTCGTAGTTACTGATGCTAGGGGCTTGAGTAGGGTATTCCCTAGTGATTCCTTCGACGCAGTAACTATGTTCTTCTCATCAATTAACTACATGACTAGTTGGGGTGACCTACTTAAGTTATTGAGTGAGGTTAAGTACGTACTTAGGGAGGGTGGTGTATTCGTAGCTGACGCACCTAACCCCCACGACCTCATGTTTAGGTTAGGTAGGGGAGGTGGTGAGGGTAGGGCATACACATGGGATGTGGAGGGGGCTGAGGAGGGTGAGTACGTAGTACTTACTGACTGGAAGGAAGTAATTAACTGGGTTGATGGCGTGATTAGGTTTAAGAGATTAATAACCATAGTGAGGAATAACGGGAGAACTGAGTCATACCTAATGAGTGATACCCTAAGACTACACACAGCTAAGGAACTAGAACTAGCAGCTAAGGAAGCAGACTTCAAGGAAGTTAAGGTAATGTGCTACTCAAAAGGAAAACTACTTAACCCATCCGAAGGAGGTACCTGCGGGAGGCTAGTACTAGTAGCTGTAAAGTAGGTTTTGAACTTAGCTTACGCATAGACTACACTACGTAAATCACTGTTTGGGTAGGATTAGGTACTTCACTTAAGGAGCTTCAACAGCGAGGCTATAAGCACTAACACCACACAATGGTTCATAAAAAGAGAGTAACTAATTAAGTTTACTGAAGTAATGAACGAAGCTAACTTGAGGAGGTGAGTCCTTACGGAGTTTGTAAGGTTAAGTAACGTAACGTACATCTCATTAATAGAAAACAAACCATGAATATATCTTAGGAAGGATCCTAAGGTCAGTATCAGCACCCCCTATACGAGGGAGGGCTTTCCTGAGAATATAGTCTTATTCACTACTTAACTGATTTGTGAGGGGTTGGGTAGGTTCTTTACGGTCTTTTAGGGTAGTTATTACTAATTTTAGATTAGCTTTTAGTGTTGGGTTAGTGAGTCCTTCCCTTGATGTGGTGGTATCCTCTGTTATGAGGGCTTGATTAGTGGGTTTAGTTAGGTTGTTCCTGTGTTGTTAGTTTGTTGATTAGTTCTTCAATCTCCTTTAGGTCTTCCTTACTTAGTTTCTTCTTACTCCTTATTTCCCTACCCTTATTAGCTAGTGCTTTATGTATTGGGTTTTGTGGGTTGTACTTAGGTATTTTGAAGTACCTTAGGAATCTTGGCTGTACGTGCCCTACCCATGGTGAGAGCTCCTTAACTACTTCATTAATTTGTGGTGATAGTAACGTAGTCATTAAGTAGTTAGCTTCCTCCTCACTACTAACTACTACGTAGTTTACGGTGTAGTCCGGTATTGCTCCTTCAGTATCTACTGCTACCTTAAATTCCTTAGCTACGTCTCTCCACATGACCTTATACTTACTGAATACCTCACCCCTCATTCTCTCAACGTACCACCACTCCCTACGTAAGTGCTTACTAACACTCCTCAACACCTCAACGACCTCATCCCTAGATAGGTAGTTCCTATACAGTAGCGTACCCCTTAACTCACCCTCACTTAAGAACCTCCTACGTACCCTATCGTATGGTATGATGACGTACATGTACTTACTCACGTAACCAACCTCAATGAAGCTACCCTTAACGGCCTTGAATAAGTAATTACCCTCAATAACGAAGGGACCTAAACCTAAGGACCTACTCAACCTAGTCTCAACGAGGAAGCACTCACCACTAAATCCTGGAGGGCATGAAGTTGGTTTAGGTTCGTTAATGACTAACCAAGCACCCCTAGCTGAAGTTAATGTAACCCCCTCATGACCTACGTAGTAAGTCCTCGTAGGTCCTAAGACCCCCCTAGAACGTTCGTAAGTACCCCTACTAAGCCATAGCACCTCCCTAGAAGCACCACTACCTAACTCAATAGCCACGTAATCCCTAGAATCAACCCTGAAACCACTACTTAAGTAGAGCTTATAAACCTCCTCATACCTAGGCTCCCTACCACCGAAGCCCTCAGGACTTAACCTACGCCCCTCAAGCCTTACGTACCTAAATAGTGGGGTACTCACGAACCAACACCCCCCTTAACAGCAATCACTACGCCTGGTTGGTTCTTAGCACCTTCAAAGGGCTGAACACCCTCTAAGTCAATTACCTCATGAATACGTAAGCCCTCACTAATTAGGAATGACCTCCACCCACTACCGTGGAGACCCTTAAATATACTCGTAGGTACCATAAGCCCAACAACACCACCTACCCTAAGTAAGTACTTCGTACTTACTGCATGAAGTACTACCGATACATCAAGCTTCTTAGCTGCTTCCTTAGGTGGTGAGACGCCTAATTCCTTAGCTACCTCCCTCAACTTACTACCGTACCTACTAGGGTACTTAGAGACGTTAACCCAAGGTAAGTTACCTAGGACTAAGTCGAAGCCACCTTCAGAAGCTATGAGTGCTAAGGCGTTATTCATGAGTATACTGTACCATAAGTGATTAATTCCGTAATTCTCAAGTACCTTAACTACCTCAGTAATTAACCTTAAGGAACCCTCCTCACTACCCCCTAAATCAGTACCTAACTCCTCCCTAAACCCCTCAATACCCCTAATCCTTAAGGCTGTGAAGGCCCTATGAAGCTTAAGTAAGTCACCCCTAAACGCCTTAATTAGTGACTTAGGTATGCTTAACCTTATGTAGTACTCATTAAGTCTCCTATCATACCTAATAGGTAATCCCCTACCCCTAAGCTCCTTAATCACCCCCTCATCAATACCTAAGCTACTTAACGGTATGTAAAGAACTAATTCCTTAGGCTCATGACTGAAGAACCTCATTAAGCCCTCCCCGTAAGTTCCAGTACGTTTATTCTCGTGAATAACGAGTAAGTCAATCCTGTATATAGGTATCATGGGTTCCTCATAGAGGTAGTTACCGTAAATCATTAGTAACTTATAGATTTGTAGTAAGTAATTAACCTTAGCAGTAATAACCGCTACTGGGTTTAAGTCAATCCCGACAACACTACGGAGTATCTGATGAGTTAATTCCACGGGATGTATCTTAGGTTTCTTACTAACGTACCACTTAAGTACTGCGTCAAGGTACTGAATACCGAATGTGAAGGAGCCGCACGTAGGGTCTACGAACTTAGGTAACCTACCGAACCTTAGGTAGTACTCATTAATTAACTCAATTAAGTCCTCATCAGTGTTACTAATCATTAACTCCCTAGGTAACTCACCACGAACTAGTAAGTGAGTAGCTCTCCACACAATCAACTTAGCTAACCAGTCAGGTGTGTAGAACTCACCTAACTGCCTCCTTAAGGAAGCATCAACTACCCCCTGGTAAATCCTCTTAAGTAAGTCAAGCCCTACAGGCCTACTCCAGTCAATCTCAATTAACTCCCTCCCAACATCCCTGAAGAACCCATCAACCTCCTTAGCTACTTCAGGTGAGAATATCCAGTCATACTCATCCCTCTCGAATACGTAGTTTATGTTGAATCTCGTTAATGCCTTCCTACGCCAGAATAACTCAGTAGCTGCTCTCCACCCATCCTGAAGTAGCTTTATCGGTATTGTGTACCTACCACCACCTAGTATGGACTCGAGGACTGTACACCCAAGTATCTTAAGGATTGCTGTGTAGATTGTTAACTCAATGAATAACCTACTTAACTCATTACCTACACTATCGAGTACTTCCTTACCGTAGAGTAGCTCCATACCCCTCCTCCAAATCCTTACGTAAGTACTTACTCCACCACGATCTAACTTAGGGATTAGTGATAGTAGCTTATCCTCCCACTTACTAACTACGTCCGTAATCCTAGAGAGTACGTTCTCGGGTGTAGGTTCTAGCGAGGCTATACTGACCTCACTAATCACCTTGAGGAGGGACCTCAGCTCCTTAGATGCGTTACTGACCTCACCCGTACTGAAGCTACGTTCATACACGCAGTCACTGCCTAGGTAGAGCTCAAAACCCACTAACCCTCCGTAGGGTCTCGGGTACTCCCTATAGTACTCCTCAGTAGGTACGTCTATGAGGAGACCTAAGCAGTGACCGTAGTTCCTTAAGTAATTAAGTAGTTTGGGTCTACCTAAGTACCTACTACCGGGTTCCTCAATCACGACAGGTAATTCCTTAGAGCCGTAGCTAATGAGTAGTGCGGTACCGTCGGTACTTACTTCCTTAAGCCTCACAGAACCGTCGGTACCACCTACTACGTCCTCCACGAACTCCCTAACGTAGTCCCTAGCAACCCTAGACACTGCTTAATCACTACCCGGGAGTGATTATCTGCGTAAGCTTTATCTACGTAATGAGTTAATCAATCCCTACAGGTACGGAGCATCTCCCTCAGCACCTTAATTAATTCGTTAAAGTCCTTAACGCCCTTACCGAACTTTATGAATGTCACATTACCAACTAACTCCCTAACCTCCCTTAAGTGTATGTCTCGGTCATCTACGTACACGACCTCCTCAGGCTCTAGACCTAACTCCTTAACAGCCCTCATGATGAGTACCCCCTTATGTGGGTGTGGCTCTATGTAGTTCCTCATGAAGTACTCCTGAAGCCCGAAGGACTTAATTGCTTCAGTAGCTACTTCAGGGTCGTTCCAACTCACCGTAACTACGATTAAGCCCTGCTCCCTAGCCCAGCTTAGGAACTCCTTAACACCCTCCCTCAACCTAACCTCAACACCTGCCCGATCACTAATTACTCCATCCTTAACTACCTTGAACGGTGGTATTAGTGATGATATGTCCTTATGATCCCACACGACACCGTCTAGGTCAAGCATTACTGCTTTAGGGCACTTAACCATTCACTAAACCCTCACTCAATACCTACTGCCTTCTTAAGTGCTGCTATAGCTAATAACCTAGTTGAGTTTAGTGTAGGTAGTGGTGATACCTCATCATTAATTATTAAGGGTAATTCAGTACACCCAAGGACCACCGCATCACACCCCCTCCTCCTTAAGTCCTCAATAACACTCACTAAGTACTCCCTAGACTCCTCCCTAACTACTCCGTAGACTAACTCATTGAATATTACCTCATTAATTCTGAACCTATCCTCCTTACTAGGTATTACGTACTCCAGCCCGTACTTACTCAGTCTTGATGGGTATACTTGAGACTCCATTAAGTACTTAGTACCTAAGATACCTAACCTCCTAAAGCCCCTCCTAACAGCTTCCTTAGCTACCTCCTCAGCTATGTGTAGCCAAGGTATTGGTGACTCCTTAACTACTACATCATATACTACGTGGATCGTGTTGTCTGGGCATATCACGAAGTCAGCACCAACCCTAGCTAACTTCCTAGCTGACTCAATCATTAACCTAGCAACCCCACCCCAATCACCTTCCTCAATGTACTTAACGTACTCACTGAATGGGTAGTTATGTAGGGTTACTTCAGGGTGTGCGTACTTCCTACCTAAGTACTTCTCACCCTCAGTACATATTATCCTGTAGCATAGGGCAGCACCTGGTGAGCTACAAGCTACTATACCTATGTGCTTAACCCTCCCAACCATCACTCCCTACCCCCGTACTTCAGAATGACTATAGCTACGGAGTCCGTATCCGGTGATGCGTATACGTGATCGACATCACCTCTGAAGGAGTAGGTACTTAACTCCCCTACGTACTTCGGGTTACTCATGGGTCCAGTAATTAGTGAGCCCTTAACAACTAGTACGTACTCCTTAAGGACCCCCTTATGCGGTTTAGCCCTCCTAGCTGAGCCCTTACGTAGCTTCATTAAGTAGATCTCAGTATCACCTACACCCTCAACTAACTTAATGGATACCCCATCCTCACTAACTATGGTTGCTGGCTCAATTAACTCACTGAAGGGTACTTTAAGAGCGTTAGCTATGGCCCATAGAGTACCTATGGTTGGGTTCGACTTACCTGCCTCAATCATTGATAGTGTCGACTTAGCTACCCCAGCCCTCCTACTTAATTCAGTAATGGTTAACCCTCTAGACTCCCTAATCCTCCTTAAGTTCCTACCAATAACTACTAAGTAGTCAGAACCTCCCAAACCGAACACCAAGTTCTGCGTACCGAACAAATCTAATAAGTATTACTGATTACGTCTAATAAGTATTACTGATTACGTTAGGGAGTAGCGAGTAGCGACTGTAGGTAGGGCTCAGTAATGAGTATTAACTACTGAGGCAGTAGTGACTGACGTACTACGTAGTTCGTACTTAGTAGAGAGTAGTAACTAATGTTTTTACCTATGAATCGCTAGGGTTGTTGGGGAGTAAGTAAGTGCTTAGGAGGGGGATTTCAGGGCCTCTATCACTAGCGATCATGCTCCCGCTATTCGTAGCTGCTTCAGTATTTGTTGCTCTCTACATAGCTGGGTTACTACCTGCTGCTGGATTCGGTACTCAACCAATTAAGTTAATTATCTACGGACCCGTAGTTAATGGTAATGAAGTCACTATATTCGTGAGGAACGACGGTGGGTCTAGGGTCTACATTAGTGAGGTACTACTGAATAACATGTTCTGCTTAGTTAAGGAGGTCTACGACGCCTCAGACCCTAGTAGCTATAACGTAACCTACTCAAGCATTAATGACTTAATGAATAACCCATTCAAGGTGGATCCTCAAGAGACCGTAGTAGTTGTTTTTGAATCACCTATTAAGTTAAGGGCTGGTATGAGCTACCAGATTAAGGTAGTTACTGATAAGGGTCTTGAGTTCATGACTGAACTATACGTTAACTACGTAGGTACTACCTAATTAACTACGTAGGTAATTTACTTACGGGTTACTGAATTGAGTAGTGAGTTGTATGAGCGTGAGAAGCCCTACCCACCAGAGGATTACGTACGTGTTAATCACTTAGAACTTAAGGAGTTCGTTAAGGAGATTTTCGAGGCGCTTAACGTACCACCTGAGGATGCTGAGGTAGTTGCTGACGTACTAGTTAAGGCTGACTTATTCGGTATCTCAAGCCACGGCGTCCAGAGGGTTGGGAGGTACGTAGGTGGTATTAGGGTAGGTAACGTGAATGTAAGACCTAGGGTTAGGGTGGTTAGGGACTTAGGTGCTACCGCTTTAATTGATGCTGACAACGGCTTAGGTCAGCCAGTAAGTGTTAAGGCTATGAAGCTAGCCATTAATAAGGCTAGGGACTACGGAGTCGGTCTAGTACTTGTTAGGAGGAGTAACCACTTCGGAATAGCTGGTTACTACTCACTAATAGCTTGTGAGGAGGGGTTCATCGGTGTCACCATAACTAACTCAGAGAACTTAGTAGCTTACGTAAATACGTTAGGTAGGACCTTAGGTACTAACCCAGTAGCTATTGCAGTACCTAAGGAGGGTGAACCACCATTCATACTATTCGACGCAGCAACATCAGTAGTTCCTGTAGGTAAGGTTGAGATATACTCTAAGGTGGGTAAGGAAGTACCTCCGGGTTGGGTAATTGATGATGAGGGTAACTTACTATCGGGTGATGCTAAGTACGTACTAAAGATGATTAAGGAGGGTAGGGCATCCCTACTACCCCTAGGTGGTTTAGGTGAGGAGTTCGGGGGTCATAAGGGCTCCGGGATAGCATTCATGATTGACTTAATAGCTGGTGTATTATCAGGTGCTGCTTGGGGTTACCACGTAGGGTACACCATAGGTAAGGAACCAGCTAACGTGGGTCACGCATTCCTAGCAATAAATATTGAGGCATTCATGAGTAGGGAGGAATTCATTGAGAGGGTAATGAAGTACGTAAGTGAGGTTAAGTCCCTTAGGAAGCACCCTAAAGCTGATAGAGTGTGGGTACCTGGTGAGAAGGCCTGGCTAACTATGAGGACTAGGGTTAAGTTAGGTATACCACTACATAAGAACGTTTATAGGGAGTTAATCAGTATTGCTGAGGAGGTAGGTGTTCGTAAGGTACTTAAGCCAGTAAGTAGTTAGGTCCTTAGTCATTAGGTGGTGGGAGGGTAGGAAGTACTGCTTTAGGTTGAGTACCTTAGGTAGGGTTGTTAATGAGTTAATTAAGTACGTAATCGATGAGGAGTTATGAAAACACCTCCTTAAGTACCTCTGGGTACCTCATGGCGCTATCAGCGGCTATAGTCACTATCTTAGCTGACTTACCTAGCCTTCTCCTTAATTTCTTAATTACGTAGTAGTTAGCAGCTGTTGATGGCCCTGCTAGTAGGTTGTTCTTTAGTATCATGTCCTTAAGTGCCGTCTTAACTTCCCTGTGATCGACTTCAATAACCTCATCTACTAAGTCCTTATACCTAACCCATATCTCAGGTACGGTAGTGCATGCTAACCCCTCAATAGGGTCTGTGCAGACTCCTGAACCCTTAATTACTGGTGATGCCTTAGGTACTACAGCAACTACGGTTACCTTACTACCTAACTCCTCCTTAAGTCTCTTCCCAACACCAGCTACCGTACCTCCAGTACCTACACCCATAACGAATACGTCGACCCTACCTAACTGCTCGAGTATCTCCCTACCCGTCGTTTCGTAGTGTGCCCTAACGTTAGCTTCGTTAGCGTTCTGGTTTAGGAAGTACCACCCATTCTCCTTAGCTAACCTCTCAGCAACCCTAACGGGGTTCTGGGGGTCCGTAGGTGGTACCTTCTTAGCAGTAACTACCTCAGCACCTAATGACTTAATGAGTGATAGCTTAAGCCCTGAGATACTCTCCTCAACAACTACTACGGCCTTAAGCCCTAGTAACTTACATAACCAAGCAACAGCTATTGCTGTATTACCTGATGAAGCCTCAATAACTGTCTCACCAGGGCTTACGTAGCCGTTATTCAGTGCGTCCATGATCATGTAGAACGCTATCCTATCCTTATGACTACCTGTTGGGTTCACGTACTCGAGCTTAAAGTACGTGTTCGGGTCGCTACGTAACCTCATAACTGGGGTGTGGCCTATGAAGCGCTTAAGGTCATGTACCTTGTCCTCCCAACTCATTATCAACACTCAATACTAACTCCCGTAATAATCTATTAAGGATTAATCTAGGAACTACCTTAATTAGGTGCGTGGTAGGCGTTAGGTTTTTAAGGGTAAACCCAAGTAGGTTTACTCGGGTGTACTTAGTGAATGAGTACTCGGTATGGCCTCTACCGTACTCGGGAGTACCTGCATTACTTAGTGGTGCTTCCCTCACACTACTGACTACGTCGTTAATAGTGACGATAGCTAATACCCCGGACCCCCTATCCCTAACCCTACTAGCTCTAGGTATCTTAACGGGGTTACTGAGTTGCGGGAGGTGTGTTAGGGTAGTTGATGGTGCTGTAGTTCTTGAGTACGGATTCCCTAAGCCAGTCATTAAGTTAGTCATTAAGGACGTTACTGAGGTATTCGACATTAGTGAGTTGAGTTGGGGTAGGTTAGGTAGGTACTTCAAAGTAACTGCACTACCCTTCATACTGATTATGGCGTTGCCGATAGCTTACGTAGTCGTTAAGGGTACGTACCCGAACCCAGCCTACTTAACAGTTATGGCCCTACCCCTAGTTACTGGTATGCTCTTAGTGTCCTTCTTCACACTAACATCACCTACCTACAGGAAATTCATTAAGAGGGCAGCAACTATTACGTCAGTATCTACGGTATCCGCCGTAGCATTCATGATCGGTTACCTCTACAGGGAGACCTACGGTACATCCATACTTCAGAACCTAACACACGCGTCAGTAGCTATCGCTGGTGCTGTCTTAATAGCCCTCCTACTAGCCGTAGCTACGGTAATGTCCAGTAGGAACCACGTAGTAGTTATTCGTGACTCTAGGGGTAGGTACTACGCATTAGGTACTAGAGGACCTGAAGTAGCTAGGGAGGTCATTAGGGAGGTACTTAACGTGATGGTGGGTAGTGGTAGGGGTGATGAAGTTAATTGATGCTTAAGCTACCTAAGAGGATGGAGGAGGTACTCCTTAAGGTCTACGGAGGGGATAGGAGGGAGTCTGAAGTAGCTAGGGAGTTAGGTATTAGTAAGCAAGCAGTTAGTAAGTTCGTTAGGGAGGGTAGGGCTAGGTTAACTGAGATACTTATTGAGGTTGCTGAGGTACTTCAAGCAGACGTAATTAGGGTTAACCCAATGAAGGGCTACGCAGTACTTAAGTGTAGGGGCTCGGGGGTTAAGGCGTACGTAATCTACGTCCCTGGTAAGGGACCTAGGGTAATCTTCAGTAACTCGCTAGAGTTGAGTGAGGACGTCGTTAAGGCTGTTAAGGAGTGGGGGTTAGTTAGGGGGTGTAGTAACGACTTAATTAAGTGCTTAGTAAGTACTCTAGAGTCTTAAGAACTACTCAAACCTAAGAACTAGGTACGCTTACCAACACGGAGTATCAATTATAGTTCTTGAGAACCCAGAAGTAATAGGTGTGTTAAGACTGGCGTGGATAAGGAACGGTAATAGACTACATAAGAACTACAACTGGAGGGTGCGCATCTTCAGGAGCAGAATCATAGAGATGGTAGTCCTTAAAGCACCGCTCTACGCAATGAAAATCAAGTACGTAAGCCCGAGAGGTACAACACACTCAAAAGACCACGAACGTGTCATGAAACAATACGGCTTAGATAAGCATACAGCATCAGCGTATCTCATAGCTCTCAAATCTATTTAAAAATATTCAGAAATATTGAAATCTACTATGAAAACAGAAACAGCCTACAAGTAGAGAGGAGCTCGCTATGTTTGTGAGAGGCGTTAAGAAGATGACTGGCAAGTACTACGGCTAAGCTCTCACGCTCA
>CAZVLA010000037.1:0-46195 GCA_964627805.1 uncultured Desulfurococcaceae archaeon
TGTCGGCTGGTCTGAGGCTAGGGAAATCCTCAACATGCTCCGTGATAAGGGGGTTAAGCTAGCTAATGACGTGGCCCATAAGGTCTGGAAGCGGGGGTTTGAGTCGAGATCCCGTAAGTAATTAGGTTCTTTACAGTATTACTTGCATTACGGTTAAGAATAGTTATGTTCCGTGATAAAAGGAAGGGTTCCGAAGGTGGTTTGTGGAGCCGGGGGCGGGATTCGAACCCGCGAATTAGCGGGTTACGGCGGTGGTTCCTTCACCACTGCAGCCCGCCGCCTTAGACCGCTCGGCCACCCCGGCTCCGTTTTACTTCCTATACTGAGTAGCTATAAGTTTTAATTCGGTGTTGGGTGTTTTAGGGGGGTAGGTAGTATTGGGGTATGATAGGTCTGCATTAGCTACCATCATTAAGTCGTTGAGGGATAGGGGTATTGATGGTGTCATCGTCGGTAGTACTTGCTACATGCTCTACTTAGGTCTTAAGGAGTTTGAGGATGACATTGACTTATTCACTACTACAGTATCACCTACTTTTGATGAGGACTTAATACGTAGTTGTAGTGAGGAGTTAGGTTGCTTCCTAGGTCAGACTGAGTGGGGCACACCACAGCTTAGGTGCTCAGTAGGTGGTTATGAGGTAGTTGTCGAGCTTTATGAGAATATGTACGACTTCTACATACCTCAGGAAATGATTGATGACGCGGTTAGCTATAAAGTTAATGACGTCGATGTTAAGGCGTTAAGGGTTGAGGATTACTTAATAATTAAGTCTAAGTCCGGTAGGGAGAAGGACGTAGCTGATATACAGTACTTAGGTGACTTAATTAAGTCAGGTGATATTAGGGTTGATAAGGGCTTAATGAGGAGGAGGTTAGGGTTATTCGAGGATTTTGAGGTTAGGTTGATTAGGAGGAGGTTAGAGGGTATAGGTATTAGGTTATGAAGTAACTTACCTCCTAATACCGAATTTCTTCTTCTTAGGTCTTAAGTTCTTACTCTTACACCTCCTACACTTAGTAGCTCCCGGCGGGTTTAAGGCACCGCATTTCCTACATACCATCTTATCAAGTACTCTCTTCTCAACGATCTTGAGTAGTTCAGGATCCGTTATGGGCATCCACACCACCTAAGACTGCATACTCCACTGATTTATAAACCTTAATATAGCCGTACCTAGGTATGTTATGAGGTTGGGTAAATCGGAAGTGATCGAAAAGGTTTTAGGTTAAACACCTATATACGCTAGAGCGAGGTAAGGTAATTAGCGAGAGTGTTTGGAAGTGAAGATACCGTTAGACCATATATGTGTACGGACGGGTGTGCTCTGCCCAAGGTGTAGGAGGTTAGTGAGTAGTGGGGAGGTTAAGGAGTTTGAAGTAGATGTTATGAGGGCCTTACTGGAGCTGGAGACTAGGTCTGACTTTAAGTTCTTGAGGGATGCTGAGTACATTAAGTCAGTAATCCTTGGTAGGACCTTAATACTGTTGATAAGGGTTAAGGGAGGGGCTATACATCCTAGGCACTTAATTAGGTTAGGGAGGGCACTTTCTGAGAAGTTAGGTAAGAGGGTTAAGATAGTAAATACTGCTCAAGGATCCTTAAGGGAGATTGCTTCTCAACTCATGTACCCAGCTAGGGTAATAGGTGTTAATACCTTATGGCTGCCGGACGGTACTGTAGAGCATATAGTTAGGATTCCTAAGTCGGATAGGAGGTACTTACCACCGGATACCCTAGCACTCGAGAATATACTCTCCCAAATAACGGGTATGAATGTTAAGATAAGGATGGAGGGTTAATTACATGATCTACAGGACCCACCTCTCATCAGAGATTAATGAGTCCCTAGCAGGTAAGGAGGTAGTCATAGCTGGTTGGGTACATGTTAAGAGGGACTTAGGCGGTAAGAAGTTCCTAATAGTTAGGGATAAGGATGGATATATCCAAGTAGTTATTGATAAGAGGAAGCAACCAGAACTAGCTAAGTTATTCACTGAATTAACTCCAGAGTCAACGGTTAGTGTCGTAGGTACTGTTAAGTTGGATAAGAGAGCACCTAACGGTTACGAGATAGTGCCTAAGGAGATAATCGTTCATAGTAAGGCTAAGGCACCACTACCCCTAGACGTAAGTGGTAAGGTACCTGCTGACTTCGACACTAGGATGAGGGAGAGGGTCCTCGACCTTAGGAGGGAGGAGAGTAGGGCTTACTTCAAGATCGTATCAACAGCATTGAGGGCTATTAGGGAGGAGCTCTATAGGAGGGGCTTCATAGAGGTATTCACACCTAAGATCATAGCGACAGCAACCGAGGGTGGCGCAGCACTCTTCCCGGTAGCTTACTTCGGTAGGGAGGCGTACTTAGCTCAGAGTCCGCAACTCTATAAGGAGTTACTAGCAGGTGCTTTCGAGAGGGTCTTCGAGATAGCTCCTGCGTGGAGGGCTGAGGAGTCCGACACCCCCTACCACCTATCTGAATTCATAAGTGTTGATATTGAGATGGCATTCGCTAACTACGAAACCGTTATGGAGGTCCTCGAGAACGTAGTGTATAGGGCAGTTAAGGCTGTTAAGGAGGAGTGTCGTAGGGAGTTAGAGATTATTAAGTACGAACCACCAGATTTCAAACTACCACTTAAGAGGTTTAGGTATGAGGAGGTAGTTAAGAAGCTCCAGAACGCAGGTGTTGATATTGAGTTAGGTGAGGATGTAGGGACTCCGGAGTTGAGGGTATTCCATAAGTTAGTTAATGAGGAGGTATACTTCATAATTGACTGGCCAGACGCTACTAGACCATTCTATACGATGCCTAAGAAGGACGACCCAACATACTCTGAGTCCTTCGACCTTAACTGGAGGTTCCTAGAGATTGCCTCAGGTAGTACTAGGGTACATGATAAGGAGTTACTTATTGAGAGGCTTAGGACTAGGGGCTTAAACCCAGAGAGCTTCCAGTTCTTCCTTAAGTGGTTCGACTACGGAATGCCACCACATGCTGGTTGGGGGTTAGGTCTAGGTAGGTTCGCACTAATGCTTACTGGTGCTAGGAATATTAGGGAGGTAACTACCTTCCCGAGGGATAAGAAGAGGTTAACACCTTAAAGCGCCTTAACTACATCCTCCCTCAGCAACTCCCTAAGAACTACCGAGGCGTATGTTGAGGGACCTAGCGTAAACCCAATTACTACGTAGTTACCCTCACGACTAATTACTAAGTCCCTAACCGTGAATACTGTAGACCTAACACCACTCCTTAAGTACTTAACGAAGTCCTTAGCTAAGCCCCTTAAGTACTCATTAACTACCTCCTTAACTACGTAGTCGCATTGATTACTTAAGTACCTAATACCTAAGTTAGGTAGTTCAAGTACGTCGCACCTCCTAGCTACTTCATAAGTACTACCTAAGTCAATGATTAACTTAGATAGTGCTAGGTTGAAGAGGTATGACTGGTAAGCCTCAATGAATAGCCTTAAGTACTTAGTACCTAATGACTTAATCACATCCCTAGGTGACTTACCCCTAATTAAGTCACTAATTACCTTACGTTCAATCCAGAACTTACTAGGGAATGCGTTAAGCGCCTCCCTCAACTTACCTAACCTAAATAACTCCCTAGCCCTCCTAACGGACTCCGACTCATACTCTGAAGGCTTACCCACTAATACCTCTATAGCTCCCTCGTAATTACCCATTAGTAACTCCCTACCGACTAAGTGGGTTATGGGTCTCCTACTACCGAATCTCTGGTACCCGAAGTAGTTAGGTAGTAATGAATTACCTAACCTCCTCAGTATCCCCTCAACCTCACTAATTCTTTCGGGGTCCTTAATCACCATCTTAATAGTGAATGAATTACCCTCTAAGTCACCCCTACCTAACCAGTGATTAGTACCTAGTCCCGTAATACATAACCACACCCTACCACTGGAGGTCCTTACCTCAATTACGGAGTCCTTAACTAACTCAGTAAGTACTGGTAAGTACTTAGATTCTACGCTAAGGAACTGGCACGTATGTGCGTTAGCGTCCTTAAGACCTGCGAAGCCTAACCTACGTACCCTCAAGTACTTACTTACTAAGGATACAGCATCTAGTGTTGGTAGGCCCTCCTTACACATAATTAGTAGTGAGTACCTATAATTACGTACTAACTCATTAATTACCTCCTTAAGTATTTCCTTACTTAAGCATAATTCAGTATTAGCTACTAAACCATTAAGACCGACCTCCCTAACTACGAACGTATTAGGTGACTGTACGTAGCTTAAGTAATTACCAACGTAGAGCTCTGGGTTAGCGTAGGTAAGCATACCAACCTCTCTATCGATCCCCGGTACGTTAGTTAGGATCAATGCCTAACCCTACTAAAGAAGCTTTAAATTCCCAGTCACCTTATCAACTAACTCCGTAGGTGCAGGACCTACACCTACGGCCGTTAACGTACCTGGAGCTAACTCAGTTAGTCCAGCATCCCTAATTACTGAGGTCGGTAGCCCTAGCTCCATAGCTTCATTAGCTATCTTAAGTAGGTCTGACTCCGTACCCCCACGAACGACTACTTTCTTAGCCCCCTCCCTCAACCACTCATCAACCCACTCCCTACGCATTCTTAAGCACTTAAGTACTGCTTCAACAGCTGCGTGAGCTACTTGAACAGCTAACTTACCCTTACTCATCCTCACGTCGGTCCTAACGGCTATTACCTGCTTAAACCTGAAACTACTCAATACTACTCACCAACTAACTTACTTATTACCTCCTTGAGTACCGCCTCCCTACGCTCAACCTCACACTTAGCTATGCATGTCTCATCCTCAATACCGTTCTTAATGCACATATCCCTACACTCAGCTAGGTACAGCCTCTCGTCGGGCTCGACTAGGAAGTAGCCCTTACCTAGCGACTTAATCTTAACTACCTGCCATAGGTTGGACTCCTTAATAACCTTACTTACCTCACTATAGAGTTCCTTATGAAATATGAAGAAGCCGAACTTCTTAAATGCCCTAACCATCCTAGACCTTACGTCCTGCCTTAATGACTCCATACCTCTTCACCGGTACCTTAGCCCTCCTTAATACACACTTGATTATGTCCAGTAACTTAGTTGATACGTAATCAACTAACCTAACCTTCATCTTCCTATAGACCGCCCTACCTATTAACTCGCCCTTACTATCGTATATTACTACATCGCCGTTAACCCTACCCCTAATACCCCTCCTGAAGTCTAACTGAATAACTAATGCGTCATCAGGTACTTCAATCTCCTCAACATACCTCCTACCTACTACGTAGGTCGGCCTCTCCTCACTCCTTGACTTAACTACGTACTTAAGGGGCCTACATTCAGTATCTACTACTACGTACGATATTATCCTATGATGCTTACCACTCCTTGATTTAGAGTTCTCGTTAATCACCTTAACAACCAATTTAAGCCACCTTAATTACGTACCCCTCACTAACCTCCTCGATACTTACCTTAGGTTCCTCACGGCACCTAACGACTAGTGCTAAGCCCTTATTACTTAACCAAGGGCTGACATTTACTGAGCAGTACTTACTAATTAATACCCTACGTACTGACTTACTGGATCCCTCCTCAAGCTTAGCTCCATTAACTGAGTACTTTGTGTATAAGCACTCATTACTTGTTAGGTCTAACTGAATAATTACTGTGTACTCACCACCACTCTCACTCAACTCAATACCCTAAACACTAAAGTGTAGGGAATTATTTAGTGTTACTTTTTAGGGCTTTCTAACTTGATAAAAACTTATTACTTACTACCACCCTCATAAGTGGGGTAAAAATGAGTAAATCCCCCTTCCGTAATTGGGTGTTGAGTACATGACTAGGTATAGGAAGTATAGGAACCCTTATCAAGTAGATGTTAGTAGATTCAGCATCTACTCAATATATAAGGGTAGGGGTGAGGGGAGGACCTTATCAGTAGGTGATGAGGTTCTAGTTAAGGTTACTGAGGTTGATAGGGAGGGTAAGGGAGTAGCTTACTTTAGAGGAGCTAAGATAGTGATTCCTAGAGCAATGGCTAATGAGAGGGTTAGGGTTAGGATAATTAGGAAGTTAGGGAGTAATGAGTACTTAGCATCAGTCGTTGAGAGGTTAGATGAGGTGTAGCTTGAGTTAATTAATCATGTGTCAACTTAGTTAAAAGCTTCGTTAAGTAAATGTATGACTTGGTGGTAGTGTGTCATCTAGGTCAAGAACGGTGCTAGCAGAGCTTCTATGGGCTGAGAAATACAGACCTAAGTCACTATCTGAGATAGTTAATCAGGAGGAGATCGTTAATAGGTTGATGAGGTTCGTTAAGGAGAAGAACATGCCCCACCTCCTATTCGCAGGACCTCCAGGTACTGGCAAGACAACAGCAGCTCACGCACTAGCTCACGACCTTTACGGTAAGGACTATAGGATGTACATGCTTGAGTTAAACGCTTCAGTAGCTAAGGACACACCAGTACTAGTTAGGATTAAGGGGGAGGTAATCTGGACTACTTTTGAGGAGTTAGATAAGCTCTACTTCAGTAGGGGTAACGTACTGAGGTACGGTGATGGTGAGTACGTTAAAGTTGATGACTTAGAGGTACTGAGTATTGATAAGGCGTCTGGTAGGGTTAGGTGGTTTAGGGTTTCTTGGTTAATTAGGCATAAGGCGAAGTACGTAGTTAGGGTCATTCTTAGGGGAGGTGGAGAGATTAAGTTAACAGGTAATCACTCAGTAATGATGATTAATGAGTACGGCGAGTTGACTGAGAGGAAAGCCAGTGATATAAGGCCCGGTGATTACCTAATATCGTTCGCTACTACGCCGGGGAATGGTAGGGGGATTAAGTTAGGGAGTTCAGTATTAGGGGACTTAGGCGGGGTTAAGAACACTGAGATACGTACGTACTCATTAGCAACTAATGCTGTAGGGATTAATGAGGGGTGTGGAGTACCTAGGTTAGGTAGTGGCTTCATGTACGTAGATACTCCCTGGTTAGGTAGTATTAGTGATGTACGGGGTTTCGTAGGTGGTTATGGAGTTAAGTTAGTAATGAGTAGGGATGCGGGGTTCAGTAATCACGACTCACTACCTGCTAAACCGTTCATAAGGTTCCTTGAGAGGGTTAGCGGAGCTGTAGGGATTGATTGGAGGAAGCTACTAAGCCATCACCTACGTAGTGATGTAGGGACTATACCTAAGAGGTATGTATTGGAGGTTCTGGAATCCGTGGATATCAGTAAGTTAAGTAGTGAGGAGTATGAGGTCTATAGGAGGTTACTGACCCTAGCGAAGTCCGACGTACACGTAGTTGAGATTGCGGGGACGGAGGTTATTGAGTATGATGACTACGTATACGACGTCAGCGTACCCGATAACAACATGTTCTTCGCGGGTGCTGTACCAGTACTACTCCATAATTCAGACGAGCGTGGTATAGACGTTATTAGGACTAAGGTTAAGGAGTTCGCTAGGAGTAAATTACCTGCTAACATACCGTTTAAGATAGTCCTACTAGATGAAGCTGATAACATGACTGCTGATGCTCAGCAGGCCCTCAGGAGGCTTATGGAGATGTACGTTGATGTCACTAGGTTCATATTAATAGCTAATTACCCAAGTAAGATAATAGAGCCTATACAGTCTAGATGCGCGGTATTTAGGTTCACACCACTTAAGAAGGAGGATGTAGTTAGTAGGCTTAAGTGGATATGCGAGCAGGAAGGCGTTGATTATGACTTAGAGGCTCTTGAGGTCATATACGACATATCCGAGGGTGATATGAGGAAAGCAATCAACATACTACAGGCTAGTGCAGCGTTAGGTAAGGTGACCGTAGCTAACGTGTATAAGGTGGTTGGGTTAGCACACCCACGCGAGGTTAGGGAGATGATTAAGGTAGCACTATCCGGTGACTTCATGAGGGCTAGAGACATCATGAGGAAGTTAATGCTTAGTTACGGACTATCAGGTACTGACCTAATTAAGCAGATACATAAGGAGATATTCAGCCCAGAGATCGACTTACCTGAGCACGTTAGGGTTGAGATAGCTGATTACGTAGGTGAGATACAGTTTAGGTTAGTTGAGGGAGCCGACGATGAGATACAGCTAAACGCACTACTAGCTAAGTTAGCATTAATGGGTAAGTCATTAAGGACCTCAGCAACGGGAGGGGTGAGTAGGAGAAGATCTGTTAAGGTGTGAGTTAATGCCCCCGCCGAGGAGATTACCTTGGGTAATCAAGTACAGACCTAAGAGGGTGGATGAGGTAGTTAATCAGGATGAGGCTAAGAAGATAGTCCTGCCATGGATTAGGGAGTGGTTAAGGGGTAAGCCTAGTAAGAAGGCGGCACTATTCCACGGACCGCCGGGCTCCGGTAAGACCTCATTAGTTGAGGCTATAGCTCATGAGTACAACTTAGAGCTCATTGAGATGAACGCTAGTGACTACAGGAGGGCTAGCGACATACAGAGAGTAGCTCAGACCGCAGCCCTTCAGAGGGGTTTATTCACTAGGGGGAGGATAATACTCCTCGATGAGGTCGACGGTATATCTAGGTTAGCTGATAAGGGTGCTTTAGAAGCTATACTTGACTTAATTAAGAATACTAAGAACCCGATAGTAATGACTGCTAACGACCCTTGGAATCCTAACTTAAGGCCATTAAGGGAAGCTGTGCTTATGGTACCGTTTAGGAGATTAACTAAGACTGACGTTAAGAAGGTACTTAGGAGGATATGCCAGCTAGAGAGACTTGTTTGTGAGGAGGACGCCATAAACTTCATAGCTGAGAGGTCTGAAGGTGACCTAAGATCAGCGATAAATGACTTACAGGCAGTAGCTGAGGGCTACGGTAAGGTAACGCTCTCACTCGTTAAGAACTTACTGAGGCCTAGGGATAGGGTATTCGATCCATTCGAAGTCGTTAGGAGGATCTTCACAGCTAAGTACGCTTGGCAGGCTAAGCTAGCTGCTTCACAGACTGACTTAAGTCCTGACGAGTTAATTCAGTGGATTAATGAGAACTTACCCAGGCAGGTAAGTGATCCTGAGGATTTATGGAGGGCTTATGAGGCGCTATCTAAGGCCGACGTGTATATGGGTAGGATAATCAGGTCCGGTTCGTGGGGTTTACTACCCTACGTTATTGAGTTAATGACTGCTGGTGTCTCATTAGCTATTAGGAATGACGTCAAGGCTAAGTATAGGTGGGTTAGGTACTCGTTCCCGCAGAAGATACTGATGCTGGCTAAGACCAAGGAGGTTAGGCAGATTAGGGACGACCTAGCCACTATACTAGCTAGGCACCTACACATATCTAGGAGGGTCGCTAAGTCAGACGTAATACCGTTCCTTAAGGTAATATTTGAGCAGAACCCTAAGTACGCAGCCTCACTAGCCGTGGGTCTTAACCTATCCGACTCAATGATTAAGTACTTATCAAGCACTAACGCATCATTAATCATTAAGTTAGCTAATGAGATAAGGAGGAGGATAGGTGAGGAGGCACTTAAGGCAGCTAAGGCTAAGGAGGTTAAGGAGCGTGAGGAGGTAGTAGCTAGTAAGCCAGCGCTAGCACCAACATCAACACCACCTACTAAGCCTCAAGTAACTACCCAGCCTAAGAAGAGGAGTAAGAAGCGTAAGAAGGAAAAGAAAGCTGGCGGTGGCTTGGAGGCTTTCTTCAAGAAGTAAATCAGTAGCCCTCAATAAACTTCATTAAGTCATCAATATACCTAACCCTAGGGTTTAACCAGTTAGGTCTATACAGCTTAACCCTACCGATAACTATCTCCTCGATAAGTCCTAACTTCTTGAGGTACTCAATATGCTTCTTAACTACCTTATAATTAAGCCTAGTTAACTTAATTATTTGAGTTACGTTAACCTCGCCTAACTGCAGGATCGTCTTAAGTACCTTAACCCTACCCCTACTACTGAATATGTCCTCAATACTTACGTCACTACTCATCTAACTAACCTCCTCTCCTGGATAAGCTTCTCTAGCTTATCAAGTAGTTTATGGAGGGGGGCTACCCCGAAACCTATGTACGTACTCCTACCCCTCCTACCCTTAAGTGATGTCCTAGTTATTATTATCCCCCTGTTCCTTAGGTCCGATACGTACATATACACCTTAGTATGCCCCCTAGGTCTCTCACCTAACTCCTCACATAACTTCCTATAGAACTCCTCAACAACACCCATACTTATGAATTCCTCCTTAGTCCTCATTAGTGCGAGTATTATCGCCTTAAGCACTATTAACTCATGAAGTGGTAGGTAGTAGAGCATATCCAGTAGGTTAACTATTGACGGTTCCTCATGCAGGAATACAGCCCTTACGTGATCTATAGTTACCCTAGAAGCCCTACCCTCACTAATCTCCTTCTCAGCTAACTTACCCGCAGCATGTAGTATAGCTAATGCCTTCCTAGCATTACCGTCACCGCCGCAGTCAATACCTACTAACTTAGATATGTACTCAATAACCTCAGAGGAAACAACCCCCGGGTAGAAAGCCTCCTCAACCCTATCACTCAGTATGTCGTATAACTCACTGGATTTGTATGGCTGGAATATCACCATGTTCTTCATTAAGTAACTACCAGTCATTTCATCAACTAATGAGCTTATGTATGCGGGTGTACCCCTTATTATGTATATGAAGCTAAGCCTCTTAACCTCGTGCTCGAAGACATCGTAGAACCTAACTATTAAGTACCTCTCGTCAGGCTTAGCCGCTCTTAAGAAGTAATCAAACTCATCGAAAGCTACTAGAGCGTATAGGTTCTCCCTATCCATTAACTTAAGTATTGAGTTAACTAATTCAGTAGCTGATAAGCCCCTATCAGGTACTGCAAGACCTAATTGGTTCTTAAGCTCCCTAAATATACTTGCTGGGTTACTTGATTTTGAGCAGTTAATATGTACGTACTTAAGCCTAATACCTCTAGCTTCAGCAATCTTAGATAATTCAGTCCCGAACACTATCGACGTAACCGTCTTACCAGAGCCTATAGGACCTGCTAGTAACGCCTTAATACTAGCTGCTCCAGGCTGTATGAGTAGGTACTTAAATAACCTAGATAACTGCCTTATCTGCTCCTCCCTATGCGGTAATCTAGGTGGTACGTACTCTGGGTACAGCTTAGACTCATCAATAAATACTGAAGCTCTCTTAATTTCACTTTCAATTATCCTACCTATCTCATTCATACTTTCAGCTTACCTCATGAATAGGTACTACCCACTACTTAAATAATTACCTTACTAACTTAAGTAATTAGTTATTGATGGCTTAGGTAATACGGTATTATAGATAAGGTATTCCTGTGGGTGTAGGGTGAAAGTAAAACTACGGTTATACTTCAGTCCTACGTAGAGCCTCGAGAACGACCTTAGCTGACTTAGATACGTAACCCCTTAACTCCTCAGCCGTAGCGAAGCCTAAATCCTCAACCAGTGAATCACTGACCATTAGTAGAGCAGCTACCTTAACCCTCCTCATATGACCTAACATGAAGAGTGCCGCACACTCCATCTCAACAGCTAATACACCCCTCTCAGCCCACTTCTTAGCGAATTCAGGGTCTTCTGCGTAGAAGGCGTCACTAGATATTATAGGTCCTAATACGTACTTAACACCCACCTCATTAGCCGCGTCAACTAAGTTCCTTAGTAGGTAGAAGTCAGGTGATGTCGGTGCACACGCTAACTCACCCTTCATGTACTGGTAGTAAGCACCTCCGGGGTAGTATGAGGCCGCCGTGGGTATTACTACGTCACCTATCCTCATACCCTTAACCATGGCTCCGCAGGACCCTAACCTAACTATTGCCTTAGCTCCAAGCATTATCAGCTCCTCCATTACTAGAGTAGCTGATGGTACGCCAACACCATGAACTACTACTGAGACGTTAATATCGCGGTACTTACCTGTATACGCTATGAATCCCCTATTAGTATTCACTACCCTAGGCTCCTCAAGGAACTCCTTAGCTACTTGCTCAACCCTAGCTGGGTCACCAGCAACTATGACTCTCTCAGCTATATCGCCTTTCTTAGCCTTAATGTGTATAGGATTCATAATAACCGCCAATGAAGTAAAGTAGGGAGGAGGTAATTAACGTTATTCCTTCACTCAAGACTAAATCAACTTTATAAAACCAACTTACTCCTAATCCTAGGGATGAGGTATGGAGAGACCTAAGCCTCAACCCCTAGTGAAGCGCCCTAGACTGATTAAGTATAGGGGTAAGGAGTTAGGTCTTAGAGTAGGTAGGGGCTTCAGTAGGGCTGAATTAGCTGAGGTAGGCTTAACACCTAAGGAGGCTATGAAGTTAGGGATACCAGTTGATTTAAGAAGGAGGAGTAAGCATGAATGGAATTTAAAGATACTTAGGGAGTACCTAAATAGCTTAAGAGGGAGTACAGGGAGTGAGTGAAGAATAGTTACTATTATTTAAAAGCTCCAGCGAAACATAGATAGCATGCAGAGCTGCCCGAAGAAGTTCATTAACGGACCTTGCGGAGGATATAGGGGTAGGGAGTGTGAGGTAGGGGGTAGGGAGTGCGTATTTATTAAAGCCTACAGTAGGTTAAGTAATAACGAGTTAAGGCGGATCTACTCAAGCGTAGCACTTGATAGTAGGTTTAAGGTTAGGAACTACATACCAGTACCTCCGAGAAGACCTAATACGGAATTTATGAAGGCTCTCTCGGGGGGTAATGAATTAATTATTTATGAAGTATTCCTTAAGGTTAGTAGGGATATTAATGAGGTAGTTAATAGCTTAGTAGGTTTAAGTAATTCATTAGTACTAGCCGTAACTGACTCCCCATTAGGTACATTAACCTACGACCCACTAACACTCTCACTTAAGCTACTTAATGAGTTAAGGCCTTACGACATCATCATGAATCTAGCTGTAAGGAATAAGACTATAGATGATATCATCATGAAGGTAGTAACAGCTAGTAAGTTAGGTATTAGGAACTACTTAATAGTTAGTGGTGACTGGAACTTCAAGGGCGTAAGTACTCCGTACTATGACGTAGATACTACGGAGGGCATATACTTAGTAAGGCTAGCGCTCGACTTAGGTATTGACTGCAGAGGGAAGATAATAACTACCCCACTACCAGGGCACGTAGGTGCTGTAGCTAATCAATATAGCCCCTACACCTCCATTGAGGTACTAAGGAATCTACGTAAGGAATTAGCGGGTGCTGAGTACTTAATACTGCAACCTAACTACAGTATGGACGTTCTGAGGAGGTTCATTAATGAGTTACGCAATCACGGATTCACGGGGTACGTAATACCTTCATACGCACCTATACTCAATAGAAGGCACCTTAAGCTACTTAGTAGCTTAGGTATTGAGGAAGTCGATAAGGAGTTATTGAAGGCAGTCAATACCTCATTAAGTAATGCATTCAAGGTGAATACCGAGTACATACTAAGCATGATCGAATCCGTAGGTACTAAGGTTATTTACGTATCAACCTACGGTGACTTAGTAATTGCTAAGGAATTCCTAAGTACGTTAGTAGGTGCTCTACGTAAGTTAGGTAGGGCTTAAAGCGTATCATTAAGTACTTAAAAACTAACTCGTTAATGACCTATCAACGACACTATACTCAACTCTCTTAGCGTTTAAGGCCCTCACTATGTACCTAAAGGCCCTCTCGGGATCTGTATGCTTACCGCATGTGTACACATCGACTGTAGCGAAGTTGTACTCAGGCCATGTATGTATTGTTATGTGTGACTCTAGGATAATAGCTACTAAACTAACCCCTGGACTAATTACCCAGTACTTAACGTCCAGTAAGGTCATGTTACCCAGCTTAGCTGCCTTAATAACTATCTCCTTCAGTTCCTCAGCATCCGACAGTATCTCTGGGTCGCACCCGTAGAGGTTACCGTATACGTGCTTACCGTATACCTTAAACCCTACGCGCTCCCTAGCTACCTCAATTAACCCGTACTCCCCTACAGTACCTACCTGAGTCATAGCCCCCCAACCCCCTACTTAAGGGGGTAGCACTGCTTAAAAAACTTAGTCCCCCCACTACCCACCCCCCTAGTTCAGCTATATAGATACTTTTTTACATTAAACCCCCCGCCTAATAAAAATACTTAAACTGATTCTTATTATTTAATTTTTCATGTATCCCTAGCTACGCAATTAATAATGGAAAAATACTTTTTCATAGTCCCTCATAAGTATTGAGGATTTAACTTAATACCCTAACGTAGGTAATTAGTAAAGGGTGTAGGCAGTCATTATGACTATATCAATTAATTATCGTAAGGTACTAGCTACTACCGAGGTGTTTAAGTCACTAATTGAGGAGGTTGGTATAGACCCATTTACGGATCCTAGGTACTACCCGCCTAAGTCATGCAGTGATGAGGACGTTGCTAGGTACTTCATATTCATGGTCGCTATAGACCACAGAACCAGTAGGTACGGACCCTTCGAGGGCTATATAGGGGGTGAGTTCTTCCACGGAGCTGACGCACTGTATAGGTTAGGTATGGAGAAATTCCTTAAGGACCCCAGATTCTTCAGTCCTGAGCACATGTCAAGAATAACTACGGAGGAGGTTAGGGAATGGTTAAGTATTGAAGGTGCGGACGGTAAGTTAATCACTATTTGGGACCCTGAGGTTAGGGCTGAGCTACTTAGGGATCTAGGTAGTAAGTTAATTAAGTACTTTAGGGGATCCGTACTTAACTTATTAAGAGCTAGTAACTACTTCATAAGGTCCTCGCATACTGTAGGGCTCATAAACTTACTTAAGGTGTTTAAGGCTTACTCAGATCCAGTTGAGAAGAAGTCATACCTACTGATTAAGTTCCTTAGTAGGAGGGGCTTATTCAATTACAGAGATCCTCAAAACTCTGAAGTACCTGTTGATAACCACCTAACTAGGATAGCCCTTAGGTTAGGGTTCGTGCATTTACCTAATGGTTTAAGGGTTAAGGTAATTAAGGGAGTGGAGTTTAGCGTGGATGAAGATATTGAGTTAAGGATGAGTGTTAGGTACGCCTATAAGTTACTAGCTAAGTCAATAGGTACGGACCCGCTAATACTTGATGACCTCCTATGGTTATTCGGTCGTAAGTGCTGTACATACTCAAACCCCGTATGCGTTAGTGGTTCCGGAGCACATAGGGTATGCCGTAATAAGTGCCCGTTCCAGGATATATGCCCATCGAGCAGGACCGAAATTAAGTTAACTGAGCATGAATTCAGAAATACCTTCTACTACTAACCTACTTAAGGTGGTACTATTGAGTAGCGATGACGAGATCGACTTTAATAACGTACTCAGTAAGTTAAGTAAGGATGAGTTAAGGGTTGTTAAGTACTTCATTACGTACCGCTCAGTAGGTGAGTTACTAGCTATTAGGGAGTTAAGAGGGCTCTACGGGATTAAGGACCCTGGTAAGGTGATTATGAAGTTAATTGATTTAGGGATCCTAGAGAGGGGTGTTGGGTGTTATAACATATCGAGGAGGTTCCTAAACTACGTAAGGAGTAAGGGAGGTAACCTGCTGAGGTCTTAGGTATGGGCAGTAATAGTGGTTACCTAGGTAGGATCATCGGGTACGTTGAGTTGATGAGGCCTCATAACCTAGTAGCTACTGTACTAACTACGTTAGTAGGTATATTAGCTGCATCAGTTTACGCATCAATTAGTTTTAGCGACATAACGTACTTAGTTAAGCCCGTAGCTACCGTCGTCTTAATTACCTCAGCTGGTTACGTAATTAACGACTACTACGATGCTGAGGTCGATGCCATCAATAAGCCCTACAGACCCATACCATCAGGTAGGGTTAGTAAGGTTGAGGCGTTAGTGTTCTCCATTACACTATTCATGCTAGGGTGCTTAATACCTGTATTCATAGGTCCACTATCCCTAGCGTACGCATTAATAAATGCGTTACTTGTTTACTTATACTCCTTCAAGATTAAGGAACTAGGCTTCCTAGGTAATCTATTAGTTAGTTTCTTAGGTGCTTCATCAATAATATACGGCTCTATCGCGGTAGCTGATTACTTAGGTAATTACTCATTAATTACTGCCTCAATACTACCAAGTACCTACGCTTTCCTCCTCCTACTCTCTAGGGAGGTGATTAAGACCATCGAAGACTTCAGGGCTGATTCAGTAAGGAATGTTAGGTCCTTACCGAGGACAATAGGTATTAAGGGTGCTTACTTATTCTCGGTATGTACCTTACTGTTGATAGTGATGATATCCCCACTACCTTACGTACTCTTCAATTACGGACCTACCTACGCATTACTAGTAACTATTACAGACGCTATATTAATTTACGACGTAGCTACGATAATTAAGAACTTAAGTACTACGTGTAAGGATGTTATTAAGGCGGAGGGGTTAGCTGCGAGGTTGAGGAGTCATTTGAAGGTGGCGATATTCGTAGGTACATTAGCCTTCCTAACTGACCTAGTAATTAGGTATTACTTAATCATGTAGGTCTCTACAGCCTGACCTACTAAGTTATGGTATATCAACCTAATCACTACTGGCCTTACCCTATCACTACCTAACTCCTTACTAAATACGTACTCACTACCCGGCTCTAACTTACTTAAGTACTCCCTAAACAGTACCTCACCCATCCCCATACCTACTATCATTACCTTATCAGCAACTACGTCACCTACGTTCTTAACGACGCACTTAATCACAGATCCATTAACTTCACTACGTACTAACTCTACTTTAGGACCTAAGTACTCGGCCCTGTACCTAGCTACTCCATAAACCTTGAAGGACTTCGGGAAGTAAGTTATTGGTGACTCCTTATGCAGTAACTTAACCCTACACTCACCGCACTCCTTATCAATCAGTAACTCATCAACACCTACCTTCTCACTAATACCCTCCTTAACACCGTCTACGTCAATACCCATTGAGGCTAGCCTAGAGGGTGAGTCATAAACCACGAGTAGTAGGTCCTTCTTACCCTTAAAACCCGATGGTAAAGATATCGATGCTGACTCACCGGGCTTAATAGCTAATACCCCTAAATCAACCGTTAAGTACCCCTTCATGCCTTCGTAACTCATTGAGCCGACTATAAACGCAGCACTGATACGTACCGGACTGCTTGACTCGCAAGATACCTTAAGAACGTACTTACCCGTGAATGACTTAGTTATGTTTGATACGTCAAATACGTGGACCGCGTAGTAACCCTCCTCAAGCTCCACCAAGGTCTGAGGTTTAAACTCCCTAGTTAATGTTACGTTATTCAGCGATACCTTCCACAGTATATTACCTGAGAACGTACGGCTACTAGCTACTACCGTAAGTAGTGAAGGCTCTACGCTCCGATCTATGAAGAACGTGAATTCCTCCGATCTAGGGTTTCCGTGACCCCCTAATACAGCTGCTGAGGGGATTACGTAGTAGTAGGGCATTCCATGAACTTCAACATCATTTAAGTACCTTAGTAACTCACCTTCAGGCACTTACTTCACCGTAGAATATGTAAAGTAAGCCGTATATTAGCATACATGATTAAGCCCTCATTACCTAATCTATATAATCACTATAACCACTATACTGGTATATAATCCTTAGGGGCTAATTTCCTTAAGGCCCTAAAAGCCACTAACCTCTCCTTATCACCCAACTTAGCATTCTCAATAATACTCCTTAACTCCCTAATGACAGCCTCCGCAACCTCACGCTTTACTGGGTATGGTATCCCGTCCTTACCACCTATGGTGAATGCGTACTTAAAGGGACTGAAAGGTACTGAATTAACGTCATTCAGTGATGGCGGTTCACGGTATATTAATTCTGAAATCAGTGATAGTGCCCTAATACACTCGGGCCCTAAGCCTGTAAAGACCATTACTTCCCTCATATCCCTAGGCTTAACCTCATAGGCTTGCTTCAGTAGGTTGAGTAACCTACTAGTTAATTTGACTGGTCTATAGTAGGGTATACTCCTATCGATTTCCCTCGGTGGTCTTAAGTCTGTTAACGTCCTTAACCCCTTAAGCAAGGCATTAACACGTACTAAGTAGTCCCTAATCTTCTTAGGACCCTCGTTTACTAAGTCAATAACTACCTTAGCACTACTTAATGAATTCCTATGCGTTAAGTTAAGAGGCTTCGTCTTAATATCTGAAGCAACACCTGCGTGTGGGTTCGTTAAGTAGCTTAAGTCCCTCACGGAGTACCAAGCTATGTGGTACCTCCTAGCGAATCTTAACTCAGTATTCATTCCTTGCTGAATAACCACCCAGCGACCGTCCCTATCGAATACTAGGGTGTGGTGGTATAGGTTGAAGCCATCCTGGAGTAGTGAGGTATCTACCTTAGCTGATATTATTGACGCCTCCTTAAGTAACTTAACTCTGGACTCACTGATGCCTAATACCTCAGCGTACGACTCAATATCGTTTAGGGTCCTCCTAGACGCCTTACCCTTACCACCAGCTACCCTAACCTCAGCACCTAACTCATTAAGTACGTCACGTACTATAGCCGTAGTTACGGTCGTTGAGCCACTACTGTCCCAGTCCATACCTATTACGTTATTGAATGCTTGAAACCATAGTGGGTCCGAGAGTCTCTTAAGGAGCCCCTCACTACCGTACTCAATAAGTATTAACTCAACTATGGCCTTAGCTAACCTCCTCATAATCCTTATTAGCCATGGGGGTACGTGCCCCCAGTGAAGCGGTAGGTCAGCTACCCCCTCTATCAAGCCTCCTCACCACCAACCTAGTACCCTCCATACCCTCAACAACTACCGCATCACCCTTCTTAATATCGTCCTTAGATACTGCCTTCCAGTACTCACCCTCAACAATAACGAACCCCTCACCACCAGCTGGTATGTCATCTACTGCCTTACCCACCTTACCAGCCATCGTGAAGTAAGTAGGTCTCCTACGCTTAGCCTGAACTACCTTATATATCACGAACCCCGTGAACGTACCTAACCCAGAAGCAATACCTATAGCTAGTACCCTAAACTGCTGAATGTAATTCGGTGGTGGCGCGAATGCTGTTGGTGCTGCTGATGGTATTAAAGCAACACCTACCGCTAGGAATATTATGCCCGTAATCCCTAAGATCCCGAAGCCCGGCGTTACGAATAACTCAACACCTAGGAGTATAGCTCCTAGGAGTATCATGAATAGTGATATTAGGTTAGGGCTGAACCCAGTACCTAGTAACCCTAGGAGTAGGAAGAGTATCGGTATTGGTAGTATCGGTAACTTCCCTGAGAGTATAGCGAATATCATTCCTAGAACACCTATTGTCATCATTATACTATTGACCATGGGGTTCGAGAACACCGATATTAATCTAGACCTAACACCGCAGCTGAAGGTACTTACCTCAGTAATCTCAAGCGTTACGTTCCTACCATTAACATTAACTACGTACCCCCTAATCTTCCTTAGTAAGTCGTTTAGGTCGTAAGCTATCAAGTCAGCTACGTGCTCCTTAACAGCTTCCTTAGCATCAAGTACTAAGTTCTTCTTAACGAACAACTCAGCAGCCGTAGCGTTCCTCCCCCTTAACTTAGCGTACGTGACTGCCTTCTCAACTATTGGATTAACTATCTTACTCTCATTAACGAATACGTAAGAACCCGTTAGTGGGTTGTAGCTTATTGGTTGCATAGCACCCATTATGGAGTGCGGTGATAGCGCTATGATATGTGCCGGCAGTATTATTAAGGTAGCTGCACTTAATGCCTTACCACCGCTTACGTAAGCTATTACTGGTGCGTTAGATGACGCTATCTTATCACCTATGGCGAAGCCAGCATCTAAGTACCCCCCATAGGAGTCTACC
This sequence comes from uncultured Desulfurococcaceae archaeon, assembly GCA_964627805.1. GTDB lineage: Archaea > Thermoproteota > Thermoprotei_A > Sulfolobales > NBVN01 > CAZAMI01. The sequence goes on from CAZVLA010000037.1 coordinate 19,904, forward strand.
TCAAGGATTACTGCCTTACCCTCCTTCTCAGCAGTATCTATAGCATTAATTACGCACTCCTTAACACCCTCATCAATAGTTCCCCAAGGAGGTGCTATACTGACTAAGTAAGCTGAGTGTATGACCTCATTACTTACTAATGATTGATTACCTAACGCGTACGTGCAGTAGATGTTTAGGGCTAGAATCGTTAGTAGAGTAAGTATTAGGGTTAACTTAACATTGTTTTCATTTAATAAATTATACTTCATACCCCCCTCCTACCACCGAATTAATTATCCTGTAGACTCTTTAGTCTTTAAAGCAGCTGATGCAGCGACTACCTTACCCATTAGGCTAGAAGCTCCAGCCTCAGTAACTATCACTAATGCCTTCTCCCTAGCAACCTCAACTAGCGTCTGGAGCTCCCTAAGCCTGAGGGCTCCTGGGTGTTCCTCGAACATCTTAGCTGCTTCAGCTAGTATCTTAGCTGCCTGCCTCTCACCCTCAGCCTCAATAACCCTAGCTCTCCTCCACCTCTCAGCCTCTGCTTGCTTAGCCATAGCCCTCATCATGCTCTCCGGTAGCTCGACGGACTTTATAGTGACTGCAGTTACTTTAATACCCCAAGGTACGGTCATTTCGTCAATTATTGACTGTATCCTCTTATTCAGTTTCTCCCTCTCAGTTAGTAACTCATCAAGCTCAGCCTGACCTATTACGTCCCTAAGTACGGTCTGACCTAGGAGTGCTATTGCGTAGTTGTAGTTAGCTACCTTAACTACGGCGCTTACGGGGTCTACTACCCTGTAGTATATGACCGCGTCGACCTTAACACTTACGTTATCCCTAGTAATGATTTCCTGCTTAGGTACGTCAACCGTGACTATCCTTAAATCTACCTTAACTATCGAGTCGACAATCGGTATTATGAAGAATATACCGGGTCCCTTAGCACCTACTAACCTACCTAACCTAAAGAGTACGGCCCTCTCATACTCCCTAACTATCTTTATGCTAGCTGATAGGAAGGGTATGACTACTATTAGTATTGCGAAGATAGTTACTATTGTTGTTATGAAGCTCAATCTATACTACCCAACTAAACTAGGTTTTTAAATAGTAATAAAGCTGACTAGCAAGAAACTTAATTGATGGGGTTTGGGCGGGGGAGGTAGTAGAGCTAGGAGTAGGGGTTATAGGGCTGAGAGGGAGTTAGTAGCTACTTTATGGAGGTTAGGATTCGCTGTCATGAGGGCACCAGCTAGTGGTGCTAGGATTAAGAGGGCTGACTACCCAGACATCGTAGCTATTAAGGACGGTAAGGTACTCGTCCTAGAAGTTAAGCGTAGGTCTGAAGTAGCTAACATATACATAGATAGTGAGCAGTACAGTAAGTTAATGAACTTCGCTAAGAGAGCAGGTGGTAAGGCGTACATAGCTATTAAGATACCGTATAGGGAGTGGGTATTCATTGATGCGAGTAAGTTAGAGAGGTTAAGTAGTGGGAAGTATAGAGTAAGTAAGGAGGACATAAATAACGGGTTAAGACTAGGTGACGTACTTAAGCAATTAGGAATTAAGGTAGGTATTGAGGAATTCATGAGTGACTAATCAGTAATAAGGAAAAGACTAAAAATACCCCACAGAAAAAGCAGTGATTGGGGCCCGTCGTCTAGCCCGGTTAGGACGCCGCCCTGACGAGGCGGAGGTCCGGGGTTCAAATCCCCGCGGGCCCACCAATGCTATATACTCAATACGTCATTAGGCTTACTGAAGTCAATCCCTAACTTCTTAGCTAATCTCTTAAAATCCTTACAGAACTTAATTAACCTCCAAGTATCTAGTGTAGGTTCATCATCTAAACACCTTACCTCTAAGCAGAAGGCAACTCCGTAAGCTATGATGTAGAACGGTAGGTAATACAGCGTGAATATACAATCACTTAACTCATCATCCTCACACATACTGAACATATCATCAACCAATGACCTCCATAGAATAAGCATCATTTCGTAATCAGGGTATATATACTGTAGACCCTCACTTAAGTACTTATACACATCGTCGTCAAGGTCTAAACCTAAGTAATACATGTAAGTTAGTTTAATGCCTTGAATGAAGAGCTTAGATATTACGTCGCAGTAATTAATTATGAAGGACCTCTCATCAGGATTTAACTCATCTAGGGGTAAGTACATCTCGGAAAGCCAGTAAGTATCAATCTCTTCATCCCTAAACCTAATGATACGGACTGACATCTCATAATCATTCTCTCTAAAACCTAAAAACATAACACATACATCTGTATACTACTGTATACCTACGTTAATGAGTTACTGAGGAAGTATGCTCTTAGCTGTTACTAAGTACTTATTAATAATCATAGTTACCTCCTCAATAACACTCCTTAACGTCTTATTAGTATCTACTAGAACTACGTTACTAGCTAATCTACGTAGTCTATGCTGGAGAGCTAAGGTCCTGTCCTGAATGAACCTTATGTAATCGATGTTAGCCTCCTCATCAACTACTGGCCTTCCCCTACCTAATATCCTACCCCTAATTACGTGTGGTGGTGCATGGAGCACTATCATCATGTCTACCCTAGGCAACTTACTGACTAATTCGTACATGTACTCAGCTTCCCTACGATTAACCCAGTACTCCGTGTAGATAGGGACCATTATAGGATGCGAAGAGAATATCACATTATCGTACTTACCCACACCCTTAAGGAAGTCAAGCATGAACTTTGAAAGAAACATTAACTGCCTTAACTTAGGAGGTAGTTTATGTGCGTCAAGGATGCACTCAAGATCAATAAAGTACATACCTAACCTCCTAGCAACTAACTTCCCGACCGTAGTCTTACCTACGCCGTGAGCACCTACTAGCGAGACAATCAATGACTTAACCCTTCCTAATTACGTGTGGAGATTTATGAAAACGCTTACAAACACTTATACATAGTATTTGATGAGTTAGGTATTACTGAGTTAACTCTGCATTAAGACGGTAGGGACCTGCCATGAGTGCGGAAATCATTAATGAGATCACGGAGGTACTTAATGAAGTTAAGGGTAAGGTAGTAATTAGTACCTCAGGTACGGTGAGGGTACTATCTAAGGACGCTAATGAGTTAATAGACAGAATTAAGGACCTAGTAATTAAGTTGGCAGTAGGGGATGATGAGGTTAATGAGGCCCTAGAGTGGATTAGGCTATTTAAGGAATCACTAAATGAGCTAATTAGATCATTAGGGATTAAAGGCGTTACCTTAAGTAAGGAGGTTAAGTCATTCATTGAGGACCCTAGGAACCACTTAAGGAAGAAGCTCTTCATATACACCCACGACTTAATTAGAGGGTCTAAGCGGTTGAGTGATTACTTAAGAACATCATGTGCTGCTGTGAGGACCTCATTAAGGACTAATAAGAGGACCCTATATCAGTACTGGGTCCTACTAACTATATTAGCAATACTTAGTAGGGATTACGGAGCTAGGATGGTCTACCCTGAGCATGGATTCATGAGTTTAGATAGGAGCGGTAAGCAGAGGTCAGGTACGATACCCCCTAACACAATAATTGAGTTACCTACTAGGGGTCTACTCAGTATATTCCTTGAAGCACCGAGACCCGTTAGTTGGGAGGATAGTAGTGACTTAAGGAAGTACTGGAGGCTATACACAGCATTAAGACCTGACATAATGGTTTATGGGGGTAACGTAACTAACATACTCAACGTATCACTTAACCCACCAATACTCAAGCCGGACGTAATAATTGAGTGTAAGGAGTTAAGTGATTGGTACTTAAGGTCTAGGGACGTTAAGGGACCCTTCGCTAAGCCCTTAACAGCTGAGGAGTGGAGGAATAAGTGGATCAGGGGTTTATGGAGTGGATTATCTGAGGTGTTGGGTGTTAGGGTTAGTGATGTTAATGAGGTAATTAAGGAGAGAAGGGGTGTTAGGCTTAAGGAGTACCAAGTAGTAGCTCTCTATAGGAGGGTCTATAAGCCTAAGCGCATGTACTTAATATCAAGAACTAGAGTACCTAGTGACGTTACTAAGTACTTGAGTAATGAGGGTATAGAGGTAATTGATGGTGTGGGTTTCAGTGGGGGTAGCCTCAAGGAAGTAGCTAGTGAGTTAGTTAAGTACGCTAGGGGGTACGTACCTAGGGTTATTAGGGTTGATGATGAGTTAATGGAATTAATTAAGGAGTCAGCCAAGGTAATGAATGTAGTATTAAGTAATGACTTAAGCATTACGGTTAAGGATATATTACGTAAGTTACTAAGTAATCATTGAGTGATGAGAACGCTCCGTAATGATCGGTGATTACTGCCGGCCTGTTCTGATTAGCGCCTCCCTAAGCCTCCTCAGTCTCTCCTTACCCTCAAGTAACGCGTTATTAGCTACATCAATAACTGACTTAAGTCTACTTAAATCAATGACGACATCATTCCTAATCTTAAGCAGTATCGACAACCTTATACCCGTCCTTAACTCACTAATAACCCCCCTATCACTAATTGATAATATACCGCTATGCTTCATACCTGCCTCCCTAGCTATCCTCAGTATCTCTAAAGCCTCACCTAATGAATCACTAACTACGTGTATTATAGGTCCTGAGACTATAAGCCATAGGCAGTAAAGTACGGGTTGCTTTAAGACATTAACTACCTCATCAAGACTTACTGGGCTGTGCTTCTTAAACACTATAGTTGATTCCTTCCTATCCCAAGGCATGGGACCGTCAAGAATAGTTATTCTACCGCTACATGAGCTTATAGTGAATGAGTGCTCCCTCCTAAATATCAACTCAAGAACATCAACTATGTCCTCATCGATGTACCCAACATCAAAGTCCCTCCTTAAGCGATCCCACATCTCCTCACGCCATTCCCTCCACTTATTAAGATCAATACCTACGCACAACCCTATTTAACCCGTTTTTAAGTAGGGCTTAGTGAGTATTTTAATACTCTGAGAATCCTTGATATTGGTGCTCGCCATGGGGATACTGGACTCAATAAAGCCTCAAAGCGCTGGTCAGCAAAGGATGATGGACGCTCTGAAAGACGAGAGCTACACCATAGTAGGTATTTTCGGACCTACAGGTACTGGTAAGTCACTATTCTCACTAGCCTACGGTATCGACGCCGTTAATGAGGGTAAGTATAGGAGGTTAATAGTGGTTAAGCCAATGATCGACGTAACCACTGGTGAGGAGTTGACTATGGCTAAGGCGGGGGATCAATTCATTGAATTGGCTAAGCAGTACGTAATAGACGTCATAGGTAACTTCATAAGCTGGGCTGAAGTGAGTAAGTTAATTGATGAGGGTAGAGTACTATTCGTTGATAGCCACTACCTAAAGGGTAGGACATTCGATGATGCTGTAGTGTTCATTGATGACGCACAGACACTCAAGGTGGAGTCACTGATTGAGACCATAGTTAGGGTAGGTAGGAACAGTAGGTTAGTAGTTGCTGGTGACCCGATATTCCAAGCATTAAGGAGGAGATCACCTACCGACCCAGCAACAATACTTAGGGATATCCTAGCTAGTGAGGAGAAAGCCGTGGTTGTTGATTTAGGCACTAAGGACATCGTTAGAGCCGGTGCTAAGAGAGGATTAAGACTCATTATGGAATATATGCTAAGATCAAGATCACTTAAGGAGAGTGAGGTTAAGGCGTTAGAGGCCATAAGGGTTAGGTCACCAGACGCTGACGTAATAACAGTCCTAGACCTAAGTGAGTTCGTTAGTAAGTATGAGATATCATCAGAACACGTGCCTAAGTACTTAGTAATCGTTAAGCCGAACCACCTAGGTAGGTTAGTAGGCAGGAAGGGCGAGAGAATCAACGCGATTGAGAAGGACCTAGGGGCTAGGGTTAGGGGTGTTGAGTTAAGTACTGACTTAACAAACATAATAAGAGCTATACATCCAGTATCGTGGGTATGGAAGAGGGTTGAGGATGTCGACTTCATGGGTTCATACATAGCAGTATCCGTGGATGAGGGTGCGTTCGGGCCATTCATGGGTCAGAAGGGTGTCTACGTTAGGTTCCTAGAGGAGGTTACTAAGGAGCTATTCGGTATAGGTATTAGGGTAATACCTGTAGAGAGAAGTAGTAGGAGAAGGTCTAGGAGGCGTAAGTAATTAATAAAGAATTTTATTTCTTAATTAGTATATCGAGAACTACTTGGTAATACCTAGGGCCTACACTCCTAACAATTCTCGAATACACTACCTTAGACTCCTTAACACCTAATTCACGAAGCTTACTTAGGTAAGTATCCTCGGCAATCCTTAAAGCCTCCTCACGATCCTCACAGCTTATGAAGTCGTAAGCATGAACGTAACCAACGCTCTTCAACGCGTAAACGGCCCTGTCCAAGTACTTAAGAGCTAATTCAGGTAACGGCATTAATACCCTATCAAACCTTCCTGGATACCTCAGCATTACCTCACCAGCATCACCGAGGACGGGCTTAACCACGTCCTCAACTTTATTTAGTCTTATATTCTCTACCATTAGTTCATAAGCCTTAGGGTTAATATCTATTGACAATACCTCCTTAGGTCTCGAGTACTTAGCTATTATTATCGAGAAGAGACCAGCACCAGCGAACATATTAGCTACGTACTCATTAGGTCTTACTAACTTAGCTACCCTACCGTGTTCGTAATTAAGTGCTGGTGATATGTAGACCTCCCTAATATCTATTTTAAACACGCATCCATGCTCCTTATAGTAAGTTACGCTTCTCTCCTCACCCGCTAGGTGTACGTACTCCCTAACCCTGTACTTACCCTTAATCGGCGTTACCGCTAACCAAACGGACTTAACGTATGGCAACCTCCTAAGCAATTCATTAGCTAATACCCTATAATCATCGATACTAACGTCAGGTGATTTCCTAAGTAAGGCTATATCACCTATTAACTCAACCCTACCCCATAACTTCCTAGCTACCTCCTCGCCAAGTACCTCCCTAGCTATCCTCCTTAGTAACTGACCCCTACCCAATACCTAACACCTTTCATTACGTGAGTTAATTCCGTGAAGGTAAATACTTAATTCCTCCAATATACATTTTACTTGGTGAATATATGCCTACATTACGTTCTGGACTCGTCATAGCTGGTGCGTACGCTGATAAGTTAAGGAGGACTGCATTCGCTCAGCTTAAGGGAGCTATTAAGGAGGGTAAGATAAGGGCTAACGAAGTAGCTTACCACGTAGCTCAACTAAATAAGGTACTCTACAGGATATTAGTTGATGGACTCAAGATCAATAAAGGTGACGTAGTTAGGATATCAATTGATTACGACTTAGAACCCGGTAAGATCGTGTGGAAGTTCGATACGTTAAGGATTGAGGCATTCCGTAGGATACCCGATGAGGAGGTTGAGGAGACTGTTAAGAGGTTCATAACTGAGGCTGAGGCGATAATGACTGCTGAGGTTGAGTACACCATAGAGAAGATAGGGGAAACAATGGATGGTGACGTAGTGTACGTACTTAAGTTAGGTGAGCGTGAGGTAGGTGCTTTTGAGGTGGTACCTATTGATGAGGAGATAGCGTACATAAAGAAGGGAGCCGCGTTAGATCCCAGCCCAATGATTGTTGAGAAGATAAAGATACCCACTGATGGGAAATCCATTGAGGACGCTATAAAGGCTAACATAGGTAAGTTCACGAGTAGTGCTAGGTATGTATCTCATGAGGAGGCTACTAAGGTTATTGAGTACATAAAGTCTAGAGTACTTCATGAGGAGGTTAGTGAGGAAGAGGCTGAGGAGTGAAATTAAGCAATACTAACATATCTTTTTAGTATAGGCCTTAACCTACGTAACGCCTTCCTCACTAACTCATAACCTATAGTTAATGTCTCCTTATTATCCACTAATATGTCATCACCGACGATTACGGTCTCGACATCTAAGTCACCCATCACTACAGCTCTAGCTAGGTACCTCAAGTCAGTAATCACGGGCCATCCAGGGGGTTCTGACGTATCATACATTACTATATTAGCTGTGGAGCCTGCATCCAAACTACCTAAGCCTTCGAAACCTACTAACTTACTATTAATTACGGTGGTTGCCGCTAACACATCAATTTCGTTTACACCCGTGAGTAGTGACGCGTCCTTCATTACTGAGGACATACTGTATGAAGGACTAACACCTATTCCTAGACCCTCATTGGGTCTCCACAGCTTTAGTTGCGGTCCGTACCTAATCACAGGGTCATTACTACTGACTTCAAAGTTAGGGTTAATGTAGGTAACACCCTCTAAACCACCTACCCTCCTACTAGCGTTTAGTACGTATGCCCTAACACCTAACTCCTTAACTAGCCCAACCCATTCCTCAGTAGGGTCGCCACAGTAGAGTGCAGCTACCTTGATATTACTGAATTTACCCTCCCACCTACTCATGAGTAGCTTAAGCTCATGCTCAGGGTCGAAGTCCTTAATCCCGCAACCAAAAGGTACTGCCAAGGTTACGTACATACCTAAGTCATTAGCTGCTCTAGCTACGTTCTCGAGGAATATATCAGTAATTAACGCTACCGTAACGCCCCTCCTCATCAGCTCCATAAAGGTAAGGGCTGCTAAGTAATAGACGTCGGTCCTAGTAAGCACTGTTATGAAGTCGCTGAGGGATCTCCAATCAATCTCCTTAATGACGTACCTAAACGGGTATAGAGTAACTGTGGTAATACCTGACACTAAACCAGGGGCTACTAACCTCCCCTCGCCATTAATTAATAGTTCAGGGTACTGAAACTCATCTGGTGGGTCACCCTCACCAACACCCTCGATAACGCCGTTCCTTAAGTATACATAGCCCTTACTAATTACTAGGTCATGCCTGTATGACATCGTCAGTATCGTTGCATTAGTTATTAATATCCTAACCAATAATCGCCACCTACCTAATTACTCAAGTCAGTACTGATAATTTAGGTATTTAACTTAATCACTACCTAAGGATTTACTAGCTACTAATAACTTATTAATTACTTCATTAATTCCCTTCACACTACCTGACCTAACTACACTACTAACCTCAACTACGAACTTACTTGTTGAGTTCACGATTTCATACGATACTTTCTTTAGATTTAACGTAGCTAGTACTTCATCATTCTTTATAATGACTATTGAAGCACTCCGCAAGGCACTTAAGTTAATACCTAGAGGTACCTTAATCACTTTATAGAGTACGTCATAGTCACTAGATTTACTTAGGTTTAAGTACATAATAGCTAAGTTAACTTCACCCTTCACCACTCTTAAGAGCTTATGGAGGTAATTACTTATTAAGCCTATATCCCTCGGTGAGGCACGAATAATTACTAAGGGCTCATTAGCCGACCATTCACTAAGTAACTTCATTAACTCGTTAATGCCTACAGACTTACTTAAGTCCGTAGTTACTAGGTCTAAGCGCTGATCCTTGATTAGGGCTAGTGACGTAGCTAAGCTGTAGTTATACCTTAGTGAGTCTACTATAGCTGCTAGTATAGATGTAGCTACTAACCTACTGTACGGTGTACCATTAATCACTAAGGAGGATATCACGTTACAGGGTATACTGTAGGTATTAACTAACGTACATACCCTACTAACGTTACCGTACTTTACGTAGTTAATTAGGAAGTCCGAGGACGCTATAACGAACTTAACACTACTGTTTAACTCACTAAGTAACTTATTAATGAATGAGGAATTCATTAGGTTGTTTAAGTTAATTACGTATTCATGGAAGTAATCAGTAGCGTCAATTCCATTCATTAACTTACTAATCATTAACTCCCTGAATCCACTAATGACGCGTCCAACGTAAGGATAGAACACGTAGGTAAGTAGGGCAGACAGCGCAACAACAACCAACACGATTACTACGGCCTTCATACCTAGGCTTAACCCACGGTAATTATTTATGTGGTGGACCGGCCGGGATTTGAACCCGGGACCTCGCGGGTGCAAGCCGCGCGCTCTTCCAGGCTGAGCTACCGGCCCACCGTAGACATAACTAACTACGAGGGGTTTTAAGCATTAAGAACGACAGCTAATAAACCTAGTAAGGAATCATGAATAGGCGGTCCCGGAGCCGGCTGGCGGCTACGGGGGCTTAAGCCCCTGAGGAAGCTCCGCCCTCCGCGCGGCACGGGGACCCCGTAAGGGGTGCGGGGAGACCCGCGGCAACGGCACAGAAACGACACGGCCACCCTCGGATGTCAATGAGGCGGTGAGGGCGCCCCGGCAACGGGGCGCCAGTAACCCGCTGAGTATGGGGGTGGATGCGCTGAAACGGCCGTCCCCCCGGGAGCAAGGCCGAGCAGCACCGATGAGGGCCGCGTGAGGTGCGGGTGGGCCGCATAGCCTAATGCCGCCGTAGTACAGAAGGCGGGCTATAGCCGGCACCGGGACCGCTACTTCATGCCTAACTTCCTAAGTACTTCATCCTGTATCTTAAGTACCTCATTAACATCCTTAGCTCCCGAGTACTTCTCTAGTAGTTCATGGTTTAACTTAATGAATGTAGGTCCCCACTTAAACTTACTTAGTACTTCATTAGCCTGCTCCTTAAGACCTACTATGTATAATGCAGCAGCTACTGCTTCAGCACTACTTAATTTACTGAAGACCGCGTAATTTATCGGGTTAGCTGCCTTCAGTAGGGGGAGTATTCTATGCTTGCCTCTTACCCTCCTGAATAGGTTCTTAAGTACCTCCTCACCTAAGTTCCAGGAGGTGTCCACGACCACTAAACCGTACTTAATTACGTACTCCCTATCTAACGGTGTGAGTACAGTGTCTGAGAATGGGTTTAGAACAATTGAATTCTTAGGTACTTGCTTAGGACTTACCTTAGTAGCTAAGCCTAACCTAACTAATTTAAGGGCCGTTGATTTCCTAGGGTCGTCACCTCTAAACCTGATAACGTATATAGTTGCTTTAACTAATACCCACCTCATTAAAACCTAGTAAAACCGTAAGTTAAAGCTTATTAACATGCTGGATTTAGTATGTATCGGTGCTCTCGGATGCCAGAAGCTATAGTACTAATAAATACCGACATAGGTACTGAGGAGGATGTGCTAAAGACCTTAGGTGAGATTGAGGGCGTTGTTGAGGCCTACATAGTTTACGGTGTATACGATATAGTAGCTAAGGTTAGGGCTGAAACTACTGAGGCACTTAAGGAGATAATATCTAGCAAAATAAGGAGGATACCTAAGGTAAGGTCAACATTAACTATGATAGTCGTTGAGGGTAAGAAATTCGTTAAGGAGTAATGGCTACTTCTAAAGATAGTTTTATTCAATTACATATAGGTGTAGATAGTGTAGACTCACCATTCGGTGGGTGCACAACACACTTCGTATTTAGGGTTACTAAGGAGTTAATTAGGAAATTCAGAGTGAGGTTTCTCGACTACCCAAACCTGATTAGGTTAAACCCAGCTATACCATTCAAGACTAGAGGTAATGGCGCTGTTTCACTGCACTTACTAGTTAGGAGGGATGACCTACAAAGGATAATTGATTACCTAACTAATGAGGTTATTAAGTACTTAATCGAGTTTAGCGGTGATTATAGAAAGGTTGGTCTTGCCTACCTTATAGGTAATGACATACCTTACGAAGTTAGGGAGTTATTCCTTAAGGCATTAACGGATTACGTACATACCGACTACTTACTCAGTGTCATTAACGCGTTAGGTGATAAGTTACTATTTCCATTAGGTATTTCTAGGGGCACTGTAGGTGCTTTAGCATCATTAGCTAGTACTTATGAAGTAGTTAGCGACTGTACTTACGAGTTGCTAGTGTATAGGGAGCCACCATACACTAAAGAACGTGTAGTTGATACCGACTTACTCTGGAGGATTGACAGATTATTCAGTAAGTACTTATTCACTACATTCGATAGGGGTTCTAGGAAGTTACTAGCTACACCACACGGACCAGACCCTGTACTGCTTGGTATTAGGAGTGACGACGATAGCGTATTAGCTACAATTGCTGACTTACTTACTAAGTACTTAAGCGGTATTAATGGTTGCCTAATATTCAGAACTAACCAGGGTACTGACCAACACTTAGTGAGTAGGGACTTAAGCGAGTTTAAGCTATACCAAACAGGTTGTATTAGTGGTGTAGTAAGTGCTAAACCAACTAGCTTAGCAGGCGGTGATGTACTTACTGAAGTAACTAGTGAGGGCAGGGCACTTAAGGTGGTAGCTTTCAGGGAGACCGAACTAAGTAAGGTATTAACTAAGTTAGTAATAGGTGATGAAATAACCGTATGTGGTACTATGAAGTACTGGGAGGGTATAGGTAACGTACTTCATATTGAGAAAATAATCATAAGAAAACTAATTAGGGAGAAGGAAGTTAATCCACTATGCCCTAGATGCGGGCATAGAATGAAGTCAGCCGGAAGAAACAAAGGCTTTAAATGCCCTAAGTGCGGATATAAGGCAAGACTAAGTAAGGTTAAGGTAAGGATAAATAGAGACATAGAGGAAGGAACGTACGTACCACCCAATAAATCAATCAAACACCTAAATAAACCTAGGGTAAGGTACGTGAGAACAAGTAAATGCGTAATTAAGGAACCCCAAAAGTTCCTCTGGATCCCACAAAATTCCCACTAAAACCTCTGCACCCTCAAGGTCCTTACCCCCACATAGTAGAGCGTAACTCACTAAGAACATCCGCACCCCTATACTTCGTCTGGAATGAATTGAAACAAATATTAGAGGTTATACTTATGGGGAAGTTTGTATAATGATATATTAAACTAGGAAAGATTATCCTGCATTTCTGTAATATTTAATAATAGTTTAATTTGGCAGTTATAAAACACTAGCTTCAGATTGCAGTCTCCATATGTCTCCAGTGGAAAAATCGGGGGAGGGCAGTCTCTGTATGTACATATCTTGACCTAGGTATACACGCCATTATGTATCGGGGGTGCGTTGGGTAACCCCCTGTTTTCTTCTGGAGTGGGACACGACACCCACACTGTTTAAAGCGGAGGTTCTGGATTCATGTATTTCTTCCTGAAGGCCTCAGTTACGTCTATACCTACGATGTTGGCTAGTGATAGTAGCCAAGCAAGTACGTCAGCTATTTCCTCAGCTATTGATTCCTTATCATCCTTTAGTAGTGACTCAGCTAATTCACCTACCTCCTCAATAAACCAAGTAAATGTTGCATGTAACCCACGCTTACTATCTCTTTCGTAGTAATACCTCCTCATCAAATCTTGAGCGTACTTTATCGTTATATCCCCACTCATTGTCGATCCATTGAATAGCTTATTTAATAAGGTTAAAAAGTGAGTTGTGACTTACTAGTTTGGGAGGTAATATTGTCACCCAGGAGACGTAGGAGGAGGGCTGAGGGACCATTAACAGCAGCTGGTTTAGTTAGGTTCTTTGAGGATGTTGAGGCTAAGGTTAAGATATCACCTATGACCATATTGATAGTAGCTATTGCTGTATCAGCAATAGCTGCAGTTCTTAATTACGTATTTAAGTAGTGGTGTTGTTTAGTACTTAAAACTTATATTTAGTGTTTATTCTTCACTAAATTTAAGGATGGTTTCCCAAGCTTCATCAATCATTCTTTCCATTACCTTAATGTCTTCCTCACTTAATGTCCTGAACCTACCCTGCCTCCTTAGGTACTCCCTAATATCCTTTCTCTTACTCTTATCTCTATACGGTAAGCTAGGTGGGCTTATTCTTACCTTACCATTGATTGCCTCAAAGAGTATCCACATACCCGTCTCTACGGCTAACCTACCCATGAGTACGGTATCAGAGGGGTTGAATCTCCAGCCTACAGGGCAGGGTGCGTGGAGGTGTATGTACTTGAACCCCTTAATACTTGCTGCCCTCCTAAGCTTCTGAATGAAGTCGATGGGATATGCGACACTAGCTGTTGCGACGTAAGGTATCTTATGCATTAGCATGATCAGAGGTAATTCCTTCTTACCCTCACGCTTACCCCTCCAAGTGGTTGTCGTCCATGCCCCGTAAGGTGTTAGTGAGGACCTCTGAATACCTGTGTTCATGTAGGCCTCATTATCAACACAGATATGAATTACGTTATCATTTCTCTCAGCAGCACCTGATAAACCGCCGAAACCTATGTCCGCGGTAGCTCCATCACCTGCCCACACAACGATTACCGCATCCTCACCGAGTACTTCCTTAGCGGCAGCTAATCCGGAAGCTACTGAATCTGCTGATGCGAAGGGTACGTTAAGTAGTGGGAATACGAAGGCGCACTTAGGTGCTAGTCCTTGAATAATTGATGAGCAACCGGCAGGTATTACCAGTATAGCCCTATCACCTAAGGCCATACCTACGTACTTAAGCCCTAAGGCCTCAGGACATCCAGGGCATGACGCGTTACCGGGTAGTACGTATGGCTTAATCTTCATTAACTCCCTAATATTCACGGCCAAAACTCACCACCTCCGAAGTACCACATAACCTTAGGTACTTCACGACCTGATTCAAAATCATTAATTACCTTCCTAGTCACTGAGGCTATATCGTCTTTAGTAACGTCAATACCGGTTATACCTGCTAATACATTATATATAGGTACTAACGCACCTCTGGCGTGGATGTGTGCTGACGTATCGAGGTATAGAGGACCTGCGGAGCCTGCTGAGACTGACCTATCAAACACTATTACTGCTTTGCACGACTTAACAGCCTCAAAAATCTCATCACTCGGGAATGGCCTTACGAACCTAACCTTAATAAGACCTACTGAGTATCCCTCATCCCTTAAGTTATCCACAGCTTCCCTCATATCACCTACCCAAGCACCCATACCCATAATTACGTACTTAGCGTCGTCACATCTATACTTCTCAATTAGGCCCCCATAATACCTACCAGTTAATTTACCCCAAGCCTTATCAGCTTCATTTATTACCTCCTTAGCCTTAAGTAATGATACGTGTATGTGCCACCTCATTAAGTTATTCTCCCTTAAGTCCTTCCTAACACCACCCATTATTAGGGGTTCACCAGCCTTCATCACATATGGTTGCCTACGCTCAGGTAGGTAGTCATCCACTAACTCCTGATCAGGTACGTCAACAGGTTCAGTAGTGTGTGTTAATATGAATGCATCTAACCCAACCATACCAGGTAGGAACACCCTAGGATCCTCAGTAATTCTGTATAACTGAATTATCGAGTCTAGGACCTCCTGATTATGTTCAGCCATCATTATTAACCAACCAGTATCCCTCTGATCCATAAGGTCTGAATGGTCGGTCCATATGTTCCATGGAGGTCCTATAGTCCTAGTAGCTATAGCCATTACTAAGGGGATCCTAGAACCAGCAACCCACCAAAGCATCTCATGCATGTATAGAAGACCGTGAGATGATGTAGCTGTGAAGGACCTAACACCACCTGCTGCGGCACCCCAAGTAGCTGCTAATGCAGCGAATTCAGAGTCAACCCTAATCATCTTAGCGTCCATCTCGCCATTATCGATGAACTCAGCGAGTTTCTCAACCATTGTCGTCTGGGGTGTTATTGGGTAAGCAGCTACTACCTTAACTCTAGATAACCTAACACCCCAAGCTACCGAGTAATTACCTGTTAGGAACTTAACAGGCACGAGGCATCACCTCTCAGGGACCATCTTAATAGCACCTACGGGGCAGACCTTAGAACATATACCACAGCCCTTACAGTAGTCGTAGTCTATCTTAGCGCCATCCTCATCAATCGTGATAACACTCTCAGGGCAGTAAAGCCAGCATTGACCGCACTTAACGCACTTATTGAGGTCGACTACGGGTCTCTCAACTCTCCAAGTACCTGTCTTACCAGATACACCAATAGCTGGCTTAGCTAGGGGTATGTACTTAAGTACTTCCTCACTCAATCATGACCACCTCCTCATAAGCTCTACGAGCAGCTAGGACATTCTTCTTACCTCTCTCACTGCCTAAGTAATCAATGATGGCATCCTCAACAGTATTGAAGGGGAAGTTAAGGATCTTAGCTAGAGCGCCTAGGATGGCGGTATTAACTAATGGCCAGCCAGCAAGTACTAAACCTAAGTCGAGAGCTATCTTAGTAGCGTTCACTAAGTAGATGTCATACTTGATGCCCTCCCTCAGTAATGACTTAGCGACCTCCTTACTACCGGCATTAATTATTACTTTACCACCGTTCTTAAGCCCTGAAGTAACATCGACAATACCTATTAACCCCTCATCAAGAACAACAACGATGTCAGGCTCCCTAATCATTGACCTTACCCTTATCCTTCCCTTTCCGATCCTAGCAAAGGCAGTTACTGGAGCTCCCCTACGTTCAGCACCGAAGAACGGGAATGCCTGCCCCCATAACCCGTTTCTGTAGGCTATACCTACTAATATATTAGCAGCTGTTACCGCTCCTTGACCTCCCCTCCCATGAAACCTTATCTCGAGTAGGTCACCCTTACTTAATAGCAAGGTAGTCCTCCTAAAATATAATAGTGTAAATACCTAAAATAAATGTTTATTCAGTGTATCCGGAAGTATAAATAAGTTTATACTTTATAATATTCAGTACTATAAAAACATTAAGTAAGTAACCTTCAACTAACCAGCTCTTTTATATTGATTATTACCTAGGTGAATAAAGTAAGGAGATGGAGGTAGCTTCATAAGCTCCTAAGTAGATTCTATAGTGGTTGATGAATCTCCCGGCTACAACTGATTAGTGATGACCTGTCGAGCGACTGAACCCGCGTAAGTCTTAATTAGCAAGTAGTGAGTGTTTATGGGTAATTAATTGGGCGTAAGTAAGGTTAGAGTTAGTGCGGTATTAGGTATAGCTTCGTTCATAGTAATTAGTGCTGTGATGTACTTAATGAGGAATACCCTATTCGGGTTAATACATGGTGCACCAGCATACGTGAGTGTATTCTTAATAAGCTTCATAGGTGCTGTGAGCGTCATAGTACCAATACCTTACACAGCAGTTATTTTCGTCTTAGCAGGTATGAAGAACCTAAACCCCATACTAACGGCATTAGCTGGTGGTGCTGGTTCAGGACTGGGTGAGTTTACAGGGTGGGTTATGGGTAGGTTCATGAATAAAACACTAGAAGGTACTAAGTACGCTAAGCAGATAAGGGTAATCATGAAGTTCGTAAGAGCGAGTAAGGGTAAGTACATAATACCGTTACTCGTATTCATCTTCGCATTAACGCCTTTACCTGACGACTTACTATTCATTGTCTTAGGCGTGATAAGATATAATCTGCTCAACGCATTAATACCCTGCATAGCAGGTAAGATATTAATGATGTACTTAATAGCAGTCTTCGGTAAGTTAGTAGTCGTTACTGGGGAGAATGTAGGGTTAAGTACAGATACAGTGATGTTACTAACGATAGCTGGTCTAGTAGTTGCTTTATTAATAATGATATTCATTCCATGGGATAAACTACTGGAGAAGTACGTAGGTGGTGAAAGTATTGAAAGTCAGTAAGTTAGTGCGTGATAAAATACCTGAGATAATAGGTAGGAATGGTAGGTTAGTTAGTATTAAGTACGTGAGTGGTGAGGAGCACTGTAGGTACTTATTAATGAAACTTAATGAGGAAGTTAGAGAGCTTAGAAGGAACGTAAGTATTGAGGAGGTAGCTGATGTTCTAGAAGTCCTTGATGCGATACTTAAGGTATGCCTAAACGCTTCGTTAAGCGACGCATTAAGGGTTAAGGAGAGGAAGAAGGAGTTATTAGGTGGTTTTGAGGGGGGTGCCGTAGCTACTTACATAACTGACTGAATAGTTATGACTTCCTGCATGACCTAGTAGCTACGATATCGACCCCTAACCCCAACACGTCCTTAATAATTACGTCACCTACTTCAACAGGTGCCTTAACTTCGGTCCTAGCCAGTAGCCTCATTACGTCCCATATCCTATCTTTAGGTACGGGTCCGCTAGTCTTAACAGAGACTGTTGGTGGGTCACCACCAACGCACTTAATAACGGATATGACTACTCTCTTAGGCTCCCTAACCTCTGTGATGGCGTATTTTCTCCCTCTTAAGCACTTAGCACCCTCAACACTGATTACTTCACCATCCTTAATGGTAACCGTGATTTCGCATCCTATGGGGCATATAATACATGTAACCTTAATCCTCCTAACACTACTCATTCACTAACCACCTCAACAACCAGCTCCTTCAGCTCCTTAGGTAATGAACCCCTACGTAAGTTAATTACAGTCATTTCGGCAGGCATTGCCTTAGGTACGTAACTAACTACACCTACACCACCGATCCTGACGCGGGCGTTAGTAAGCGGTTTAAGTACCCTGAGGTAAAGCTTAACATCACGTTCACCACTGACTAATTGAGGAACTACTAACCTTACGTTACTACCGCACTTAACCCTAACCCACTCAGTGGTTGGTATACCATCATTCTCTATAAACACTCTAGCACCTAAAGCAGCTAACTCACCCTGCTCAACTACATTATCGACTAAGTCATTAATTACTAAGGCATTACCAGCTACGAAAATACCGGGAATAGTGGTCTCCAGTAACTCATTAACCACTGGACCCCTAGTGCGTGGGTCAATTAACACGCCTATCCTCTCGAGTAAGTCGGTATTAGGTACTAAACCAGCAGCAATAATCACCGTATCGCACCTAATGAATTCCTCACTACCTTCAATAGGTCTTAAGTCATTCCCAACCCTAGCGACCGTGACACCCTCTACTCTCTTCCTACCATGTACCTTAGTAACTACATGACTAAGGAGTAACGGTATGTTAAAGTCCCTTAAGCACTGAATTACATTCCTAGTTAATCCTCCTGGCCAAGGCATTAACTCAATAACAGCTACTACCTTAACACCTTCCAAGGCTAACCTCCTAGCAACTATTAAACCAACATCACCTGACCCAATAATCACTGCTTCACGTCCAGGGAGTAGCCCGTATATATCCATCATAGCTTGGACTTCACCAGCTGTGTATATACCTGCTGGTCTATCACCAACAACACCTATTTCATGTATGTGCCTCTCCCTAGCACCTGCTGCGTAGATTACGGTCCTCGTAAGTAATTCATAAGTACCCTTAGGTGAGATCACCTTAACTACCTTTAGGTCATGTGACTTAATCACTATATCGCGTACGTAAGCTCTTAGTAAGTAATTGATGCCTAGGTCCATGAACCTACGTATTAACCTCTCAATAAACTCAGTACCCGTTAAATCCTCCTTAAAGTAGTGGATACCGAAGCCAGGGTGGATACACTGTAGTGGAATACCCCCTAACCTATCATTAACCTCGATGAGTAAGGTACTTAACCCATACTCACATGACTTAATAGCTGCTGCTAACCCTGCAGGACCCCCACCAATTACTACGGTATCTAAGACCCTCAATAAGTACCCCCTCCCCTCTCCCTCCATAACTTCTTAATATCACCTATGACGTACTCAGAACCTAAGCCAGACTTACTAACTTCGGTGGGTTCAATACCTAAGTAGTCACTAACCAACTTAATTATCCGTAACCTACAGAAGTTCCCTTGACACCTACCCATCATTGACCAAGTCCTGAACTTAATACCGTCTAAAGTAACTCTAGCACCTATACGTAATATCCTCCTAACAGCTTCAATAACCTCAGCAGCACTAACTACCTCGTCCCTACATACGATCCACCCGTAAAGGGTGTTCTTCGTAACGGCATCCCTAACTTCACTCCATGACATATCCCTAACCCTCTTAATCCCTACCCTAAACCTAATCCAAGTACTCTTCCTCCTCAATCTAAGCCCTAACTCATCCCTCAGTAAATCCCTCACATAGTAAGCAATAGCTGGCGCTGCAGTTAATCCAGGTGACCTCATGCCAGCGACGTTAATGAACCCCCAGGGGTTGCTGTATGCCTTAATTATGAAGTCACCAGTACTTGGTTCAGGCCTTAATCCTGCGAAGGTCCTAATAATCAGTGACTTAGGAGGTAATTTACTGACTAATCTACTGGCCTCCCTCCATACGTAATTAAGTTCTTCGTACGTAGTCTCAGTACGTTCCTTATGATCCATTGGTAGGTCCTTAGCTGAAGGACCTATCATTAAGTTACCTTCAGTAGTTGTTACTACGTAAACACCCTTACTAATTGGTGTAGGTACTGGATGTAATATCCTACGTACCTTAGGCTCAGCATTGGGGTCGAATACGTAGTAAACACCTCTTCTAGGTCTTATAGTGAATTCGTTAATACCTACTAACCTAGAAACTTCATCAGCGTGTAGGCCGGCAGCATTAATCACTATGTTAGCTCTTAAGAAGCCCCTATTAGTTACTACACCCTTAATCACTCCATCCTCAACCTTAATGTCCCTAACTGCAGTCTCAGTAAGTAACTTAACTCCGTTATCGACGGAGTTCTCAATAAGCGCTATAACTGCTTGAATAGGGTTTATCTGACCAGCTGTTGCTGCCCAGACGCAACCCAGTACGTCCTTAGATACGTTAGGCTCTAGAAGCTTAACCTCTTCAGGACTATCTATGATCCTAACTTCAGGTACTCCATTAAGCTTAGCTAATCTCAAGTAATCCCTAGCCCTCCTACCCTCATCCTCACTAAAGAAGAGCATTAACTCACCTGGGAACTTTGAGGGGATGTCTAGCTCCTTAACCCACGATCTCCACAATCTATTACCTTCAACGCATAATCTAGCCCTTAAGGGGTGCTTACTAGGGTCTTCCTCATGTCCTGGGTGAAGTATGGCTGTATTAGCTTTAGAAACACCCCAACCAACATCGGCTTCACGCTCAATAACGTACACACTTAAGTTCTCATACATACTAAGTACCCTAGCTATTGAAGCACCTACAATGCCCGCACCGATAATAACTACTACGTACTTACTCACTAACACATCACCTTAGGACTCACTACTTAATCCGTAAGCCCAAGGAACTACCTCAGCCCAACCGAGAGACCTCTTAACAGCTTCCCTCCACCCACGGTAGAGCCTCTCACGCGTCTCTACATCCATTTTAGGTCTGAATACCCTCTCAACTCCCCAGTACTTCCTAACCTCATCCACGCTTCTCCAGAACCCTACGGCTAACCCCGCTAAGTATGCAGCACCTAATGATGTCGTCTCGAACACCTTAGGCCTCCAAACCTCAATACCTAGTATATCCGCTTGGAACTGCATTAGGAAGTCACTCCTCGATACCCCACCATCAACCTTAAGTACCCTCACTTCAGTACCTACTTCCTTAACCATGACATCAATTACGTCCCTCGTTAAGTAGGCTATAGCTTCCAAGGTAGCTCTAGCTATGTGCCTCCTATCAGTACCCCTAGTAATACCTATTATTAAGCCCCTAGCATTCATGTCCCAGTAAGGCGCTCCTAAACCCACGAAGGCAGGTACGAAGTAAACACCACCTGTGTCGCTCACCTTAGATGCTAATTCATTAACTTCCGGTGCCTCACTTATGATTCTTAGGGAATCCCTTAACCACTGAATGGCTGCTCCAGTAACGAATACGCTACCCTCAATAGCGTATACAGCCTCACCCTCCCTTAAGCTATAGTAAATAGTAGTTAGTAACCCTGAGGCGGCCCTCTTAACTTCCCTACCAGTATTCATTAGTATGAACGTACCAGTACCGTAGGTAGCCTTAACATCACCTACGTTAAAACCTACTTGACCAAAGAGTGCTGCTTGCTGATCACCAGCATCACCACAAACAGGTACTGAGTTACCACCTAGTAGCTCACTTACCTCAGGTCCTGTGTACCCATAGACCTCCCTGTCACTTGATGGCCTAGGTAGTGGTAGTATGGAGTCAGGTATCCTGCCCTGTACTTCAAGTAGTTCGTAGTCCCAGTTGAGTCTGTGTATATTGAATAACATAGTTCTTGATGCGTTTGAGTAATCAGTTACGTGTGCACCGCCCTTATCAGGTGTTTGAACGTCCTTACTACCCCTAGTTAAGTTCCATATAATCCAAGTATCTATGGTCCCGAATACTACCTCACCTTTTATGGCTCTCTCCCTTAAACCCGGTACGTTATCTAGTAGCCACCATATTTTAGTACTCGAGAAGTATGGGTCAGGTATTAAGCCTGTCTTCTCCCTTATTAAGTCGTAGTAGTGCTTCCTTAGGTAATTAACTAGGTTAGCTGTCCTCCTACACTGCCAGACTATAGCGTTGTAGACGGGTTTACCACTCCTTAAATCCCACATAACCGTAGTTTCTCTTTGGTTAGTAACGCCTATAGCTACTATATCCTTAGGGTTAATGCCTGACCTCCTAATTACCTCCCTAATAACTAACTTAGTATTCTCCCAGATCTCGATGGGGTCGTGCTCCACCCACCCAGGCTTAGGGTATATCTGCCTATGCTCAACATAGTACCACCCCTTAGGGAGTGGCGTACCTTCGTGAGTGAATATCATAGCCCTAGTACCAGTCGTTCCTTGATCTATTGTTAAGATGTAGCCGCGGTCGCTTGTCAAGGTAAGTAGACCCTAACATAAGTAAGTGGTAATTAACATAATAGTCTTTACGTTATGTTTAAGTACTTAAGTAATTAGTAATGAATTACTTTAGTGGAGGTTTCTCATGAGGTTCGTTAGTGGTTACGTATCACTAGTAAGTACTAAGTTATTTCATAGGTGCTGGTTACGCGATGAAATAAAGACGTTAATCATAGGTATCCACGGTTTTGTAGAGCATGGTGGTAGGTACGAGCATGTAGGTAAGGAGTTAGTAAGTAATGGATTCTCATTCTGTATTAGTGACTTAAGGGGGCATGGTAAATCAGCTGGTGAGGGTGAGTTAGGTTATGTAGATTCGTTCGATTACTTCATCAGCGATACTGAGGAGTATGTTAAGTACCTAGTAAGTAGGTTCAAACCGTCTAAGGTCATTATTCTAGGGCATAGTATGGGTGGGTTAATTGCCCTTTACTATGCATCACTTAAGGATGAGTTAATTGATGCTGTAGTGACTTCAGGTGCTGCTACGTTATTAAGGATTAACGTACTTCAGTACTTAATGCTTAAGTTAATGAGTAGCCTCAGCCCTAGGAAGCGTATTGCATTACCTCTAAATCCTAAGTACTTAACTCATAGGGAGGAGGTTGTTAATGAGTACTTAAGGGATCCATTAGTAGTTAAGAACCCAACCGTTAGGTTAGTTTACGAGTTAGTGAGGGCCTCAAGGAATTTCTGGAGGTATGTAGGATCAATAACTAAGCCCGTACTGCTCCTCCATGGTGGTGAAGATAAGGTAGTACCTCCGGAGGCGAGTAAGTTAGTGTATGAGAGAGTAGGTAGTAGGGTTAAGGAGTTAAGGATATATGATGGGTTATACCATGAAATACTTAATGAGTATAAGTGGAGGGATGTGCTTAAGGACATAATTAACTGGATTAATGAATTGTAAAATACAATTACTTTTAATGCCGTTACCTCACTTAATTATTTTGGGACCTCGGTGTCCGAGGTATTCATCACCTACGGTAACTACCTAACCAATACCGTACTATACGTAGCTACGGTCCTCGCAGTAACTACCCTATATGACTTCATATCCCGTTCATTCGTATTTAATGGTAGGTCAGTAAGTACTACGTCACCCGACTTCACTATCTACGCCTCCGCTAGAATGTTACTACCGTTACTAGTTGCTTTGGTACTCATCGCTCCTGTAGGTGGTGTAGAATCTGTAATTAATTATTTAAGGTCGTGGTTATGGATTAATCACTCTGTGCTAAAGTACTTCCTAATAACTCCAGCATATACGTACTTAGCATTAGTGCTTTACTTAGTAATGGTCAAGTACTTAGGTATAGGTAACTTTAATGATGTAGTTAAGTTACTGAGTAGGGACGCATCACTTATTAAGTCAATCACAAAGCTATTAGTACTCTCCTACGTAGCTAGCTTAACAGTAAATACGCTCTTAGCCCTAGGTGAGGAGTTAGGTTGGAGGGCCTACCTACTACCAGTAGCTAGTAAAGTGCTTACGCTACCTCAAGCAATCCTACTAACAGGTATTACTTGGGGAGTATGGCACTTACCGATGTATTACTTCATTAAGATTGAAGTAGGGAGTAGGGCCTACAGTCTTAAGCAAGTTACGTCATCATACTTAATACTATGTACGTTACTGTCAGTACCAGCATCAATAATTACGTTGAAGGTGGGTAGTGTACTACCAGCAGCCTCACTTCATGGGTCGTTAAATGCTATATGGAGATTAACTGAGGTAGTAACTGACTTAAGTAGTAGGAGGAAATTACTGAAGGCCTCAATAGCGTCTTTAATGTCGTGGGTAGCATCAATATCAGTAATAACGTACTTAATTACGTAATAACTCGTTAAGAGTATGGGTAGTAAGTTAAGATTATGATTTGGATTCACTACTTACATAGATTAAGGTACTCCTAAGTTACGTTCAGGAGGTAATTTTAAGTAACTTTACCTAAAATGATAATGAAGGAATGTAGTGAGTGATGGTTCCCTTAAGTAACTAAAGAACCTACGTTAGGGTGTAGTGGTGAGTGACTAATGGTTACAGGGATTAAGTGGTGTAGTAAGCGTTTACTCTTAGTAGTTACTGTGTGGGTGTGGATGTTCGTAGGTTCGGTTATTACTATTATTTTAATAGCTTACTTAAGGGGTGTGGCGTTAGTTTATGAGCAGTTAGTCAGTATGCTTAGTAAGGAACCCTACCTCGCAATCTACGGTGAGGTTGTTGGTGTTGGTGGATTACCACTCCTTATATCCATTATATGTAGGGATAATCTAGGTATGTATGGCTTAAGGAGGGGAGGTATTGGTAAGAGCTTACTACTCTCAGTACCTCCAGCCACGGCAGTACTACTACTGAGGGTAGCTCACGGAGATGTACCGCTCAATAGCTTTAACTTAAGCTTCCCATACAACATATGGTACGCTATTCTAGGGGTTCTAGCATATGGTCCGTTGGAGGTGTTCTTCGTTATCTGGATCATAGCTAATACTGATGTAATCCTTAACAGCCTAGATAAGTTACTATCTCCTGGACTCATAATAACTACATTAGCTTTCGGGCTATCACACATAATACTCTCACCACAGGGAGGGATACTTAACGCAGTTGAGGTAGTGGTGATATTCACATTACTAGGTCTAATATACAAATACACTAAGAACTCCATAGGACCCATGATTGCTTGGTCATTAATTAACGGACAGGTACTGCACCTCACAATAGGTTGTCTCACATAAGTAATGCAGAACACCTAAGACTAGCTGAGGGAGTCCTCCCTCAACTAACACATCTCATCTACAGTGTACGGAATCTTTAAAGGATAAATACCTACCACTTACTCAGTAACTCTCTAATCCTACCTACATGCTTAACTACGTACTTTCACAAAGATAAGAGCTTTAAGTCCAATTATCTGTTCTTAACCTATCCCAATGCAGCTCAGGTTTTGGGGTTACAGGTTCTGTAGTAGTATCTAGGTGTACAGTATATACTGCATATCTGAAGTACATGTAGTGAGGGTATGCAGTCAAGATGCCCCATACTCTCATATAGCCTACCTACCAAGTTAAGATTAACCACTATCGAGATTACATAGATTAGACTCCTCCTAAGAAGGTACTTATTGCTTTCCCTCACAACTAAGTTTACGACGGATGTATGAAGGCTTAGCTCTCACAACATTATTCCCAAGCTCTATACTTAGATTGTACTAAGTTATATATTCTGGGTTAGGGCAGTAAGGGGTTTAGTACTGAGAAAACGTGTAACCTATGTTATACAGCAGTAATTGTTGTATACACCCCTCCTATTAACAATGTTATACCAGTGATTAACTGTAGTATTCCCCGGCCAATATTGGTACTTCTTAAACTATAACGAGCTAATGTAAAGCCACTAACGGCCATACCTACTCCTAAGAGTAATTGAATAACATTCAACCTTAACCCCAAAATCACCTCAAAAGTGCAGAAAACTTAAAAGAAGTATTTCAGCTTCTCTAGTTCAGATTATGTAATGTAAGCTTTTATAGAAGTTTATTTTACCGATATTTAAGCGTTAAGTTCGTGTCCTACCTTAGCTTCGCTAAAGTAACTATTTTCTCTCGGAAGGCCTTCCTACATAGATATAAAGTTTTAGTGGATGGAATAGTATGAAAGTATTTATATCACGTAATTATGAAAGAGCTTC
>CAZVLA010000038.1:0-27762 GCA_964627805.1 uncultured Desulfurococcaceae archaeon
CTCTTAACACCGTCTAACTTACTTATCTCCCTATGAATCCTACCTAACTCATTACCGTTCCTAGCCCATATAACCATCATTACTGAGTGGTCACCAGTCGTTAATGCCAGGTACTTCACGTAGTCCTTATCCTTTAAGGCGTTAATCACCGTGAATAGGTGCTCAGGCTCCACGTCAATACCCGTTATCGATACTGCTGAATAGCCCAGCTTCTTAGGGTCAACTACAGCTCTGTAACCCTTAATAACACCTACCTGCTCAAGCTTCCTAATCCTCTTAATAACAGCTACATCACTAACCCCCAACTCACGGGCGATGTCCGTATAGGACGCCCTCCCCCTCTCAAGGAGAATCTGAACTATCCGGAGGTCTTTCTCGTCTAGCATACCGGACAACCTACCAAGTGTAAACTTTTTATGTGTTAAAAATTTTGCTTGAACCAACCACGTTACTCGAATAAATGAACTGTAAACACTTAAGTAGTACTCATAAACACTTTAGAAAGTGGTTAAGGAGTCCTACAGAGTATTTATGAAATAAATATGATTTCCTAACTACTCAATAAAAAAGATCTATTCTGTCGATAAGAATATTAACATCTGTAATTAGGTAATTACACACCACCTAATAAGT
The DNA here is from genome assembly GCA_964627805.1 of uncultured Desulfurococcaceae archaeon. Taxonomy (GTDB): domain Archaea; phylum Thermoproteota; class Thermoprotei_A; order Sulfolobales; family NBVN01; genus CAZAMI01. Next base: position 634 of record CAZVLA010000038.1, read on the forward strand.
TTAAGTAGGTATTACCTACCCTAATGTCGACCTTAACTCACTCAATTAACGCTTATCCGTACTCAGGGGTGTTTTAGGATGTGTAATTACGTAATTAAAACTTATTTAATTGATAAGAGTAAAGGTTAATTAAACAAACCTCAAGTATTCTTGGGGGTTACTGAAAATTGAGTACATACTTCGGTAAACTACTCGAAATTAACTTAAGCAGTGGTAAGTCAAGACTAATCGAAGTTCCTGAGGACGTTGTTAGGGCCTTCATAGGTGGTAAGGGGTTAGGTGCTTACTTACTGTATAAGATGCTTAAGCCAGGTACGGACCCGTTAAGCCCTGATAATGTACTGATGTTACTTACGGGTCCATTAACGGGTACTCCATACCCTACATCAGGTAGGATGGTAGTCGTTACTAAGTCACCATTAACTAACCTCTACCTAGACTCACACGCAGGTGGTTTCTTAGGTCCTGAGATTAGGAGGGCTGGTTATGACGGCATATTAATTACTGGTAAGGCATCGAGCCCCGTCTACGTATGGGTTAAGGATGGTGAGGTTGAGGTTAGGGACGCTAGTAAGTTCTGGGGTATGAAGGTTACTGAAGCAGTTAAGGCTATTAGGAAGGAGACTGACCCATCAGCTCACGTAGCGGTTATAGGCCCTGCTGGTGAGAACCTAGTTAAGTACGCAGCAATAATGATTGATAGTGATGAGGATCCGTGGAGGGGAGGTATATTCGGTAGGGGTGGTGCTGGTGCTGTCATGGGTTCTAAGAACCTTAAGGCACTAGCTGTTAAGGGTAGTGGTAAGCTTGAGTACGCTGATGAGGGTAAGCTCAAGGAGGTATCTAGGAAGGCTATGGAGTTACTTGAGAGGACTAAGTTCCTTAAGGTTAGGAAGGCTATAGGTACTTCATTCTGGGTTGAACCAATGAATAGATTCGGTATATTACCTACTAGGAACTTCAGTAGGGGGTACATGGATAATGCAGTAGGTCTGTACGGTGAGTACTTAAGAGCCTTCGTTAAGCGTACACCAGCATGTGCTAACTGCCCAGTAGCTTGCGGTAAGGTGGTTGAGGTTGATGGTGGTGAGGTTAAGGTTGAGTATGAGGACATAGCACTACTAGGTAGTAACTGCTTAATCGATGATGTCATTAAGGTAGCTAAGTCACTTAAGCTAGTTAATGAGTTAGGTCTAGACGCTATATCAACTGGTAACGTAGTTGCTTACGCTATGGAGCTTAAGGAGTTAGGGCTACTTAAGGACGTACCATCATTCGGTGACGACGAGGGTCAGAGGGAGTTAATTAGGAAGATAGCCTACCGTGAGGGGGTAGGTGACTTACTAGCTGAGGGTGTAGCTAGGGTAGCTAAGAAGTTAGGTGGTAGGGCTGAGGATATAGCAATGCATGTTAAGGGAATGGAGCTACCGGGCTACGAACCTAGGGCTTCATGGGGTATGGCACTAGCCTACGCAACATCAGATAGGGGTGGGTGCCATCAGAGGGCATGGACTACTAGAGCAGAGATTGAGGGCCCCTTAGAGAGGTTCTCAACTGAGGGCATACCTAAGTTCGTTAAGGAGGTTCAGGATGAGAGAGCTGCTGCATTCTCACTAATTGTCTGTGACTTCATACCACTCTACAACCCGTGGGAGGCCGTAGCGGCCGTTACTGGGTTTGAGTTCACTCAGGAGGACTACTTAAGAGCTGGTGAGCGTATATGGAACTTAGTTAGGGTCTTCAATATTAGGGAAGCAGGTATTGGTAGGAAGGACGACACCTTACCACCTAGGGTATTCAATGAGCCACTCCCACTACCACCTAACGGTAAGTTCAGTGTTAGCTTAAGGAAGGAAGTGTTTGAGCGCATGCTTGATGAGTACTACGACCTCAGGAAGTGGGGTAGGGATGGAGTACCTAGTAAGGAGGTCATTAAGGAGTTAGGACTCGATAGGTTCTTCCCAGACATTCTTTCACTCATTAAGTAATTAGTTGTTCGGAGGTGTCCCCCATGGCCCCACACACATGGAGAATAGGTCTGATTGGGTTTGGTAATGTAGGGCAGGGATTCGTTAGGATACTAGCTAGGAAGGGTGATGAGTTAAGGAGGAGGTACAACTTCGACTTTAAGGTAGTGGGGATAGCTGACCCCGTCAAGGGCTCGGTATTCGACCCTGAGGGTCTAGACGTTAAGAAGCTGATCGAGTTAATAGATAAGTACGGACATATTAAGGACTACCCCAAGGGTAGGAAGGACATCGACAGCCTATTCCTATGTAGGTCAGACGCCATAGACATCATAGTCGAGGTAACACCAACTAACGTAAAGACTGGGGAGCCCGGCTTAACGCATATTAGGGAGGCTCTAAAGCACGGTAAGCACGTAGTAACGTCTAATAAGGGACCTATAGCACTAGCCTACCCAGAACTTAAGAGGTTAGCTGAGGAGAATGGAGTGTTCCTAAGGTTTGAGGGTGTAGTACTTAGTGGTACACCAGCTATAAACCTAGCTCTTGAGGCATTAGCTGGCGTTGACATTAAGAGGGTTCAGGGTATAGTAAACGGTACTACGAACTTCATACTGACTAAGATGGAGGAGGGGATGACTTACGAGGAGGCACTCAAGGAGGCCCAGAGGTTAGGTTACGCTGAGGCAGACCCTACAGCTGATGTTGAGGGTTGGGACGCAGCTGTTAAGGCGGTCATCATAGCTAACGTGATCATGGGTGGCTCAATAACTATTAATGATGTTGAGAGGGAGGGGATAACTAAGATTACGTTAGAGGACGTTAGGAAGGCTAAGGAGGAGGGATGTAGGATTAAGTTAATAGCTGAGGTGGTGCGTGAGGGAGGTACTATAAGGGCTTCAGTAAAGCCTAGGAAGGTACCACTAACGCACCCACTAGCTAATGTAATGGGGGCTATAAACGCATTAACCTTCGAGACCGACCACCTAGGGCCAGTAACTATCGTAGGTCCCGGAGCTGGTAGGGTGGAGACTGGGCAGGCAATACTAACTGACGTACTAGCTATCCATAGATACACCCACGGAGGTAAGATCTAATGATTAAGGGGTTTAAGGTAATCGACTTAAGCATGCCCATAGAGAGCCTAAACACACCAGTCTTCCCCGGGTACCCACAACCACTTAAGGCCACATTCACAACTAAAGCAACCCACGGCTACAACTCAAACATATGGGTCTTCGTGGAACACACATCAACCCACGTAGACGCACCCTACCACTTCATAGATGAGGGTCCAACCGTAGATAAGGTACCTCCGGAGACTTACGTGGGTTGGGCTACGGTGATTGACTTCAGTAACGTACCTCCGGAGTACGAGATAAGTAGGGAGGAGCTTGAGGGTAAGATTAAGGAACTACCGTTCAGTGTAGGTAAGGACTGGGTACTACTGATACACACAGGCTACAGTGCTAAGGCAGGTACTCCGGACTGGTATAAGTACCCAGCACTCACTGAGGGTGCTTGTAAGTACTTAGTTGAGTTAGGTATTAAGGCGTTAGGTGTTGACGCACCAAGCCCCGACCGAGCACCGTTCCCAGCACATAACATATTACTACCTAAGGGGATAGCTATCTACGAGAACTTAGTGAATCTGGATAAGCTAATTAAGAAGAAGTTCCTCTTCGTTGGGTTACCACTTAAGTTAGTAGGTGCTACAGCAACACCCGTTAGGGCAGTAGCTATACTCCTTGAGGAATGAATAACTTTTTAGAACTTAAACTCACTCCTCAACCTCCTCATACTCGGACCTAACACCGTACTTCCTCCTTAAGTACTTCACGTAAGTACTCACTACCTCATGAAGCTCCTCTTCCTCCTCACGATCAGCTACTCTAGGTGGCTTGGGCCTACCCCTAATTAACTGAATAGTAATTACAGTTACTGAAGCTCCTAATGCAGTAATGATTATTAAGTAGGTAGTTAAGTCCATGGTGAATCACTTAACAGCAGGCTATGTGCGTCTTAACCCCCTCACTAAGTACTAACTTAATTACTACGTAATCACTACCACCTACCTTAGTAGGTAGTGCTAGTAACGCGTACGGCTTCCTCAAGGACTTACTAAGACCTACTGCCTTAACATCAACACCCCTACTCCTTAACCCGACGTACTCACTACCTACCCTAACTACAGTGTAGGGTACTGCTGAATTACCTACCCTAGTAGCTCCGGTCCTAACTACCTTAAGGAACATGAGTGAGTCCTTCTTAAGTACCTCCTTAATAACTACTATAGAGCCTCCGAAGCCGTCGATGAGGTAGGCGTTAGTTAGTAGGTTTAGGTTGGTTGATGCACCATCGTTAAGTAGGTACCATATCAGGTTCCTAAGCATCCTTAAGTCAGACTTCCTAGAGTACCTAACTATTAGTTCAGGGGTACCTAAGCCCATACCCGACTTAGGTACTACGGCGTAGACCCCGGCACTACCGTTTAGTAACTCAATACCCTCGACCCTCCTTAAGCAACCACCAATAACTATAGTGGGCTTAACCCTAGCTGAGGTTCTTAAGCAGTAGGTCCTCACGTTACTACCTAAAGCCCTAATAATACCTAGTAACTCACTACTTAACCCCTCAACACCCTCCATGCACGCCCTTACTACGTCGCCATCACTAACTAACGACTTAAGACTAACTAGTCCCGGACTACCTACGTCACCTAACACGATACTGCTTAAGTCACTAAGTAATTCACTCAATAATGAATTAGCTACTAACTCAACTACCTCCTTAACCAGTCGCGACTTACTCGATGCTGACTTAAGTAACCTCCTAAGTACTTCCCTATGATCCCTAGACCTCCTAAGTACCTTAACTATTAAGTTAATTAAGTAGCTAAGATCCTCACTGTAGGAGTGTAGTGTGGGGACCTTCTCACTCACTAAGTAAGCTAGTAACCCCTTAAGTAGGTTAGGTACGTACCCCCCACCTAACTCACTACCTAATGAAGCTACTGAAGCCATTAGGTATATAGCATCAATGAATAACTCCCTAAACTCATTACTGACCTTAATTAATGGGTAACCACTAAGTAATGAACTTAAAAACCACTTAATCAATCTCAAACTCACTGACCTACCATGAGCTGCTAAAGCAGTAAGTACGGACCTTAACCCCCTCGCTAATGACTTACACCTAACACACCTACCTAACCACTCAACAACCTCAGCATCACTGAAGCTTAATGAATTACTAAGTAATTCATTAGGTTCTAAGCACGCTAAAGCACTAATTACCTCACCTAATGAATCACCCACGACCTCGGAGACCTGAATAACTACGTAGGGTACGTCCTTAATGAACACCCAGTAAGTACTGAAGAACCTCCTAATACCTAACCTCCTAGCCTCATACTCAGGTTCTGAGTACCTACGTACGTAATTAATTAAGTCACCACATAGTAAGTCACCACTAAGTACTTTGAAATCCCTGCTTAAGTCGTCGTAACCTATTAAGCACGTAATCAATAACTACCACCGACTACCGACTTCATTAGGTTGATTAACCTACCAATACACTTAATGACCTCTTCACAATTCCCTAAACCCTCCCTAACATCCTCGTAACTACCTAATTTACTCATTAGGGCTGATAGCTTAAGTAGCTCCCTACGTAAGTCCCTACACATTACTAGGTACTTAGACTCACCTAAGTCCCTAGCAAGTACCTCCGAAGCTACTAGGAATGACTCATCACATAACTCAGCTAATCTATAGGTGAGTACCTCCACATAAGGGCTTAAGCACTTAGTAACTGAGTTACTGAGTGCCTCCACTAAGTACCTACCTAAGTAATCACCTACATCACTACCCACACCCCCCTCCCTCTCCTTATCGAGTACTGACTTGCTCAATAATCCCAATACCAAGAATTAACTACCTAAGAAAGTATATTAACTTATATCGCCTAATTAGCGATCCTAACTATTAATTAAGCACACCTTCCTAAGTACACCAAACCTCATTAAATCCCTAACACCAGCACCTTCACAGATTAGTTCAAAGCACTTACTACGGCCCTTAATCAATGAACCACATAGAGCCTTAATACCGTAACCCCTAAACACTTCAGGATCCATAGGTGTTGAGGGACCCACCAACACCTTGAACTCAACACCCCCGCAACTACTTAGGATGTAGTCTAAGCTCCTATTACTGAGTGTTGATGACGTAATCACTAACTTACTCAGACCCTCACAGAACTCCCTAACCCTCCACACAGGAAACACCCTAACCTCAGGGACCCACACATCCCTAATCTCAAGAACCCTAACCTCCCTAACCCTACACAATAACTCCCTAACGTAACCCTCAAACAAACCAACCATACCCACAACATCATTACTTGAGGGTCTAAGTAACTCAAGAGCATCTACGGGTAAGGCATTACGTACCCTAGAATTAAGTACTGCATTAACGACAGCTAACCCTAAACTAACCTCAGCCCCCTCACCAGTAATCATTAACTCAGCAACATCACGAGCGTAACTACCGACTACGGAACTACCTAACCTAAGCCTAGGGCAGCACCCACCACCCCAGCCACGCTCAGTATAAGCGAGACCTACGGAACCATCACTTAATTCAGCGTAGGTCAAGTAAGCACCAACAACGACCCTAGAAACCCTAAGCCCACCACTTAAGGTACGGACCCTACGGACTAAATCCTCAGTAATACCCACGTAGGACACCCCTAAACCAAGTACTTGAGGTAGGGAAGCAATAAATAAGTGGCCTCATGAATTGATTGGGGCATTGAGTTGAGGTTAAGTAATTCGTTGAGAGTCACTGTATGTGTCTTAGCCTCAGTAACCGCTAGGGTCCTATCCGACGCTCTACACCTACCCGGGTTCTACGACTTAGTAGGTACTTACTTAGCACCTAAGTTAGTTAGGGGTAGGTCTTGGTTATGGACCTTAGTCGTTAGTATCGCTACCCCGTTAGTCCTTACCCTATACTACGGTCACTACTTAGTAGCTACTTGGATATACCCCATAGTAGCTATTACCTACCTACTAATCCGTAAGTACTCGGAAGCATTAGGTGCTTTAGTGTCTTCATGCACCTACTCAATACTCTGGTTCATACTCTACGCGTCACTAAGCCATACATACTCATACCTACCATCAATGATCTTCAGTAGGGGCTTCGCAGTACTTACCCTATCAGCACTAGCTTCATACCTAGTATCACTAGTAACTACGTCAGTAGGTAGTAGGTTAGGTAGGGAAGTAGGTGTTAAGGGGTTAGGAGTAGCTACTACGGTACTAATAGCCACTGCCCTAACCTCCTACGCGGTAGTTTGGGTTCAGGAGTACTCACTAGCTAGTAAGTTCCCTGAGGTTGAGGGCTTCAAGCTATTCAGGACCCACAAGATGGACCTCGTGTGGTTACCGATAGGTGTTAAGGGCGTTAATACGTACTACTACCCCCTAGACAGGTTCAGGAGGGGCTCACCAGGGTATCAGGTCTGGGTAGGTATGTACTGGGTTCAGGGTAGGTTCGACCCTAGGGACGTCGGTCTAGTCTCTCAATTCGCTAAGTGGGATCAGAACTTCTGGTTAGGTATTCACGGCTGCCCTAACCCATACACCTACGTAGACCTAGTTAAGAACGTAACGACCTACGACTACCACGGAATTAAGGCTTACTTAATGTACGGTGGTATGGTGAGTAGGAGTGACGTAAGTCCCTATGAGGAGGTAGTCCTTAGGGGGTTCTTCATAACCTTCTACGACCCTAGGACGGACCACACAGCAGTCATATACGCATGCTCAACGAAGAGTAACTATGGAGTAATGATTAGTAAGTTATGGGAGGTCGTGAGGAGCTGGGGTGTGCGTGGTTAATACCTTCAATAAGTAAGTAATTAAGTTGGGTAGTGGGTTGAGGTGGGAGTTAGGTGATGAGGAGGAGTTAGTGAGTAGTGATGAGGTTGAGTCCGTTGGTGATGGGTATGAGGTGGTGAAGGAGGATAACTACGTAGTAGTTAGGGAGGACGTAAGTAAGTACCCACCACTAGGGTACCCAATACTATCTGAACTCCTTAACTCATTCATTAAGGTTAGGGAGGGTAGGGTATGTGGTAGGGGCTACTTCGTAGTTGAGGGGGGTACTACCTACTTCACACCAATACCTGGAGCTACGGACGTAGCTATACCAGCAGTAATACCTAGGGAGGTACTTAAGGAGTTAATTAGGGGTGCTGGCTACTCAATACCCTATGCTGAGGTAGTTGGTTACTTAAGGTTCGTAGGTAGGGTGAGGTCACCCGTACTTGAGGTTAGGGATGTTGAGTTAGTTAAGCCACCTAAGGTAAGGACTATGGAGTTTAGTGAGTATGAGGGCTTAGTCCTAGACGGTATCGAGGTTGATAGTAGGTTAAGGTACCTATACCTACTACACCCAGTAAGCTCACCAGGTGTTAAGCTACCTAAGACACCACTACCGCCGGGTATGCACGCATCATACGTAAGTAGGTACTCAAGCGTTATTGCTTGGTTAATTAATCAGTACCACCCATCGAGAGTCATTAGGAGGTACTTCAGGTTAGTAAGTACTTCATTAAGGAGGTTCAAGGGTGTTAAGGCATCGATTAAGTCACTTAAGGACTTAGGTGAGGTTGATTCAGTAGTTAAGGTACCAAACATTGATGAGTTCCTACAGTCATCACCTAACCTAGACTTCGTAGTAGTTATTAAGGAGTGCCCGAGGAGTAGGGACTCAGCTAAGGACCTACTATCAATTAAGTACAGTTACGACATAACTAACTACCTCTTAACGACTAGACTAGCCTCACCGTACCCAATAATAACTAGTGAGGTCCTCAAGTACGTAAGCGAATGTGCTGAAGCAGTAGCTAAGGTAGTGAGTAAGTACGAAGTACCTAGGGTGTTAATAGGTAAGGGTAAGTTCCTAGACCTAACGCAGTTAGGTAGGCCAGCGACAATCCTTAAGCTAGCTCAGTCAATAGTTAGGGCCGGCCTTAGGGGTGATGTTGAGTTAGCTATTAAGGAAGCTACGAACTACCTACTAAACGTTGTTAAGGTAATTAGTGAGGGAGTTACGTCGGGTAAGTACTTCAAGGAGCACCCTGAACTACTTAGTGATGAGGCGCTAATACTTAAGCTCATCGAGGATATCGAGGCTAGTAAGGGATGCGCCACGGTTAAGGATTTAAGGGAGGAGCTCAGGGTTAGGGTTAAGGACTTAACTCTTGAGAGGCTCCTAGACATGATACTTGACTCACTAACGCGTAAGGGCTACTTAATGTACTTAATGAAGCGTGGGGGTAGGTGCTATAAGGTAGTTCCTTAAGGTAGTACATATATACCTAAGGAACTACTTAATCAGTCGTGGGGTACTTACTTTGGGGAGGTTTAAGGTACTAATAACTAACGACGACAGCTACCTATCACCGGGTCTCTACCTACTACACGACGCTGTTAAGGACTTAGCCGATACCTTAATAGTATCTACGATGCTACCTAGGTCAGCAGTAGGTCATGTAATATCGTTTAATAAGCCATTAAGGATACGTAAGGCAGTACATGCCGGTAGGGAGGTCTACGTAACTGACGGGACCCCCGTAGACGCTGTACACCTAGCCATCTCGGTCCTCGGGTTTAAGCCCGACCTAGTCCTATCGGGCGTCAACGTAGGTGAGAACCTATCACTTCAGCACACCTACTACAGCGGTACCTTAGCAGCAGCTATTGAGGCTGCCCTACTCGGTATACCAGCAATAGCTTTCTCAGCTGACGTAATGTTCTTTGAGGACTTTAGGGAGGTTAAGTTAGCTAAGGTCGTTAAGGTAGTTGCTAGGAGATTAACTAAGTACGTACTAGGTAACGGACTACCCGAGGGTACTGACCTACTATCAGTTAACGTACCATCAATGAGTAGGTTTAGGGAGTGCGTTAAGGTTGGTAGGTTAGCTAGGCTTAGGTGGGTAGCTAAGTTCGAGGAGAGGCTAGATACTAGGGGTAGGCCCTACTACTGGCTACAGACTAAGCCCGTTAAAGCACCTGAAGGCACTGACGTACACATAGCTACGGTTGAGGGATGCGTCTCCGTAGTACCTATGAATATAGACGTAAGTGCAGTACCTAAGAGGGTCTGCGACGAGCTTAGTGACGTAGCTAGGGGTATTGAGAGTGAGTTAAGTAGCTTAAATTATTGATACCCAAACAGCTCCGCAGTTACGTGTACTTAGCACCTACTTATACCTTAATAAGTATTTATACTTATAAAGGGTACGTACTAAGTACTTATTAGAGAGGTGTTTCTTCGTGAGAAGAACGAAGTTAGGCTTGTCTAGGGTAGTAGCTATAGCGATAATGACAGCCGTCACGATCACCATAATGTCATTCTACGCATTATGGGTCGTAGGGGTCAGTACGGAGTCGGGTCAAGGTACTAGACCAATTAAGTTAGGGCTGTACAACCCATTCGTAATAGGCGACTTAGTTGAGGTAATGATTAAGAACTTAGGAGGTGATACGGTCTACATATCAGACGTAACGATAAATGACTTAGAATGCATGCCTAGACTAGCCTTCGACTCGAACAACCCGGATGAGTACCTTGAGGTATATAAGGTAGGAGACACACTAAGTACTAAACCCGTAGCCGTTAAGCCCGGCGAGTCCGTAACCTTCATATTCAAATCACCCATATACCTAAAGCCCGGAGTGACTTATGAAGTGAGGGTAATGACTACGTCAGGTTACACATACATAACCTACCTAGACGTAGCTAGAATAGGTAACTGGAGAAACTACAACTTCACATACGTGTTCTTTAAGTGCCTCGAACCTGGCGGTCCATCACCTACTAAGGTTAATGGAGTAACACTGCACTACTGCGCTAAGGGTGCGGGTAGTGTATGTAAGAACGTCGAAGCTAATAAAGACCTAATCAGTCAAGGCTACTCAGGTTACTTAGTAATCTTCGACATATCGACATGGACCTACGAATACCATGGAGTGTATAATAAGGACGTTGATAACTGCGACGTAACTAACGTCGACAACTACCTACTCCTAGGTACTAGTAATAAAGGCACGTTAGTAGGTGGTTCATTAACGAACCCACCACCTACTCAAACAGTAGGAAGTGCTGAGGTAATCGTAGGTAAGTCAGCAATTAATGCATCTGACTACGTCTTCATGAAGAGCAGCAACTACATAACGCTTAAGAGCCCAATACTCGTGTATGTTAACCTTAAGAGTAGTGAATCCACGGAATTCACGATTAAGCAATTAAACGGTAATACATACGTATTCAAGCTACCACCAGTAGGTAATGCGATACCGGGCTTCGACTTCCTAGTGCTCCTACAGCCTGGCGCCTTCGCTACCCCATCATATACGTGGCCCTCTTGGGGAAGCCCACCCGACCTCTGGGTTGATTACGTTATGAGGATTACGTGGCTTAAGGACGGCTCAGTTCATGTGTGGGTCTATAGGTCAGTTAGTAACTACTTGAACGTGTTCTTAATAGGTCTTAACTACGTGTACTATAAGCCAGCATGCATTAACTTGAGTACCTCAAGTACATACGTCAGCTGCTCCAGTAACTACTTCGTGTTAGGCCCTAATGGTGAGAAGATATACTACCCAATAGGCTACGATGGTGGTAATTGCGTAGTAACTCTTAATGGTTACGTATTTAAGGAGTGGGTTGTTCAGGGTTAAGTTATTGAGGCCCTAATCATTTCTAACCTCCTAACAACTAAGTCACTCAACTCCTTAGGTAGGGCAGTTACTGTAGGTATTCCGTGGCTTAGTAAGGTGTTTATAGCTTCTAACTTAGCCTTAATTGCGTGTATGGTCCTCACCCTATACACAGCTGCTTGGAACCCCTTCAGTGTCCTAACCTCGAAGAACTCAACCATAGGTACTACAACCATTACTGCATTACCTAGTGACCTAATCATGCTTAGTGAGTCTATTAGTGCCTTAACCTCCTCAGCCCCTCCATAGAGTGACGTGAATACCATGACTACGTTCCTCTCCCTAGGCATTACCTTAACTAACTTCCTACTAACTAACTCAGCTACTCTAGACTCCCTAATACCGACTATGGAGTCCCAAGGAAGCCTAGATAACTCACTAATTACTTGAGGTAGTGATGCCCTACCCCTAATGAGCTTAGGTACCTTAGTGAAGTAGTGGATAATACATACTGAGTCACCCCTCCTTAAGGCGTAGGAAGCTATTGAAGCTACGGCCCTAACACTATACTCAAGTGGTGTCTCACCCCAACCACCTGATAGCATGTATCTTGAGGTATCCAGTAGGAAGAAGAGGTTGAGTGATACCTCATGCTCGAACTCCTTAACGAATAGCCTCTGAAGTCCGTACCTAGCTGATGCCTTCCACTCAATCCTCCTATATTCATCACCGGGTACGTACTCCCTCAACCCGAAGAACTCAACACCGTGACCCCTCCTCTTAGCCCTCGATAGTCCCCCAGGTCTTGCTGAGTATATGATCATGAATGACTTAACGGGCTCGACCCTCGGGTAGACCCTAATTACCTCAGCCTTACCGACCTCAGCTACGTACCTAAACATACCTAACCAATCCCTAAGAACTAACTTAGGTGGCGGTAGTAGGTGCTCACCAACTCTAGGTATGAGTCCTATACCTACCTTAACGACTGACTTAGGAGGTATAGTTACTAATGCGTTCGGTGACCCCTTAACTAACTTGAAGGATGCTGGGTAGGGTATCTTAACCTCAAGTAACTCAATAGGTACTACGGAGTCATTCCTGAAGGTCACCTCAATACTTGCCTCCCTACCCTCGATTAAGGGCTTACTAACTCTCTTCTCAATAAGTAACCTACCTAAAGCACCTACTTGAGCACTTAATGATGCCCTAGAGGACACTATGAGTAGTAGGAGGAACACAGCTACTGAAGCAGTAGCTACTGATACGGGGCCGGGGGTTAGGAAGGTAGCACCTACTAAGGTAGCTGATATAACCACTAACGCGTAGGCCCTCTTAGTAACCCTAATCAAGACCTACACCTAGGGAGTAGGTACCTTAACCGAAGCTAGTACCTCCTTAACTACCCTAGAGGCTGTGTAGCCCTCAAACTCATACTCAGGCTTAAGTATTATCCTGTGAGTGAGTGCTGGCTCAGCAACCTCCTTAACGTCGTCAGGTATTACGTAGTCCCTACCCTCCATAACGGCCCAAGCCCTAGCTAATTTATAGATAGCTATGGCACCCCTAGGTGAAGCACCTAACCTAACTGCTGGGTGCCTCCTAGTCTCCTTAACTATGGATACTATGTAGTCGTAAATCCCCTCATCAACCCTAACCCTAAGCACCTCCTCCCTAGCTTCCTGAATGTCCTTAGCAGTAGCTACTGGCTTAAGCCCCTCAATAGCCGCTTCAATCTCGTCAATCCTCTTAAGGACCTCCTTAAGACCTGAGTCACTCGGGTAGTCAACGTTGAGCTTAATTAAGAACCTATCTAGCTGAGCCTCAGGTAGTGGGAAGGTACCCTCCATCTCGATGGGGTTTTGAGTAGCTATTACTACGAATGGGTCAGGTAGTTTGTAGGTCTCACCCTCAATAGTTACTTGCCTCTCCTGCATAGCCTCCAGTAGAGCTGATTGAGTCCTAGGTGATGCCCTGTTAATCTCATCAGCTAGTATTATGTTAGCGAATATAGGTCCCTTCCTAACCTCAAACTCACCCGTACTTGGGTTGAATACCTTAGTACCTATGATGTCAGCTGGTAGGAGGTCCGGAGTGAATTGTATCCTCCTAAAGCTCAGCTTAAATAACTTAGAGACCACCCTAGCCGTTAACGTCTTAGCAATACCCGGTACACCCTCAAGTAGTATGTGACCACCAACAATCATTGAAGCTACTATGAACTTAACCTCACGCTCACGCTCAACAACTACCTTAGAAGCCTCACTAAGTACCCTACCCATTACTAGTGAGAAGCTCGTTGAAGACCACCCCAGTAAGTTTAACATACCCGGTATAAGATATTATCGGTAGCTGAGATGCTTAGGAATTACCTAGTGACTGCGGTGGCTATAGCACTCACTACCATATTAGCTACTTCAGCATTAACAACTCAAGCACAGGCAGGCCTAGGTACTCCATACCCTAGGCACTCACCGGACGTCATACTTAAGATATTAGGTACTGAGTCATTAACTAACGTACTTAAGGACTTAGTAAGTAGCGTAAACCCAGACCCACTACTAGGTAGTGGCGGTGTTAAGCCACTTAATAGTAGTGGTGTTAAGGGATTAATTAGTAGGTTAAGTAGTAACGCATCACTAAGTACGTCACTAACTAATGAGGACCTGCAGAAGCTATCAGCAGTGAGTAGAGCTACGGGCTCGGAACTACCTCCTGACCTAAGGTATGACTTAAGCTTAGCGGCGTCACTAGTTAAGAATAAGGCACTTAGGGAGTTACTTAAGGAGTGGGCTAGTAAGGGCTACATAGACCTCAATGAGTTAAGGAGTAGGGTTGACTTAAGTAGCTTAAGTAGGGAGGACCTAGCGATACTTAAGGCACTCCTAGGACTAGCTAGTAAGTACGGATTAGTGAGTAGGGACGACCTAATTAAGTTGGGGTTAGGTAAGGTATCTCCGGAGGACGTTAAGGCACTAGCTAAGGTACTTGAGGAGGCTTCAAGGGTAAGTAAGTCAGTGAAGGCTTCGGGGGTATTGAGTGAGTTAGCTAAGGCATTAGCTAAGGCAGCGGGGAATACCTCACTACTAACTAACGTAGCTAGGTTAATTAACAACCCATCAGCACCACACATAGGTAAGGCACTTATTGAGGGGCTCTCATCACTAAGTAGTGGCGTAAGTAATTTAAAGCAACTAGGTTACGTACCTAAAGCAACACTCCCCTCAGTCCCTAAGCCCTCCGTACCTAAGTTAAGCTTACCTACGGCATCACTACCTAAGTTGAGTACGGGTGCCTTACTACCTATAGTAGCTACCTCACTAGCTATAGTGATTGCATACATAGCCTACAAGTACTTGAACCTAGCATCAGTTATGGTTAGGGTACGTAGGAAGGTCGAGTCGGGGTTATCAGTAATTATGAGGAGGTTCTCAGGGGTTAATGCTGAGGTGATTAGGAGGTACTGGGAGGGTGTTGCTTTCTTAAGTAGGGCAGTCCCTAGGTACGACTCAGAGACTCATCGTGAGTACTTAAGGAAGGTCTACGGATTAGGCGGTGAGGAATTTAAGGAACTCACTAACCTATACGAAATAGCTAGGTGGTCTGGGAGGTCATTGAGTGAGGAGGACCTACTTAAGGCTGATGAGTTACTAAGTAGGATTAAGTCTAGGGCTCTTAGGTAATTATATTTACCTCGACTTAGGAGAATCTATGGGTTTGGGAATTAATTATGAGGGTGGATAGGCAGTTCGTACTTAAGGTGGTGAGGGCACTCTCTGTATTACCTATTATATATTATTACGTAGTAACCATTAAGTCAGCAGGTATTCAGTACGTGCCAATAACGTTAGCTACTCTAACCTCACCCTACGTACTGGTTAATTTATTGGTAACAGCCTTAAGTGTTGTTGGTTTAGCTACTGCATTCTATGCAATGACGGGTAGTGTAGTCTCGTTAGCTACCTCATACTCGATATACGTAATACTCTTAGTAGCTAGGAGGGCCTACGTTAGCTTAGGGATTACGTACGCAGTAATTGCTGGGTTAGTTACTTACGTAGTCATCGATGTATTAGCTAGGACATGGCGTGGTGGTGCTGAGACATCAATTAAGGTAGGTCTACCAGGGTTAGTTACTTACGTGGGTTTCGAGTTGTTTAAGTTCGGAGTACCTATACTACTTGCTTACTTCATATTCATGTTCTACCAAGGAGTACTCAGTACGAGCATAACTACATCACCTGGAGTTAGTATGTTGTGGGACTTGATGGTATCTACCTTAGTGGGTAGGTTACTCATATTCCTACTCGTACTAGGTATAGGTGCTTACTTAATAGGTTCGTTCATGGAGGTACTTGCTGAGTACTCAATGCCCTCCTACCTAAGGTTCCTAGACTTCCTGAGGTCCGAGGTATCATCAGCTATTAAGTCACTTAAGCTAGGTATTGAGTCTAAATTCGCTATTAGGTTCATGTCCTTCCTAGGGTCACTAATACTCTACCCATTCATCATAGTAATTACTCAAGACATCATGGGGTACTTAAGTAGGTTCATGCCCTACTTAACAGTATTAACTACAGTCACTACGCACTTACCTCACCAGCTAATTAAGTACGTAGGATTCGCTCAAGGTATTCTAGGGTTAATAGTTGCTTACTTACTAATGAGGTACGTATTCATGAGGGTTGTAATGCTTAGGGTAGGTATTAAGGGGTTAGTTACTGTAGCAGTAATTACCGCTCTATTCGGGGCGTACCTACAGTACAGGTACGGCTTACTCACTTCATTAGTTAGTGGTGGGTCACCAACACCCCTAGACTTTAGGGTATGGAGTGCCTACTACTCTATTTATTCTCAGGCCCTATCACTTATTAGGTACGTACTGTACGTACTGGGTGTTACGCCATGAGGTTCGTGAGTTACGGTAAGATTAAGGAGTTCATATATCTGGGCCTAGGTATTGCCTTACTGATAGTAGCTTACCAATTCTTCAGTATGGCTGTGGCTTACATGGGTAAGGCACTAGTAGCTACTTCAGCACTCTCAGCACTGATAGGGTTCACCTTCATAGTAGCTTCAATCCAGCTATTCAGGTTGAGTGCTATAGCTAAGTCAGTTAGTGAGGGTGAGGGAGGAGGCGGTAGTGGGGGATGAGGGGTAGGTACTTCCTAATAGCTCTAGCGGTGATAGTCTTCATAGCAATGCTTCAGTACCCACCTAGGGTACCCTCACTAGCTAGTGGTGCCTCACCAGCTAATACGGGCTGGGACGGTACTTCAGACTTCCTTAAGTTACTTCAGGCTATGGGTTATAGAGTGTACGTAATAACTGACTGGTGCAGTGCCTACAGGTTGAGTAAGTCAATTAATAAGTCAGTCACGGTAGTCATAATATCACCTGAGGAACCGTACAGTAGGGGTGAGGTTGATTGCTTAGTAACTATGATTCAGGACTCCCTAAGCCGTACTGGGCACGCCTCATTACTGGTAGCTGATGAGGGTCCCTACACGAACCCCATACTTAGGTTATTAGGTGTTGATGCTGAGGTAGTTAGTAGGTACTTAGTTAAGTCGGTTAGGGGGGATCCCTACCCCCTAGCTAGGCTTAAGGTACCTAATGACGGTACGTACGAACTCGTACTGAATTACGCAGCTAAGCTTGAGTACTGGGGTAGTGCTGAGTTAGGGGGTACGACACTTAAGGGTAATGTAGTAGCTGCTTACGAGGTTAAGGGAGGGTTTAAGGCTTACGTAATATCCGATGGTTCAGTATTCATTAATGAGGTACTTAGGCTGAATAGGAGTAGGTACGATTATAAGGGCTTCATAGAGTCACTAATGAGTTGGTTAGGTAAGCCTTCGGATTACGTAGTAATGGTTGAGGGTGCTAAGTACGTATCATCACTTAATAAGGTACTTAATGAGTTTAAGGCATCACTAATGACTGGTGCTGACTTAAGTAAGTTAGTAGCTCTCTTCATAGCTATGCTACACCCGATGGTGTGGTTCCCGATATTCCATAACATAGCCTTAAGTGCTGACATGAAGTTTAGGGAGTTACTAATAACTAATGAAGTGTTTAGGTTAGCATCCGTAGGTCTAGCAGCACTACTTATTCTCTACGTACTCAATAGGGTATTAGGTGTTAAGGAGTCCGTAAGTGATGAAGCACTAACCCCCGTATCTGAGGTCGACATAATAGTAGATACACCGGTTAGGAGGGAGGTAGTAGCTGGTAAGTTGAGGCTGGGTAAGGAGGACGTAGTAGCTCTATACGACATAGTTAATGAGGTACTTAAGAAGACCTTAGGTAAGGGTCTTGAGGATCCTGAAGTAGTTCATGCATTAGCATCGATTACGGGCCTCGATGAGGGCTTCCTTAGGAGGTACGTAAGTAGGTTGAGAAGGCTTAATGAGAAGGTCAGGGAGGGTAAGTTCCTACCTATAGTTATCTCATGGAATAGGACAGCTAGGAAGTTAATTAGTGAGTCTGATGAGGTGCTTAAGAGGTTAGGTACTGCCTTAAGTGAGGAGGTAGGTATTGAGAGACTCATTAGGAGGTAGGACTTATGGGGAGTAACTTAAGGTTGTGTAAGGGACGCGATAAGTTAGTCTGTGGTGTGTGTAGTGGGTTAGGTAATTACTTAGGTATTGACCCAAACATAATTAGGTTACTAACCGTAATCCTATTCCTAATCTCACCATCAGTTGCTGTAGTCACTTACTTCCTAGCGTGTATGTTACTACCTAATTATGAGGAGGGTAGGTGCTTAGTTAATGAGTATAAACCACTTCATGAGTACTTGAGGAGGTTAAGTAGTGAGTTAAGTATTGAGGGTATTAGGTACTTAATAGCTTTAGTAGGTACTGCATTAATGATTGCTGGTGTAGCGCTTTCCCTAACACCCTTATTCACGGGCTCATCAGTAATTAATGGAGCTGCATTACTCATACCCCTACTAACTCATTCATTAGGTGGTTTAGCACTAATTATTGCTGGGGCTGCTGTAGTCTTCATAGCCTCTAAGGTAGGGTATCATGTACAGAGTAGTGAGGAGGGTGGGTAGTGGGGCTGGTGGCTTAGGTACTTACTTAGTGGAGTTCAGTACTGAATTACCTAGGGAGGTTAGGAGGGCTTACTTAATAGGTGACTTCAATTCATGGTCCCTAGGCTCAGCACCATTAACTAAGGTGGGTAGTAGGGGTTACGTGAGGTTAGTACTACCTAGGGGGGTCTTCAGGTATGCCTACTACTTAGGTCGTGGGGTAGTTACTCATGATAGGGAGGTAGGTAGTACTTCTAGGGCCTACGTACCCTTAGTAGGTAATGTAGTTAAGGTATCCACAGCATACGTAGGTGTTAATGATGAGTCCCTAGACGTTAGTGTAGGTGATGTTGTTGAGTGCTTAGGTAATTACTGCTTAGTTAGGTTAGCTATTAGGGAGTCCCTAAGTGATTGGTTAAGTATTAAGTACGTATGTATGAATGGTAGTAGCGACTCTAAAGTATCTCTAGTGAGTGATGATGCGTTAATGAGGTACGGTAAGTACTCATGCCTTGAGTACTTAGTACCTTGTGAGTTAAGTAAGTACTCACTAAGTTTTAAGGGAGGCTCCAAGGAGTGGGTTAGGGTTTCAAGGAAGTCACTACGTACTTCATGGTTATGGGACTCGGTAGTCCTTGAGGTAGCGATAGATGACGTAATGGATAGGTATGACGACGTATTAGTCACTATGAGGTACTTAGGAGCTAACGCAGTTAGGTTAAGGATAACCCCGCACTCATTCATAAGACCTGAGGATATGCTGGATTTAGGTGAGGGTGGCTCTAAGGAGGTTGCTGGGTTAGTTAGGTCCTTAAGTGCTGAGGGGGCTTCAGTAATTCTGGACCTACCACTAACCTACGTAACACCATGCTTTAGGGGCTTCCTAGACGTTATTGAGTTAGGTAGTAAGTCTAGTTTTAGGGACTGGTTCGTAGTACTTGATGACTCCCTATGGAGGGGTGTAGGCTTCAGCGGTCCCTCACTAACTACTAAGTCATCATGCTACGTAGTGTACGAGTTAATGAAGGAGCTTAGGAACCACGACGTTATTGAGTTAGAGACTGTTGAGCCACCAACACTAAGGCTCAACCTCAACTCATTAGGCGTTATGGGGGCTATAGAGAGGACCATTAAGTTCTGGGTACGTGTTGGGTGTAGGGGCTTAGTAATTAGTAGGTCATACGGAATACCTTCGGAGTACTTAACGGCGGCTTCCGAAGTAGCTAAAGGGTTAAGGAGTGATGCGGTAGTTCTTGGTGAGTCACTAACCACACCTACTTACCAGCTAATTAACTCAGGTATCGACGGTGTTATTGACTACGGTTTAGGACTACTGATTACGGAGTTCGTTAGGGGTGCGTTAGACCTTAAGTCATTCGCTACGGAGGTAATGATTAGGTACGTGAACGTACCGCTGAGTAAGGCGTTAAGTACTTACGTAGCACTACCTGAGGAACCCATATGTAGCTTAGTTAGTGAGGATGAGGCTAAGCTAGCTTACGCATCGGTACTAGCGCTCCCCGGACCACTAACGATTAAGTTCTCGGACGTAATGGCGTGCGGTAGGAGGTTTAGGTCATTCATTAAGGTATTAACTAAGGTGGTTAGGGACGTTAAGTCACTTAGGTTAGGGCTACTTAAGCTAAGTATCCACGACTCAGTACTAGTTACTAGGAGGTACTTAGTAGGTGATGAGTCCTTAGTAGTGATTAACGCATCAAGCAGTAAGAGGAAGGTCAGGGTTAGGGATTTAGTAGGTGATTACAAGGACTTAGTAAGTGGGGGCTTAAGTAGGTTTAACGGTAAGGTTAAGTTAAGACCTAAGGAGGTACTGATCCTTAAGAAGGTGATTAAGGAGGAACCACTGAGTTACTTCACAGCCTAACTTATGAACGCAGATTAACTTCCTAAGCGAGGGCATAGTGGGCGCTACGTAGTGAGGGGAGGGAGTGCCTTAGTTATCGCGTTGATAGTTATCCTCGTCATCGTCGCAGTAGCTATAGTCTTCATGAGTACCTTAGGTACTAAGCACTTAAGGACATTCCTAGGTAACCTATCCCTAAGGAGTAACGCGTCAGTCACTACATCAGTAATTATTAAGCCACCTAAGGTAGGTCCTAACGACGTATTCATAGCTATACTAGTTGATAATGACCCGTACGCACCGGGACTTAAGACTGCTTGGGGTATATCAGTCTATGTTGAGGCCTACGGTAGGAGGATACTATTCGATACTGGACCTAGTCCTGACGTACTTAAGTACAATAGTGAGAAGTTAGGTATTGACCTATCTAAGCTAGATGCGGTAGTTATTAGTCACGAGCATGGGGACCACGTAGGTGGTTTACCCTACGTAGCTAAGGTAGCTGGTAAGGTGCTTACGTACATACCTCAAGGAGCTACATTAGCCCTCTGGAACATGGTTGCTAGGTTAGGTCTTAAGCCTGTAGTAGTTACGTCATCAACTGAGATATTCCCTGATATATACGTGATAGGTCCCCTCTACGGACCACCAGCTGAGGAAGCACTAGCTATTAACACTAAGTACGGACTCGTGATAATAGTTGGTTGCTCACACCCAGGCGTAGTTAATTTCGTGCGGAAGGCTATGGAGGTAACTCACGAGAAGCCGTACATAGTAATAGGTGGTTTCCACCTAATAGGTGAGGAGCATAGTAAGGTTAGGGAAGTAGCTGATGAGCTGGTCTCCCTAGGCGTTAAGAAGATATGCCCGACACACTGTAGTGGTGAGTATATTAAGGAGTACCTAAGGGAGAAGTACCCCAACATATACCTTAGGTGCGGTGTCGGTTACGAATTACTACTTAAGAATGTTAGGCCCTAATCAATGACTTAACTAGCTTAGGTAAGTACTTAATACTCGGTATGAAGTGTATGAACTCATTAATACTAACTACGTCATTAACATCACTAGTTACTAAGGCAGCCCTAAACCCGGCAGCTAAGGCACCACCGAAGTCCTCGATGATGCCGTCACCTACGTGTAGTACTTCATGGGGCTCTACATTAAGTACCCTACAGACCATAGCGAATGCCTTCCTATCCGGTTTCTGAACACCTAATTCATCAGCGTAGAACTGAGCTGCTATGTACTTACTGAAGCCTAAGTTACTTAGTAAGTGCCTAGTGTATATCCCCCTCCAGAATAGTACGTTACCTAGGGTAACTACCTTAAGACCTAATGAACTCACCTCCTTAACAGCCTCTAAAGCACCCTCGATAACCACGTCCTCAGCCTTAAGTCCCTCAACAACGCTTGAGACGATCCTCCTAAGCACCCTAGGCTCAATACCTAACTCAGCAGCTAACATCCTTAAGGACTCCTTAACGGCGTTAGTAGCTCTTAACTCACCCTCCCTCCTAGCCTGCTTAGCACTTACGTAGGACTTAAGTACCTTATCAAGGACCTCACCCTCACTAACTTTAAGGGTAGGTGCTAGTACCTTAGCAATACCCTCAAAGACCGCTTGAATCCTTAGTAAGGTATTCCATATATCAAGAGAAACTACCTTAACCCCCAACCTAACACCTAACTAACTAGTAACTACGCCTTAAAAACCACTTACTCAAAGGTACTGAATTCAGGATTCAGTAAGTACCTCAAGTTAAGGAACGCTTAGCTAGACCTTACGTCCTCAATCCCCAAAACTCAAGAACCTATGCTGAGGCACCGTCCGTACTTACGTGGTGAGCGCCAGTAAGCCTCTCACTTCATGACTTGAGTACTTACTACCGTATTGACTCAGTAATGCTCTTAATTCGTGGGTACTTAGTAAGTGTGGGTCGCTGTACTTAGGGCTACCTCATGCGGTATCAAGTAGCTGTGGTGTTGGTTATGGACCTCAGTATAGAGGTTGTTGATGTGTGGAAGAAGTACGTAGTTAGGGAGGGCCTTAGGCGTAGGAGGGTTGTTGAGGCTTTAAGGGGTATTACCTTCTTCGTTAGGAGAGGTACTATACATGCCTTACTAGGTCCTAACGGTGCTGGTAAGACAACTACGGTTAAGATACTAGCTACGCTCCTCCTACCGGACTCCGGGACGGTTAGGGTTTTAGGGCGTGACGTAGTTAAGGAGGCTAGTGAGGTTAGGAAGTACATCGGGTTAGTCCTCGACGTCTCTAAGGGGTTCTACATGTCATTAAGTGGTTACGAGAACCTAGTCTTCTACGGACTACTTAGGGGTATGTCATTTAGTGATGCTAGGAGGAGGGCTAGGGAGGTTCTTGAGCTCGTAGGTCTTGAGGGTATGGGTGCTTCTGGGAGGCCCTACTACTCCTACAGTCTAGGTATGAGGGCTAGGTTAGCGATAGCTAAGGCACTACTCACGAATCCTGAAGTCCTACTCCTTGATGAGCCTACACTAGGCCTTGATGTTGAGAGTGCTAGGATGGTTAGGGACTTAATGACTAGGTTAGCTAGGGAGGGTAGGACGATCTTAGTTACTGGTCATAACATGTACGAGATAGAGCAGATAGCTAATTACGTAACCATCATAAATAAGGGTAAGGTAGTAGTTAGTGGCTCACCTGATGAGCTTAAGGAGAGGTTAGGACTTCTTCATAAGGTAAGTATTAAGGTTAGTGGCTCGGAAGTCAGTAGGTTCGTGAGTGAGTTAAGGAGTAACTTACCTATTGAGGGCTTAACGACTAACTACTTAGGTAGTGCGGTCTTAGTAACTACGTACGTGAGGAGTAGGAGGGAGGACATAGCTAGGTTAGTGTTTAAGCTATCTAAAGCACTAGACGTTAAGGTACTAGACTTCAGTATCGTAGAGCCCTCACTAGAGGATGCTTACTTAGCCGTAGTTAGGGGTGGTGGGGGTGGGTAGTAGCCTTAAGTCAGTCGTACTAGCTATTGCTTATAGGGAGTTCATATTCTTCAAGAGGTTCTTTAGTGAGTACTTCCTACTCTGGGTAATACCACTGATATTCTCACTAGGTATTGTGTTCCTACCAACAACCATAGCTAGTAGGGCAGCCGTACTTAGGAGGTTCAGTACGGTAGTTGGTGGTTCATTCAGCTTCACTGAATTACTTACCTACGCACTATGCATGTCAGCTATCATGTCATTAGTAATAGCTATAGTTAGTGATGTGTTCCAGACGCTCCATCAGGAGTATAGGGTATTAGGTGCTATGGTTATGGTCCTTGAATCAACCTCAGTAACTACCTACGCATTAGCTACTGCATTCGTTAGGTCATTAATAATGGGTGTACTATCGACCCTCTACCTCGTAGCTGTACTACCGCTAATTAACGGGATTAACGGCTTAATCACCTACGCAACCCTCCTACCACCCATAATCATCTCGAGCATAGCCCTAGGACTCTACTCCGTAGCTATAGCTATACCACTTACCTTCTACGTAAGACTGGATAGGCCTTGGACCGTAGCTAATACCTTAGCACCTGCCTTACTAGCTGGTGCTGGTCTATACATACCTATTAAGTTGGTACCTATAGTCCTTAGGGCTATAGCCTACACAGCACCCGTACCTCAGCTATGCACTACTGTTAGGGTAGTTACGTTACTTAACGAACCTACTCAACTACCTTGGTTAATGGCGTTAGTAGTTGCCCTAGCTACGATCTACTCCCTAGTAACTACGTACTTAGGTAGGTTCTCGGACTCCATAGCTAGGAGGGGTGGGTGATTTGGGGCTTACTGAGGGGTTACGTAGGTTTACGCACCTACTCTACATAGGTACTAACCTAGCTAGGATGCACGTAAGTAGTTACGTAGCATCAACCATAAATACCGTCCTGTGGTTCTCGATAGTATTCGTACCCACTACCCTCTTCTCACCTAACCCCCTCAAAGCCCTACACGTATTCCTACCAGGTACGATAGGGTTTACAGCAGCAGCTACTGGTATGTGGGTAGCTACGGAGTTCCTTAGGTGGTACGTGCATGAGGGCTTAACTGATATGTTTAGGGAGTGTGGGCTTAACGTATTCCATTACCTAGTCTGCGGATTCCACATTGACTTAATAACCCTCACCTTAGTTAGTTACTTAGCCGTTACTTCATTAGCTACAACCTACTTAGGAGTACCCATAACTCACGTACTACCTACTAACCCACTACTATTCGCTCTAGCCTTCATACTAGCAGTACCTGCCTACCTACTATGCGGTGCCTTAATCGCTTACCTGTACACAGTAACGCCTGTTGGTGGTGCGTGGACTAACTTAATCCAGATGGTCCTCATCGTAGGTACTATAGTACCCCCTAAAGTACTACCTAACCCCGAACTAGCACTAATCAATCCAGCAGTACTCGCTTCTGAATTAGCTAGGGCTTCCTACGGAGCTAACTTCATACCAGTAAATACCTTACTAGTACTAGCTACCCCACTAGCCCTAACGTACCTAGCCCTAGCCTACATCATCTCAAAGTACTGCGATAAGTACATAGCGAAGTACGGAATAAGGTTTAGGAGGTAAGCACACCCAGTACCGAAGCTAGACCTCAAGTAGGTCCTTAGGCCTTAAGAACCTACCGTACCACTTACTGAACCCCTCATCACTAACTACGTGTAGTTCTATAGGTGCTTCAATAGCCCTAAAACCTCAACCATCACCTCATACCTTAAGTCCCTACTACCTGAACTTAGTGCGACGAGCACGTCAATATCACTAGCACCTACATACCTACCCTCCTCTAATAATCTCTCAGTATTCCTTAGGAAGGCATGGGCTCTCTTCTTGAGTGTCTCGGCTACCTCAAACGACACTAGTTAAGCCATCAGTACTTCCTTAACTTACTACCTTAATTCACTCTTCCCCATTACTCCGTAGCTTAAGCCTAGGGTTACGTAGGTCAGCATGGACTAACTAATTAAAAATGAGTAATGAACTTACTTAGTAGTTAATTAGCAAGTTAACCTACCACCGTTAATTCCGAGGACCTGCCCCGTGATGAATCTTGAGGCTGGGGTTGCTAGGAAGTATATCGCCTCAGCAACGTCCTCGGGCTTACCTATGTCCTTTAGTGGGTGGAGCTCAGCTACCCTCCTACGCTTCTCTGGAGTATCTATTAACTCCCTAACTAAGTCAGTATCTATTACGCTAGGTGCTACTGCATTAACCCTTACCTTAGGTGCTAACTCAGTAGCTAACCTCCTAGTAAGTCCTATGACCCCCGCCTTAGCCGCACAGTAAGCTGCCGACGCGATTACGTTCCCTGTCTGACCAGCTATGCTAGCTAAATTCACTATACTAGCCCAAGGAGCTCTCCTAAGTAGTGGTAGGAAGTACTTAGTAACTAGGAAGGTACCGGTGAGGTTCACCTTAATAATCCACTCCCACTCCTCCAGACTCGTCTCCTCAATACTCTTGAATGATATGACCCCAGCATTGTTAACCAGTACGTTGAGGTAGGGGACCCTCTTAGAGACTAACTCGTAACCCTCCCTAACACTACCCTCATCACTAACGTCCATCCTGAAGTAGAACCCATCACCACCAACCTCCTTAAGCATCCTCAGAGTCTCCTCAGCAGCATCAGCCCTCCTAAAGTATGTGTAGATTACGTAGTAGCCCTCACGACCGAACTTAAGAACTACAGCCCTACCTATCCCCCTATCACCACCAGTAACTAGTACGTAACCCTTAACCAAGCGTAACCACCACTAATTAAGTAATTCAGACCTAATCAATTAAAATAATTACTAAGGTTATGAAGCCCTAACCTGAATTACTTCGTAAGTACCTAAGCCCGTACATGCCTCAATCCTTAATACGTAATCAACTACCGCCTTAATACCTACCTTAGCTACTCTATGCCACCCTAACTCATTCAGGTATATACCGTAGGTTATTGAGGACTCCCTACCTAATGACTTACTTACGTGGATACTTACGTACTCATTACTTAACTCCTTAGTGATTAAGTAATTACTCCACACAACCTCATTACCGTAATCAATTAAGAACTCACTAGTGAGTAAGGCCTTAAACTTACCGATACCGCCGTCACTAATGAGTACCTCATTACTTATGACTACTAAGTAGAGCCTACTTAACTCCCTAGGTACGTTAGTGAATCTAAGAACTGCGTAACCCCCACTAACTGACTTCAGCTCATCAGGTACGTCAGTAGCCTCCTCACCGCACTCACATATATCCCGTACGATACTTACTGAGTTAACTATGAAGTACTTACTAACGGCATCCCTACTCAACCCCTTACTAAGTATTAGTTCTAGCTTAACCCCACCATAATTAATTACCTTAACCCCCGACCCCTTAGAAACCCATAGTACGTAGTACAGCCTACACCCTAACCCATCATCACTACATACCTTAAGTACTGAGTAATTACCCTTAACCGAGGGTATGGTGATTAAGTGGGTTAC
>CAZVLA010000039.1:0-12341 GCA_964627805.1 uncultured Desulfurococcaceae archaeon
AGTTACCGTCTTTGTTGATGTTACTGTCTTAACTACCGTTGTGGTAGTTACTCCCCCCTTAGGTACTACAGCATAAGTAACACCAGCAACCACAACAGCAACAACAACAGCAGTAATAACCACAGCCACAGCAGTCGAGATTGCTTTTGACATTGATACATCACCATCTAATACTTAATAAAGGCTATTTACTTGTGAAGTAAGAAAAGTTAGTAATCCGTAATAAAAGCATTAAGCACCCCATTTCTTTCTCCTACCCATTAAGTCAAGTATAGTGTTTAGGAAGTCAACACCTCTAATCCTCCCTAAAGCACCTCTTGCACAACTCACCTCATCGTAGTACCTAACCTCATCCCTCCTAACACCGAGACCGGCTATCGCTATGGGTACGGGGTCTCCGGTATGGTCCCTAGCGTAGCACGGCGTTGAGTGATCAGCTACTAAAGCTATTAGGTCACTGCTTAAGTCTATGCTCTTCAATAACTCACCAACCAACCAGTCGATCTTCTCTATAATCTCGACCTTACCCCACCAGTTACGGTCGTGGCCAGCGATGTCCGGGCCCTTAACGTGTATGAATACTACTTCATAACCCTTATCTAAGGCCTTAAGTGCTGACTTAAGAATTGATTCAATGTTAGTGTCTAAGTTACCTGTAGCTCCGGGAGGTACTTCACCTTCGATACCTAGGATCTTACCTATACCTAATACCGTATCCTCCTCACATACTAAGTAGGCAGAGACTCCGTGGTACTCCTTGAAGGGTCTTAGATCCTTAGGTACGGATCCAGCACCTCTCGTAATGACTATGTTAGCTGGTAGTAAGCCCCTCCTAATCCTCTCCCTATTTACTGGGTGGTTCTTCAGTAATTCGTATGACATCCTAACGATCCTATTAACTATGGAGGCGGTCCTCCTAGCCTCATCACTACTGTCTAATGGCTTAGCTTCAGCTACGGGCCTACCCTCCTTAGCAGTCCCGGGGTCCGTATCCGTGATCTTAGGTGATATACCCTCCCCTCTAAGGACTATGGATACCCTATGTTCGGTACCGTGAGCTATGAGTACCTCAACACCATCGACCTCCCTTATACTACTAGCTAAGTACTTAACAAGTTCCTCAGCATCCTTACCCCTAATCCTTCCTGCCCTCCTATCAATAACGACTAACTCATTACCGACCTCCTTAACCGTAGCTAAGTTAGCTCTTAAAGCAACATCACCAGGCCTTAACTCTAAACCAGTACCGACCGCCTCCAAAGGCCCCCTACCTGGGTAGTACTTAATTGGGTCGTAACCGAAGATAGCTAAGTGACCGGTGTCAGTCCCTGGCCTTACGCCAGGCGCTATTGGGTCGTAGAGACCCGTAATTCCTAGATCAGCTATTAAGTCTAGGTTAGGCTTACGAGCAACTTGAAGTGGGGTTCTCCATCCTAGCTCCTTAATGGGTCTATCACCTACGCCGTCCATAATTACTATAACCGCTCTCCTAGCTTCAGTTACTTCATAGCTTCCTCCACCCATTAAAGACACCCATTAAGTTTACTCAGTAGGGAAATTACTTAGTTACTATAAATTACCTAATTACTTAAAGTAAGTAATGCAGTAACTCCGTTACTACTACCTCAAGACGAAGCCCTAGTTAAGGTAGTGTGAGGGGCGTAGCTAACCGTGGGTGAGTCGCTGAAGTAAATACGGATTACGTAGAGGGCTAATACTTGAACTTAAATTCGTGAGTAGCGTATCCAATGTGGCTTAAGTGATTGAGTTAGTTCCCTATTTAGAGTTAGGGGATCCTTAAGACGCTCACTAAAAACCTCATGATGAGGCCCTCAATGTTAGTAACTTACTTAATCTATGTACGATAGCTCTTTAATTCCCTCAAGACACCCTAGCTTAGGTAGTGCTTGGGTGACGTAGGTGCCACCATTACTTGAGGTTGAGGACCTACACGTTTATTACTTCACCGATAGGAAGGTCGTTAAGGCAGTCGATGGTGTTTCATTCACCTTAGGTAGGGGCGAGGTCCTGGGTATTGGTGGGGAGTCCGGATGCGGTAAGTCGACGTTAGCTTACGCTATAATGAGGCTAGTACCCCCGCCTGGTAGGATAGTTGGGGGTAAGGTAGTTCTTGATGGTAAGGAACTGACATCAATGGATGAGGATTTACTTAGGAGGGAAGTTAGGTGGAGGGAAGTTAGTATGGTTTTTCAAGGTGCTATGAATGCTCTATGCCCCGTATTCACTATTGAGGAGCAACTAGTAGCTCCGCTGACTTACCACTTAGGTATGAGTAGGTCTGAAGCCCGTAGGAGGGCTGAGGAGGTCATTAGACTCGTTGGTCTTCCGGAGGCGGTATTACGTAGGTACCCCCACGAATTAAGTGGCGGTATGAAGCAGAGGGTGGTTATCGCTATGGCGATAATAATGAGGCCTAAGCTAGTCATAGCTGATGAACCAACCACTGCCTTAGATGTAGTTGTTCAAGCCCAGATAATGAATTTATTTAAGAGGCTTAAGCAGGAGTTATCATCTTCATTCATCTTCATAACCCACGACCTCAGCTTACTAGCTGAGATAGCTGACAGAGTAGCTATAATGTATGGGGGGAAGATAGTTGAGTTAGGACCCTCAAGTAATGTCTTCAGAGACCCTAAGCACCCCTACACATCACTACTTCTAGAGAGTATTCCTAGGGTGGGAATGAAGAAACTGAAGTGGATACCAGGCACCCCACCGGATCTAAGTAACCCACCGCCTGGCTGTAGGTTCTGGCCTAGATGCCCGTACGTGAGGGACAGGTGTAGGAGGGAGGAACCACCACTAGTCGACGTAGGTAACGACCACTTAGTTTCCTGCTGGTTGTATGGGGGGTGAGTCTTGGAGGTAATACTTAAGGCTGAGGAGCTTAGGAAGTGGTTCCCCCTGAGGAGATCAATAGCGGAGGTACTTAAGGGTATTAGGAGGTACGTTAGGGCCGTTGACGGTATTGATTTTGAGGTACTTAAGGGTGAGGTATTCTGCTTAGTAGGTGAATCCGGATGCGGTAAAACAACTACTGGTAGGGTTTTAGTTAGGGCTACGTACCCTACTAGTGGTAAAGTACTTTACAGACCCAGGGATTACGTAGCTGATGTTCTTAGGAAGTACGGGGTACCTGAAGTAAGTGACGGATTCTTCGTAATAAGCTCTAGGATGCCTAGGAAGGCTGATAAGGTGTTGAGGAGGGAGATACAGATGATTCTTCAGGATCCTTACGCATCCCTAAATCCTAGGCAGAGGATTAGGGATGCTCTGGAGGAGCCCCTAATAATTCACGGGTTAGGGAGTAAGGAGGAGAGGTTGGAAGCCGTTACTAAGGCGTTGGAGGACGTTAAGTTAACGCCACCAGAGGACTTCCTTGAGCGGTACCCACACCAGCTCTCTGGAGGGCAGAGGCAGAGGGTATGCATAGCTAGGGCATTACTCCTAAAGCCCCAGTTAATAGTTGCTGACGAGCCTGTATCGATGCTTGATGTCTCAATAAGGGCTGAGATACTTGACCTCATGTTAGAACTTAAGAACTCTAAAGGCTTAACCTACGTATTCATAACTCACGACTTAGCAGTAGCTAGTGGTATATGTGATAGGGTAGCTGTTATGTACTTAGGAAAGATAGTTGAGTTAGGACCCACCAAGGAGATAATAAGTAACCCCCTACACCCATACACGAAGGCATTGCTCGAGGCGATACCTAAGCCCGACCCTACGGGTAAGGACTTAATAAAGGAGATTAAGCTCAAGGGAGAAGTACCTAACGCTGAGAACATACCTAGTGGGTGTAGATTACATCCTAGGTGCCCATACGTAATGGAGATATGCAAGAGAGAGGAGCCCCTAATGAAGGATGTTGGTAGGGGTCATTACGTCGCCTGTCACTTAATTAAATAGTGCTTTAGTGATGCGCACTGAAGGGAGTATCTATTGATACTAGTTAAGTACTGATAATCATTAACTTAACTCATGTAGAGCATGTTACTTCATGCACTCACCACCTAGCTATTGAGTATGGTACTGTTTAATGTCTACATCATTAGGTGCTTCCTTGGTTCTACATAGGTGAGGAGGCTACCTAAATTAATTAAGAATCAAGTTATGTACGTACTTGAGTTAGTAGCTAAGTTGGTGATGTAGGTGGTGGTCTTAGAGGTACTCACTGACGTTGCTAAGGAGTTCTGGAACCTCCTTGAGGTTATGTCACCAGCCCTACTAACAGCCTTAATAGTTAGTGCTTTCCTACTAAGTATAAACCCTTCTAAACTTATTAACTACGTATTTAGGAAGGGGCTTAAGTCACTCGTGACGTCAGCGTTCCTAGGCTTACTCATTCCCCTATGCTCATGTAGTATATTACCGCTCGTAGTCTCGCTTAAGAGGCTTAAGGTACCTACCTACGTATTAACTCCATTCCTAATTTCAGGACCTATAATATCCCTACCAGCTATACTGCTATCACTAACCCTACTAGGTCTTAAATTCACCTTAGCCTACATAATATCCTCATTCCTAATAGCTATTACTTTAGGATTAATTACTAAGGCACTCATTAAGGAAGGTAATGACGGGTCCTCAAACTACTTAACTACTCACGAACATAACTACTTACGCATGAACCTAGGTATTAATGGTAGGTTACGTGCATTCCTCAGTAATTTACTAGAACTTACTGACTCCGTAGTTACTCGCGTACTCGTAGGGTTACTAGTTGCTAGTGTATTGAGTGTAGTACCTCTTAATGCAGTAAGTAACTACCTAAGCTACCCAGTAGGTATTTACGTATCCGTAGCTATCTCCGTACCAATCTACGTATGTGCGGTAGGTAGCTTACCCTTAATAGCTACCTTAATTAGTAAGGGGCTATGCTTAGGGGGTGCTATAGCCTTCCTACTAGCTGGTGTAGCTACTAACGTATCATCACTACTAGTCATTAGTAAGGAGTTTGGGCGTAAGTACTTAGTAACTTACCTAACATCATTAATTACGTTAAGCATAGTCATAGCCCACATAATCCACTGGGTGATGAGTCTATGAATCCCCTACTAATACCTACTATAGTACTACTGACACTCTACGTAGCTAGTCAGCTAGTTAAGTACTTAGGTAGTAGAGTCAGAGGTAGTGAGGGTAGGGGGTACGAGGTTATTCTTAGAGTAAATGACATGAAGTGTAGTCACTGTGCGTTAAGGATAAGGAATGCATTAGTACGTAACCCCTACGTAAGTAGTGTTAACGTATCATTAAGTAGTAAGGAAGTACGTATACACCTTAAGGAATTAAGGAGTAATGCGTTAATTGAGGAGTTAATTAGTGAGATTAGGAAGTTAGGGTATTCAGAGATTGAGAGAGTTAGTGACGGAGGTAATACTTAATTAAGTCCTTCAAACCCTTCCTTAACTCATTAATTAACTCCTTAAGCTTAGGTAATGCCCTACTCAACTCCTTCCTCAATCTCCCCTCATCAACCTTAACCAAGTTACCACCCCTAACTATGAACTCACCATCAACTAGTACGTCACTTACCTCAGTACCCTCACTAAAACCTACTACAGACTCTATTGGGTCGTAAGTTGGTTGAGTCCTTAAGTTACTTAAGTTAATTACCGTCAAGTCAGCCGAGTAACCCTCCCTAATAATACCTAATTCCTCACCAACAACATCACCACCCCACCCAGTAAGTGCTTTAAGTAACTTCCAAGAATCAATACTACTTACTTTATCGTAGTTAAGCATTACTGAGAGGGCCTTACTAACTACCCGAGCTACCTTAGCCTCATGTAGTAAGTCTAAAGTCGTGAATGCACCACCATCACTACCTAAGCAGAACTTAACCCCACCACCCCTAACACCTAACCAGTGAGGACCCATGAGTAATGAATCTACTGTAGGGCACCAACACACACTTAAGTCCTTACTCCTAACGATCCCTACCTCACGCTCTGAGAAGTATATTGCGTGAGCTATTACTGAGGGCTTAATATCAGTAATACCTAGTGAGTCAAGGAACTCAAGAGGCCTTAACCCATACTTACTTAATGTGTAGTCAACCTCACCCTGATACTCACCTAAGTGGTACGTAATACCTACTCCGTACCTCCTACATAACTCCCTAACACCCTCTATTAACTCCTTAGAAGCCATCATTACCTCCCTAATTGAGCACCAGAACCTAACCCTACCCTCACGCCTACGCCTAACTAAGTCCTCACTCCTCCTAAGTACCTCCTCAGTACTTAATTCAGTGCCCTCAAGTAAGTCGTAGGTAGCGTAAGTGACTACAGCCTTAATACCTACCTCATTAACAGCCCTAACTAATTCGTTAGGGTATGGAGCGCACGCCTCAATGAAGTAAGTAACGCCATTCTTAGCTAGAGTAGCTACCGTAGTTAGTGATGATAGGTAAGCTAACTCACTACCTAATAACCTCTCAAAAGGTACTAAGTACTTAGTCCATATAGGTGGTAACTGAAGTACGTAGTCATTAATTGATGACCTAAGTAGTAATTGCTGAGTATGTGTATGCCCGTCTAAGAACCCCGGAAGTACTACGTGGTTCATCCTCTCAATAACTTCCTCACCCTTAAACACCTTAGTAACCTCATCAATAGTACCCACCCCAACTACCTTACCATCATTAATAGCTACGGCAGCGTTAGTTATTACTGGCCTACGTTGATCCATCGTGATTAAGTACCTACACTTAATCACTAAATCAACTACCTCAACCATCGAATCACCTAAGGTACTTAATCGATTCTAAAGCAACCCTAATCTCTAAGTCGATAGCCTCCCTAACCACCTTAGGTAGTTCTGAGGAGCCACTAGCACCTACCTCAGCCTTACCAGTACCCTCGATTAAGTTACCATCAACTACTAACACAGCACCTCCGTAGAGTCCCTTAAGGGATGTGAGGGTCATTACGGTCGATGCCTCCATCTCAATAGCTACAGTACCTAGTGATGACCACTTAAGTACTTCATCACGACTTACGTAGAAGGCGTCGTCAGATACTATAATACCTGTTAAGTACTTAATACCTAACTCATTAGCTGCTTTAGTTAATGCGTTGAATACCTTAGGATGAGCTACTGCTGGGTACTCCGGGGGTACGTACCTCCTAGTAACCCCATCAAGCCTAACTGCTGCGTAAGGTATTACTAACTCACCAACCTTAACACCCCTCCTCAAAGCACCGCAAGTACCTACCCTTATGAAGTACCTAACGCCACACTTAGCTAGTTCCTCAATAGCTATAGCTGCTGATGGGCCCCCAATACCCGTCGACGCTACAGTAACTAACTCATTACCGTACCAACCAGTATATACTACGAACTCCCTATTCCTAGCCTTAAGTACTGCATCCCTAAGGAACTCAGCGATTCTATCAGCTCTTGACGGGTCACCCGGTAGGAGTGCGTACTTACCAACATCACCGGGCTTAATTAGTAGGTGGGGAGCTACCCAACCCATGACTCACTCCCTCCTGTAGGGCTGAGCTATAGCTGCTGGTGGTCTAGACCTCTTATAGAATAGAGCGAAGACTATGACGGTCGCTAAGTAAGGTATCATCTGGAAGAACTGAGGCGGTATCTGCCTACCATACACTTGAGCAAGCATTAGCCTTAAGGCGTCGAAGAACCCGAAGAAGTAACTAGCTAGTAAGGTAGCTACGGGTGCCCAACCACCGACTATTATCGATGCTAGAGCTATGAAGCCCCTACCAGCACTCATGTAGCTAACGAACCTACCACCCCAATCAACACCTAAGTAAGCACCTGCTAAGCCTGCTAAGGCACCACCGACTACGGTAGCTAAGAACCTAGTCCTGAATACGTTAACACCTAATACATCAGCTGCTTCAGGGTTCTCACCGCAAGCCCTTAACCTAAGACCTACCCACGTCTTATCCAGTACGTACTTAGTTAGTAGGGCCAGCGCTATCGCTAGGAAGAATATAGGGCTTATACTTATTGATCGAGGACCTGCCCTAAGGAGTAGGTGAGGTACCGTAGGTACACCTACCGAGAAACCTGGCTGACCCCATATTATCGCGTTACCAACTGCCGTTATTCCGTACCCGAAGAAAATCACTCCCATACCTATGATTATCTGGTCAGCGTATACGTAGATACTTAATGATGCGTGTAGGGCACCGAACGCAATACCTAGTAGGATACCCGCTAAGACGCCTACGAAGGGGTTACCAGTTGCGTAAGTAGCTACTACTGATATGAACGCACCCATACACATAATACCCTCAATACCTATGTTAACAACCCCGGACTTCTCAGCTATTAACTCACCTATAGCCGTTAACGCTATAGGCGTACCTAACCTAGCTGTTGATGCTAGTAGTGCTATTACGTCATACACGTTCATTACCTACCACCCCTCCAAGCCCTAACGACCCTACTCAATAAATTGAATGCCTCAGGTGCTGCAGCAGCTATTAGTATGACTCCCTGAATAGTTAGTACCATCTCATTAGATACTCCAGCCATTATCATCATACCTATGGAGCCCGTCCTTAAGGTAGCTAGGAGTAGTGCTGCAGGTATTACTGCGTAGGGGTTATTCCTAGCTATTAACGCAGCCGTTATCCCGTCCCACCCGTAACCGGGTGAGAACCTATATACTAGTGAGCCGAAGATCCCCAGAACCATAGCAGCACCTGCTAAACCAGCTAGGAAGCCGGAGATTAGGAAGGACATTAGGTAGGACTTAACTACGTCGATCTTAGCTACCCTAGCAGCTACTGGGTTAAGACCTACTGCCCTAACGTTGTAGCCTATGGTTGTGTTGTAGAGTAGGTAACCAGTAGCTACCGCAGCTACTATAGCTATTGGGAAGCACCAAGTAAGTGGTACTGACTTACTCATTAATGGTATCCTAGCCGTTGCTTGAACCATGTACGTCCTAGCAATACTTGCTTGAGGGCTTGGGTAGGCGTACTGAACTACGTAGTCTGAGAGGAATATAGCTACCCAATTAAGCATTATAGCCATTACCGTCTCATTAACCCCGTACTTAGCCCTTAAGTAACCAGGTCCTAAACCCCATAGCAAACCACCTAACCCACCAGCTAGGAATGCTACGGCTGCGTGAATACCTGGTGGTAGGTGTAGTAGGTAACCCGCTAGGAACGCGAATATAGCTCCTATGTAGAGCTCACCCTCCATACCTATGAAGAAGAGTGATGCCTTGAAGATGAATGCAGCTGAAGCTCCCGTAAGTATTATTGGTGTCATAGCTGTTAATGTATCCATGACTGATGAGTAGTCACCGAAGGCACTCTTGAGTAGTTGCTCGTATGTGTAGATGGGGTTGTAACCAGCTAGGTAAAGTATGACGGCACCTACTAGGAAACCTATCAATATAGCTACGACTGACGTAGCTGCACTCCTTAAGTACTCCCTAATCACTTCAGTACACCCCCCATTAAGAGACCTAACCTCTCCTCAGTCATTCTCTCAGCTAGGTCCTCACCAACGATCCTACCTTCATAGATAACACCTATCCTATCACCTATCTCTAGAGCTTCATCAACGTCGGCAGTGACTAGTAGTACTGCCTTACCCTCACTCCTTAAGTCAATAAGTAACTTCCTAACGAACCTAGTTGATGCTATGTCTAGACCCATCGTTGGGTTAGCAACAACTACTATGTCCGGCCTCTTACTTAATTCCCTAGCAAGTACTAGCTTCTGCTGATTACCCCCACTTAAGTACTTAGCTAATGCCCTAGGTCCTGGAGCTACGATTGAGTACTTACGTATTAACTCCTTAGCGTGACGGAATACGTTATCGTACTTAATTACGTACTTACCTACCGTGAATAACTCCTGAATACCTAGTATTGAGTTATCAGCTACGTTCATGTCGAGGATTAAACCCTCATTAGTCCTGTCAGGGGGTACGTAGGCTAGTAACTTACCCCTACCCTTAATAATGACTTCACCCTTAACGGGCTTCCTTAAACCAACTATAGCCTCAACTAATTCCTTCTGCCCATTACCCTCAACACCTACTATAGCGTATATCTCACCCCTACGTACCTTAAACGAAGCACCCCTAACGACCTCAACACCCTCGTCATTGAGTACGTGTAGGTCCTTAACTATAAGCACCTCCTCACCGGGTCTGCTTGGTGGCTTAGTGAGTGGTTTAGCCTCGATCCTAACCATCATCCTAGCTAGGAGCTCAGGCGTTGCTTCCTCAGTCTTAACTACACCCTCAACTAACCCCCTCCTAAGGACTACGATCCTATCAGTTAGTTCTAGAGCCTCCCTTATCTTATGCGTTATGAATATAATCGTGACTCCAGCTTCACTCCTTAACCTCCTTAATACGTCGAAGAAAGGCTTAACCTCAACTGGTGTTAGGGCTGATGTAGGCTCATCAAGTATTAATATCTTAACGTCCCTGTAGAGCACCTTAATAATCTCGACCATCTGCCTAGCACCTACGGGTAAGTTACCTACCTTAGCGTTTAGGTCAACCTTAAACCTAGTAACCCTCATTAACTCCTCAACCTTCCTCCTAGCCCTACCCCAATCAATACTTAGGTACTTACCCCTAGGCTCTAAACCTAGGACTATATTCTCGAGGACTGTAAATTGAGGTATGAGCTCGAACTTCTGATGAACCATCCCTATCCCACACCTTAACGCATCCCTAGGTGACTTGAACCTAACCTCCTTACCCCATACCCTAATAGTTCCCTTAGTAGGTCTTAGCAACCCTGAAAGTATCTTCATTAAGGTCGTCTTACCAGCCCCGTTCTCACCTAGGAGCCCTAGTATCTCACCCTCATAAACCTCAAGATCAACTCCACGTAATGCTACGGTACCGTCGGGGTATACCTTATGGATACCCCTCATCTCTACTATCGGTTCTTTATTCATTCAATAAAGCACCTCCATCAACTAATTAATGAATTGTTAAGGAGCTTAAATAAAAATGCTACTTAGTTACATTAATTACTACTTACTCACTCAGCCGTATATCTTCCTTAACTCCTTAATATTCTGCTTGGTAGGCATCGGTACCTTTATCTTACCCTCAATAATCTCCTGCCTTAACTTCATTACCTTATCCCACACGTCCTTAGGTATTGAGTTCCTCAGCTTCATTATCTCGTCAAAGACCTTCTGAGCCTTATCCTTACTCATTAAGTGTAGACTAACCGCTATGTCGATCATCTTCTTAATGTCTGATGGCTTACTAATATCTACACCACCGTCCTTAAGTCCTAGTACTAGTAGTCCTCCCTTGAACGTACCAGTAGCTACTTCCTCAATGGCTTTGTAAACAGCTACGTCTACGTGCTTAACCATACTAGCTATTATATACCCTGGATGCACCCATGCTTGAGGTGCGTCAACACCTATAGCTAGTGCGTGCTGACCCATGTGCTTAATGTCCCACTCATAAACAGCGTCTAACACACCTAAGCCTGTCTCACCTGCTGCGTGGTATATCACGTCAGCTCCTTGCTGGAGCATTAGCATAGCTGCTTCCTTACCCTTATTCGGGTCTCCGAAGGTCCCTACGTACTCCCACAGTATCTTTATCTTCTTACCTGTCTGATTCATTACGTAATGTACTCCCCACTTAAACCCTATTTCGAACTTCCATAGTGGTGGTATGTCCATACCTAAGACGATACCCACTACGTTAGTCTTGGTTAGGTAAGCAGCTAGAGCACCTACTAGTGCTGAGCCTTCATTCTCCTTGAAGATCACTGATAATACGTTAGGCCTGTTAGGTACTACAGCATCTATTATAGCGAACTTCTGATTCGGGTACTTCTCAGCTAACTTAGCTACTTGATCAGCCATCATGAAGTTAACTACGACTATGATGTCGTAACCCTTCTTAACTATGTCCTCAAGGAACTTATAGTACTGTGCTTGAGGTATGTTCTCGTAGTAGTAGTAATCAACCTTAGCACCTAACTTCTCAGCAGCCATCTGACCCCCTAGCCAAGCCATGTCGTTGAATCCTAAGTCACCCCTCTTCCTAATGATTACTGCTGCCTTAACCTTCTTGATTGTTTTGGGTGTTGTGGTTTTGGTTGTTGTTGGTGTTAGGGTTTTGGTTATGGTTGTGGCTGCTGTTACGGTCTTGGTTACGGTTACGGTCTTAGCACCAGCACCACCAACAGTTACCGTCTTTGTTGATGTTACTGTCTTAACTACCGTTGTGGTAGTTACTCCCCCCTTAGGTACTACAGCATAAGTAACACCAGCAACCACAACAGCAACAACAACAGCAGTAATAACCACAGCCACAGCAGTCGAGAT
>CAZVLA010000040.1:0-19126 GCA_964627805.1 uncultured Desulfurococcaceae archaeon
GTTAACTGAGATACTTATTGAGGTTGCTGAGGTACTTCAAGCAGACGTAATTAGGGTTAACCCAATGAAGGGCTACGCAGTACTTAAGTGTAGGGGCTCGGGGGTTAAGGCGTACGTAATCTACGTCCCTGGTAAGGGGCCTAGAGTAATCTTCAGTAACTCACTAGAGTTGAGTGAGGACGTCGTTAAGGCTGTTAAGGAGTGGGGGTTAGTTAGGGGGTGTAGTAACGACTTAATTAAGTGCTTAGTAAGTACTCTAGAGTCTTAAGAACTACTCAAACTTAAGAACTACGTAGTACCTATTCCGTAGGGTTAAGTAGTTGAGGTTAGGTAGGTTGGAGGGTAGGTTAGGGCATATATACCCTATAAGGAGGAGGGTCGGGCACATATACCCGATAGAGAGGGTTAGGAGTTATGGCGGTAAGGGTGAAGTTAAGGATAAAGTCACTACTAAGTAGTGAGGAGGTAGTAACGTCAGCACTAGTTAATTCTGGATTTGAAGCTGAGACACCCCAATTACTGATACCACGTTCACTAGCTAGTAAGTTAGGTCTATGGCCCCCACCACCTCAAGCAAGACTCATTGAGGTAGGTACTGCTGGTGGTCCAGTTAGGAACTACTTAGTACCTAGAGCTACTGAAGTATCTGTAGTCACTAGTGATAGGTGCGTAGGTCCCGTAGTTAGTGATGTTATGATCTCAGACCATGAGTTTGAGGTCTTAATAAGTGATAGGTTAGGTAGTGAGTTAGGGTTAGTCATTCTTGACTTAAGGGGTAAGTGGAGGTTTAGTGATGAGGAGTGTGTTAGGTTTTCTGAGGAGCCTCAGTACTGGTTCTGATGTTGCATAGTTTATTACCTCCCCAACGTACCTACCTTAGGGAATGTAAGTGATTTCAAGTAGCTTAGCTAGTAGGTTATGGAGTGTTAGTTACGGTGTTGTTAAGGCCTCACTGACTGCACTCATACTCCTAGCCGTAACCCCCTTAGCAATAATATTAGTTACTGCACCCATTACGCTCCTCCAGAACCCCCTAGGCTTAGTCACTACTTTCTTCCTCTCATTCATTAAGGTAGCTGTTATAGTTGCTTTC
Source organism: uncultured Desulfurococcaceae archaeon (assembly GCA_964627805.1). Taxonomy (GTDB): domain Archaea; phylum Thermoproteota; class Thermoprotei_A; order Sulfolobales; family NBVN01; genus CAZAMI01. Next base: position 1,094 of record CAZVLA010000040.1, read on the forward strand.
TACTACGTAGTTAGTAAGGTAGTTAGTAGGGCTTACGTAGGTACTACGTTACGTGGTAGGCCGAATTACTTTAGGTACGTAGCTGCCTTACTAATTACTTTAGTAGCTGTTAATGTCCATAAGGCACTATCACCAGTGAGTGACTTACCCTTAAGTATTAGGGCCTCCGTATCACCCATATATGACGCCTTACTAGCTACCTTCTCAGCACTCCTAGCGCTCTCGATACTTACTCAGTTAGTAGCTTCAGTACTTAATGTATTCCCTAAGCCACCGCCGAGGAGCGTTAAGCCACCACACACCCCACCCCCACCACCTAAGCCTAGGGCACCTCATGATGTACGTACTACGTACGGACGTAGGAGTTACTCAGTACGTGACTCAGGCGTTAGTGAGGTGAGTATGGACTTAGTTGCTAGGGTCTGTAGGGAGCCCTTAATGAATTCGATGAGGGGCTCTAGGGTTGTTGAGAGGGTTGGTGGTCCCTACGTACTTAATGAGTTCGTGGCTAAGCTAATTAACGGTGCTTCCTTACTGGGTGCTAAGTGCTACCTGGTAGGTTGTGGTGGTTGGGGGTGTGTGTATGAGTGCGTAGTAGGTAGTGAGTCATACGCACTTAAGGTTGTTAGGGAGTTTAGGGATGCTGTTGAGAAGGGTGTTACTGCCGGCTTACCAACTATTGATGAGTCAGTGATTAAGAGGGTAGTTAATGAGGTTGAGAGTATTAAGTTACTTAACCACCCCAACCTCCTCAAAGTGATTGCGTACTCAAGTAAGGCACCCATAGTTGTTTATGAATTCGCTTCAGGAGGTAACCTGAGGTACTGGATGAGTTACTTAAGGAGGGACTTAAGAGCCGTTATTAAGTTAGGTATTCAGTTAGGTGATGCCTTAAGGTACCTACACTCTAGGGGGTTAGTTCATAGAGACGTCAAGCCCGAGAACGTACTGATCAGTGATGGAGTAGCTAAGTTAGGTGATTACTCAAGTATTAAGAAGCTACTAGCGACTACGTCAAGAACTAAAGCAACCCTATGCACACCCGGCTACTGCGCGCCCGAGCAGTTATTCAGTGACTTAGCTAGGAAGGTTGGTGAGTTAGGTATCGAGGATAGGACCGATGTCTACCAATTAGGTAACTTAATACTTGAGGTACTCACGGGTGAGGTGTTGAGTGGTGATGACGTAGTTACTAAGCCTAGACTAACTAACGAGTTACTCAGTAAAGTAGGTCACGGTGGTTTAAGGGAATTACTTAAGAGTATGTTAAGCCATGACCCAGCCGAGAGACCATCAGCTAATGAGGTAGTTAAGGAATTGATTAAGTTACTGAGGAGTACTTAAATCAAAAAACTTAGATGTACTTACCGTTAGGCAGTAGGTTAGGTGGTGGCATCTTCCCTGAGGACCTCATCTGGTACCTAGCACATTTACTGTAGTCACCTAGGCAGTACTTACTAGTTAGTAGCTTCTTCGTAGCCTCGAACCTTAACTTCTTAAACATGGGGCAGGCATTCAGGAATGGGCACTTACCGTTTAGACCCATACTAACCACCTTGAACTTACGTAGTTGAAAGGCAATTATGATTAGGGACTAATGTCTCTCGGTAGTCGTCCTTGATCATGTTAAGGAATTATTAAAACTCTTTACTAAAGGTTATTATTACATAGTAAAGGATTTATGGATGCACAGACGCGAAATACGCGTTAAGTCGGGTTCTCCAAGCTGAAGCCCAGCACTTCCTCACCCTAACGAAGGGGTACCCTCATGACTCACCTCCGTAGTTAAGTACTTAAGTAAACTAATGAGGGGAGAGTTACTCGGTACTCGTACTGGGGGTTAGTACTTAGTAATTACGGGAATATTAGTTAGTACTTAATACCCGTACCATCAAGATTTTCCCTTTGTTCCTTTGGTATTACTTAATTGTTTTTAATGGTTATGAACTTAAGGTACGGAAAGCTTTTATTCTCCCCCACACCATTCCTTCGGTGTAACTATGCGCCAATGGACTTAGGTAGTGGGTCCGTAAGTAACTCAACCCTAAAGTTAAGAGCTTCTCAAGTCATTGATTACGTACCCGATAAGTGGTATAACATCGTCCCTAACCTCCCAGAACCCGTACCACCTATGAAGGGTCCGGACGGTTCTGTAGTACCTCCTGAAGCTCTTGAGGGGCTATTCGCTAGGGAGTTAGTTAGGCAGGAATTCAGTAGTGAGGAGTTCATTAAGATACCTGAGGAGGTTAGGGAGGCGTTAATTGAGGTTGGTAGGCCTACACCACTACTTAGGGCTAGGAGGCTTGAGGAGAGGTTAGGTACGAAGGCTAAGATATACTTCAAGTATGAGGGGGTCCTACCTACGGGTAGTCACAAGATAAACACAGCTATAGCTCAAGCATACTACAACTTAATCGAGGGTACCAAGAGAATCGTTACTGAGACAGGTGCTGGTCAGTGGGGCTCAGCACTAGCTCTAGCAGGTGCTCTATTCAATCTTAAGGTTAGGGTGTACATGGTTAGGGTTAGTTACGAGCAGAAGCCCTACCGTAGGGTACTAATGAGTCTCTACGGTGCTGAAGTACTCCCAAGCCCTAGTAGCGAGACTGAAGTTGGTAGGAAGTTCCTTAGGGAGGACCCGAACCACCCAGGTACCTTAGGTATAGCTATTGCTGAAGCTATTGAGGATGCCTTAACTCACGAAGGTACTAAGTACTGCTTAGGCTCCGTACTTAACCACGTACTACTCCACCAGACGGTAATCGGTTTAGAAGCTAGGAAGCAGCTTGAGGAGCTTGGTGAGTACCCGGACTACGTAGTTGGTTGCGTAGGTGGTGGTAGTAACTACGCAGGCCTCGCCTACCCATTCATGAGGGATAAGCTACTGGGTAAGTCGGATACGGTATTCGTAGCTGTTGAGTCTAGGGCCAGCCCATCAATGACTAGGGGTAAGTACACCTACGACTTCGGTGACTCAGCAGGCTTAACACCAATGCTTAAGATGCATACCGTAGGTCATAAGTACAGAGTACCCCCAATACACGCAGGTGGTCTTAGGTACCACGGACTAGCACCTACCCTAAGCATACTGATAAACCACGGACTAGTTAAGGCGGTAGCCTACCACCAGACTGAGGTGTTCGAAGCTGCTAAGTTATTCGCTGAGTGTGAGGGTATAGTACCTGCACCAGAGAGTGCACACGCTGTTAAGGCAGTGATAGATATTGCTAGGGAGGTTAAGGAGCCAGTAACTATACTATTCAACATGAGTGGGCACGGACTCCTCGACCTACAGGGCTACCTAGAATTCCTTGAGGGTAAGCTTAAGGACTACGAACCGAGTGAGATAGACTTAGCGTACTTACCGAGGATTGAGTAGGTAGTGCCGGGGGTAGGTCGGGGTTAGTCATGAGGTACTTAAGGTTAGGGGTTGTTAGGTTAAGTGACTTAATACCTCATGAAGCCACCAACCCACTGAGGGTTAAGGAGGTTAAGTACTCGATAAGGAACTTACGTAGGGTGCTCAAGCCAGTAATAACTGACTTAAGGACTGGCGTAGTAATTGATGGGCACCATAGAGTAGAGGCACTTAAGGAGTTAGGACTTAAGTACGTACCGGCAATCATGATTAACTACCGAGAGTTAAGACCACCTAAGCCATTCAACTACTACGTAGTAGGTCTTAGTAGGGGAGGTACGGAGTTACTAGTTAAGGAGTTAATTAGGGAGTGTGACGGGTGTGGTGACTCTGAAGTAGTTATTAAGTACTCACTAGGTAATGACTCAATCAACTCACTAATCATTAAGTCCGACTTAAGGTTAATACATGAAGTACTGAGTAGGTTGTTGAGGGTCCTTAATGCATCACTAACTAAGGTAGTTAGTAGTGAATTACCTAGTAACCCATACTACGTAGTACTGAAGCCCTTAAGGATAACACATAACGACGTTACTAAGGTAGCTTACGAGGGTGAGCCCTACCCACCTAAGACTACCTACCACGTAACTAAGCTTAAGGAGGTTCTTAGACCTACTGAAGTTAATTTACTGAGGTAATCCCCCACCCCTAAACCCTACCGCATCCTCAATACTCTTGAGTATGTTGAATAGGGACTTAGCTAACTTAAGTAACTCCTCAGCCCCACCCCTATCACTTAGCGTTACCTCATAGAATGGGTTAGTAATTACTTCATTAAGCCTCCTAAGCAACTCCTCATTACCCCTAATGAATTCGTAGGTAGTCCTAGCTAACTCATTAAGCCCTAACTCACGTAGTGTGAGGTGCAGAGCACTCAGTAACGTCACTATACTACGCTCCCTCAACTCACTACCTAATAACCTACGTAGGACCCTCCTAAGGTATAGTTGAGTAGCGTAGGCCGTATTAATTACTGATAAGTCGTACTTACCCTCCCTAAGTAACTCCTCAGCTAGTGATAGTACAGACTCAGCCTCCCCCCGCGACTCTTGAGTAGCCACTACTTAACCCCACCTACCCCTTCCTGATTGAGTTAATTAAGCGTAAATCACTAATGCCGCTACTTAATGATTAAGTTAACGTATCGTACCTCTCCATAGCCCTCGAGAGTATCTTAGGTAGTACTACGTATAGTAGTGAAGCTACAGCTACTGACGTCAGTACGTACGTTAGGGTAGCTAAGGTACTTACTGAAGCTATTAAGTCGTAACCCACCTTAGCTAGTACGAGGGCAGTCACCACTATTAACTCCACAGCGAGTAGTGCTAGCTCCTCAAGAACGTTACCCCTAGCTGGTGCTTGCTTAACGACCCTCCTCTTAGAGGCTATGTAGGTAGTAGTTAGGAGTGTTAGGAATGAAGCTACCGTAGTTAGTGGGAGGGAGGCTAGGGGCATGAGGAGGTAGTTAATCCTCCAAGTCAGTACGGCATCAACTACTGATATAACTAGTAAGGCCTCAGTTAGGTATACTGAGTACTTAATCATTAATGCCTTAGCTACTTCATACATCCTAATAGCGTATACCCTATAGACCCAGTAAGCTAGTAAGTCATTAGCTAATACCCAAGAAACTATTGAGGAGGTAATGATACTGACTAGTATAGGTATCATAACCGTAGTAACGAATGGTGCTACACTCAATACCCTACGTAAGTAGATTACGTTAGTTAGGAAGTACCTAATACCTAAGGAAGTAACGGCTACAGTAACTACTAAGGCTACGTAACTCCTTAAGTGCTTAGTACTTAAGACGCTAGTACCTAGTACGTAAGCCTTAACAGCACCCCAAGCACCCCTGACCTCAGTAGGTACTAAGGACCTACCCCTACCACCACCCTCCCTAAGTAAGTGACTTAATGGTCTGAAGTCCTCAGTACTTAAGTAACTACTTAAGTCGATAGTAATTACTGAGAAGGCTAAGGCCATAGCTAGGGAGCCTATTAGGGCTAGTAAGGCATCCGTAAGTGTTGATGACCTAGCTAGTGGGTAGGTTAGTGAAGCTGCTACGGGTCTAAGGGGTATTGAGAGTATCGGGGATACGTACCTAATAATTAATGAGTGAGTAGCACCAGTAATTAAGTACGCCGTAGCTACTACCCTACATAACTTAATGACCCTACCACTAACTACTGATAGTAACGACCTACCTAAGTCAGCAGCTACTGAGGTAAGTACCATAGCTAACGCTATAGCAGGTATGAGTAGGAATGCCTTGAAGCTACCTAGACTACCCGCAGTGATTAGTAAGGTAATTACTATGATGAAGGGTGTCATAGTTAGTAGGGGGAATACTGAATCATACACTAACCTAGCGAGTACTACATCAGTAATACTGACTGGTTGGGATAGTATGAGTTCGTAGAGTTCCTCCTTAATTACTAAGTACCTAGACCTACTTAGGAAGATTAGGTAGGTAGTAATGAATGTTAGTACAGCACTTAATGAGTCAGTAATGACTTCCTTACTAAGCCCTAACCTAGAAGTTAGTTCGTAGATTAGTGGGGAGGTGCTGTGGGGTCTTTGGTGTGGTGTAGTTACTGCTAATAGTACGAATAGTAGTGCTAAGGCAGTCATGAAGGCTATAGCTACGTAACCACCCCTACTCCTTATTGTTGGGTTTATGAAGTCATTCTTAATTAAGTACTTAGCTATGGTTAATGCCTTACGACTCAATGATTAAGCCCTCCCCTTAACTACCTTAAGGAATACCTCCTCAAGCGACTTACTACCACCTAACCCCTCCTTAACCTCCTCAACACTACCCTCAAGTACTAACCTCCCCTCATTAATTATACCTACTCTATCACAGAACTTCTCAACCATGTCTAGTAAGTGACTTGATATGAGTACAGTAACTCCATCCTCCCTCACTAACCTCCTAACCTCCTCCTTAAAGACGTACTGAGCTTCAGGGTCCATACCCGCCATGGGCTCATCCATGATTAGGACCCTAGGCTTAACCGTGAGTGCAGCTATTACTAACGCCTTCTGAACCATACCCCTAGATAACCTACCCATTAACTCACCCCTCTTACTCCTTAAGTTGAAGGCGTCTAGGTAGTACTCGAAGACCCCCCTAACGGACCCCCACTCAATACCCCTTAAGGAAGTTACGAACCTAACGAACTCCTCAATACTTAAGTTATGGAAAGCTACTGGGTTCTCAGGTACGTAACCTACGTACTTAAGAGCCTCGATACGCTCCCTAACGACGTCGTGACCGAGGACCTTAGCTACTCCAGCATCGGGTCTTAGGAGACCTACGAGTATCTTCAGTGTTGTCGTCTTACCAGCACCGTTAGGACCTATTAAGCCGTAGATCTCACCCTCCCTAACCGTAAACGTAAGTCCCTTAAGAGCCTCAACACTACCGTAACTCTTACGTAGGTCCCTAACCTCAATAGCACTAACCAAAACCTAGCACCTAAGGAATCATTACTGAGTACTTAATTTATTTTAATTAAGGACTAACCACCTGAAGGTACCTCAACAACAGTTACTTCATCACCATCCCTAAGTACTTCATTAAGGTCTAGAGACTCATCACCCCTAATCACTAAGTAGTCACTCTCGTCAGGATCTAACCCAACCATCCTTAAGGCATCAACGACCCTAACCTCACTAAGCCTTAACTCGTAAGTCCTGAACTCCCTACTAGCTACCTTAACCTTAATAACCAAGACTCAGCACCTACGTCTCAGTAGTTAATTAGGTATTAAGGTTAGTACCCTACACCGCATTAACTAAGTCAGTACCTCCTTAGCCAATAACTGCGTTATAAATAAAAGCCCAAGTTGCAGTACTAAGTGGTGGTTAGTAATGGGTCAGGCACCCCCCGTAATAGGTAAGGACGTCCTAGGTAGGCCGATAAGGGACTTCTCCAAGATACCTTGGTGGGGTAAGCCTCGTGAGGAGGTTCCTTGGTACCCGAGGATAGATTATGAGAGGTGCGTAGGCTGCGGCCTATGCTTCCTAACCTGCGCTGGTAGGAACGTTTATGACTGGGACTTCAAGGAGATGAGACCCGTAGTTGCTAGGCCCTACAACTGCATGGTTGGGTGCGATACCTGCGCTAAGCTCTGCCCTAGAGACGCCATAATATTCCCACACCTAGGTCAGTTAAGGAAGTGGAGGGACGAGGTCAGAGCGGTTCAGAAAGCTAGGGAGAAGCTCGAGAAGCTAAGGAGGGAGGTAGTGAGGAGTGAGTAACGACGCTACCGCTAGGGAGGCCGTTCCGGAGCCTATGAAGTGGTTGGAGAGGGTATCAGCTCAGCTACTCAGTACGTTCTCCAACTTAAGGAGGGAGGTCCAGAGGCCTGTAAGGCTCAGTAAGAGGGAGAAGAGGTTAGCATTAACTGCTGCCTACGCCTCTGTGGGGTGTAGTGAGTGCTTAGCAGGATGTATTAAGGAGGGGCTTAAGGAGGGACTCACCTTGGAGGAGCTCCTAGAGGCTGCATCAATATCAGTACTAGTTAGGGGAGCGGACGCGCTAATGACCGTGCATAAAGCTCTAAAGTCAATTACCGAGGGAGAGTAAGTATGCGATGCCCCTACTCTACATCATTAAAGCTTTTTAAGTAATGGAGCTGAGGTGATGTGAAGTAATTGCAGAATAAGGCTTCGTAGGGTAGCTTAAGTCCTCATCCCTCCTTTATTATCTGCCTAGCGATTAGGTCTCTATACTCTCGGCATGTGCTGAGTAGTTCGTCGTGCCTCCCCTCACACACGACCCTACCCTTACTTAGGACCACTACTCTATCAGCTAGCGTAATAGCTGATAATCTGTGACTCACGATTATTAGGATAGGTACCTCCTTCCTGAGGTTAGATATTATGTGTCCCTCAACTCTAGAATCAACTCCTGAGAGGGCCTCATCAAGTATTAGGACCTCGGGCTTCCTAATGAGGGCACGTGCTAAGGCTATTCTCTGCCTCTGACCCTCGGAGAGGTTACGGCCTCACTCACTACGTGATCTAAGCTACTTATGAAGTCTACTTGACACTTACTAAGTACCCTCCACACCTCATCATCCGGGAAGTCGTCACCTAAGGTTACGTTCTCCCTCACGGAAGCGTTCAGTAGGTAGGCATGCGAATTAAGGTAGACTACCCTCCCCCTCAACTCACTAAGCTTAAACTCACGTACGTCAGTACCGTTAATTAGTACCGCACCAACCTCAGGATCTATCAGTCTAGGGAGCATCTTAACTAAGGTAGTCTTACCTACGCCACTACCACCAACTATAGCTACGCACTCACCACGCCTAATGGTGAGGCTTACATCCTTAAGTACGTAATCACCTCCACGACCGTACCTAAAGGTAACCCCCCTATACTCAATGCGGCTCACCTCCCTAGGTAGTGGTAACTCACCACTACCCTCCTCAGGTAGCTCCATGAGTAGTCGGAGCCTCCTCACGCTTGGCTTAGCCTCCATCCAATTCCTAATGCTCTGAATTAGTGACTCGAGCGGTGGTAGGATTGAGTTTATGCTTACGGCGAAGGCTATTAGGTTAGGTATAGTTATTAGTCCTTGAGGCACCATTAGGAGCCCTATAACTATCGATATTATCGGTGAGAACCACCATATTAAGGATACGAAGCGTTGAGCCATTATGAAGCCCTTAATAGCTGATCTATACTTACTGAAGTACGAGTTAACAGACTCACCAAACTTACTTACTAAGTAGCTAGCCTTACCTAAGGCCTTAAAGCTCGCTAAGCCATCCATTAAGTTCTTGAAGTCACTCATAACGACATCATAGAGCCTCCTAGCCTCAGCCCTCCTAACCATCGCCTTCGAGCCGAAGAACCACATCACAACAATACTCAACGGTACTAAGGCTACTAAGATCACCGTTGATAGGTATGGGCTGAGTACGTATAGGGTATAGGCTATTACCGCGAACCCTATAATGTGTGATAGTGACGTAGGTAGTAAGGCTATGGAGGGGAGTGAGAGAGCGTCTGAGAACCTCCCTAAGTACTCACCAGGACTCAACCTACTTGACTCAGGTAACTTACTGATCTTATCAGCTAGGTCAACCCATACAGACGTGAATACTCTAGCGTAGAGTGTAGTCCCGTAAATCTCTGAAGCCATAGTAAGTACGAATATCACGATCAATAACAGTGAGACCTCAGACGCAAGTAGAGCAACCCCCTTAAACGTTACTGAGGAAGCCATTATGACGTTAATGAGGTCTCTTAAGGAGATAACGAAGGGGTACCTAAGTACTTGAGAGAGCGTACGTAACGTAAAGAGAGTTAACTGACTCAACCAGAACCTCCTACCAATACCTAGAGCATATAGAGTATCACGGTCACTCAATACCATACACCAAACACCCGCACCACCGCACTAGACAGTACCCCACCCTAGCTCCTAATCGAAAATCTAGGTGGATAGGTTAATCAGTGATGCACCCCTTTTACTTACTGATTAGTAGTGGTGTTAGTGCTAGTCCTGACGCTATTATTATGGAGCCCGCTATGATTAGTAGTGTTGATGGTGATTTAAGCCATATTAAGGCCCCTATAATTGGTGCTGTTAGTGCTACTAGGGATGATAGTGATTGCTGTGTATTCATTACTGTTGCTTTATTTCTTGAGTACTTCTCGATCGTGTTTATGGTTAGTGGTGGTATAGCTACGTTAGCCATACCCTCCGATAGACTCAGTAGTATGAATAGCGCTATTACTACGTATGGTGAATTAGTTAGTGCTAACCCAATGAGTACAGCACCTGATACGCACGTAGGTAGGATTACTATCCATGAGTAACTAACTAACTTACTTAAAGCACCTGCTAAGGGTCTTGAAGCTATCATGCATGCCTGCATGATTGCGTAGAATGAACCGATAACCACTACTCCGTACTTTAGGGCTGTGTTTAGGTATATGGGTAAGTACCTAGCTATTAATTCTGAGCCGAAGCTAGTTAATACACTGAAGGTCGTTAAGTAGACTACCTCACCTATGAAGAGTACCTTAAACCCCCTACGTAAGTTACTGACCATACCCTTAATCACGGAGCCTACACTCGTTAATGCCTTACTACGCTCTGGCTTAGTCTCTACGTAGGCTAACCTACCTAGAGCAGCTACGATAAACGCTAGTGAAGCTACGGTAACTGCTGGTAACTTACCGTAGATTGTGAGGATTACGGGTATTGTTAACGTACCTACTAAACTACCTAAGCCCCTCATCATGAGGGCTAAACTCATAGCAACACCCCTCTCACCCCTACCTACGGGCTCGAGCATGAGTAGAGCTGCTGAGTTACTGATTAGTGAGATAGCTACGAACATCATAATTACAGCAGCAGGTACTAAGTAGTTACTGAGTAGGAATATAGCTACTAACGCATACGCTAGAGCACCTAAGATAGCGAATGGCTTCCTACCCTTAATATCCATTAATGAACCAGCTAAGGGTCTTAGAATAAGTGATAAGGCCCTACCCACACTATATAGGAGACCAACAGCTACTATACCCTCAACATCCTTAACCCTAATAGGTAAGTACCACCTGAGGAAGTAGCCAGCGAATCCTATCAATGGCGTAGTTACTAAGGTAACAGCGACGTTCCTAACCCTAACTAACTTCCTAGCACTACCTAGGAAACCCATTAACTAATCACCCTCACAAACTCCTTAGGTAGAACCTCCGTTACTGGTCGATCAATGCCATAGTATATCCCGCACCCCTCACTAACTCCTACGTAATCACTAACCACGTCAGCACCCCCACCCCATCATTAGGGCTTACTAACCAATCCAGTAAGTAGTGAGTACCTATAAATAAAATTACGACAGAAAGGACGTAGGCTTTACTAACTAGTAGTTCCTCATCGATAATCACGGTGTTATGTAGTTTATATAGTGGTAAATAACGGCTTAAGTATTAAGTAGTTAGTATAGTGGTAAGGTTAATAAGTACTGACTACCACTAGATAGTAGTCTCTGCATACTCCATATAATTACTTACTTAGGTAGGCTCCATAACTCTCTACACCACACATAACTGCATAACTAGCTATACATAGAACCCACTACACACCCACAAGTTCTGAGGTGGGGGTAGTGGTTAGGGAGGCAGTCATACTAGCTGCTGGCGTAGGTAGTAGGTTAAGGTTAGTTAGTAATGGGTACCCTAAGTTCCTAGTTAGGATCGGTGGTTACGCATTAATTACCTACCCAGTAAGGGTTCTTAAGTCATTAGGTGTTAGGAGGTTTAACGTAGTAATACCTAAGGGTTGGGGTAGGGAGCTTGAGGAGGTACTTAACCCGCTAGGTATTGAGTACTGCTACGTAGAGAATGAGTGGCAGGAACGTGAGAATGGCTACAGCTTCCTACTAAGTAGGGAGTGCGTTCGTGAGTACCCAATCTTCATTAGTATGACTGACCACATATACGTACCTGAAGTACCTCTTAAGTTACTGCATACGTACCGTAAGTACGTAGTAGATACTGTAGTAGCTGCTGACTCAAGACCTAAGTACGTGGACGTAGGTGAGGCTACTAAGGTGTTAACCGATGAGTTCGGGTACGTAATTGACGTAGGTAAGGGACTTAAGAAATTCACTCACGTAGACGCGGGTGTCTTCCTAACTAATGAGTTACTACATGAAGTAGCTGAGGAGTTGAGTAGGAGGGGATACGTGATTAGGTTCGCTGACGTAGTTAAGGAGGCCTCTAAGGTGGGGAGGGTAGTAGTTGCTGATATATCGGGGCTACCTTGGGTTGAGGTAGATACGAAGTACGACTACGAGGAGGTGATCCATGGCTTTAAGAAGGAGGTTCTTGAGGAGGTGATGAGGGTTGTCGGGTACTCCTAAAGCGTTAGTTAGGGGTAAGTCAACCGACGGGCCTATCTCCAAGTACTTGAATAGGAGGTTATCGATGAGGTTAACTGAGTTAATAATTAAGTATGGAGTACCCCTAACACCTAATCAAGTATCCTTAATTAGCTTCTTAATAGGTATTGCATCAGCTACTTCATACGTAATAGGTAATTACTTACTAGGTGCTGTACTTATTCAGCTATCATCAATTATTGATGGTGTTGATGGTGAGTTAGCTAGGGCCTTAGGTAAGGCATCAGCCCTCGGAGGCTTCGTTGATGCCTTACTCGATAGGTTCGTTGACTTAAGCGTCATAGCTGCTATAACCTACTCACTAATCACCTCCGGCACCGTACCTGTTGCGTTAGCTTACGTAGTAGGTACTGCAGCATTAACTGGTGACTTACTAGTTAGTTACTTACATGCTAGGGGTGAGGCGTCGCTTAAGACCCACCCAGCTCTTATTGGTTCAATACCTAACCTAGCCTCAAGGGATGTTAGGTTATTCATTATATTCCTACTCACCCTCCTAAACCTTAAGTTACTAGCCCTAATCACCGTAGCTACCCTAGCCTACACGTACGTACTGAGTAAGTTAGTTGAGGTTTACTTAAGGCTTAAGTCGTTAGGGGGTGGTGGTTAATGGTTAGTAAGGTATTCATAGTAAGTAACTTCACGATAGATAGGATTAAGGGGTTAGGTAGTGAGGGTGTAGGTATTGGAGGCCCTCCATACTACTGCGCATTAGCGTTAATACACCTAGGTGTTGAGTCCGTAGTGATTGTGGGGTCAGCTAGTGATATTCACGAGTACTTCAGTAGGAGGGTAGGTGCTGAGGTAGTTAGGGTGAGTGATTCAGTACCTACCTTCGAGCTTAAGTACTTAAACGGTAGTGGTGAGCGTGAGGTTAGGTTAGTTAGGTGTGGTGGTGAGGTAGTACTTACTAATGAATTAATAAGTAGTATGAGGGGCTCACTAGCCATAGTTAACCCAGTATTTAAGGAGGTACGTAGCTACGTAGTTAAGGCTATTAGGTCCTCAGTTAAGACGTTAGCAATTGATGTTCAGGGATTCGTTAGGGTAGCTAATGGGTACGGCTCAATAAGTTATGAGTGGGGTAGTGAGGTTAGGGAGGTCCTCGAGTCTGCTGACTTAATACATACGGACTTAAGTGAGGCCCCATTAAATGGTGGTATGGCCTCAGTAGCTAGGAGGTTAGCTAAGTACGTTAATGGTGTCTTAATGGTCTCTAACGGTGAGGCTGGCTTAGTAGCGTTAATTAATGGTAGGCTATACTACGTACCAGCACTACCGGGTATTAGGGGTGAGTCAACAGGTACTGGCGACATACTACTAGCTATATCCTCACTAGCTATCCATGAAGGTAATGACCCGTTGAGGGCCGTAGTAATGGGTGCTGTAGCTGCTGGGCTTAAGGTAAGTAGGGTAACTCCGCCGTGGTTTAGTAGGTATGAGGTTGAGGTACTTACTGATAAGTTACTTAGGGGTGTTAAGTACTTAGGGAGTACTTAAAAACACCTATTTTTAACCCTTACGCCTTAATGATTAGGTGCTTGAGTTGGAGGTTAAGTACTTAGAGCTTAGGTTATTAAGTATGAAGCTTAAGGAACCATTCACTACTAGCTTCGGTACTGAGTACGTTAGGGATGTAGTACTTGTTAAGGTAGTTGGTGAGGGTGGTGAGGTTGGTTGGGGTGAGGTAGTTGCTTCATCAGGTCCTTGGTATAGCTACGAAACCGTAGTTACTGCTTGGCACGTAATTAAGGACTTCATAGCTCCCTTAATGAGTAGCGTAGGTGATTTAGAACCTCGTGAGTACCCTAAGGTAGTATCACGTATTAGGGGGCATGAGATGGCTAAGGCAGGTGTTGAGTACGCTCTATGGGACCTTAAGGGTAGGTTAGAGGGTAGGTCCCTTAAGGAGTTATTCGGTGGTGTTAGGGATAGGGTGTCCGTAGGTGTTAGTGTAGGTATTAAGGGGAGTATTGAGGAATTGATTAAGGTAGTTAGTAAGTATGTTGAGGAGGGGTACGGGAGGGTTAAGCTAAAGATTAAGCCTGGATGGGACGTAGGGCCCGTTAAGGCCGTTAAGAAGGAGTTCCCTGACGTACCACTTCAGGTAGATGCTAATGCTTCCTACGAATTAAGTGACTTACCGGTACTTAAGGAGCTAGATAAGCTAGACCTACTAATGATTGAGCAACCACTCCACTACAAGGACTTAGTAGGTCACGCTAAGTTAGCTAAGCTACTTAAGACACCCATATGCTTAGACGAGAGCGTAACTAGTTATAGGGAATTCATTACTGCTTACGAATTAGGTGCTCTCTCAATACTTAACCTAAAGCCGGGTAGGGTCGGGGGTATTACTGAGTCGTTAAGGATACATGAGTTAAGTACGTACTTAGGAGTACCTATGTGGGTCGGCGGTATGCTGGAGACGGGTATTGGTAGGGCATTCCTAGTAGCACTAGCTACACTACCTAACGTGAGGTACCCAAGCGACATATCAGCAAGTAGTAGGTACTGGGGTGAAGGCGGTGATATAGTTGAGCCCCCATGGACCCTAGGACCTAACAGTACGATTGAAGTACCTAAGGGGTCGGGTATAGGTGTTGAGGTTCTTGAGGATAGGATCGATAGGTTAAGTAGGAAGAAGTTACTGATTAAGTTAAAAACTAATTAACCACCCCTAGACTCACCTAAAGCCTTACTTAACGCCTCACGTAAGTCACTACCTAAGTTACCTACCTCATCAACTGAAGCACCTAAGTTACTCATGGCGTCCTTTATTGACTCCATCGATGATAGTGTCTCCTCACTAGCTGATGCCTGCTCCTCAGCAGCAGACGATATCTCCTCAATCATCGAGTGTATACCCTCAAACACCTTCCTAACCTTAGCCTCCTCAGGTAGTACGGAATCAATTAACTTCTTATTACTCTCTATGTAGTTAGATACCTCAGTAGCTACCTTACTAACCTCCTTAATAATCCCTTGAGCCTCACCAGCTATGTCATTTAACTTACTTACGTGTTGGTTAGTAGTCTCTAGTAAGGCATTTATCTCATTAGCTGACTTCTTTACGTTGTCTGCTAGTCTCCTTATTTCGTCAGCTACTACTGCGAATCCCCTACCCTCCTCACCCAACCTAGCAGCCTCAATAGCAGCATTAAGAGCTAAGAGGTTGGTTTGTTCTGCTATATCCGTTATTATGTCGGTTATCTTAACTACCTTACTTGAGTACTCCGTAACCGTAGCTATCTTCTCATTCATTAAGTTGAATACCCTAGATAACTCACTAATCATTCTTAAGGCGTTAGATACGCTACTGAACATCCTCTCCATAGATTCGGTAACGTGCTTCAACGTCTCACTAAACTTAATTAGTGCTTCTAACCCATGGGATGACTCCGTAGCTAATCTCTGTGAGTTCTCAGCTATGTGCTGTGATGCCTTAACTAACTGGTCGTAAGCTACGTGCATCTGCTCTAGTGAGTTACTTACCTCCTCGTAGACCCTCCTTAAGTTACTGATTACCTCCTCACTCCTCCTTAGGGGTTCCTCAATAGCTTCCTTGAAGTAGCCCTTGAGTAGGTGACTAACCGATAGTATTAAGTCGTTAACGAACTTAACCCTCTTACTAGCGGGTACTCCTGAATCTATCATTTTCTTAACTAACGTGTTTATTACGTCAACTATGTGGGTCTTGAAGAAGTGCTCAATATCGAAGCCCCACTTAAAGTGCCTCCTACCCATCCCCTCAAGCTTCTTAGGGTCTACGTACCCCTTCCTCCATAACTCAGTTAACCACTCCTTCATAGCCCTCTTATGCTCCTCAATAACCTCACTACTAAGCCCCTCAAGACCTGCGTGTATCTCATTAACCGCCTCGTCAACCCAGTTAAGAATGGATTCCTCATCCACTCTAGATATCCTGAGGAAAGGCATTTAATGCACCGTGTACTGTTTAATTAAGTATCTATTAGGGGCACCTAAGTGAGTAGATCAACAGTCGAGGTGCTTACTTACTTGCTTAAGTCGGTCCTAACTCTACATTGATTGTGTGAGGACTTAGTGACTAAAAAACCTCTAGGAACTATTCAATCCTCTCAACAACTACCGCAGTCCCGTAAGCTACGATCTCAGCTGCTCCCTGAGCTACCATCGATGACGCGAACCTAACATTAACTACCGCGTTAGCTCCTAACTCCTCAGCCTTCTTAATCATTCTCTTAAGTGCCTCATCCCTCGCTTGAGCTAGTAATTCAGTGTACTCCTTCACCTCACCACCTACGATGTTCCTTAGGGACGCTAGTAAGTCCTTACCTATGTGCCTAGCCCTTACCGTACTACCGCATACTATACCTAATACCTTAACTATCCTATAACCCGGTACCTCAGGCGTGGTTACTACGATCAAAAACTACCCCCACTAACACCTCGGTCTCCGAGGTATTTATGGGTTACTCAGTACGTACTAGGCTCGCCACGGCCCCACCTAACCCAAGGTCCCTTAACCGTACTTAGTACTGATATAGCTACTGCGTAGGTAATTGATGGTGCTAGAGCTACTAGTAGGGGTATGTGCTTAAGGACTGCCTCAGTAGGTGCTGGTGCTACGTAATTAGCTACTCCTAAAACACCTAAGTTAATCCCTACGAAGGTTAACCCAGTAATTAAGGAAGCTACTGACTCCCTAACACCCTTACCTACTAGGTAGGACTCGATTAGAGCTATTAAAGCACCTAATATTGCGTACTGAATAATGACTGCTACTAACGTAATTAACGCTAACCTCTCAATACTAGCCATTATCGACTTAGGTATTAGTGATGGTGAGCCACCACTAGCTACTACTACATCATTAATTACCTCACTAAACACACCCGTAAGTACTAAGTAGGCGGTTATGGAGGCTGATACAGCACCAGCTAATGAACCAGCTACTAAACCGTAAAGTACGTACCTATTCTCAACCAACTCAAGCACCTATGAGGTAGGTGTACGTAAGTTTATAAGTACCTCGGACTACGTGGTACTACGGAGAACCCTCGGGTACTCACTGAATCCCTTAGGGTCTACACCCCTAGGTTCCTTAGCTATGAGGACCCCCCTACCAGCACCGTCAGTACTTATGAAGTCTACATCACTGAAGAAGATCCAGAGTATTGATGCTGTACTAGCTATGTCCCAGAACCTAACATCCATCTCAACTACCTTCATGGTAGGTAACTCAATAGCTACCCTCTTAATGACCCCCTTAAGTGGGTCGTAACCTGCGTGTAGAGTCATTACTACCTTACCCTCACCAACGTACTCAGTAAGTACGTGTCTGTAGTTATTCATTAGTAGTAACGTACGCGTACGGTCAGCCTCCTCAATAAGGAGTACGCCTCTAGGCTCAAGTACCTTAGCTAGTGAAGACACTAACTTAACCATGTCGTAGGGACTGAAGTGAGGTGTTGAGAACCCGTACAGGAGCGCCATGTCAGCCCTAACACCTACCTCATGGAGCACGAGAGCATTAGCTAGTAAGGTCTCAACCTCCAACCCCAGTAACTCCTTACCATACCTCCTCGCCTTCTCCAAGGCTGAGGAGCGTAGGTCATTAACCGTGAGGGCGACCTCAACCCCTAACTCCTTAAGTGCCTTAGCGAGGGCTAACCCACCCACACCCGTACCCCC
>CAZVLA010000041.1:0-3400 GCA_964627805.1 uncultured Desulfurococcaceae archaeon
GCTACGTGCTGGACCTCAGGGAGGAATACTTAGCTAGGAAGGTTAAGGTAAGGAAGAAAAAGCACATGATCGACCTAACAAAATTTCTCGTTGCTCGTATAATTTCAGAAGCTTCTGAGATTTCGCCCAGGTACGTGATAATCTACAGGACTAATGATTTAGTCCCGAGAGTCAGGAGAATCCCCTACATGATGGTTGAGAGGATGATGTGGGGCATGCTAATTTCCAGGCTCAGGTTTACCCCTTACAAGTATATCTTAGTTACGGAGGAGGGCAGCCCTCCATCTAGGAATTTGTATTGGTATGTGGACGCATATCTTAGAACAAGTCCCCTGGAGATAACCCTCTGATTTTACTTTCTCTCCCATATGACGTAAATTACCAAAATTAACACAACGAGAACAGCTAGTGGGTCCAGATACTTAGAGACCTCCTCCCAATTATCCCTCAATATCATTCCAGAGTAGACGAGCGCTAGGTTCCAAGGTATAGAGCCTAACACGGTCAGCGCAGTGAACTTTAACAGGTTCATCTTAGAGAGACCTGCTGGCAATGATATTACCGTCCTAACTGCTGGAAGAATCCTGCCGAAGAATACAGCCAGCTCTCCATGCTCATCAAATAGCCTTCTAGCCTTACTTAAAGACTTACCGAAGAGAAAACCGAGTTTTTCCTCAATAGGACTCCAGCCTATCCTAGCCCCTACAAGATAAATAGCTAGGGACCCTATCAGGTTCCCCACAACTCCACTAGCCACTGCAAGCCAGAAGTTCATCTTACCCTCGTAAACCAGGAATCCAGCGAAGGGCATCACTATCTCACTAGGTATTGGAATTAGGGCACTTTCTAAAGCCATCAACGCGACTACTAACGGGTAAGAACCATGTTCCACTAGCTGGACTACTAGATCCACTATGGGCTCTACTATCGACACGCTCGCTATCGTTATAAGAGCATAAAAAGGTTATTGAGTATGCTTTATCACTTGGGCGTTGATAAAGGGGACCTGCCCCCGAGGGTTCTGCTGCCAGGTTCTAGAATTAGAGTCAGGAGGATAATGGAGCTCATAGATGGAAAGGTCCTATCGGATGGAAGACAGCTGGTCGTAGTTGGAAATTATGAGGGGAAAGAGGTAGCTGCCGTAGATACGGGAATGGGCCCTTCATCAGCTAGCATAATCATAAGGGAAGTCATTGAGGCCATAGGGGGTAAGGGAATTCTAATCAGACCAGGAACTAGCGGGAGCCTACAGCCCTACGTGAAAACGGGAGATTTGGTAATTTCTACTGGTGTTGTTGCCGATGATGAGGTATCTAAGATGATAGTGGGTCCTAACTTCCCACTCTGTCCATCTAGGGAGGTAGTAGATGCCCTGATGCGTTCATCATTAAGATTGGGCTACTCCCTAGGGGATAACCTTCACTTAGGAATAACACACACAAAATCTTCTTTATACGAGTTTGAGGTACCTAAGTTAGCAGCAAATCCCTCTACCATGATAGAACGGCTACAAACGCTCAAATCTTTGGGGGTTTTAGCTACGGAAATGGAGTGTTCCGTGTTGCTAGCTCTATCCTCAAGATATAACTTACAAGGAGGTAACATACTGGCAGGATGCATTTTACTAGTAGTATCTGGCTACTTGGAGGAACATGATGAGATCCCGTTTGAGAAGGTAGACGATATAAACTTAGTAGAGGCCTCCTTATTTGCAATTACATCGCTTGACATATAAGCGCTTCGTTTTAGAGAAAATACCTTCGCTGATGTGTTAGCACAGCTACGCAAGCCATTAGAGCCGTTTTCAAGCCCACGATTTTATTCTATGATCACATATTATTAATAATAATTGCTATAGGTGACTAATTAAAAATATTTATTGTAAGTCGGTAATCTAACCTCAATTTTATTGATAATCCGCCGTTATATGACTAAAGATCCTGTAAGTATTAATTTTAGGAAATAGATATCTGTTAAATTATCTGTGTATATTCAATAATGGAATAGGGTAGATAAATAACTAAATTTCACATACACTTTCCATAATCTGGAAAAAAGATTATATATAAGGTGGAGTGGGTAACTATAGGAGGTGAAATCCTATGAAGGCTGGAATCTCCAGAGTGGTTGTAGAGGTAATAATCCTAGTGATAGCCGTAGCGCTGGCGTTACTGATCTTCTCGCCCATAGGCAGCTACATATTCGGCTCTCTCGGAAGGACCTCTGCTGTGGGTGGAAGTACTACCATAAGCGTCCTTAACGCAAATATAGACACCTCTGGTAACCTCAACCTCTACGTTAAGAACATGGGTCCCAACTCCATAGACGGTACCACTGCCACCAACACTGCCAGCTGGCAGATATTCGTAGACAACCACGCCTGCACCATAGGTGGCACTATAACCCTTAACGACGGCAACGGTAACGGCCTCTGGGACAAGGACGAGACCCTGACCATCCCCACCATAACCTGCAGTGGGTATACCCTCTCATCCACCGGTTCATACACGATAGTGCTTTACGGGCCTGAGGGAACCCAGACTGAGTACCTGTACAGGGGTGGTTAAACTCCCCATCCTTTTTATATTTTAACAACTTCCCATGCTAGGATAATGCCTTTCTCACTACACTTACTAACGTGTATACTTCTATCCGTGGTACCAACAATTCTTATCATCTTAGCAGGGCTTGTACTGGCCAAGAGGTTGGAAGAAGCGCCCCTCCTAGGGCTTCTACCATTTCTACCCCTGTTGCTCTTACCCAAATGGCTCCACCAAGTTACGGTCCCAGTTATGGCTCTCATGTTCATATATTACTTGCTTACCAGCGAGCTTAACATCAGAATAGACAAAATCCAGATAATCTCTTTACTGCTAGTGGTGTATCTGCTCTTTGCTAAACCGTTGTTTGCCTCTTGGAAGAATCCAGACGACCTCATACACTATCATGAGATCCTGGCTTTCTACAAAGACGTCCTCTCCATGACCTTCTCTCTGAAGTATACCCCTCTTTTCTACATCTTTGGCGCAACGATAAAGTTACTATCCCCTTCCCCTCTATGGATCCTCTCCGTACGGGTATTCCTAGCGGCTATCATAGTGGTAAACCTAGGCCTGATTAGAGAATTGGCAGAGATTCTTGGCATGGATTGGAAAGTTGTATCTGCCTCCTATATAGCCTTAGGGGCTCCTTATATAGCGTTGTTCTCCACAGGCACCTACCCAAACTTAATAATGGACTACCTAATCCTGTTATCATCCAAGAAATTCGTTGAGGGAAGGAAAAGGTCATCACTCCTGATAGCGTCTCTTCTACCAGCCTTACACGTAACGTCCCTTCTCTTCTTATTCTTCCTGTTATTAATGACGTTAAGGGCTAGCAGAGAGAGTAACGGGTCTAA
>CAZVLA010000042.1:0-8355 GCA_964627805.1 uncultured Desulfurococcaceae archaeon
TCCTTGTGTAGTTGGCTGGTAGGTAACCAAGCTCTAATGCCTTACTTAGTACGTAGATAGCCATACTCGTTAATGGTACTTCATCAGTTATGTAGTCCCATTCCTCAGCAGGGTATGACCAGTAGCCTTCACTATTTCTTAGCTCCACTATGGTCTTGAGTAGCTTACCTATGCTCTCATTCATGTACGTCTCATTAACTCCTAAGTTGAATACCGTGTTGAACCACTGCGGGTACATTACGTGAGCGAATTCGTAAGCCCTTACGAGTCCTAAGGTACCGTAGATCGTGAAGAACTTGGTCGGTCCCATGGTTGGGTACCAGCCGAACCAGCAGTTAGTTGAGTTACATCCTAAGTGTTCGTAGAGTAGTTTATGTACTCCCCTCCTTATATAGTCCTCAAGCAGGGTCTTATTTATGGCTGATGATACGTTACTCCATAAGTTCCTCATACTTATGTACCTATATAACTCAATATCCGACAGTAATGGTGAGGTTGTCTGCTCAACACAGCCCCACGGAATACCCATTAGGTTCTTAAGGGCTTCGTAAGATGCAGTTACCTTTGATGCGTATATTAGTAGTGTTAACTTAGCCTTAACCGTTGTTGCTGGGTAGGTTATACTCATTGATGATTCGTTATAACCATCACTACTAACTACGGTTGAGTTACTCACATACTCCCAAACAAGCTTAGGATTAACAGTTATTGTTACATACCCTGAAGTGCCTACCCCATCACCTACTGAGGTAACCTCTATATCAACCCTAGCCCTTCCTGGGTTGATGCCCTTAATTGGTACGTATACGTAAGCATACCTACTATCTGGGTAGGTCCTCACTAAGTAACTAATTACCTCCTTATCACCCGAGTACCCAAGACCCAGGACGGACATATTACTTGACTTGAGACTCACGTTAAGTATTAGTGCGTATGTTGGGTCACCCTGAATAACTACCTCCACATACGAGAACTTACCTTCAGTAACGTTTTCATAATAGACCTTGTAAATACTGAAACTAACGTATGGGTTCGGGTTAATCCTTATGGATGACTTCGTTGAGTTAACTAGAGAGGATATACCTGCCACATATACTTTAGCGCTTACGTTAGCATTACCTACTGCTAAGGCTGTAACGTTTATTGGTATCACGACAGTCGCATTACTTATGTTTATTGGTATTATTACTGATGTAGCATGTCTAAATCTAGCAGGGTCCTTAATCTCTAACTGGTTAGAGAGCGTAATTACAAGCGCGCCCCTTAAGGTAGTGCTCATGTTTGACCATACCTTAATCTTCACAGGAAATGTAGAGCCCCTAAGCACTGATGAGGGAGCTTCAACAGCTAAGTTAACAGAGGCTGGGAGTACCTTAATCGGGAATGAGTACTTAAAGCCATTAACCACTATGTAAACTGAGGAATTCCCGGGCGATACTGCCTTAACTGAGGCATTACCTAAGACGAAGTAAGCCCCCTCATACGCTGGGGGCGCCTCTGACGTACCTGAGGACCCGTTGAGAACCTCAATACCTGGGGCCCCCTCAACCCTATATGTGAAGGTTAAGTTGAAATCGTAAGGATTAACGAACCTAAAACCTACAACCTCACTCATACCTACAGTCAGTACGGTATGATCCTCGAACTCAATAATAGGTATTAGGGTCTTGAGAGGTAGATCAAGCGGGGTAATGTACGGCGGACCTGATGTTAAGTTTAAACCATCATAAGCGGTAAGGCTGTAGTTACCGCTTACGTAGTTCCATCTAACATCAGCTGACGAACCAATTAAGGATACCTCAGTACTACCGAGGAAGTTGTTGAAGTTCAGGAATATCTCACTCGAGTTGATTACGACCTTAGTTTGAGGGGACTTAAACACGTTGAGCCATATGCCTGTGACCCCCCCTCCCGAAATGAGGATGTCAGCTACGGGAGGGGACGTACTTGAGAACGTGTTATTCACGAGTACGAGTGAGGAATTACTTAAGAGAGAAGCATTAATACCTATAGAATAACCGAGGAATGTATTAGAGTACATAATCACGTGTGAAGCAGTAGCATTAAGACCTGAAGCAACGGGCGAGGAAGTTGAGTTAGTTGAGGGTGAAAAAGTACTTAATTCGGTTAAAATCTGCTTTAGCTCCTTAGGTAGCCCAGGTATTGGCGGCGTGCTTGAGGCCCAAGTGAACATCCATGCGAATGGAGTTCCTGGAGGTAGCAGCGTTACTGGCGCTGTTACGTCAGTGAATACGTTGCTCTTAATCACTATCCTAGGCGTTGTTGAGTAGACTATTATGCCGTACTTGTAGTGAGTGAATGATGAGTTAACCACGTACACTGACGTTGCCGTGACGTCAGCAAATACTGCGAGTACGGTCTTATTCTCGTCTACACCCTTGAAGGTACACCCAGCTATGTAGACACTACCTACGAGTCTCAGGAAGAGTGATGGTCTAATACTTGGCGTGAGGAACTTCGTATTCACGACCTCTACACTAGCTCCTGCTTCCGGTATGTATACTGTGCTTAGTACTGAGTTATTTATGTTGACTTCGTCGGCGTATATAATGAAGTGCGACATGTAGGTGTAGACTCCGGGAGCCAGCACCTGTAGGTTGACGACGTTATCTAGCGATACTCTTGATTCGGCACGAGCTTCTATGCGGTTATAGGTGAGATATGTCCTGTTGATGAACGTAACTCCTGAGAGCGTTATGTTTGATTCCTCAGCGTAGATGCTGAGCCACTTTAGTCTCACGTTACTCAGTATTAGGTCGCTCATGTTGTAGGCTAGGACGGCTACGTACTCGTACGCTGGGCTTATCCTTACCTCGTCTGCTCTGTTGGCTAAGCTGTAGACTATCATTGGCCTTAAGGTTCCGCTCTCGTTAACGTATATGTTGCTACAGGTTATGTTCACTATGTCGGGCCTCACTAATGAGAACATTATAGGTGCGCCGTACCTCTCGTCGATAACTACGTTACTCATTACGAAGCTTCCAGGCGTGTTTAGGTCGGACACTACTATGCCGTATCCGCCGACGCCCGTGAATACCGCGTCTATGTTCCTCAATACGGTGTTCGGTGTCCTGTAGATCATTATTGCTGGGGCTGAACCTACTATTGTTAGGTTCTCTATGTCAACTGATGATGCTGAGTATGCATATATGCCTGTATACGGACCCACTATCCCCATGTTCGCTATAGTTGCTGAGGTATCCTCTATCTGGAATGCGTAGTAGTGTCCGTCCGCTACTATGACTGGTACTGAGCCGTTGATCTCTAAGCCTATGATCTTTAGTGGCTTATCAATGACTATGTCGCCCTCGTAGTAGGTCCCTGGCAGTACGTAGATGGTCTGGTTCGGGTAGGCTGCAGCTACCGCGTCGGCTATGCTTGAGTAGTTGCAGTACGGTGCGGAACCTACGTAGATCGGTGCTAGGATTAGTGGTGCTACCTTCATTGCTGGGTACGTGCTGTAGGTGTAAGTTGCCTCGAGCGTTACGGTGGTGTTGTAGACTGTCGTTACGTTGTACTCACTACTTATCTGGAATACTAGTCCGTACTCACCTGTTGATAGGGTCGTTAGGTTGAACTGGGCTATTACGTAGTAGAAGCCCTCGCCTAAGTCGATGACGTCCAGCACATTAGCGTACTCAACTACGTGGCCCGTGGCGTTAGTTATCGCTATGGTCACTGATGGCGCTGAGGCGTACGGACTTACCCAGGTATTGATTATCGCCTCTATAGTCCCGGTCTTAGTTAAGTTCCTAGGCACTATGTTGCTCATGGTTAGTGGTGTTATGTTTATGAACTGCACACCTACGCCAGGTGCGTTCCAAACGTCAATGCTCCATATCGGGTAGGCCGGCACACCGCTACTTATGTTGGTTGGTAGGTTCTTAATCAGTACGTAGTAGTCTATACCTAATGACTTATGGAAGTCCATGTAGTCAGCAGCCCAATCTAGCGTAGCTCCGGAGGTTAGTTCTACCGTTGCGTTTGATGCTTTACCTATGCTATCCCAGCCCAAGTAAAGGAGTACTCCTGGGTCGTCGTCTAGCGAAGTCATTATTGCCTTGCCGTTTATGTAGAGCGTCGTCCACGCCGAGACCATACCGTAGGACATCCACCAGCTGTCGAGGAACC
The DNA here is from genome assembly GCA_964627805.1 of uncultured Desulfurococcaceae archaeon. Taxonomy (GTDB): domain Archaea; phylum Thermoproteota; class Thermoprotei_A; order Sulfolobales; family NBVN01; genus CAZAMI01. The sequence continues at coordinate 4,153 of CAZVLA010000042.1, forward strand.
TAACATACTCGTAAGCGGTCGGGTAGTCCTCACCATCTATGCCCTTCCATGATGAGAGCCCTAGCCACCATATCGTGCTTCCGTAGGGCATCCTAAGTGGGTCAGTGTACGCTAACCCATTGTAGAATGGTGAGTACGTCAAGTATAGGTTCTCTAGCTCTACGTAACCTATGTCGTTTCCTTCACTGTCCTGCACGTAGAGTATGGCTGGTGTGGATATTCCGTATGCTGTAGTATTGGAGTATATGAGTACCTTGACCTCCTTAGGCGTCATGAAGCCGTACTGCGGGCTTATACTGTAAACTCCATCAGCAAAGACATTGAATGGTACGTACACTAACTCACTACCTATCCTCCTCAGCACCACCTTAGCCTCGTAGTTAGGTACCGAGAGGAATACCTCCGAACTATTGTTTGGTAAGGCGTAGGCAGTGTAGTAGGCCCTTATAACGTTACCTTCAGGCCACATTACCTCAAGTGCTGGCCATACTGTGTAAGTTGAGCTGCTATTTATTAAGTTCCAACTCATTAGCTCCCTAGGTGCGTAGACATCTACATAGTTACTGAACGTGTATATCGCTACGCCAACTCCATTAGCGAATGCCTCGCTAACTACGAAGAACGGTGTTGCTAGTCCGGGACCTGTGTGGGAATCTAGCGCTACGTGCTTTAGGAATCCGCTATCTATCTGCTGCCCAATGTCTATGGTCCATACGAAGCTCGTTGCGTTAGGATTGGTGAAGCCTTCGCCAGTATTAAGTACCGTTGTTATTAGTAAATTACTGTAGGACGCGGCAACGAGTACATCGTAAGTTATGCCAGGCACGACTATAGGGACGGTAATCTCTGCTGGTAAGCTTGAGAACTCGAAGACCTCAGGTACGTAACCTCCCACTGGGAACTCAGGTATGACTGTTACGAATCCTGAAATACTCCCCCTTGATATCCATCCTATATGATCCGGTGCATTAATCACTACCTTGAGGCTTTGTGTCTTGAATAGACCCATGTAAGTCCTGACGACTGCAGGCATTACGGTGGAATTAGCACTCTTGAGGTATAGGCCTAGAATGTGGAATCCTGCTGGTAATACGTCCCAGTTGATAGTTATGTTCACATCCCTCTCAATCACCTCTGAAGGCGATGTACAGGTTACGCTGAAGAGTACAGGCGACACGTTCGTTATTGCCATAACTGTCTGGTTCGGGTTAGTTCCGTACCACGGCATTATCACCGGGCCTACTTCAAGTAGTAACGTCTTATTTACTGCTGCATATCCACAGAGTAGCTTCACCTTTACGGATATAGTCTGATTACCACTTCCTCCCTTCAAAGTCGTTGTCGGTGGTACTACGTATGCGACTACCTTAGAGGTGTTAACTATATCACCCACTAAGGCCGTTATATTGGCGAATCCTGAACCGACCACAAATGGCGAGTATAGCAGATCTTGGGCGTAGTTCATTAGCATGTACTTAATGTCCTTGGGGGCCATAGGTACTGACTGATTAAGTGCCCTAGCCCTTTCCTTAAGGGCCTCCTCAATTAGGGCTACTAAGCCAGCTACGTGTGGTGTAGCCATTGATGTACCACTAGCGAACACGTAATACTTACTCGCCGGCGGCCCCATGTAGGTGTGATTAGCCCTAGCTGAAGCTATGTCTACGCCCGGAGCTGCTATGTCTGGCTTAAGCTCTAGCTTGACCGTGGGGCCTACGCTACTGAACCAAGCAGGTGTTAAGTTCTTGTCGACAGCAGCTACAGTTATTGCCTCGGGCGTCGTGCCTGGACTATCTATAGTGAAGTAGTCAGGACCCTCGTTACCTGCTGCAACAACTACAACTACTCCTTGTTCCGTAGCATTCTTTACTGCATCCTCTAGTGGGTCGTAACCTATGGTTGGCCAGCCTCCCAGTGACATTGATATTACGTTAGCTCCGTTCTTTACGGCCCACTCAATACCGTTTATTATCCAGCTATCGTATCCGTAGCCGTAGTTGCTTAGTACCTTACCTATCATAAGGGAAGCTCCAGGAGCTACACCAACTATTGAGCCATTACTAGCTATTCCAGTACCAGCCGCTATACCTGCACAGTGTGTTCCGTGTCCGAAGAGGTCAGTTATGTTCTCGTCCGGCACACCGTCGAAGTTAAAGTCTACAAAGCTTGCATTAGCTACGATCTTACTTGTGCCGTTGGGGAAGTAGAAGTCTGGATGTGTCGGATCTATACCTGTATCTAGTATAGCTATCCTTATTCCAGTACCGTTAATACCTAATGCCCTAGCGTAGGTTGCCCCCACTAATTGAGTGCTTTCATAGAGCTTTACTTTGAGGTCCTTAGCACTTATTGGTACGTCCCTTACGAAGACTACCCTGTCTAGGTAGACCCTAACGACGCTTGGATCTTTAGCTAACTTAACATACGCTCTTTCAACCTCCTTATACGGAACTGCTAAGGAAAATGCCCTAATTATCCTGAAAGCCCTACCCGTAGCTCCAGGTAACTCCTTGAGGTACTTACTTAGTACGCCCTTAGGTGATGCAGTGACGGTCTTAGCCACCTCAATTATGAGAGGAAGCCTACCTAACCTTGCGTAGTACTTAGCTAGGTAAGTCACATCGAAGAGCTCTAAATCAAACTTTCTCAGATTCACACCTGCAGGTATTACGTAAAGTCTGTCCTTGAGCATTAATGCGAAGAATTTCTTATGAGGATCAGTAGGCTTTACACTAACTGCGTACTTACCCTTAATCTTGGAGAACTGAACTATATCGCCTGTTATTAGCTTAACTACGCCTCCCTCAGTAATTGTCTTTGTCTTTTTGATGGGTTTAGGCAGTTTCTTATAGATTACCTTAATTTCGGGCTTAGGTAAGGGTAACTCGTTGATGTTGTTTTTATTACTACCTTTAGGTGCCGGAGCTATAACTATCTTCTTAATACTACCCTTACCACCCTTACTAGGTGCCTTAACTGGTTTAGCTGGTATTGGCTGTGAAGGCTTCAGTGGCTTCGTGGGTTCTGAGGGTATAGGCTTAGGTGTTGGTGTTGGTGGTACTCCAAAGTTCGACGCATAAGCCGTCAATGTTAGTATGGGGGCCGCGATTGTGATTATCGTTAACACTATAGCTAATAACTTGTAAGTTTTATGTGATCCCATCAAGTCCTTAACACCTTCGATTAAAATAGAGTAAGCCCGATTTATTTAAGTTTTAACCTTTTAGTAAGTAGATAAATGTATTGGGTTTAACTCCCTGCCTTAGATTAGTTGTGGTAATACATCGGTAGTTATCTTTGTTAATTACTTAGTTAGAGCTACCTTAACTACTGCAGCTATCACTATTAACGCTACAGCTATCACGAAGAGGGCTATGGCTTCATGCGGTATGTACTTAACTACTTTAGTAGTAGTTACTACAGCTAACTTAGTTATTACTGATGTAGTTGTTAAGGTCTTAGTCAAGGTCTTAGTTAAGGTTAGGGAAGATGTCACTACTATGTAGGTGGTCGTGGTTGTTACTGATTTAGTTGTTGATACTATCGTCTTTGTTAATGTTACGTACTTAGTAGTTGTTAATGTTACAGTACTTGTTAGTATCTTGGTTTGTGTTAGGTATGTTGTCTTAGTGATTGTTGTTGTAGGTATGGGTGTTCCCTGAGCTAGTACCTGAGTCATTACTGCAGTAGTTATTATTATGAGGGTAATGACTGTAAGTACTAAGTACCTACGTAACTTACTCATCACCTACCACCTCCTCTCCTGGGTCCTAAGGTACTCATGACTACTAAAATCACGACAGCTACTATGACTGCCGCTACTGCTGCGTACGTGTATGATGTCTGTGGTATGTACTTAGTGACCGTTACTGTGGCTGTTGATGTTGTCGTTACGTAGTTAGTTACGTGCAGGGTTGTCGTTTGGGTTACGTACGTTGTAGGTACTTGGGTCTTCGTCATAGTAACTATAGCTGTTGATGGTATCGTTGTTAGGTATGTTAAGGTCCTAGTGAATACTGAGGTCTTAGTTAGTTGAGTCGTTACGTACTTAACCGATGTTATGGTTGCTGTTACGTACTTAGCTACGGTAATTGTTGATGTTGGGGTGGTCTTTACTGGGTAAATAACTCTGAAGGCGATTACGGAGATTATGCTTAAGTGTCTTAACTTAGCAGTGACGGTTAGTGTTCTGTAATCTACTTT
>CAZVLA010000043.1:0-35349 GCA_964627805.1 uncultured Desulfurococcaceae archaeon
TCACGCCTAATCACCTCTTTAGCAGAATTATGAGTTGGATCCCATATAAGGGAATAGAAAGAGCTGGTGAGTGAAATGGTCTCAAGGAAAATGAAGGACATTGGATCCCATATAAGGGAATAGAAAGTATCAGAACACGCATTTTTGTTTTTACGACCTCACACATATAAGGATCCCATATAAGGGAATAGAAAGTCTAATAAACTTCATCGTGTACGTAGCAATACCACTAATGATAGATCCCATATAAGGGAATAGAAAGTGTCCTTACCTATGTATGCATACCCATCAGCTAAGTTTTCCCGATCCCATATAAGGGAATAGAAAGTGGGGTCTGTAAAGCCACTTAACGGGATGCTTAGCTTGTAACCGATCCCATATAAGGGAATAGAAAGCTAGCAAATAAGAAGCACCCGAGATGGCCTTGGGAATGCTCATACTGATCCCATATAAGGGAATAGAAAGAAGTACTACAAAGACATGCCGCTGCTCATAGTACGAGATTATAAGATCCCATATAAGGGAATAGAAAGTTATTTTATTGAGGTAATGTGGGGTTGTTGTTTGTTTGTGTAGTAATTGCTTTATCTTGCTTTGTTTCTTTTCTTGTTGGTGGTGTTGTGGTGGTTTTGGGTTCTTTGGGTGTTTTTGGTGTTTCTGTTGTTACTACTACTTACTGTGAGGTTGATTATGTTCGTAGGTTTGTTTGTGCTGTTAAGTCTGTTCTTCGTGACTTCCCTCATGAGGTTATTGTTGTTGATGATGACTCTCCCGACGGTACTTACGAGGTTGCTAGGGGTGCTGCTGATGTTGTTATTAGGAAGGTTAGGGAGGGTCAGACTAAGGGGTTGTTGGTTGGTATTGAGGTTGCTAGGTACCCCGTAGTAGTTACTTTAGATGTTGATTTAGAGAACCCCCCGGAGCTTATTCCTGAACTCCTTAAGGTATTCCTTACTGGTGGTTATGATGTGTTAGTTGCTTGTAGGACGTACCTACCTAGGTTTTCTGAGAGGTTAGCTTCTAAGTTACTTAGTAAGTACTTAGGTGTTAGGGACGTGTTCTCTAACTTCAGAGTGTATAGGAGGGAGTGTGTCGTAGGTACTGACTTAAGGCTTGGTGAGACCTTCGGTGCTGAGTTACTACTAATCGCTAAGTCTAGGGGCTGTAGGATTGGTGAGTACCTATACGAACCACCACCTAGGAGGTCCAAGCCTAGAGTTGGTGGTAAGTTAGTCAGTAACTTAAGGATCCTTAAGGTAATCACTAAGCTACTATACGCTACCAAAACAACCTACAGACTAGCACGTTAAATGGAAGAACGCTAGTACCTTCCTACCCTTACTAACTAACTCATTATAGACCTTAACAGCCTCCCTAGTCCTACCAATAAATACCTCCCTACCCCTCCTCCTAAAGGCCTGAACAACATCCTCATCAACACTCATTAACCCACTATAACCCGTACCAATTACTACGTAATCAACATCCTCAAGTAGGTAATCCCTAACATCAGGTATTTGAAGTCTATGACCCTCAAGCCTCCACCAATCACTAACTACACCCTTAGGAGTTATTATTAAGTCACTCCTATACTCCCTACCACCAACAACCATAACACCGAAGTCGTAGTAATCAATGAGTGGTTGAGGCACTTAAACCACCACTAACTAATTACTTAAGGAAGCTTAAATTCAGTACTGAATGACTTACCACTAACTAACTCAATACGTAACCTAACAACCTCACCACCCCTGAAGTACTTACTAGGTAACTTAACGTATAGGTAAGTAGGTACGTGAGGTACTAAGTAAGTAGGTGCTCCAGTAACGTGGTGTAACGCATTAAGACCTGGAGGACTTACTGAGTACCCCCTATAGCCAGTAGGGAATACTACGTAATTAGGTAGTACCGGCTCCTCATAAACAGCATGTATGTATATTAGAGGTACTGAACCCTTATAGAGAGTGACCTCAAGGTCATCAATCCTTAAGTCAGCTAAGTAACCAAACCTAGGGTACCACCTACACATCACATCCCACATAACCAACTCAATAACGTTACTTAATGGTAACTTACCGACTAACTCACCATCAACTAACCACTCAATAACTAACCCAGAACCCCTAACGTACCTAACCTCAATAGTTAATGTATGCGGTACCTCAAAGTTAATACCCGATACCGTAGATACGTTAATAACCCTGAAGGCACCCCAACCCCTAAAGTAACCAATGAAGACAGCTTGAAGTACTGAAGGCTTAACAACCCTAAATAACGCCCTACAGAAGGTGAATGACTCAGGACCCCTATACACGTTCCAGAAGTAGGTATCTAGGAGGATCACGCCCCTATAGTCCCTACTTAAGTTAAGTACCGACTTACTCAACCTAATCCCTAACTTAATCACCTTAACCCTCTCACTAACTACTAACCTACCGTAGGTTGAGTTAATGGGTAGGCCCCTCCATGAGGGGTACTCCTTCTTAATAAGTGGTATCTCAGAAATCAGTACTTCAGTACCTGCTGCTGACTCATTACCTAAGCTCCTAAGTAGTAGTGAGTTCTGATTAGGTACCTCAGCAATAACCCCTAAATCACTAATCCTTAAGCCATTAGCCTCAACGTACTTAATGACGCCGTCACCCAACCCATCATTAACTACCTTAACCTCAACTACGTAACCACCCCAATCCCTGAACACCTTAACAACACTTAAGTTAAGACTAACTAAGTAACCAGCATTTATTAATGCCTCAAGAACTATGATAGCTGCTAAAGCAGCTACTACAGCACATGAAGCAACCACCACTACTGACTTCCTAGACACCAACACCGCGCACCTAAGATTACTGAGCGCTTGAGTTATTAGCTGTACCTAACCTACTTAGGAGGTGCTGAGGTAGTGACTACTAACGCCCTCACTGAGTTACTGTGGGTTTACGTACTATCACTAATACCTTCATTCGAGGGTAGGTACGCAGTAGTTGTTGGGTTAGCTATGGGGTTAAGCCCTTCAGGAGTAATGACTGCCGCATCCCTAGGCGTACTCACACTCTCACTAATACTACCTAAGGTACTACCTAAGATAGACGACCTAATGAACTCACTAGCAAGGAGTGAGTACGGGCTAGCCTCTAGACTCGGTACTACGTACTTGAGGTACGTGGGTAGGGTTAGGGGTAGGGTTAAGCCCTACGTAAGTAAGTGGGGCTTCATAGGACTGACTATATTCGTAGCCGTACCACTACCAGGTACGGGTGTGTGGACGGGTGCGTTAGCTGCTTACGTACTAGGTATGAGGGGTAGGGGAGTAGTGACTGCTTTAATCCTAGGTGGTCTACTATCTAACGTCATTACCTTAGTACCTACCCTACTAACTACTAAGTTAATACCGTGAAATCACATACCAGGGTACTCAAGACCCTTAACATTAACTACCTTAACACCATCAGGTAACTCAAGCTCCTCACTACACTTACAGAAGAAGAGGACCCCTTGAATAGGTATTATGTACCTATGCTCAACCTCCTTACTAAGTAACTTCTTATTAATTGAGTGAATAACTACTGATGAGGTACCGTAAGTCTTAACTAGCTCTATGAAGTCCTTAGGACCTAACTCAACCAGTATCCTATCGAAGAACCTTAAGCTCCTCTCAGCATTCAGTAACCCCGTAGTAATCACCTACTACGTAGTACTACCTACTCCTTAATAACTACATCACTACATGAGTACCAACCAATCACGGACAGTAACTCAGCTACCTTACGAACAGCCTTAACGACTAAGTCCTTAGGTACTCCAGGTACTCCAGCACCTAGTATTAGTACTTCCCTAGTACCTTCAGTAACGCATGACTCCCTACTATCCCTGTGGGGGTATATGTGGAGTACCTTACCGCTAGAATCCTTAAGTACGGGTACGCCGGGCCTAAGGACCTCGTCCCTACCCCCTAAAGGCTTGAATACCTCACCACCCTCACTTAGGGTTAGCTTGAGGGGGAGCTCAACCCTACTTAAGTCGTAGAGACCTATAGGTACCATCGTGTACGCTGAAGCTATGTTACCAGCATCAACTACCGGGTTAATCCTAGGGAATGGCTTACCCCTCAAGACCCTCCTAACTAAGGCCTCAGCAGCCGGCCTTGTCTTGGTCGGGTCAATACCTACCCTCCAGAAGAACCTCCTGTAAGCCTTAACTACCGGGTCGTCCTTAAGGCTACCTAACTCGTACCTACTCCTTAAGTAATTAATTAAGGAGTCAAACTCACTACTCAAGTCACCCTCAACTGAGGAGCCCCAGGAGATCGTGTAGGCTATGAAGGCACCTAAACCCCTAACACCCTCATCAATACCTACTAAACCCCCTAACTCACTACATAAGCTACTCACGGAACCACCTACGAGTAGTTACGGCGTCCCTAAAATTAATTAACCGATGACCTCATACTATAAAATATTAAGTTACTACTAATTAGTAATGTTTATTACTATTGAACCCCCCACAAGCGGGAGGTAATTCGTATGGTATTACGTAGCGGGTGGGTAGGTAGTAAACTGAAGTACTACTTAGTAATCACCATCATAGCTACTGCAGTACTAGCTGCCTCAGCACCCATAACAGCATTGAGTGACTCAAGCAACTTCACCGACGACATAGTGAAGTACAGTAACACATTAACCTTAGCTAGGTTAGGTAAGGTTAAGAAGGTTATCGTGAGTGGTAACTACGTATTCGCCCTAGGTGATTACGGAGTAGCTATAGGTAAGGTATCTAATTACGTAATTAACTACTTAGGCTCGATACCTTCAGAGAAGTACTTAAGTGATATGGCATTAGGTAAGGGGTCCTTAGCTACCTTAAGGGGTGACTGCGTAGTTAATATACGTCAACTAAGTAACTACATGAAGTACCGGGAAGTTAGGGTTAAGGGGCTGATGTGCTTCGCTATTGACTACTCAGGAGGTTCCTACTACGTACTAGGCGTGACTGAGGGGTTGAGTAGGATATACGTAAGCATCGTTAGTGAGGGCGGTAAGTTACTTAAGGTAATTAACTTAAAACCACTCAGTAGCTTATACAATAAGAAACTAGATATTAAGGTAATAGGTAATTACGCCTACATAGCCGTAGCTACCCCATCAGAACTAACTGACACCTACGTAATAGACGTTAGTAAGGGATCGTTAGTAGGTAGGTTAGTTAAGTCACCAGCAACACCTAAGAAGCCAGTACTGTTCATTAGGGCAGGTAAGTTGATTGACGTAAGTAACCCGGTGAAGCCTAGACCCATTGAGTTATCGGGTAAGGGAGCACCTAAGAGCTACAAAGCACTTACTCAATTAACCGTAGGTAGTAGTAAGTACGTACTGATATTCACGGGTGAGTCACTAGGTGTTGCTAAGTACGTAAATAACGCCTTAGTATGGGTAGGTAACGTAGCCGGACCCCTAATAGGTATTAAGGTGGGTAAGGACGTTAACTTACTAGTAGGTGATTACGTTAAGCTAGGCAGCAGTTACGAGTACTCAATACCTAATAAGTTCGTGATGGCTGCCGCATCAGTAAGTAACTCATTAGGTATACTGTATAGTTACGAGTACTCATCACTAATACTGACGAAGTTTGAGGGGCCATCAAGTAATTACGGATTAATTGCTAAGGCACTATACCTCCTCCCAGTAGGTTTTAGTGACTTCATATCCTTAGGTAATGGATACACAATAACGACTAATGGTTGGTACGTACTACTTACTAAGGCAGTTAGTGGTGGTATTAAGTTAGTGGGTGGTCTCTACTTAAATAGTGAGTTAAGGATTAATGGTAGGAAGGTAATCCTCCACGTAGGTAACATCATCCCCGACGTAGCTGGTAAAGGGACCCTACTAGCTCTGAGTGATAGGTACGTGTACCTAATGAAGTTAAGTAGTAAGATACCTATGTACGAACTAATTAAGTACTTCAAACTAAGTAAGAGTGTTGATGCTTACGTAAGCTACGGAGGTAAGGTATATGCCTTAGTGAATGATAGGGGTAAGAAGTTACTAACGATTAACCAACTAGACCTAAGTAGGGGTAAGTTAGTACCCATCAAGACAGTAAATTACGGTAAGTTAGGGGTTAGGGACTTAATAATGAGTGCTAGCACCCACAGACTATCAGTATTAGCTACTAAGGGTAAGCTAGTCATCCCTGCTGAGTTAAGTAGTAGGTACGTAGGACTACTAATCACTGACTTAAGAAGCGGTAGGACAGTCGTGATTAGGGATTACCTAAAACTACCTACTACCTTAGGTGATAGTGGTTACGTAGTAGCATCCACTAGTAGGGGGCTAGGATTAGCAATCGTTAACGTACTCAACGGTAGGGTAGTTAGGAAGCTAACATCAAGTGACTTAGGACTTACTGGGTGGAGCATTAAGTCAATAAGAGCTACTGAATTAGGTAATGGTAAGTATATAGTGGTAGTCAGTAACTATAACGAGGTAAAGGCACTACCGATAATCATAAGTAGTAGTGGGGTTAAGGTAGGTAGGGTAGTAACCCTACGTAATAGTGAGGGTAAGGTACTTAAGCAGGTAAGTAACAGTGTGTTCGCGCTAAGTAAGGATACCTTAATAGTTAATGACCACAACGGTAAGTACATATACTTCTTCAAGCTAAGCATAGGTAAGTACAGTGAGGAGGTTAAAACCACTAAGACATCAACGACTAAATCAGTAACTACATCAGTAACCCAAGTAAGAACCACAGCTAGAACTACTCAAGTAGCTAAGACATCAAGTAGTAGGGTAAGTACGAGTACATCAGTAACTAAGCCGTTAAGGACCTCATCAAGTACGGTGATTAAGTCCGTAGCATCAACTACTAAGTCAGTAAGGACCGCGGGTACGTCAACGACATCAAGTACTAAGACGGAGTTAATACCTACCTCGAAGGCTTCGGAGGTAGTCAGTAAGGCTAAGTCAGTAGCTAATACAGTAATTGATGAGTTAAGGAAGAACCCAGTACTAGCTGTAGTAGCTATCGCGTTAGTGATTGCCGTGATAGCTGGTGTTGCTAAGGCTGTTAGGAAGTAGTTTTTAATGTAGTGGTGAGTAACTACTGACGTGGTTGAGGCTACGTCAGTAGTTACTCCGTAAACACTCTTGAGTATTCATTAATTCGTACCTTAAGTACTTAGTAATGCTTAAGTAGCTTTTTAAGTTCATTTACTCCCCACTAAGTTTGGGGGTTAGGTCTTGAGGGGGCGTAAGGCCTTACTAGTGGTACTGACGATCTTCGCTATCTCAGCAGTTATCATACCCCTTATTTGGTGGTTCGGTTCCTTAGTAGCTCCTACGTACTTCGTATCGCCATTTAGTTGGTGGTGGGCTTGGTGGTTAGTTGATGCTGTCGGTTACGCTATATCATTAGCTACTATATTCCTAGCTGGTGGTTTATTGAGTAGGTTAATTAGGGATCGAGTACCTGTAGGCTTATCAGCTCTTAGGGTATCAATGATTAACACGGCCTTAGCAGTCATTGCTGGTGCCGTAATAATACTGCTTATCCTAGCTGAGGTACTGAGTATTAAGAGCTTACTAACGCTCTCCTTCATAGCTATAGCATTCGCTCTAGTACCTGCACTAATTTCGTGGCTCTTCGCACCAGCAATAATTAATGCAGTCTACGGAGCTAGGCCGGACCCGGAGCTTCAGGAGTTAGTTAATGAGGTCGCTACTAGGGCAGGTATTAAGCCCCCTAAGGCAGTCCTAGTACCTGAGCACTACCCCAACGCCTTCGCCTACTACTCACCACTATTCGGTAGTTACGTAGCTGTTACTGAGGGCTTACTGAGGATATCTAGTAGGGATGAGGTTAGGGCTGTAATTGGTCATGAGTTAGGTCACCTCAAGCATAGGGACGTAACTATAATGTTACTACTAGGTATAGTACCTACGTTCATATACTTCCTAGGTAGGATGCTGCTATTCTCAGCAATACTTGGTGGTGGTGAGCGTGAGGAGCGTGGGGGTGGGGGTGGTTTACTAGCTCTAATAGGTATCTTAATCATGGTCGCTAGCGTACTTATTGAGTTAGGTGTTCTTGCGTTCTCAAGGCTTAGGGAGTACTTCGCTGATGCTCACGGTGCTAAGGTTACGTCACCATTCACTATGATCTCAGCACTTAGGAGGATAGACTCCTTCTACAGGACATTCCCGAGGGCTAGGGCAGTTATTGATCATAGTAAGTTAAGGACGTTATTCATATACGCCTTCACGTCACCATTCATGGACTTAAGTGAGGTACTAGCTACTCACCCACCAATACATAAGAGGATAATGTTCCTACAGTCACTAACTGACTTAAGCGGTGCTTAACTACTTATAGAAAGCTTTTTAACCCCACCTAAACCCTTAGTGAGGGCACCGTATTGAGTGATGGAGTAGGTATTGAGTACAGTAACGTGTGGAAGTACTTCGGAGGTAATGCGGTAGTTAAGGGAGTTAACTTAAGGGTTAGGTACGGTGAGGTTAAGGTACTACTAGGACCTAATGGGTCGGGTAAGTCAACACTATTCAAGATGAGTGTAGGGCTGGTTAAGCCTGATAGGGGTAGTGTTAGGGTAGGTGATGTAGACCCAGTAACTGATGCGTTAAGTGCTAGGAGGTTAGTTGGTTACGTACCTGAGGACCCGCTAGTTTATGAGTCACTAGAGATTACTGAGTTCCTAAGCTTCCTAATGTCCGTCTACGGTGTGGAGGTTAGTGAGTCTAGGGTATCAGCAGTTATTAAGGCCTTAGGTCTTGAGGAGCACTTAGGTAAGTTAATCGGTGAGTTAAGCCACGGTAGTAGGAAGAAGGTAATGATTGCTTCAGTAATGCTTAGGGACCCTAAGGTACTCGTACTTGATGAGGTATTCTCAGGGCTTGACGTAAGTAGTGCTAGGGTAGTTAAGACTTGGATTAGGGAGAAGGCTAGTAAGGGTGCTGCGGTACTCATATCGACTCACGTACTACCACTAGCTGAGGTAGTTGCTGATGGGATAAGCATAATTCATGAGGGTAGGGTAGTTGCTGAGGGTACTCCGCAGGAGCTTAAGGAGGTCTTAGGGAGTAGTGAGTTAGAGGATGTGTACTTAAGACTTACTGGCTACTCAAGGGAGTTTGAGGAGTTAGTTAAGGCGCTAGCAACTACTTAAGGTGGTTTCGTTGGGTGTTACTACCCTTAAGTTAGCTAGGTACTTAGCTAATGAGGTAGCCTACAGGGGTTTTAGGGAGCAGTCACTACCCTTCCTAGGTATTAGGGGGAGGGGGTCTAGGGGATTCAGTGGTGTATCAGTTATTAAGTCCAACATACTCAGCTCGATACTCTTCTCCCTAGTCTCCATATCAGCATCAGCTGTGGTAGCCCTAGGTAATCCAGTAGCTTACGCAGTATCAGCTACTATATTAGCTGGGGTATCAATAGCTATGGCGTTAATGTACGTAACACCATTCACCTCAACCGTAATTCGTGAGGGTATTATAGACCTACTGAGGACCCTCCCAATAACCCCATCTCAAGTACTTAAGACTTACTTAACGGCCTTAATGCTCTACTGGGGAGGTCTCTCAGTTACGTTCTTCTACATACCCTACTTAGTAGTATCTACTTACTACGTATTAGTAGGTACTTTAGGTATTCAGGAGTTACTACTTGCTCTACTAGCGTTCACGACCTCATTACTCTTTAGTTACTTACTAGGTATTGCCTTAGGTACTTACTCATACGTAGTTAGGAGGAGGGCCGTACTTAGGTACGTAACAGCTATTGCTTGGGCACTTACCTTCCTCATAGTATACCTAATGTTCTCGATAACTTCACATATAACTACTTTAATTAAGTCTAGTACCCACTTAGGTATGCTTGAGTTAGTAGGTCCTTACATACCCTTCGTAGGTCCCCTATTCAGTTACTTAGTAAGTCCTCAATTACTTACACTATCAGTTATTGAGTCATTAGCTATCGTAGTAGCTACCTACTTCGTAGGTAGGGGGAGGTTAGCTTCAGTAATACTCCATGGTGCTGAGTATAGAGTACCTACTAAGGTGGTTAAGGCACCAGTAACTAGTGTTAAGCCTAAGCCATACCTGCTAGGTATCGTTAGGAAGGACCTTAAGGTACTCCTTAGGGAGCCACGTAGGTTAGGTAGTATGATAGTAATGATGGTGTTCCCACTAGTGATTGGATTCACTATGTTCTCTAAGGAACCTATACTCTCGTCAGCACTAATTACTTCATTCGTAGGTGCCTTCTCGGGCTTAAGTGTTGAGTACCTATACTACGCTGAGGGTAGTGGTGCTCAGTTACTTTACCTCCTACCTATTAGGAAGCGTGACGTAGCTATTAGTAAGTCATTAGCTACCTCAGTAATAACCTCCCCGATATCCCTAGCTATAGCAACTACGTTCTCACTACTTAAGGTAGGTAACGTAGTGACTTCATTAGCCTTAGGTACTTCAGCAGCTGCACTATCACTTGGTTACTCACTCATTAACTCAGCACTAATAATTAATTCAGTACCTAAGGAGCCTTCATACTGGAATGAATTAACGTTTAGGAGGTCCTTAAGTAGTAGGTTAGTTAGGACCTTAGTAGCTATTGTTGGTGTAGGTGCTTCAGTAGCTATACCCCTAATCCTCATGCTCATGGGGTTAGGTAATGAGGTAAGTAAGGTAGTTACTGCTGTAGGTACCTACGCATTAGCTACCTTAGTAATCGGTTCATTAATGATTAAGTACTTAGTTAAGGGTAACGTATTGAGTAGTTGATTAAGTAACCACTAGTACGTATAAGCCCCGCCAACACATCATATACGGTGGTTAATTGAGGGTAGTAGTACCTATTGAGGAGTTAAGGGGCCTTAACTCTAGACTCTCTAACCACTTCGGTAGGGCACCGTACTACGCATTAATTGACTTAGGGAGTAATGAGGTTAAGTACTTAAGGAACCCTAGGGAGGAGGGTGTTAAGCCGGGGGAGTTCTTCAGTAGCTTAGGAATTGATTACGTAGTGGTTAAGGGTGGGGTAGGTCGTAGGGCCTTAGAATTACTTAGGGGTGCTGGTGTTGAGGTACTTACCACGGACGTAAGTACCTTAGGTGAGGTTATTGAGTGTTTGAGGAGGGGGTCGTTAAGGAGGTTTGAAGGACCTGCGTGCGGTGGTGGTTTTGAGTAGTTCTTTTGAGGTATTTAATGAGTTGTTTAGGAGGTATGATGAGTGGTACTTAAGGATGCGTAACTTATGGGTTAGTGAGTGCTTATGCCTTAAGCTACTAAGTACTCACGGATACGTACTAGACGTAGGTGTTGGTACGGGGGTATTCAGTAATTGCTTAGGTAGTGATTACTTAGTAGGTATTGACTTAGCTCATAACCCCTTAAGGATAGCTAGGTTAAGGGGTGTTGAGGCGTTAGCTTCAGATGCTGAGTACCTACCCTTTAGGGAGGGTTCTTTTGACTACGTAGTTATGGTAGCTACTATATGCTTCCTAAAGAACCCGCTGAAGGTGTTGAGGGAGGTTAGGAGGGTCGTTAGGGGTGGTGGTTACTTAGTAATGTGCTTCATACCTAAGGATAGTGATTGGGGTAGGTACTACACACTACTTAAGTTGAGGGGTGAGTCACCGTTCTACAGAGTAGCTAAGTTCTTTAGTGTGGGTGAGGTCATTAACTTACTAATTAAGGCTGGCTTCACACCCGTGGATTACGCATCAACACTTAACTCACTACCTAATAACCCACCAGTAACTGAGTTACCTAGTAGGTCATTAGGTCCCGGCAGCTTCGTATGTATTAAGGCAGTTACTAAGTGAATTCCCTCGACCTACACATACCTAAGAACCTTAGGGACTCCTTAAGAACCTCGATTAAGTACCCCTCCTCACCGGGTACCCCCTCAAGAACCTCAATACCATCAACTAACACCTTAGGTACTTCATCGTTTGATTCCTCGGTATCCACGTCTATCAATACCCCACACTCACCCTCGATTATGTCCTTAACTTCCTCAATCCACAGCCTTAAGGTGTACCTCCAGTAATTCCTAGCCCCCTTAACCGTAACCACTACCGTGTCCTTAACCAATGACTAATCAACCCTTAATTGAGGTGGTATCGGGACTTATAAAGAGTACACCACGATGACCTTAAGCCAGTAAGTACAGTTTAAATAAAATGAAGTTGAGTGAAGATGTGGTAGTGAGTATAGTTAGGTGGTAATGATTATCGGGGGAGGTATTGAGGGTATTAAGAGGAAGATGCTTAAGGACTTAAGGACGGGTGTCTACGCACTCGTTATTCTAAACCTAATAAGTAGGGAGGGACCTATCCATGGCTACGGATTAATGATTAGGGTTAAGGAGGTTAGTGATGGTGTGTTAAGCCCTAGTGAGAGTACGGTCTACGAAACACTTAAGTACTTAGAGAGGAAGGGACTGATTAAGTCCTTCTGGGGTAGGCCTAAGGAGGGTGGGTTACCTAGGAAGTACTACGTAATTACTGAGTTAGGTAGTAAGTTACTTAATGAACTGAATGAGGAGGTAGTAGGTATTGTTAAGGTAATTAAGAGGGTAGTTGAGAGTGACGGTACTTAAGCTTAGCGTAGGTACTGAGTATTCATGAGTTCCTAACGCATCCTTAATCACACTCACGAGTTCCTTGAGGAGTAAAAACTATAGTCTTGAGTAAGGTGAGGATGTAGGGGTAGGTAGTGAGTGGTGCTGATCAGTTACTTATCTACTACGTAGGTATTACCTACTTAACCCTAGGTGCTATACTCTACTTCCTCATAAAGAGGATACCACCTAATATATTCATTGGTTTAAGGATAGGCTTCACATTCATTAGTAGGGAGGTCTGGTCTAGGGTTAATAGGGAGTACGGTGCTTCATTAGTAGCTCTAGGTACTGCAGTAATCCTACTGAATTACTTAGGACTACCACCTAATACCTTACTGAATGTCTCAGTAGGTGCTGCTATAGTAATTACGTTAGTATTCATTATTAGGGCCTACAGACTAGCTGATTACTACGCAACTATGAAGGTAGGTGGTGGGGGTGAGGGGGTTGAGGTTATTAAGCCCCTTAAGTTAGGTAGCTTAAGGACTGCATTAGCTATAGCACCTCCGATACTCATTACTGCTTCACTAATCCTCACCTACCCCATACTACCTAATCAAGTAGCTACTCACTTCGGACCTAACGGCTTACCGAATGGATTCACTAGTAAGTACGGGTTCCTAACCTTCGTTACACCCTTAATACTCACCCTATCACTCCTTGGGTTAGCGTCAGTAATTCTAGGTATGAAGTTACCTATAGCGTTCTACAACCCATGGACTACTATGGGGAGGTTCTTCATAGCTGTTACGGACCTACTAATAGCTACTTCATGGGTTATGGTACTTACTTACGTATCAATAGTTACTTACAACGTATTAGGTAGGCACATACTCGACCCTGGATTAGTAGCTACTACCTCATCATTAATTACGGTACTACTAGGTATTAGGGTTATTTACGTATGCTTAATTAAGCGTAGTAAGGGCACTAGCCAAGCCTAGAACCACATACCTAAGTAGTTAAGAGTGATTAAGGTTAAGGCAGCTACTAAGGGTACGGTTAATTCATCATTAACTGATTTCCTAGTTAATGATTCAGTAATTGTTGAAGCTACTGAAGTAATTACTGAAGTAACTAAGGGTATACCAACTACTAAGCATGAAGCAGTACTCGTTAGTAGCATAGCTAATGAACCACTAACCGACTTCCTCTTATTGAATACTAACTTAGGGTTAGGTAGTGCCTTACCAACTATGGCTGCTGCAGCATCACCTAGTGCTGACACCATGACTGCCGCAGCAGCTATGTGTGGTGGTAACGTACTTACTAGTACGAGAGTAACTCCCCAGAAGTAAGTAGCTCCTCTGAAGTGCCTACCCCTAATCTCCTCCTCCCTAGCCATTAATCTGAAGGTCTGGTAAGCTATGGGTACCTTAAGCTTAAGTCCGTAGTGTAGGGTGACGTCATGTAGTAGGTACAGTATGAAGAAGGCGGTAGCTATGGGTACAGCAACTAACTTACCACCCCAAACAACTACTGGTATAGCCATGAATCCGGGAATTACGTGTATTGACTTCCTCCTAACCTCCCTAAGAACCTCACACCACCTACTCAAGACTTAAGCACCCCGTAAGGAAGGCTAGGAGTCCTAGGAGGAGTGGTGCCTTAAGCACTCGGGTAGCTCTCCAGGCATTACGTAGGGGGTCCTTAATGATTAAGTAAGTAGCCAATGCTATTGGTGCGTCAACACCGGCGAAGGCTAGGGTGGCGTATGGTATTGGGTTTAAGCAGTAATTAGTGATTAGTGGTAGGGGGCTAATGACTACGACAGTAGCTAGTGAGGTTAAGCCTAACGCGGTAGCTACCCCCACGCCGTAGGTATTAGCTAGGGTCATTACTCCGTACTTAAGGTCGCCCTCAATATCCTCTAAGCCCTTGAGGAACTCCCTCCCAAGTATTATTAGGAAGGCGTAGAAGCTAGGTACTAGGGACTTGAGGGGGTTACCCGTAGCTACGCCACCGTAGATAATGGATAGTAGGGATAGTGAAGCTATTACTGAGTTACCGATAGGGCCTAATGACTTAAGCCTCCATGAGTATAGGTAGAGGAGTACTGAAGCCGTAAGTGCTAGGACTGAATTAGTTAATGATACTAACGTAGATACTAACGTACCTAAGGCCATGAAGACCATAGAAGCTCTAAAAGCTACTTCAGCCTTAATAATACCTGATGGTATTGGTCTCCAAGGCTTATTTACTGAGTCTATGAACCTGTCGAAGTAGTCATTAATTACGTTACCACCAACACCAACTAATGAAGCACCTAGGAAGAGTAGTAGTGCCTTAATTAAGTCGTGACCACCGCATACTACGTATCCAGTAATAGCTGCTACACCAATAACTACGGAATTACCTACCCTAGCAATCCCTAACCAAGCCTTAAGTACCTCAATACGCAAGACTCAGCACTTAAGAATGGTTTGAGGACGTGATTTTAAGGGTTTTAAGGGCGTTCCTACATGCTTTGAAGGACTTAATGAATTCCCTAGTAACTCCGTAGGGGTCCCAAGTAACGTTAGGTGATTTAGTAGCGTCTCTATGGGGCTCTATCTCCGACCTCTCATGGTACTCATTCCAGCTGTATATAGCTACTAACCCAACCTCCCTACAGTGCTTAATGACCCACCCCCACTCCTTAACGTAGGCATTGAGTGAGTACGTAGGGTCTAATAACCTAGTAACGCACCCCTCCCTACCACCTACCCTACATAACGCCCTATCATCGAATCTAGGAGCTATAGCTACGTAACCATTAATCCTAACCTTAAGTGATATGGAGCCCCTAGGCCTAACCCACGGAGCTAGGTAGTCAGGCCATAAGTCCCAGTCAGCCCTAAGACCTAGCATCTTAAGTAGGTCTACGTGAGTACTGACTACCCTGAATACGTAGTCACTACTCCTAGGTAGGTATAGGAGACCTACGGGTGCGAAGGTAAGTATTAGTGGCTTACCGCATAACCTAAAGTAGCTACTCCCGTACTTCCTAATGTATACCTCCTCAATATAGGGTAGTACGGACTCCCAGAACTTAGGTCCGTACTTAGTTAATGCGTCAGTAAACCCGCTACCCCTGAATGGCTCGATTAGTAAGGCTGCCTTAAGGCCGTACTTAGGTAGTAAATTGAAGACCTCCCTAGCAACCCTATCTTCGTAGGAGTTAGGTCCCCACCATGAAATGAATAGTACGTCAATACCTGCGTTACGTATTAATCTTAACTGCCACTCAATAACTGATTCATTAATACTTGAGTAGTAGTTTATTAGGGGCTCATCAACTACTTGAGTAACTGAGCTATCGTTCCAGTGCCTACCACCTAAGCCATCACCGTACCATACGTAGTAGTAAGTAGCTACTACTGGCTTACTAGGTAGTGACTCACAAGTAATTCCTGAGTAGTTGTAAGTACGTAGTACTGAGGTAGTCACTACTAACACCGTAGCTAAGGAGGTAATTACTAGTAAGGTAATGACTAACCTACCCACCACTACACACCCTACGTGTTAAGGTAGTTGAGGACCTGCGTATATACCTATATATTTACTTAAGAACCACTACTTACTGGTGGTTTAGGTGTTAGCTGAGGCTTCAGTACCTATTAAGGACGTTCTACAGGGACCCTCCTTAGGTAAGGAGGTAGTCATTCGTGGT
Organism: uncultured Desulfurococcaceae archaeon; assembly: GCA_964627805.1. Classification (GTDB taxonomy): domain Archaea; phylum Thermoproteota; class Thermoprotei_A; order Sulfolobales; family NBVN01; genus CAZAMI01. The sequence continues at coordinate 16,295 of CAZVLA010000043.1, forward strand.
TGGGTCCATAGGTTATTCAAGGTAGGTGGTAAGGTATTCGCTTGGGTTAGGGACTCAACAGGGGTTGTTCAGGTAGTCCTCGATAGGAGTAACTTAAGTGAGGATGAGTGGAGGTTAGTTAAGAAGTTAAGTAGGGAGTCAAGCATTGAGGTTAAGGGTGTTGTTAGGGAGGACCCTAGAGCACCTAGTGGTAGGGAGGTTGTTGCCTCATTTATTAAGGTCTACGGTTTCTCACCACCATTCCCTATAAGGGGTAAGGAGGATATAGAGTTCCTACTAGACCATAGGCACCTATGGCTTAGGTCTAGGAGGATGGCAGCTATAATGAAGATAAAGCACACCGTACTCCAAGCACTTAGGGAGTGGTTACTCAGTCATGGGTGGTGGGAAGTAACACCGCCGATACTCACTGGCTCAGCCGTTGAGGGTGGTGCTACGTTATTCGAGGTTAAGTACTTCGATAAGAAGGCCTACTTAAGCCAGTCAGCTCAGCTCTACCTAGAGGTAATGATATTCACCTTAGGTAAGGTATGGTCACTAACACCGTCATTTAGGGCTGAGAAGTCGAGGACTAGGAGGCACTTAAGTGAGTACTGGCACTTAGAGATTGAGGGTGCTTGGTACGATATGGAGGATACTATGAAGGTAGCTGAGGAGATGGTTGCCTACGCAGTTAAGCGTGTCCTTGAGGAGAGGAGTGAGGAGCTTAAGTTCCTAGGTAGGGACGTTAGTAAGTTAGAACCAGCTCTAGAACCACCATACCCGAGGATAACTTATGACGAAGCTATTGAGAGACTTAAGAAGAAGGGATTCAGTATTGAGTGGGGCGATAACTTAGGTGCTGATGAGGAGAGGGCACTTACTGAGGACTTCGACAAGCCATTCTTCGTTACTCACTTCCCGAAGAAGATTAAGGCGTTCTACATGAAGGAGGACCCGAAGAGACCTGAGGTCGTGCTTGGCTTCGACCTCCTAGCACCTGAGGGCTACGGTGAGGTAATAGGTGGTTCTCAGAGGGAGGATGACTACGGTAAATTACTAGCTAGGATTAAGGAGGAGGGTCTAGATCCTAAGGACTACGAGTGGTACTTAGACCTTAGGAAGTACGGCTCAGTACCGCATTCAGGTTTCGGATTAGGTGTTGAGAGGTTAGTTATGTGGATAGCCGGGCTTGACCACATAAGAGACGCTACTCCATTCCCGAGGTGGAGGGGTAGGATATACCCGTGATTTTTAGGAGGTAATGCCTTGAGGGAGTCCCTAATCGCTTCAATAGCTGATGACCTACCCATAATAATTACCTTAGTAGTAATTACTGCCTTACTAATCACCTCCCACATACCTTGGTACTACGTAGTACCTGCCCTAGCCGTACTCACCATAACCTCCATAGCCCTCTACAAAGGTGCTAAGGCCCAGTTAAGACCACCTATTAAGGGTCTTGATGAGTTAAGGGGCTTAGTAGGTACCGTAGTTGAGGTATCGAGGAACTCACTACTAATTAGGATCGACGGTGAGTTGTGGAGGGCTAAATGCCTAAGTGAGTGCATCGGGTTGAGACCGGGTCTTAAGGTTAAGGTAGTTGGTGTTGAGGGTAGTGAGTTAGTAGTTAAGGTTATTGAGTAGTACGTAAAGATGTAGTGGGGGCTCGGTAATGACCCGTGAGTACTCCGTAGGTATACTCGGTATGGGTGGTCAGGGAGTGGTTTACGCAGTAACTACGTTAGCTAATGCCCTATTCAGGTCGGGTTACTACGTATCCCAACTACAGAGTTACGGTGCTGAGGTTAGGGGTGGTTCAGTACTTGCTTACGTAGTTTACGGTGAGGGACCCATCGAGAACCCATTCGTGGAGTCATTCAATTACTTAGCGATACTTCACCCAGCAGGACTTAAGAGGTGGGTTAAGTTAGCTGAGGGTAGTGAGGTAGTTATAGTTAATGAGGACTTAGTACCTAAGGAATTAATTAGGGGGTCATGGATTAAGGCACCACTAACTAAGGTAGCACCTAGTAGGGAGAGTATGGCTGCCCTAGGGTGCTTCGCTGGTTTAGGGGTAGTCAGTATTAATGAGGTAATTAATGCGTTACCCCACTCAAGGTTTAGGGAGGAGAATGTAAGGGCTGTTAGGGAGGGTTATGAATTAATTAGGAAGTTAGTAAGTCGTTAGTAACTAAGTAATTACTCACGATACTTAAGTTAGGAGCTACCTTACTAAGTACTTCGGGATTCTTAACTACCTTAAGTAACTTCCTCTCATGGTACTTAAGTAGCTTACGTACCTCCTTAGGGTAGTTAATGAAGTCGTCCCTACATAGCATACCCTCACGCCTACATATCTCATTGTAGAGTACATCATCAATAACATCAATACTTAACCTACCAAACCTAACTACGTAGTCGTAGAGCTCCTTAAGCGTAGGTCTCACACCAACTACCTCACTCCTAAGTAGGTGGATACCGCAGCAGTTAGGTGCTGTGTGTAACTCAAATAACCCCTCCTTACACGTAGCGAATGTTATCCCCTCCTTAAGTAACTCACGAGATAATTCACGGTACTCATTAAGTCTAGTCCTTAGGTTAAACCTAAGCACTGACTCACTAACTAAGCTGTAGGGCTCTAGGTCCTCCATACTCAATCCGAACTTCCTAAGTAGCCATGAGTAATTACTGACCTCAACAGTACCGATCCTTAATGACTCCGTAATTACGTGCTTAACACCTACCTCCCTCAACGTACTCACTAACTCATTAATTGATGGGTAAGTACTTAATCTAGGTATGTATGGTGATAACCTAACTACTAAGGCATCACATACATCACTAAGTACCTTCAGAGCCTCTAACCTCTCCTTAACAGTAGGTGCTTTAGGTTCTAAGTACTTAGTAACTACCTCATTAAGTGACGGTATGGAGGCTTGAATAACTACTAAGCCCTCACTACATAACTCCTCAATCACCCTACGCCAAGGATCCTCAACGTAATTCACTGACTTAGTATTAATTATTAGTGGGTAGCCATACTCAAGACTCAACTTAAGTACCTTAAGACTTAACTTAAGACTTAATTCAGTATCTTGGAAGGGCTCACTTAACGTAGCTAATCTAGCTGGTAATGCCTTACTACCTGAGTTAATGACTGACTTAACTAAGTTACTGAACCCCCTAATAACTCTAAAATTAGGTCTTAAGACCCCCTCCCTCCAGTACCACCTACCGAAGCAGTACACGCAGTTTAGGGAGCACTTACTGAATGGCTCAACCCTAATTACTGAGTAGCATAGAGGTGATACTACGTTACTAACACCAATAACTAACTCACTCAAGTCCCCAACCTCACGATATCCTAATCCTAAGTAACTTCCTAACCTCATCAGCTACGTATATCAGTAGAGGTACTACAGCTATGTAGGCGTAGGTACTTAGTGGTAGTGGGTAAGTCCTGAATAGAGTGGTTAGTGGTGGTACGTAAAGCACCATCAACTGTAGAGCAGCTGATGCTAGGAGTGCTGGCAGTAACCACTTATTCCTCCTTAACCTCCATATAGGTAACTCCTCACTCCTAGAAGCTAATGCCCTACCAAACTCTGAGAATGCTATTGAGGTGAAGGCTACGGTCCTAGCGAATCTAAGACCTAGCGGTAGGGTTAGTGAGTATAGAGCAATTACGGAACCACCTAGTAAAGCACCCATTAACACGTAGTAGAGGACCTTCCTATTAGTTATTAATGACGACTCCCTACCCCTAGGCGGTCTCTCCATAATACCCGGCTCAGGCGGTTCAACACCTAAGGCTAGGGCTGGTAGTGCGTCCGTAGTTATGTTTATCCATAGTAGTTGAGTAGCTGTTAGTGCTGGTGGTAGGTCAAGCATTTCAGAACCGAATATTAGTGCTACCTCACCTAAGTTACACGTTAGTAAGTAGTTAATTGGTTTCTTAAGGTTCTCATAAATGACCCTACCCTCCTTAATAGCCTCAACTATAGTTGCGAAGTTATCGTCTAGTAGTATTAACTGAGCAGCTTCCTTAGCTACGTCAGTACCTCTAATACCCATAGCAACACCTATATCAGCTAGCTTAAGTGCTGGTGCGTCATTAACGCCGTCACCAGTCATAGCTACTACGTAGCCCCTCCTCTTAAGTGCCTTAACTATCCTAGCCTTATGCTCGGGGGTCACCCTAGCGAATACTACTACCTTATCAATAACTCCCTCAAGCTCCTCATCACTCATCCTATCTAAGTCCCTACCCTCAAGTACTAAGCCATTATCAACGTCTAGACCGACCATCCTAGCTATCGTTGTAGCTGTTAATCTATGGTCGCCCGTAACCATGACGACCTTAACACCCGCCTTCCTAGCCTCCTCAATAGCTCCCCTAACCTCATCCCTAGGTGGGTCTAGGATAGCGAGGATAGCTAGGAACTTCATACCCTCCTCGAGCTCCTCATCAGGTCTTAAGACCTCCTTATAAGCTACTGCGTAGGTTCTGTAGCCATCCCTAGCTAATGACTCAACAACCTCAAGTACCTTACTCCTTAACTCATCATTAAGTACTGAGGTACCTTCCTTAGTTACTAAGTACTTACTAATACTTAGTACGGATTCGGGGGCACCGCTTGATACTGCTACGTACTTACCGTTAGGTAGTTTATGTAGTGTTGTCTTCCTCTTCCTAAACCTATCGAAGGGTACTGTCTTAACTACCCTCAACTCCTTAGTAGCTTCCTCAACACCTACCTCACCAATGACTTTATAAGCAAGTACTAGAGCTGATGCCTCAGTAGGTGAGCCCTTAGCTACCCACCTACCACCAACTAACTCTATTGAGGCATCAATTGATGTGTGAGCAGCTAATAGCTTAGCTAGTAACTCAATCAACCCCCTATCATACCCCTCACCAACTAACCTACCCCTAGGTTCGTAACCAACGCCGGTAACCTCGATTAAGTCACCACCTAACCAAACCTTCTTAACAGTCATCTCACCCTTAGTTATGGTCCCCGTCTTATCACTAGCTATTACGTTACAAGCACCTAAGGTCTCAATAGCTGCTAACCTCTTAACTAACGCATTCCTCCTAGCCATCCTCCAAGCACCTAAGGCTAGGACCATCGTAGCTATAGCTGGTAAGCCCTCAGGTATAGCAGCAACTGCTAAGGCTATAGCGAGTAGTAGTGAGTCAATTATTGACTCAGCCCTAATGAGTACTGAAACAATGAATACTACAGCACATATACCAACTAATATAGCACCTACCCTCCTACCGAACCTATTCAACTCCCTCTCAAGTAGGGTCCTCTCCTCCTCAACCTCCTGAACCTGCTTAGCTACCCTACCTAGGAAGGTATTCATGCCCGTAGCTACTACGCACGCTAACCCCCTACCCCTAACTACGTAGGTCCCCATGTAGACCATGTTCCTCCTATCTAGGGGTGGTGTGTCCTTAGGTAGTGGGTCAGGTACCTTATGCACGGGTACGGACTCACCAGTTAGTGATGACTCATCAACCTCTAAGCCGTCAGACTCAATAACCCTAGCATCAGCTGGTACCCTATCACCCTCCCTAAGAACTATTACGTCACCAGGTACTACCTCCTTAGCAGGTACCGTAACTACCTTACCGCTCCTCAAGACCCTAGCTGTCGGGCTAGCTAACTCCTTAAGCTTCTCAACCGTACGCTCAGCCCTGTACTCCTGAATGAAGCCCGTAACACCCATGAGTACTACTATAGCTAGTATTACGGTAGCGTCGATGAACTCACCAAGTGCTAGGGCTACTAAGCTAGCTACGACTAGAATAACTATTAGGAAGTTAGTGAATTGCCTAGCAAGCATCTTAAGGGGTGATACCCTCCTCTCCTCAATAACGTTTAGCCCGTACCTCCCCAACCTAGACCTAACTTCAGAATCACTCAAACCCTCAGTAGCTGAGGTCCCTAACCTCCTAAGTACCTCCTCAGGAGTTAGTGCGTGCCACTCAACACCCTCACTACCTACCTCACTCATCGAATTACACCAATGCCCTCAAGAAAGTGATTGAGGGGGTTATAGGCTTTACTCACTAAGTACGGCACCAGTACATGCTGAGGTAACTAGTCTTGAGTACCTCCTCAAGTAGCCCCTCCTAACCTTAGGTGGGGGTGGTGACCACTTCCTGAGCCTCTCCTTAATAACTTCCTCACTAACGAGTATGTCTAACCTCCTCCTAGGTACGTCAATCCTTATTAAGTCACCATCCTCAACAACAGCTATTGGGCCACCCTCAGCAGCCTCTGGTGATACGTGACCCACCGCTAAGCCCCTAGTAGCTCCTGAGAACCTACCGTCAGTTACTAACGCTACCTTCTCAGTAAGTCCTAAACCTGCTATAGTTGCTGTAGGTAGTAGCATCTCCCTCATTCCAGGACCTCCCTTAGGTCCTTCATACCTAATAACCACTACCTCACCCTCACGTACCTCACCACTCATTAATGCCTTAACAGCTTCCTCCTCCCTATCAAAGACCTTAGCCCTACCCTCAAACACTAACATATCCTCAGGTACTGCACTAACCTTAACCACGGCCCCCTTAGGTGCTAGTGAGCCCTTAAGGATAGCTAAGCCACCCTCTCTTGAGTATGGGTTCTCCACAGACCTAATCACGTCCCTCCTCCTAACAACTACATCCCTAAGTAACTCACCGACCGTCCTTAACTCAACAGTTAACCTATCCTCATGAATAAGCCCTAACTTACTCAACTCCTTCATAACCGCGTAGACACCACCGGCTTCATGGAGGTCTACTAAGTAGTGCTTACCTGCTGGGCTTAACTTAGTTAGTGTTGGTGTCTTCCTACTCAACTCATCAAATACGTCTAGTGGTAAGTCAATACCTGCTTCACGAGCTATTGCTGGTAGGTGTAGTAGGGTGTTTGTTGACCCACCCATAGCTAAGTCAACAGCTACTGCATCCCTAAACGCCTCCTCAGTCATTATCTTAAGTGCCGTAACCCCCTTCTCAATCAACTTAACGATTAACATACCGGACTTCTTAGCTAACCTCAACCTCTCAGAGTAAGGTGCTGGTGCCGTACCGCCACCAACTACGGTCATACCTAAGGCCTCAGCTAAGCAATTCATCGTATTAGCTGTGAAGAGCCCGGCACATGAACCACACGTAGGGCACGCAACCTCCTCAAGCTCCTTAACATCCTCAATACTTAACTCACCACGACCGTAAGCACCTACAGTCTCGAAGGCGTCCTTAACGTCGACGTAGGAACCCCTAAACCTACCTGGTAGCATGGGACCTCCAGGTACGTATATAGCTGGTATGTCTAACCTAGCGGCAGCCATTAACATACCAGGTACTATCTTATCGCATGAAGCAATAAGTACTACAGCATCTAACCTATGAGCTTCAACCATTACCTCAATACTATCAGCTATTAACTCCCTAGAAGGTAGTGAGTACTTCATACCCTCATGACCCATAGCTAAGCCGTCGCAAACACCTATGACCCCGAACTCAAGGGGTGTAGCACCAGCTAACCTAATACCCGCCTTAACAGCTTCAGCAACCATCCTCAAGTGCGTGTGGCCAGGTACTAACTCACTCCAAGCACAAGCAACACCTACTAAGGGCCTACGTAACTCATCATCAGTTAAGCCTAATGACTTAAGTAATGCCCTATGAGGTAACCTCTCAATACCTAACTTAACTACGTCACTCCTCATGACTCCCACCTAATTCATTAGTTCATGGGAGGTAATTACGGTGTTGGTTAGTACGTGTAGTGATTAAAAACGTTAGTGGAACCTAATACCTACGTACCAAATAGCTACGTATAGGTAGAACATAGTAGCTACTACACCAGCTACGAACCACCACTTACCAGGTACTGCGAACTTAGCTGGGTAGTCCCTCCTCATTATTGAGTACCATAGGTAGAGGAGGGCGGGTATGTATATCACCATAGCGAAGAAGTTAAGGATACCGCACGTAATTATTAACCAGCCGGGCTTAGCTAGCCATGGAGTTATTAGTGATAGGGGTACTACGTAAGTGAATAGCCACACGTAGTACCACCTCCTATAGCTCCACCTCCTAGCCCTCTCGAATATTGAGTAGACGGCGTCAGTGAACATCCTAGGTACGGCATCTATTATACCTAAGTAGCAGTTACCCATGAATGCCCAAGCAATTACCCAGAGGATAGCTGCTCCCGTAGGTCCCCACATGTACGAGAACCACTTAGCCTGTACTACGCATAACTCATACCCCTTAGGGTAGGTGTGGTAGACCATCCTAAGTATTGAGTAAGCTAGGGTAGTGGTTAGTATCATTGTTAGGAAGTTACTAGTTACTCCGTAACCTAGGTTATCGATGTGTGAGAACCTCATCCAGTACCTCCACCTCCTCCTAGCTTCAGACTCACTAGGTTTCCTTGGGTCAATAGCGAATCCAGACTCCGGTATTGGTTCTGGCTTACCAGCTAACCCAACTACCTTACCTACGTACTTAGCCATAGCTAAGCCCTTCTCCCTCCACCAGTACGAGTACATTAGGTTGAAGAACCCACCCATACCTGCGAACGCTATGCAGGTAATCAGTATTGAAGCATCTGATAAGGGCATCTTAGATAGCGTCTCCCAGAACTCAGGTCTCGGTATGGGTATTAGTGATGGTAGGAACTGAGGCGCGTACTTATGTACTGGTGGTGCTGCGAAAGCAACTATGAGTAGTCCTGCAGTAGCTATTGCGAAGGTTACGTACATGAACCACTGAACGATACTGTAGACTACCCTCCCTAAGCATAGAGCAGCTACGAATACAGCTACGGTTACGTAGGTCCAGAATATCACTTGGTACTTAATAGGTAGTCCTGGAGGGAAGTGGGTTAGTGCGGCTAATGCGGTAGCTCCAGCACCTGCGTACCCAGCCATCCAGCTGAAGGTTAGTAAGCACATAATCATCATGGCTAAGCTGAATATGGGGTGTATCCTAGCGAATGCGTAGAATATACCCTCACCCGTAGCTGCTGTGTACCTTATTACGAAGTGATTAACGATGAACTGCATGTACGCAGCTATAGCTAGTACCCACATAAATGCAGTACCGTACTTAGCGGCCATGTAGGGCCACCAAATGAACTCACCAGAACCCTGAGCTACTGCAGCCCACACGATCCCCGGGCCGAAGGCAGCTGCGATACCTATGAATGCTGGTAACTCCCTTAACTTAAGACCTACCTTAAGCCTACCTACCTTAACTACCTCCCCCGCCGACTATGGCTAATCACCACTTGAGGTTAGGGTTGTGGGGGATATAATGTAGGTGGTTAACATATTAACTACTTAAGTAGGGCTTAACCACCTTAGTTAGGTTAAGTACTAGGTTCATTGCCTTACGCTCAGCCCTCCTAAGTACCTTAGCAACTGCTGCCTTAGACAGCCTCAACTCCCTAGCTAAGTCGCCTAGGTCTGCCTCCCTAGGGCTTGAGTAGTAACCCATGCTCAATGCCTTACTAACAACTACTCCCTGCTGATTAGTTAGTAGTGAGTCCTTGATTAAGTTACTTAACCTAATGAGTGATTCAGGTGATGTTAATAATGCAATGATTGGTGCTTCCTTAATACCTACACTCAATTCAGTAATTACCTCAACCTCATTACTAACCCTTAAGTCATTAAGTACCTCATTAGCTACCCTCCTACTAGGTGTTACTACTACCCAATCCTCACTACCTCCCTTAGCTATTAGTGGTTTGAATGTTAGTGACTTACTACACATACACTCGAAGGCCTTAGTTGGTGAGCACTTAATCACGATTAGTGAGGTATTACTTGATGTAGTTATGAATTCAGTACTCTTAGCTCCAGACTTAATTAGTAGTTCATGAATTAACTTCCTAGGTACTTCGTAGTGCTTAATGAGTGCCACGACCCTTAAGTAATTACTGACCAGTCTAGAGTCTATTATGTAAATCTCAATACTAGGTAAGTAAGTACTCAACCTAACTACTGGGCAGTCGGGTTGCTTCATCCTAATCACGGCTACCCTCAAGGGAGCACCTCATTGAATCTACGTAGGTATTCTTTAAATAATTTAAACATTTTAAGCTGGTAACTACCTAACTTCACTACCTAATGCCTTAGTTAATGAGTAGGTAGCTAGTGCTAGTAAGGCCGTACCAGCTATGAATGGTGCCGTAGTCGATACTACAGAGTACAGTAACCCCCCAATCATCGGGGCCGGTACAGCTAGTAAGGTCCTTACTGAGTCTAACCCAGTCCTTAAAGCACCTAACCTACGGGTACCACCCATGTAAGTAGTTAATGCGTTGAAGCCCGATATCCATAGTGAGACACTAACACCCATTAGTATCGGTGGTACGTATATGAGTGGTTCTGAAGTAGCTAGTGCTAAGGTAGCTACGGAGGAGGTAGCTACTACCTCATTAATTACTAACGCCTTACCAGCCCCTAACCTATCAGTTAAGTAACCTGCTGGGTAGGACATTACTAGCATAGTAATCGCTAGTAAGCTATTGAAGAGAGCTACACCCTCATCACTTAAGCCGCAGTAACTCTTTAGGTAGGCGTTAATCATGGGCATCCAGAGTGCCCAGCCGAACCTATCTAGTATGGTGAAGAGCAGTAGCTTAGGTCTTAACTTAAGTACCTCAAAGACCCTTAGGTAGGACTCCTTAACACTACTTAAGAATCCCCTACTAACTACTGACTCAACCCTCAAGTCCTTAGTAGCTACGTAGAAGAGTGTAGCTGATGCAGTACCTAACGTACCTATAGCAGCCATAGCACCTAAGTAGCCTAGGTACTTAGCAATACCTACAGCAATTAATGGTGAAGCAACCCTAAACACATTAAAGGCTAGCGAGAATGAGGCGTACACCCTACCGAATACGTCAGTACGTACCTCCCTAACAACTACAGCACCCCTAACCGGTTGCCACATAAACATACTTAAATTAGCTAATGCGTAGGTAATGATTACTAAGTAGTAATTACCGTCGCTAATTAAGGGTAGGAGGAGTGAAGCAGTAATGAATACGTTAGAGAGGACACCAGCTAGGGCTACGTAGCCAGAGTCGATTACGTAGCCGATGAAGGGTAGTAGTAAGGCAGTAATTACTGAGGCGTAAGTAGCTATGGGCCCGAAGTCAGGTACTCTATAACCTATCGACAGTAGGTAGAGGGGGAGTAGTATACGGAATGAAGGCATTAAGACACCACGGATAGCTGAGCAGGCAGTAATTAGTGATAACCTCCTAGAAACCCTAAACACCGCATCCACTACTGAATACCCCCTAGAACCTCACTAACTACTTCAAACCTAATTAAGGTGACTTAACTACTCATTAATTACCCCCGGTCGTAACTAACGCGACGTAATTAAGGTAATTTACTTTTAATTAATTAAAGCAAGCTATACTATAGGTAGGTGAGTTCGTTGAGTACCTCCTTAGGTAGGGAGTTTATTGAGTACGTATTCTGGAGTAGGTGGAGGGCTATTAAGTCATTACTTGATGGCTCATTAAGTAAGTGTGAAGCATTGATTGAATTAACTAGAGCTACTCCAGTAATGATTACCCACGGACCTGAGGGTCTTAGGGGTTCGGTTAAGATGGTTGGTTTCGTACCTAGGGAGGGCTTAGTTAATGAGTTACTAAGTGAGGTTAGGGGGCTGGTTAGGGAGGGTCCCTTAAGGGGTGATGAATTACTTAAGTTCCTTGGTAAGTACGTCTATAATCCTGAGGTAATTGATTTTAGGTACCTAGCATCTCTTGAAATGGCTTTTAGGCATACATGGGCTAATGTTAGGGCTACTAAGGAGGCGGTACTACTCTTCTACACACCACCAGCTACCTCCTACGAGGTTAGGTGCTCAGTAAGGATTCTCGAGGAGGGTCCTTACTGGGAGTGGGTTAATTTAATGCATAGACTCTACCACGGAGGTAGTAAGTACTACCCAGTGTACTTAATGAGGATTAAGGAAGTGATTAATAAGTCCGTAGGTCCTCAAGGATTCGGTAGTACCTCATACGTTATTGACTAGACTCGAGGACTCTGTAGTATATGGTCCTATGTAACTCACCCACCCTCTCCCATGAAGTCTCTAGTGCGTAGTTCCATAACTTCTTACTAACCTCTAGAGCCTCTTCAGGGTACTCAATAAACCTAACTAACTTCTCAGCAATTAAGTCCGGGTCGTTCCTAGGTACGGTAGCTTCTGGAGCTACTTCATAGCACTCAATAAGCCTAGGTGCCCTACTACATACTACTGGTCTGTGAGTACCTATTGCTAGGTGGAAAGCACCGCTAACCCCTAAGTGGTACTTATCTTCGTAGGGGAACACTATTAAGTCGTTAAGTGCTATGAACTTAAGTAATTCCTCCCTACTTAAGAACCTCTTAATGAGTACTACATCACTCCCTAACTCCCACATCAACTCCTTAACCCTACCTAAGTACTTATGACCGTCGTACTGGGGGGTACCTATTAGTAGTAGCTTAGCGTCGTACTTACTACTAACTAACTTGAACGCCTTAAGTAACGTAATTAACCCCTTATCACCCCTTATGAAGCCTGGGGTAGTTATTAGTACCTCACCATCACTAATGAATTCATGAATACCTAACTCCCTAGCTAATTCACGCCTACTAACCACCCTGTACGGGTTTATGAGGGTTCCGTGAGGTACCCTAAATAACTTACTAGGGTCGGTACCCTCCATAATCAACTCATACTCCTGAACTACGCTATGCACGATTACCGCGTCACATAACCTAACTAACTCCCTCTGAAACTCAACGTACTCACTACCCTTTAATGCGTGTGCTACCGTATGTAGAGTAACTACTACATCCTTACCTAACTCCTTAAGACCCTTAACGAGCCTTAAGAACCCACCTAAGCTAGTGAATACGCCGTACTCGTGCTGTATATGGATTACATCCGGATCCAACTCCCTAACGCACTCAATAATACCGTCGTAGCTTGAGTCACTTACTGAGAAGCAAGTCACGCACTCACTACCTGAGTACTTATCTACGTACCTAATACCTAACCCACCAACACCCTCAGCATTACCCACCAGTACGGTCTCCACATCACCGAATGAGTTAAGTACTGAAGCAAGCATACTCACGTACTCAGCTATACCGCACTCCGAGGGTGGTGTCCTAGACACTATAGCTACCCTCACTCCCCCTCACCCCCGTATGATTAAGTAGTCATTAGTGGGGGGTGACGTATAAGTTTAACCCGTAAGGCTTAAGTAGGGGGTTAAGTACTTCGTAAGTCATCTTAACCTACTCAGTAGCACCAATAACGTAGTGATTAGAGTACTTAACAACCTTACCTAACTAGATTCAGTAATTACTGAGTAGTACGTAGGTCAATAACGACCTATAGTGCCTAAGTAGGTCTGACTAGCTTAACGTACCTAACCCTACTTAATTGAGTTAATTCATTAATTAGTCCGTACTTACTAACGCTACTTAAGGTGCTGAGGAAGTTCACCGCGTCCTTAAGTGATGGTGGTCTAGACCTCATTAGGTAGTATACGTACTTAGCTAACGCATCAAGTACTAAGTACTTAGGTATGCCTAACTCCTTAGTAGCTGTATTAACGTACTTAGCAGGTACCGCGAGTACTACCTCGTAAGCACCTATTGAGTTCATTACCTTCCTAAACTCCTTGGCAATACCCTTAGGTACTGAGGTATCGTTAGTTACGTTTAGGAATATGAATGGGTAGAAGATTAGTGAACCAGCTAGTAAGTCGATTGAGGACCACCCAATACCGGGTAGGTAAGCTATTACGAATGCGTGTGGACCTAAGTTAGTTACGTCCCTAGTTACTAAGCCATACCTACTGACTATAGGCTTCTTAACCTTAATAACTACGTACCCCTCACCCATTAACGCAGGTACTCCGTAACTCCATAGGAGCTCAGTCAATACCCTAGACATGTCGTCGCAATCACCCCTCCCACTCTTAACGGTCTCCGTAACGCTGTGCGGTATTGGTGATGGTGTGTAGTTTATGTAGTATAGGTAAGTAAACATAGCTGCGTAGGTAGCTAACCCAGCTACGCTTAAGTTACTTAAGCTTAGGGACCTACCCTCAAGGAACTTAATGAAGTCCTTCCTAACTACCTCATATATTATCGGTTCAGCCTTACCTACGTACTTCCTAATTAACTCCTTAGGTACTGAGTAGCTATGGTAGAGCTGGGGCTTCCTACTAAGTGATAGTAACTGACCGAATAACCAAGTATGTTCTGGGTAGCACACCTTAACGTAGCTAATTACGTAGGTTAGTAAGTTCCTCGTCTTAGGCGTTACCCTCAACCTACCTAAGCTCTCATTAGCACCTATGACTACGTATGCTGTTTGATTAATTAGTCCTAAGCTTAAGTTAATGGGTATGTCCAGCGTTATGTTAGTACTCATGCTTGAGTTGAAGAAGTACACTAGATCCATGAAGTAGTAGGTCCTACACTCCGTAGGTACCCCGTAGGAGGGGGTAGGGGTACTAACGCCTGAGCCTGTACTAGCTAGTACTGTTAAGGGGGTTAGGGTAGTTAATGATGTAGTCAGTACCACTAAGTACGTAAGCACTACTAAGTACCTACGCATCCCCGACGCCGTATCTACTTCATACTTAAGTATATAGGCTTAACCAACCTACAAACATAATTACTTAAGGATCAACGGATTTAGTAGGTGGTTGAGTTGAGGGTATACTACTTAGGTACTGCAGGTGCTGGGGGCCCTCCGGGTAGGGCTAGGGCTTCATTACTTATTGAGTCTAAGTCAGTTAGGGTACTGATTGACTTCGGTGAGGCCTCCTCCTGGAGGCTTGACTACTTAGGGCTTACGCTTAGGGACATCGACTTAATCTACGTAAGTCATGAGCACTTAGACCATTGGGGAGGTCTATTCGATGCTGCTGTCATGGCGTTAGCTAGGGGTGGGTTGAGTAGGTTGAGGATAGCTACTCACGAATCAATTACTGAGCGTGTTATGGGGTTGATTAAGCCTACATTACCTAAGGAGGTTAGGGGATCTACTGAGTTCCTAGGTATTAGTAGGGAGTTGAGTATTGGTGACTTAAGGATCTCACCAGTTAAGTCTAGACACACCGTACCTACTTACGGGGTCGTCGTTAGTGATGGTGACTCAATAATATACTACACATCAGACACTACCCAGACTAGTGACGTAGTTAAGGTTGCTGAATTAGCTGACTTAGTAATTCATGAGGCTACCCTACCTGGTGGTATGGAGGAGTTAGCTAGGTCTAAGGGGCACTCAACAGTTGATGAGGTGATTAAGCTGAGTAAGTCAGTTAGGGGCTTAGTAACTACGTTCCACTTAAGTAGGGAGTCTGAGGAGTACATACTTAGGAGATTGAGTAGTAGGTCTAAGCCTAGGAACTTGGTAGTACCTAATGACTTAACCATTATTGAGTTATGACAAAAACTACTCAGTAGGTACTGAGAGTAGGGTAACTATAGCTTCTACTAAGTCCCTAATGGATAGCATACCTATTGGCTTACCCTCCTTATCAACTACTGGTAAGTGCCTTATGTTAGCGTCCCTCATGATCTTAAGTGCTTCGGTAATTGGTGCTCCGGGACTAATCGTTAGTGGGTTCTCAGTCATGAACATCCATATAGGGTACTTCCTACCTACCTTACCCTCAGCCATAGCGAATACTAAGTCCCTCTCAGTAATTATCCCCTCAATCCTACCCTCCTTACTAACCACTATTACGCTACCTATGTTATTCTCCTTCATTAACTTAGCAGCATCCTCTAGGGGTGCGTCCCTATCTATAGTTATTGCTGGTGTCGACATGAGGTCCTCAACCCTTAAGGGTACCTTCCTCCTCCTACGAATGAATGGCACTTAAGAACACCTCCAAGTAGATTTACTGATCTTAAGTTATTGTGGGTTTCGTTAAGTGATTAAGTTATTTAGGCTTAGGAGTTAGTACTTCTGGTTAGGGAGTTGCCTATTGATGAGCATAGGGAATTAGCTAGGGGTTTGAAGGTTAGGTTCTGCCTACTAGTGACTAGTGACGCAATCTTCGAGGGTAGGAGGGTTGATGAGTTAACACCACTAGCTAAGGAATTAGTTAGTTCTGAGGGTCACGAGTTAGTTAAGTCTGTTAAAGCACCTAATAAGCCCGAGTTAATTCGTGAGTTACTTAAGGAGTTACTAAGTAGTGGTGAGTGCGACGTAGTAGTAACTACTGGAGGTACGGGTATCGGGCGTAGGGACGTAACGGTTGACGTAGTTAATGAGTTATGCAATAAGTACCTACCAGGTTATGGTGAGTTATTCAGGTACTTAACCTACTTAAGGCACGGAACAGCAGCTATAGCCTCTAGAGCTACCGCCTGCGTAGTGGGTAGTAAGTTGGTATTCACTACGCCGGGCTCGAGGGACGCCTTCGAGTTAGCTATGAAGGAGCTAATACTACCAGAGATTAAGCACTTAGTTATGGAGTTGAGGAGGTAGTTAGGGCTTAAGACCCAACTCCTCCATTAACCTCCCCCACTAACCCCTTACTAACTAACCTACTCATTATCTCCCCAACCCATTGCAGGGTAGGTTAGCTACGGTCATTAACCTAGGTACGGTAGTGATTCGTAAGTACTGATGAAGTATGTGTTAGCACTACCTAATACCTAAATGAGTTAGGGTTGACTAGTTAAGTGAGAGTAAGTAAAAGGAATTACCTACGCTTAATACCTAAGTAGTTTCTTAGGGCTGCTGAGTTCATGTATGCGTGAATCACTGATACCCCTAACGCTGTGAATCCCATGTATGTATGTATGTCGGTAGTTACCGTAGGTACCCTAATACCTAGGGATGTCATCAGTAGTAGGAACCCCGTAGCACCAGTTACTAACCATGTAGTTAGGAGTGTTAGTGATGTTGCCTTACGTATTAGGTGTAGGTACTTACTCATGACTCATCACCCAGTAGCTAACACGCATGTTGAGTTGCCCGTAATTACCTTAACAGCCTTATTACCCCAGTCGTGGGTTTCGTAGTATATCGTGGCTACCTCACCCTTACTTAGCATACCGACTACGTCCCACCTACTAACTACTGATTCATTACATGACCACCTACCCCTGAAGTATATCTTAACCCCATTAACTACTACGTAGTCACTACCCACCTCCTCAATAGTCCCTGATACCTTACTCACTGACCCCTCACTACTGACTACTGATGTCGCTGAGTTAGTTGCTTGGGTGCTGTTAAGTGGTTCGGAGCCCGTAGTAGTTACTGTTAGTGACTCCTCATGACCTCCGCGGCTTAGGTAGCAGACCTCATTACCTAGTTCTATCCTCACAGCCTTCAAGCCGAATTCCTTAACCTCAGCAACTACCTTAACCTCATCACCCTCCCTTACCTTCTTAAGTAGTTCCTCCCAGTTCATTGTCTCATTACCGCATACCCACTCACCCTTCACGTATACCTTAGTACTTAGTACTATGTACTGACTACTTAATGACTTACTAATTACCTCACCACTTAACGTCTCATTAATCCTTTCATGTTCCTCACGACTCAACTCCTGAGTGGCTACGTTAGTTACTGATGTAGTAGCTACTTCAGTTACCTCCTTAGGTAGTTCCTTAACTACGTATAGCCTAACCTTAGCCACCTCAGCATTACCGTATGGGCAGTTGTACTTGAACGTAATGGTTACTGAGCCATTACCTAGTACCCTAACGTAGAGGACCTCAGTAGCTCTAGAGCCGTCACTACTTACTTCAGGACCTACCTCCTTAACCACGGATGCGTTAACTGCTGACGCGCTTAATGACCACCTACCGTACTTACAGGGTACGTGACTGAAGTACACCGTAGCTACTAACTTAACCTCAGCACCTACCCCACTAACGTATACCTCAGCAGGGCACACAACTAACTTATCAGGACCTACGGAAGACACTACGCAACCCCTACCAACTACCGAAGCATTAACTGAGCTAGATACACCACCCCCACCACCAACCAACGACACCGTACTAACCGATACCTCACTAACCACACCACCTACACTACCAACCAAACCACTCACACCACTAACTAACACAGGCGTAGAAGCTACCAACACAGCCACAACCACCGAAACCACAAGACCCAACCTCATACCATCACCGAAACCCAAGAACCAAACCAGGGTTTTAAGAAGCATGTACGATTCGTCTATAACAACAAAACAACACCACCAGCCAAACATCAAAAGAAAGCAACACCATACTAACCTCCCCCCAAACCCCCATAAGGGAAAATCCCTACTCAAGAGACACAAATTAATGAGATAATTAACACATCCTTTCTATTCCCTTATATGGGATCGTTGCGGGGTTACCTTAGGTCTTGGTCTCTGAACGGGCTTAGCTTTCTATTCCCTTATATGGGATCCTGAGCTTGAAGATTGGGAAGTAGCGGAATGGGAAGAAGAGGCTTTCTATTCCCTTATATGGGATCTAACAGTCTCTAGTTGGTTGGTGATATTCCTTAGCTCCGCTAACTTTCTATTCCCTTATATGGGATCAGCCCTCACCAACGGACTTCTGGGGGGCCATCTCATACGTCTCTTTCTATTCCCTTATATGGGATCTACAAAAAAATGCATTTTCTACACAACAATTGAGGGAGACCCCATCTTTCTATTCCCTTATATGGGATCTTTCAGTCCCTAATACGTAGGTAATTAACTTAAGTAAACTTTCTATTCCCTTATATGGGATCAAAACTAAAGAGGTGACAGGTGTAGTTGCCCCTCATACTAGTTACTTTCTATTCCCTTATATGGGATCATTAAGGAGTGTTCAAGTACGACATTATGTAAAGCATATCAACTTTCTATTCCCTTATATGGGATCATAGACGGGTGGATTGAGTGGGAGTCCCTCAACTACGGCTCGCTTTCTATTCCCTTATATGGGATCTTCACGGATCGGCACGTCAATACCGTAATGCCTCAACGCACTTTCTATTCCCTTAT
>CAZVLA010000044.1:0-32222 GCA_964627805.1 uncultured Desulfurococcaceae archaeon
TCAGCAGCAACGCCGTTCTTAGCGATAATCACGTAGTACGTACTTCCAGTTACGCGCTCAACAACCATAACATCATCAACATCGACAACAACACCCAACTCCCTAAGAACCCTGACAACCTCCTCCTTATCCATCACTTCCTCGACTTGAGACTGAACTTGGGATTGACCAGGGGGACCAACTACTGAGACCGAACCCATACAGGACCCCCTCATTATATTGTTTCAAATATTGAAATATTAAATTGATTGCTAAATAATTTGCTAAATGCTTGCTAAATAGTCTGTAGAGTTAAATTTAAAAATATTATTTCAGAATATAAAATGGTGTAATAATGTCGGAAGTTCCTGAGTTATCGGGTCCTGAATTTGTAGAACTTATGGAAAAGCATAGAATAAGACCTAAGGACTTGGGAATAAGTCCCGCATATAAGGCTCAACTAAAGCGAGGACTGAGAAAGCCATCACGAGAATTAGTCTCTAGGTTACTGGAATTAATCAGCAGAAGAAGTGTTGCGGCGGGACCCCGGCTTGGGAGGGCTGCAGGGCCTCGCGGACCCTACTGCCCTCCCAACGCGGCTAGCTTAACTTCCGGGATCTGACGAGTCCGGGTGTTTCCTAGCCGCTATGGCCGGGGCCGCCGAAGGATTAGTTTCTGTTGGGGTTTTTAAGCTTGATGCTTCCTAAGTTGTTGATTGCTGTGATGTTTTCTCCTTAAATATCGCCGCTACAACTAGTTTTGAGCCGCATTTAGGGCACTTACCTACTTCCTTACCTACGTACTCACCTTCCGAGAATTCCCTCACTTCCTCGTAGTCCCCGCTTAAGCATCTTATCTCGGTCAGTAACTTAGGTGGTACGACCTTCTCCTGTCTCCTTGTTGCGAACGCTATCATTATTATGTATAGAACCATAAGTGATACTATGAGAGCTATAGCTATGAAGATTATCGCGTCAGCTACGTCGGATAGTAATGGTGATGCCATTATATCGCCCCTACACTATACCTACGGTATTACCTATACCTACGAGTACTACGTTCCCGCCCTCAGGTACCTTCTCCTCAATTATCTTCTTAACTACGTTTAACGCCTTCTTAACCCCCTCATACACGCTCTTATTCATTACGTTAATAGCCTCACTATCCGACATCTTAATAACTACCGCCTCAAGAGGTATTGAGTACTTAGTAGCTACCCTCTCAATAGCTATCTTCTCAGGCCCTGGGTCACCTATAGCTGCACCTACTCCGTAAGCCACCTCACCCGTCTCCTCACTCTCTAGCTTAAGTGCTGCATCAACAGTTATTATCCTAGATACCCTACCACCTAACATCTCAATAACCTTCTCAACAGCATCGCCCGGCCACCCCACAGTAGCCCCGGGTCCTTTAGCCTTAATCACGTATACATTCCTACCTTTATATTGAGTCTTAATTAATTCAGTATCCTCAGCTACTAACTCACCCTTAGCATCGTAACCCACGAACCACCTAGCCAGTAGCGGTCCCGCACCATCACCTATGGGGACTCCCTTAATGAAGGCGTCTAGTGCGTCGTGGTATGACTGCATGAGCTTAAGTATTATAGGTAATTCAAGAGCTAACTGCATAACTAATATCCAGTTACTGAACCTAAGACCTAACTGGAAGTAATGCTTCACGACCTTATTGATTTGTGAAATAACGGACACTATCTCAAGTACGACCTCAGCGTTATGCCTACTTACCTCATCAGCATTAACTAGCCTATCCCTTACGTACGACTTAACTGCTGAATCCCTGGTCCTTAGTAAGTGCTTTAACCTCCTTATTATGTCGGTAGGCTCGATATCTACGGGGCTTATTACGAAGTAATTACTTAGGAACCCCTCAACGATCTCCCTAGGATTCTTAACTCCGAACCTACTGAAGTACCTAATAGCCTTCTCCTTACCGTCACTCTCAATCCTCTCCATAATGAATAACTTCTTACGTATGTATGAAGCCCACCTCCACAACTGCATTTTCTGGGGTATGTCGGTAAAGTTAAGTAGGAATGAAGCTAATATTATCGCTACCAACAACGCTGAGGCCCAATCACTACTTCCGTCCACTTCCTCTCCCCGCTCTAGCCTCAAGTAAGTGGGTGTTTGGGCATTTATTGTTTTATCTCTGGATTCGTAGTTATTAGGATACCGTCCCTAAGTACGAGTAATGTCTCCTCGAATTGACTTACAAACCCCCTACCAACCTCGATGAGGACTGGGTACGATATGAGGTAGCCCCTCATACTTAACTCGTTAAGTACGTTCCTTAATTCATTAATACTAACGTCCCTACCTAGGTACTTAATTAACCACCTCTCACAGAATGGGAGTGTCTTGAAGCGCTCCTTAACTATCTTAAGTACGGAGCCCCCCAAACCACCCAAGTCATGAGCAACAACATCCTCCCTACGTAACGCGTATATCTGGATACTCCCCCTGACCTCAGTAACTAATCCCTTACCATCAGTAACGAAGGGTTCTACGGCATATGCCCTACCACTTCTGAATCTACCGAACGTTAATGGATCCCTGTAATTAGGTATTACCTCACCCGCGTGTATCAAGTACCTACCCAATCCATGACCCGTTAAGTTCTTAATCACCTTAAACCCGTGCCTCCTAACGTAGTTATTTATTACTGCACCTACATCACTAAATCTCACACCAGGCTTAACCTTCCTTAAGCCCCTCCATAGAGCCTCTTGATTAACATCAGCCATTCTTAAATACTTATCATTAAACACTAAAGTTACTGCTGTATCAGCTATGTAACCGTCGACGTGCACGCCAATATCGACCTTAACTACTGAGTCATCAGGTATTACTTCCTCATCATCAGCTAATGGTGTCCTATGCGCCGCTATGTAATTTACTGATATGTTAAGAGGAAACGCTGGTTCAGCACCGTACTCCCTAATTCTCCCCTCAATCAACTCAGCTACTTCAACTAACTTAGTACCGGGCTTAACGAAGTTACTGACTAACTTCTTAATTCTGTAGGCTACTTCACCAGCTCTTAAGTACTTATTAATTACCTCCTCATCCACTGCCTAAACCCACTTAAGGTGGGGCGTTATCCTTTATTAGCTATTATAGGTACTAACTTAACACTTACTTAAATCCATAATACCCACAACTGCGTTCTGTGTAATTGGTGATTTGATATGGTTAAAGTTCGTTGGTTAGGACACGCTACATTCATAGTTGATATAGGGGGTAGGAAGTTCCTAGTAGACCCTTGGATAACCAACCCTAAGTCACCAGTAAAGAATGTCGAGGAGATCGCCAAGGACATTAACTACGTAATAGTGACTCACGACCACGGTGATCACTTAGGTGACGCTATTGAGGTTCTAAAATCTAATAGGAACGCTAGGTTAGTAGCTATATTTGAGATAGCTAGCCATATAGCTGATGAGGTGGGGGACTCCTCTAGAGTTATTGATGCTAACATAGGTGGACCCATAGACTTAGGTGATGGTTATTACGTAATACTAACTAACGCGCATCACTCAAGCTTAAGAGGACACTCAACAGGTGCCGTATTCGGTAGGGAGGGTGAGTTCGTTTATCATGCAGGCGATACTGGGTTAATGTATGATATGAAGCTAATAGGAGAGCTTTACAAGCCCTTAGTAGCTATGCTACCCATCGGCGGGCATTACACAATGGGTCCTAAGGAGGCGGCTAAGGCAGCTGAACTCATAAGGCCTAAGTACGTAATACCTATGCATTACGGTACGTTCCCAGTAATTAAGGGATCCCCAAAGGAGTTTAAGGAATACGTCAGTAAGTACGCGCCAGACGTAGAGGTAGTTATTCTAAAACCTGGTGAGGAGGTCGAGCTTAAGTAGTTTTCTATGGGAATCAACCCAAATCACTTTATAATTACTAACACCACCTACGTCACTCAGTCCTGCGCGGGTTAATCACCGTTCATACCTTTCGAGCCTCATCATCTACTTAATACTACGTAGCATACATTATAAAGTAGGGTGCGGTACTCTACAACGGTACTTACGTAGGTGTTCGTAATGAGGGTAGTTGTCTGCGTAACTGGTGCTAGTGGTGTAGTGTACGCTTTAAGGATGGTTTACTGGCTCAGTAATTTAGGACATGAAGTAGTAGCTGTTGTTTCACGTGAGGCTTTAGAAGTGTCGAGTAGTGAGTGCTTGGACGAGCATGAGTTAATGAGGTACTTAAGGAGTAGGTGCTCAGTGATTTACATGGAGAATGAACTAACCTCACCACTAGCTTCCGGGTCCTACTACGTAGATGCTGTGGTAGTTATTCCATGCTCATTAAAGACCTTGGCAGACGTAGCTAATTCTAGGCAGGGTGACTTAATAAGTAGGTGCGTAGCTAACGCATTAAGGATGCATAGGAAGGTAATATTGGTGATTAGGGAAACGCCGTTGAGTACTCTAGACCTAATCAACGCATTAAAAGCTTCATTAGCTGGTGCTATAGTAATGCCTGCTTCACCAGCTTTCTACATAGGTCCTAAGGACGTTACTGACTTAATAGACTACGTAGTTGGTAGGGTACTTGATTTACTAGGTATTAAGGGTCATGGAGCTTATAAGGTATGGGATGGCAGGCCATCTACTCAAGGAAGGTCTCTCTGCGCCCAACTCGCTTCTCCATGATATCGTATACTTCCTCACCTAGAGTCTCCTTCTCAACCTCCTTAAGATACTCATCACCACTCTCCTTAAACTTAACAGCGAACGCGCATTTACCATCCGGTAACAACGCCCGTCTCTCGCAGAACGCGAACTGACAAGATGAACCTAGGCACTGATCACCTATCCACCTACACATAGCTGCCTTCTGAACATGTCCTCTAACAACCCTATTAACTACTACTAAGGCGTTCTTAGAGCATTTAAAGAACGGGCATAGCGGGTTACATTTATCACCTAAGGGCATAGGCTTAGCTGGGGGACGTACCCCCCTAACACGCTCGCCTCTAGGAGGTCCTCGAGGGGGTCTACCTCTTCTAAAACCCTTACTATGGGGGTCCCTCAAACACCATCACCAATACACTATAATTGAGTTATTAGTCATTCACCAACTTATTTTTAGGGTCTGAGCCATTTAAGCATTATGTACTTCCTAACACCTCCGGGGTAGGTTATAGCTACTAGTAGATTTTTCCTTACACTATGTGAGATCCTACCCCAACCAATGAGATTCCCGGGGTCTACCTCCTCATCATACCTAAGTACCTTAACTAGGTAAGGCGCGTGCTCCAGCCCGGGACGGGTTCTGTATAGTGCGAAGTCAGCACCGTACTTAAGTCCTGACCTCACGGTTAGGCCTTGCTCCCTAAGCTCCTTGTACGTACTGTAGAGGAGCTCAGCATCCGGTATTAACTTCTTAGCTATCTCTAACAACTCATTAATACTTAATACCCTACCGTCCTTAACCACCTCAATAACCCCTAGCTCGGCTAGGTATATAGCCTCAATGATCGAGAGCTCTATTGGTTGGTTAATATCAACGGTTTTAGGTTTCTTAATGCCTAATGGCTTACCGAAGAAGCCCTTAGAGAATATGCACTTAGCTAGCTCTAAGTCAAACACCACCACCTTAGATCCTAGTAGATACGCCCTCCCTCTTCGGCATTCAGTAATTTCCCTACCCTTGGATTGAGAGGTACCTGATATAGGTCCCCACCCTCATAAGTAGGTCTGCAGTCTCTTCAACCTTATCGAATAGCTCCTTAACGAGTATCAGCGCACCTACGTCCTTATTTGCGTAGTACTTTATCGTCTTTATACCTGCTTCCCTATAGTACTCGTCAACGGAGTTCTCTGTCTTAAGTAGTTCTATGTACAGCTCCCTTACTTGCTTATCACTCCTACCTACTTTACTGATCATTGAGCCTAACCTATCAACCATACTCAGTACCTTCTTAACCATACCATCAAGTATGGCGAAGACGTCGTCGGGCATCCTGGTAAACTCACCACTACTTAGTAGTAGGTTTCTGTAGGCAGCAGCTTCTACATGCTCAGCTACTCTATGGAGGTTCTGGACTATTGATGCGTATACGTCCTTAGTAGTTAGTACCGGTGCTGTCCTTATTATGTACTCCATTAGGTTTATACTGAAGTTCTCGATATTGTCCTTAATATTCCTGATTCTGCTGTGCCTCCTCTCAACAGCTACTCCCTTACCCTCATCTAGGTCTCTAATCATGTACATTAACTCCCTAACTTCATCCTCGATATTCCTAAGTACGGACATTACCTGCTCCTTAATATGTGACTCAGCTAGTGACTCCCTCTCACCACTACTAGCTCTAATTACCTCCTCAGCCATGTAGGTAAGCCCGATTAGGTATTGCGGTACTCATTTTTATATATTTGACTTTAGTTAGTGACTACGAACTTACTTAAGTATTAGTCTAGTTACTCCGAGCTTAGGAAGTTACTTAATGTGTTCCTTAACTCCCTAACCTCACGTATGTCCTGCTCTAACTCACTAATCACCTTACCCCCCTTACCCTTAACTACATTGATTACCTCCTTAAGTAGCTCCTCCTCATCATTAACCGCGACCAGCAACGAAAACTGGGCTAGGGTTTTCACTAAATCACTAAATGAACTACTGAAGTCGCTTAACCTAAAGTTGTTTAAGATCTTAAGTAAGTTCCTCCTCGATCTGCGCAATCTTCTCAAAATATTCTCTAACTTCATCACATCATAATTACTGACCCCCTCCAAATCCTCGATTTCCTTCCTAAGTTTATTGAGCAATTCATCACGTCTAAGAACGAGCTTCTCAAGGTCTCTGTAGGCGTCAGCTATGTCCATAGCTTATGAACCCCTAATAGTAGCTAATGTGTTATCAGCTACTCCACGCTCCCTCATTACCTCAGCATTAACCCATACCTCATTCTGAGGTACTGCATCATTCACTACTACCTTGAAGGCCATCCTCTTCTTACCAGGTATTGATAGGTAAGCTACGTCCTTAATGTTCAGATCTGAAGCAAGCCTTGGTGATATGTATATCTCGCCCTCCTTAACATTGTCTTTGAGCCTAACCCTTATCCTCCTCTCCCTAACCTTCTTCTCCCTCCTACCTAGGACTTGAGAGGCTGGTGGTATGACTGCTACTAACGCCTTAATATCCCTCTTCTTACCTGTAGTAGCTTCAGTACTTGACTTCTCCTCACTACTCATGAGGACATCCCAAGACTTACTACTTACTGCCTTAATTACTTTACCTCAGAACGCCCCATTAACTCCCTTAACTTACTTATTAATTCCTTCCTATGCACCCTAACCTGCCTTCTAGAGTCCCTAAACCTTATAGTTACCGTACCATCCTCTAGTGTCTGGTAGTCAATAGTTACTGCGTAAGGTACCCCTACCTCATCAGCTCTAGCGTACCTCCTACCTATACTCCCTGCTTCATCGTATATTGCCGGTATGGAGCTCGACAGTACCTCCTCATATACCTCCTTAGCAACACTAACTAACGGTTCCTTAGTTAGTAGGGGTAATACAGCTACCTTTATGGGGGCTAACCTAACCGGTAACTTAAGTACTACCCTACCCTCCTCCTCATGATACGCCTTCTCAAGAGCAACTAGTATTAACCTCTCAACACCGAAGGAGGGCTCAGCTACGTGTGGTACGAACTTCTTACCGCTGATCTTCTCCTCTATAGTCTCTACAGACAACGCCTCCTTAGGTACCCTGTAGTTCCTTAGTACTAAGTAGTTACTTTGTGAATTACTTATTAATTCCTCAATAACTTCAGGAGGTGTTTCTGATATGACCCTAAGTACGTTAGGTGCTTCACTCTTGAACATCTTCCCTATCACTGCCTTATTAACTTTAACAACCTTTCTCCTAATTACCTTAGGCTCCTTAAATCTCTTGAACACACTTAAATCCTGCCCTGAGTACTTAATATGTCCTGATAAGTCATAATCACCCCTATATGCGTGACCTGAAACCTCGATCCAGCCCCACCTACTCACCTTAACTAACTGATCGAATGTTTGTGTAGCGTAATGTGCCCTCTCATGCGGTAGTTTCTCCTCAAACATCATTTCGCTATAGCTAACACCTAATGCCTTAACGAATTCCTTAGAAACTACCATCCAGTACGCTAACCACGGTGATTTAATAATGCCCTCCTCAACAGCTTCCTCAGCCTTGATATCTATGGCGTCATCGCCCTTAACCTTAGCTTCAGCAGTTAGTATCCTTAATCTACTATCGAACCTCTCATACGGAGGCTCACCAGGTTCTTCGGGATCGTAGAAGAACTCCATCTCAGCTATCGTGAACTCCCTTAACCTAAACATTCCCTGCCTAGGCGATATCTCATTCCTAGCTACCCTACCTATCTGAGCTATACCTAACGGTAGCTTCTCCCTCATTACTGTATGCACTCTCTTGAAGTTAACGAACATGCCTTGAGCGGTCTCAGGCCTTAGGAAGGCTACGTTCTGTGTGTACGGACCTATGAATGTCTGGAAGAGTAAGTTGAATAGCTTAACATCACTTAAGTCACCACCGCATACAGGGCATTTAATACCTTTACTCCTTATTATCTCGGTTAACTCACTTACGGGCTTACCCTCAGCCTTAATCCCTACTACTTCCTCAATTAATTGATCAGCCCTAAACTTCCTACCACACCTTAAGCACTCAACTATAGGGTCGGTAAAGTGCTGTAGGTGACCGCTAGCCTCAAAGACTACTTTAGGCGTAATTACTGGCGTCTCAATCTCTACTACGATATCTGAGTGTCTTACTATGAAGTACTCCCTCCACAACTGAATTATGTTATTCTTTAATGCAGCACCTAAGGGTCCTAAGTCGTAAAAGCCCGCTACCCCTCCGTAAATCTCGTAAGATGGCCAGAAGAACCCCCTCCTCCTAGCTAACTCAACTATCTTAGTGTACTTATCACTACTATTCTCCCTCACCAATACTCCATCACCTACTCTCTACGTGTAGTGATACCTAGGTATTAATAAGTTAACTCTAAAACAACCTCTATAGTTAGGTGGTAGTATATTGAGTATTAAGGATATGTACTTAATTAGACCTCCACTTACGTTCTTAGGTCTTAATATTGATAGAGGATCCACTAAATTCAGTTTCGTAGGGGTTCCCTTAGATATTACCTCAACCTTTGCACGTGGCTCCGACTTAACTCCCTACTACATTAGGTTAGTTTCCAAGAGTTTAGAGACTTACTCATTAAGGTTCAATGTCGACGTTGAGGATGTAGGTATTTACGATGAAGGTGATGTAGCTGTAACTCCAGGGGGTATTAATGCTTCCTTTAGAGCTATTGAGGCAGTTGCTGAGGAGTTAGTCCGTGAGGGTAGGTACCCTATATTCGTTGGTGGTGAACACCTCATTACGTACCCGATAATTAGGGCTGTTATTAGAGGTTTATCAAGTAATTTATGCGTAATTATCTTCGATGCTCATGCTGACCTAAGGAGTGAGTACTTAGGGAGTAGATTAAGTCATGCATGCGTTACCCGTAGAGTAGTTGAGACGGTATCACCTAATAATGTATTCTTAATTGGTGTTAGGGCCTTATGTAAGGATGAAGTCACTGAGTTAAGGAGGAGTAGGATTAGGTACGTAACTTCACTAGACATTATAAGATACGGTGTTAAGTACGTAAGCAGTAAATTAAGTAACTTCATAACGAGCTGTAGGTACGTATACGTATCAGTAGATATCGACGTAGTTGATCCAGCCTACGCACCCGGAGTATCAACACCTGAACCTGAGGGGCTCACACCTACTTACTTAATTGATCTAGTAACTCAAGTAATTCCTAAGTCAGTAGGTATGGATATAGTTGAGGTAGTACCCAGAGAGGATGCTGGTTACTCAACGGTATCCTTAGCAACTAAATTAATACTTGAGAGCATAGCATCTAAGTACGTAGCTAGTCAAGAACGGTAGAGGCAAGAACAGACATAATGTAGAGCTATGAAGCCGCTGGCAGGATTTGAACCCCGTGACCATCGACTTACAAGGCCGGCGCGGCCATCCCGGCAAGGAGGTGATTTCAGCTCAGGAGTTAACTACGCAGTGCTCCGTACTGCCTGCTCCCTCGGTGGATAACCAGCTCCTAGCGGGGTTCCGCGACTACCTACTCGGTAAGGTGAGCGAGGGTACTACGAAGGATTACGTTAATGTTGTTGGTAAGCGGGTGTGTCTGCCGGAGAAGAGGAGCCACGTCAAGGCGTGGCGCCAGTACATACAGTATCTGTTCTCGGTGGGTAGGATATCATGGGAAGAATGGGCAAGGTATTTGGAGTTCCTCAAACTATCGAAACCTAGGAGGAAGGTGACGGAAGAAGTACCTGTTAAGCTAATACAGGAGTACCGGGAGCACCTCCTCTCAAGCGAGTATAGAGACCTCTACTACCTCTTGCTCGGGGGTGCTCGGCTGAGGCACGTAGTGCTGATGCTGGAGACCTGGAGCCCGATGGAGAAGGTGAAGCACCCGATGAGCAGGTTCGAGCCGAGGCTCTACTGCACTAAGGAGTTCTGCCGATACCACCTCGAGCGGAAGGAGGGGGGACGAAGAGGGTCGACTACATCTACTTCCCAAGGCTCTCCGCGAGGTTCAGAATTTCGAAGTTGACGTACACGCAGCTGAAGGACCTCCTCAGCAAGCAGCTAAAGGTTAAGGACAGCCTCTTCAGGAAGTTCTCAAATCAGTACCTAGAGGCTCTTGCGCAGAGCGCAACATTAGATTAGGCGCGGTGAACCTCATCATGAGTTGCGAGCTAAGCGTGACAGGCGAGCACTACCTGAACACACGGGATTGTGCGGATAAGCTATCAGTATTTATGTGGTGTGGTTAAAGGGGCAGGACTTAATCTGATGATTTGTTTTTACATCGGTTTCCGTTACTTATTTTTAATTCTGGAGGCCACCTCCTTTACCAGTTTCTCAATTCTCTTGTAGGCGTCTTCGATGTCTTCTCTAGCGCACCACCCCTCGTAGAAGCAGGTGTGCATGGCTTGGCTGGCGTACCATGCGTCGCTAACCCAATCACCGAGTTCCTTAGCCATTCTGCGCTTGTACTTCCACAGTTCTCCATGACTTGCTATCCGCTTACCCTCACTCCACGATGCATAGGCCTTAACGGCTAGTGCAGCTGCACCCCATAGCTTCTCAGCAGCCTGCCTAACATCACCCTTCCCTAGCTCATCCAGAGCCTGCTCAAGCAACTCCTCCGCAGCCTCAATATAATCTCTCGCCCTATCTCTGGGGTCGAGGCCACGCGTAACAAGCTCTAGGAGATACTCCTCATTAGTCATACCGAGCTTCTCAGCCTCCTCCCGAATACGCTTAGCAACAGTCTTTGGAATACTAATCGAGGCACCCGCCAACACACAGCCCCAAATATAAACTAGGACAAAATAGGGAAATAACAATATCCCACACCATCTAAGAACTTAAAAAGCCTGATGAGTCCCCTAGCTGCCCAGAAACGTAAGAAAAACGGAGGAGCTCATGATGAAGACTACCGTTGAGGTAAGGGGAGAATTCTCATCAGTTCGCAGAAAATAATCTGCAATACAGGTTGTTAAGTACGTTATGGTTGTTGTGTACGGTACACAGCTATATAAATTAGGATATAGAGCATGGGAAACCATCGTCTACAGTTCGCTATCCGCAACTCCCTACTACATAATAACATAACTACGTAATACTAGGTATCTACTGAGGCTATCCGTAGCAAGGCATTCTTAGTAGTCATCCATCCGTGTCACAGACTTATAAATCACGTGACACAAACCCCTAAAAACTCACGTCAAGCAGACTTCGCTTCATCATTCTAGGAGAGGGAGATAGCCTTCGGTAGCCTCGAATAGCTTGGTAGCCAGAGGCAAAAACATCTATCGGTGTTGTTTAGGGCTGTTTATTGTTAGTCAAAGCCGGTCTAGGTGATGGGAACGGTGCTCCAAGCTTAGACAGGTACGACCTAGATGGGGGCCCATGCGCCGTTCGGGCCGACCGCCACCCATGACCCCATAGGGATAAGTAAGTCCCTATGGGCGAGGCGGAAGTCCCTAGAGGCAACCCCAAACAACCCTAAAACACAAGGAATGACCCTCTAGGGACAAACGATGGCAACCTTACGCACTACTAACAATTAATTAAGATGGGTGCTGGGGTGGTGACGCTGGTTGTTAAGTGCATCGAGGATAGGCTGTGCGTCTATGACGAGTACCGTGTGAACGGTAAGGTCAGCACCTTCTACATCGGCCTACTAGAGGAGATGGCGAGGGTCTACCAGATATACAAGTCGCTGGGTAAGGTCGAGAGGCTGACCAAGCGGGACATCTGTAGGCTCGCCGGATACTTCTTGAGGAGTACGTGAAGAAGTTACAGGTAGTTAACTCGAAGAGGGTTTATGGAGCTGTGGAGCCGCCGGCGGGATTTGAACCCGCGACCACCGGCTTACAAGGCCGGCGCTCTACCAGCTGAGCTACGGCGGCTCCGTAGATTACTTATACTTTAGGGGGTTTTTAGGTGCTTATCCCTTACTATTATTTGAGATGGGAGTTATCTACGCCTTAGGTCAAGGTTTCGGTACTTAGGGTTGAGGGTAAAGGTTTTTAAGGTTGGAGCGAAAGCTTTATAAGGCCTAAAGCTTATAAACCCGAGGTCTCCTTGGGTGGTATTATGGTTTCAGGAGATGACGTAGATATTCTGTTTGGAACCAGTAAGGAGAAGGGAGGCTCATCCTGTCCTCCAGATAAGATTATTTACGATGAGACACGTGGTGAGTACATCTGTACAGAGACTGGTGAGGTTGTTGAGGAGAGGGTAGTTGATCACGGACCTGAGTGGAGGGCATTCACACCTGAGGAGAGGGAGAAGAGGTCTAGGACGGGATCACCTCTATCCCCGACTATTCATGATAGTGGATTAGCTACAATGATTGACTGGAGGGATAAGGACGCATCCGGTAAGAAGCTGGAGCTGAAGAGGAGATTGGAGGTTATGAGGTGGAGGAAGTGGCAGATAAGGACTAGGATACAGAACAGCATTGATAGGAACATCACACAAGCAGCTTCAGAACTTGAGAGGATAGCTGATCAGTTAGGACTCCCTAGAGCCGTTAAGGAGCAGGCAGCTACGATATACAAGAGAGCTGTTGAGAAGGGTGTAGTTAGGGGTAGGTCGGTTGAGTCTGTAGTTGCTGCTGCTATATACGCAGCATGTAGGATATTCAGAGTACCTAGGACCTTAGATGAGATCTCGCAACTAACTAAGACTAGTAAGAAGGAGGTAGCTAGGTGCTATAGGTTATTAGTTAGGGAGTTAAGCCTGAGAATACCCATCTCAGACGCCTCCGACTTCGTACCTAGGATAGCGGCCGCTTTAGGACTAAGCGGTAAGGTGGTTAGGAAGGCCATAGAGATTATTGAGAAGGCTAAGAAGTTAGGACTAACAGCTGGTAAGGACCCAGCAGGACTAGCTGCAGCAGCAGTATATACAGCAGCTCAGCTGTACAATGAGCGTAGAACTCAGAAGGACGTTGCTCAAGTAGCTGGTGTAACTGAGGTTACGGTTAGGAATAGGTATAAGGAGCTGATTCAGTACCTTAAGATTAAAGTGCCTGAGCAGTAGGTTTTACTGTATAATTCATAAAAAATTGTTATTTTTAATAATCCTCATTAAGTACTTACTCAGACTCTATGAATATTATGTTATCCGGAGGTATTCCGAACTCATTAGTTAGTATCTGCTTAACCTTATACTTATGGTTTCCTTGAAGTTCTATGTGGTTATTCTTAACAGTACCTCCAGTAGCTAGCTTAGACTTAAGCGTGGATGCTACTTCCCTTAGGTTAAATACTGATGGATCCAGCCCCTCAATAATAGTTACTTCCCTGCCGTACTTCCTCTTCTCAACCTTTATCTTAACGAGCTGCTGCTCAGCTCCCAGCTGAACGCATAATTCCTCGGGTAGCCCACCACATAGTGCCTCTATATCGGTCTTGGATCTCTTCGGCATGACCCACCCTGCTACATTTTTCACATAATCTCTTTCCTAATAAGCTTTCCGTGGCGTTAACTAATAAGTAGTTAAGTAGGTAGTACCTTAGTCTACTAGATCAACTAACACCTTAGGATTGATTGAGGATGCGTAACTGGTATTACTCTTAGGGAGGTACTTAGACTTATTAAGTAAGGAAATAACGTGAGAGAGGGGGTGTGGATTAGTGTTTGCTGAGTCGAGTGATATATACTATAAGTGCTGGAAGTGCGGTAGGGTGTTTAGCAGGAAGGAAATCGAGGCTTTCGAAGCTAGGGATTTTCTTGAGGGCTTTACATTCATTAGGTGCCCTGCCTGTGGTTCTAAGATAATCGTTAAGATACGTAAGGAGGGTTATAAGTTAGTTAAGGCTGTATAACCGCTACTACCTATCCATGGTTAGGTATTACCAACTTCTTAACGAATTAATTACTGGATTTTTTACAGCTCACTTAACTCAGTAATAAAAATACATTACACCCTACTGCGTTAGATGGTAGGGCTCATAAGATGGGTAGTGAATATCCGAGAATAAGGTATAATCCCTTAATACCTAGTAGGGTGACTATAATATCGACCGTTAGAGGTAAGAGACCTAAGATACTTAAGGCAATGGATGTTGAGGTGAGCAGGAACACTACATGCCCCTTCTGTCCAGGTAATGAAGGGTTAACACCTCCAGCGACCTTAGTGCTTAGGAAGGTAGGAAAGGACTTAATTTTTGATAGGGAGGAAGGTGATGTAAGGTTCAGTGACTGGATAGTGAGGATCATACCTAATAAGTACCCTGCGTACATACACGATAGATCAATTAATGAGTTAAAGGACCTAGCCTTCGGATATCATGAAGTAATTGTTGAGTGTAGGGATCATGGTAAACAACCACCTACGATGTCGGTAAATGAGTTAGTACTGATGTTTAGGACGTTATTTAAGCGTGTTAAGGAGATCTTAAGTAATGAATTAATAAGGTACTTAATAATAATAAGGAACTACGGGTCAAGAGCTGGTGCCAGTATACCGCATCCACACATGCAGTTATTCGCCTCTCACTCACTAATACCTATTATTGAGTTAGAGGCACGTACCTTTGAAGACTTAAGGAATACCTTAGGTACTTGCCCACTATGTCAAGAACTTAAGAGGGCTGAGGAGGGTGGTCGTGTCGTATACAGTAATGAGCTGTTTAAGGTGTTTACTCCATGGGCTCCACGACAGCCTTATGAGTTGTGGATAGCTCCGATAAGGCATGAGGAATCACCACTTAATTATGGGGATGATGAACTTAAGCTCCTTGCTGACGCATTTAAGAAGGCTTTAAGCCTCTATAGGTCATGTCTCAACGATCCCGCATATAACCTATGGTTCCACATAACACCTAAGAGGCTCTTAGGTACCGATACATTTCATTGGCACATAGAGATAGAGCCTGTCATAGCTACTTGGGGAGGCCTAGAGCGTGGTGGCGGTGCTTACATAGTAACTGTAAGTCCTGAGGCTTCAGCTAAGGAGTTTAGTAATTGCGTTAGAAGACCTTATAAACATAAATATAAAACAAATTGATTTATTCCGTAATGAGCTTTAGGTAGTTAGCTATATCTCTAGTGAATCTGTACGGTGTGAAGTGCCAAGAAGATCTTAATGCGTTCCTAGCTACCTTAGCATACTCCTCATTACTCATACTGAGTACCTTAAGTAGGTACTTGATAGCTTCCTCGTCACTACTGTAGGTATAGCCGTTATAACCATCACTTATTAACTCAGCAAGCCCTGAGGCCTTAGGTAGTATCGGTATAGCTCCTTGAGTCATAGCTTCTACGGGTGCCATACCGAAGTGCTCACCTATTCTTAAGTGGATGTATGCCCTAGCTATTCTGTAGTACCTTGCCAGCTCATGAGGCTTAAGCGGCCTGTCGATGAGCTCAACGTCAGGATACTTACTACTTAATTCCTTAAGTCTCTCATAGTATTGCTTATACCTTGAATCAGGTATGCCAACCACTAGTAACTTAGCACTAGGTACCTTAGGCTTGATGCTTTCACCGAACCATTCAATAAGCTTATCGAGTCTCTTCTGAGGTACGAACCTACCTACACTAATAGCTACTGGATCCCTAGCACTGACCTCCACCTCCTCACTGAAGTAGTCACCAGGTATTGCTGGGTAAACCACATTACTTGTTAGTCCGAAGAACTTATAGAATGCCTTAGCTGTGTAGTTCGAGTTAACTATATGTAACTCAACTACCTTGTAAAACTCACCGTACATATTGGGGAATCTGTAATTACTGATGAATTCCTTAAGATTCTCCTCAGTAACCTCCTCCTCCATTGGGTAGTGAATGTACATACCTACCTTAATACCAGGCTTAATTGTCTTTAATAATACGGCATATATGGGTTCTTGAATCATTATGAACGGTACAGCGTCACTGAATTCATTGATTACTTCATTAAATGAATGCATTAAATCAGTTAATCTATCCATAACACCCTCTCCTTCACTAACCCTCTTAATACGCCTTAGAGCAACTCCCTTACCTTCAGTAAAGACTCCCTCCCTAAAGTCCTTGCTAAGAACAACTACTTCATGCCCTAAATTAACTAGACCATCAATCAATATCTTAGTTAAGATCTCACTACCACCTAAGAAGTGAAGATGTGGATGAATAACTAAGATTCTCATACTCATCACCTACCGCGGTAACTACTGAGTATGTAGGTATTACCTAGTAATTCGGAGTTACTAATTAACTGCTTTTCTCTCGTCAATAGATCCACCAAGTTTAATGCATTAGTGAGGTTTTTATTTCTTGTGAATCTCAAGAAGTAAGTGCTACTAATGAGTGGTAGTTAATTAATGCGTATAATAAAGCTTGCATTCATTAATAGTTTTCTAAGGTACATTAAAGAGTTAGACTTATTTGGTTTAGTTAAATTACTGCTTTTTCGGTCTTAGGGTCAAATACGTGGATGTTATCTATATTTGCTCTTAAGAATACTCTCTCACCTATGTTAAGCCTTACCTCCTTTATTGACCTAGCCTTTATCACGGTATCGCCTACCTTTATATTGATTATTGTCTCAGAGCCTAATGGCTCTATTATGTAGACCTCACCTACTATATGCGCGTTGTCGGCTGTGGTT
This sequence comes from uncultured Desulfurococcaceae archaeon, assembly GCA_964627805.1. Lineage (GTDB taxonomy): Archaea > Thermoproteota > Thermoprotei_A > Sulfolobales > NBVN01 > CAZAMI01. The sequence continues at coordinate 17,238 of CAZVLA010000044.1, forward strand.
AGTTCTAGGTGCTCAGGCCTAACACCTAGTATTAAATCCTTGGGGTCTGATGCGTTCTTAATAATAACATCACCTAATTCTCTAGGTAACTCAACGTTAACTCCCTCTGACCTTAAGTAGTACTTACCCCCCTCCTCAGTAAGTGATACATTAATGAAGTTCATTGGCGGCGATCCTATGAATCTAGCAACGAATAATGTATTTGGCTTCCTGTAGACCTCCTCAGGTCTACCTACTTGAAGCACCCTACCAGCATTCATTACCGCTACTCTATCGGCCATCGACATAGCCTCTACTTGATCATGAGTCACGTATACTGCAGTAATACCTAACTCCTTCTGTAGCTTCTTAAGTTCGGCCCTCATCTGAACCCTAAGTATAGCGTCTAGGTTACTTAATGGCTCATCAAGTAACCATACCTTAGGCTTCCTAACTAGTGCCCTAGCTAATGCAACTCTTTGCTGCTGACCACCCGATAACTGCCTTGGGTACCTATCAAGTAGCGACTCTATCTGAAGCATCTTAGCGACTTCCTTAACCTTCCTATCAATCTCGTCCTTAGGTACTTTCCTAAGCTTAAGGGGGAACGCTATATTATCGTAGACCTTCATATGTGGGTATAGAGCCCATGTCTGGAACACCATAGCTACATCACGTTTCCTAGGTGGTAAGTCAGTCACGTCTACATTATCTATGTAGACCCTACCCTTCGTAGGTTTCTCAAGACCAGCTATGATCCTTAAGGTAGTTGTCTTACCGCATCCTGAAGGACCGAGAAGTATGAAGAACTCTCCATCATGTATCTTCAAGTTAATGTTATTAACAGCCACCGTATTTGGAGGAAATATCTTAACGATATTCTTAAGTTCCACAGACCCCAAAGTATTACCCATAGAAAAAATCCTGCGAACGATAAAATACTTTTAACACATAATGCCACAACTACTACCAACAGCTAGTATCTACTACATCATAAGCAGTAATTACTAATCAATGGATTAGCTACACTATCTTAATACTACATCATATATCATAATAATAAACTACAAAACACACTCCTATCCCTGTATAATTCACTATTTAGGAATAAACCCCTACTTCAATTAATTCACCTTGTACTAAATCCACTATGTTAATGGCTAGTTTCTGTAATTACCTTATAATGTCACCTGAATACCACTTCATGGAGGCTGTTCATGCAAGGCTATAGCCCTCCAAAAATACTTATGACGTATTTTTCACTTGTACTTCAATTGGTGACCATAGATTCTCTAGAGCCGTAAGCCATGAACCCCTAGGTGACCAAGGATGAGTCCCTAACGGTGAGGAGGGTCTGCGGGAAGCACGATGACACACCTACCGTTACTTCTCGATACTTTTGAATATTTTAGTTACGGTAGGTGGGAAACGCTCCTTTTATATACTTAGCCCCTACGTGGTTGCCGTTCAAGACGGCATCTCTCAATTACTTAAGTACTTTATTAAGTTAAGGCTGATTACATCTTAAGTCGGTAAGTAGGTACCGCATGAATAAATCACTAAGCCAAATGTTGCAGTGGTGGGCCCGCGGGGATTTGAACCCCGGACCTCCGCCGTGTGAGGGCGGCGTCCTAACCGGGCTAGACGACGGGCCCTCAGCATTTATGTATACTCCTCTTCTTTTAGGTTTTTATATCAATTTCTGATATACAGTTTACCTAGTTCTCAATGTCTCTGGGTGGGTGAGTGCTTAGGATAAGTTTTTAAGATGTATTATTTTGGACGTGAATGGAGTGGGGTATGGAGCGTAGGTTAGTGATTGCGTTTATAATATGCGCTTTATTAATCATAACTCCATTCATAGTTAAGCTTATTGAGGGGCAGGTAATTAAGTATGTAAGCATACCAAGTACTTCCGTAGTACTTCCACAGGGAGGTGCTGTAGTATCCTCTGGTGGTGTCTCATACATGGGTTGCGGTGAGTCACATAGTGGTGCTGACTACTTAATCGTGTGTCCCATTAAGGCTTACGTAAGTAAAGTAGGTGCTGAGGTCAGGATTAACGTAACTGTTAAGTTTAAGCATGCGCAACCTTGCCCATACAGTAACTGGGAAATACTTATTGAGGACGTTAGAGGTGCTGAGGTAGTTAGTGAGTCGAGAACAACCTTAGTTAATGCCTATACAGCCACTAAGTACTTCATCGTTAAGGTATTAGGTAATGGTAGTGTTGACGTTGTCTATAAGTACGGTAGTGGGTGCCCTTACGGTACTGAGGAGAGGGTCCATGTTGAGTTGTACGTAGTTAAGTCATTACCTCAGTTAGAGGTAACGCAAACAACTACTTCTCAAGCGACTTCAGTAACTAGTGAGGAGGTTATTAAGGGTACCTTAGAGGAGGTTAGCTTAAGCGGTAAGTACGTAGTAGTTAATCATACTAAGATATTTATCAAGGGTTCATGGACATGCAACGGTGTTGAAATGAAGTGGAGGTACTTACTAAATGAGTTATCTGAATTACCTAAAGGTTCTGAGTTAAGCGTTAAGGTAGTCAAGGAGGAGGGTAGTTTAGTAGCTATTGAGATCGCTTTTGATGATAAAGTATGTAGTAAGGGAGGTGAGTAGAGATGAGCTACGTAATTAAGCTAAGGAGGTTCGTATCACTAACGTTACTAATAGCATGGGTAGTTACTGGTGTAACGGGAACTCTACTCCTAATAAGTGGCTTAGTGGCTAGATTAGGCCACAGAATACCACCTATAGTTCCTGACATTCATACGTATGCAGGCTTCGTAGCCCTAGGTATCTCAGTGATTCACCTAGCACTTAACTGGAACGCGTTGAAGTCTTACGTAGCACGCCCTAAAACCGCTAGGAAGTAATTAAGTGCTTGATGTGGTAGCCGGGCGGGGATTCGAACCCCGGTCACGGGGGCTCTCCCCAACCGCCTAGCGGCGGGTTAGGCCAAAGCCCCGCATCCTTGGCCGCTAGACGACCCGGCTATGAATGTGTTTTCTCTAGGGTTTATTAGGTTTCTGATGATCCCGAATTCTTAGTAAGTAAATTCTCCATTAGGTAAAGTGCTATAGCTGTAGCTGAGGGTGGTGGTAGGAACTTGAAGTACTTAATACTAACTAACTCACCTAGACCTAACTCACCTCTACTGAAGCCGTTGTCGCTACCACTAACGACTATAGCTACTACATCCTCATCACCTAATTCATTAATTACTTCGTGCATATCCTTACCACCTTCATTAGTAAGTAGTAGTACCTTCGTAGGTTTAATTACTTCAATAACATCATTTAATGAAGGTAGTATTAAGAACCTCTCACCTAATTTGTAAGCTAACTTAGCAACCTCTGGTATACCTGCTTGGGCAGCCATTCCTGAGACTCTACATACTATGAACCCCGACGGTTTAATACTTAAGGATGAACCGAATACCACCTTAGCCGTGTCTACTAATCTTTGAGGTGAGGTTACATTATTAAGTACTATGAATACCTTAACCACGTAGTATCACCTAATTAACTTCATTACCTCCTCAGCTATAGCTTTAGCTAGTGGAGGGGGTACTGCCTCACCTACTTGGTTATACTGCTCATCCCTACCACCTAGGAATACGTGATTGTCTGGGAAGCCCATTAACCTAGCCTGCTCCCTAACTGTGAGGAGCCTAGGTTCGTAAGGATGTATGAATCTCGAAGAACCTAAGACCGTAGGGGCTAATCTCCTAGGGTCCAACCTAATTAAGTTAGGTAATCTCCTACCTCCAGCTCCCTCGTACTCAATAAGTGACGCACCCCAACCCAATCTAATCACTCTCTTAAGTTTCTTCTTACTAAGTGGTGGTGGGGGTTCATGATTAGGTATTACGGGATCTTCTGTAGGCTCAGGTAGGTCTCCTATGGCGTCCCAGACACTTACGCGCTTACGGATCCTCCTAGGGCGTAACCTGACATTCGAAATGAAGACTCTAATCCTCCTAGAAGGTGTTCCATAGTCCTCAGCCCTTAATATGTTAAAGTATACGTCATAACCAACACCCCTAAACTCCTTCCTTAATGCGTGCTTCAGCGATCCATCCATGATAGCTGGTACGTTCTCCATTACAAATACTTTAGGTTTAAAGCAACCAACAATCCTTATGAACTCAAGAACGAGTGAGCCTATAGGATCCCTATAAAGCCTATCTAGAGGCTCACGCATCCTACGCGGGTTAGCACCTGTGAATGGTTCGCATGGAGGGCTACCTATGACTACATCAACTGAATTACCCCCTATTAAATACTTTAGATCATCACATGATAAACCCCTAATATCCTCAACAACTACTTCAGCATTGGGAAAGTTCGCCTTAAATGACCTAGCAGGAGCCCTAGCATTATCAACCGCAAGTACCGTCTTGAAACCTACGGCCTCAAACCCCCTTGAGAAGCCCCCAGCACCGCAGAATAAATCAATGAGTAATGGCCCTCTCCTCATTACTTATTTCCTCTTCTAACTTACGTATTAAGTCCTTAAGCCTCTCCTTAACGTTACTATTATCCTCGAAAACAAGCATCTCACCACATCTAGGACATCTAAAATCGTTCTCCATAGCCTCATCGAAGGTAAGCCTAACACCATCTACTGGACATACGTAGAATGTATTACCCTCCTCAAACTCCAACCTTTCCCTAAGCTTACGTAGTACTAGCTTCTTCCTTTGGAGGAGCACTTGATTTATTCTAGTAACATCTATTTTCCAATAATATATGTACCTACTATCCTCGGGGTTTCTCTTCTTCTTGTAGGTAACTAAGCCTAGGTTATGTAACTCATAAAGTGCTCTCCTAACCTCCTGCTCACCTATTGATGCTATATTGGCTATTTCGGTATCTAGTAGCTCCTTACTACTCCTAGCAAGTACCTCAAATACCCTCACACCATAGGGTCCTATGAATCGTTCTATGAAACTAAGCAAGTCCCTTAAGTTCTTATCCACCACACTTAACCACCCTCTTACCCTTTCTTGATGGCTCGATACATAACTCGGCATCAGAGTAAATAAAGCGTAGCTCGCGCCCTTCATAAAGTCTATCTAGGAAAACGGCTAGTGCAGCTACTTCAGAATGTGGTTGATGCCCTATAGCTACGTTGTAATCAGCTAATTCATAGTATATCCTAGGGACTTTCTCAGCCCCCACAATGACTAGTAAGTCCTTATTACTCCTTCTAATCTCATCTATTACATCGTCTACATGTAATCCATACATCGTTAAGTGTATGACTAGGCCTTCCCTACGCCTCCATTCCTTAATGTACTTTATTGGATCTACACCAGCCTCTATGTGGAAGCTCTTAAATCCCCACTTCATACACACCTTCTTTAATGAATTAACTACGGTTTCATCAACTACCTCAGCTAATATGAAGCCATTAGCACCGAAGGCCCTAGCTACTAAACCTACGTGCGTAGTTATTCTCTTGTCACGCTCTGGTCTGTGCCCTAGCCTCAATACGTACACTAGTCTCCTCACAGTACCTCCTGACATAACCCTTAATCACCTCCTTCAGTTTTCCTAGATTTACTCCTCTCGAGGCCGAAATCTCCACTAATCCCCACTTCCAAGGATACCCACGTGTAATTACGTCGGTAACTACTTTACGTACCGTCCTGAGTTCATCATTACTTACTAAGTCGATCTTATTTAATGCTACAACTAAGGGCTTACCTACGTAACCGACCCTAGATAGTATCTTTATTGACGCAGCCACCTTACTCCTTACTAGGTACTCAGGGTCTGATGAATCAATGACTAGTATAGTTAAATCAGCTTTACCTATCTCCTCAAGTGTAGCGTAGAAAGCCTCTATAACCTCTGCAGGTATGTCTCTAATAAAGCCTACAGTATCTACTAGGATTACCTTAATACCATCCCCTAAGTAAACACCTTTAGCCTTAGGTGATAATGTAGTGAACATCTCAGGACCTACGGGTTTACACTCACCAGTTAATGCGTTAAATAGTGTTGTCTTACCTGCGTTCGTGTATCCAGCAATAGCTACTTGAGGATACCCTAACCTAGACCTCCTATCCCTCTCCCTAGCCCTCCTTAACCTTAACTCCCTCAACTCCCTCCTAATCTTAGCTAATCTCCTCCTCATGTGGCTATAGTACCTATCTATGGCGTAAGCACCAGGTCCTAAGAAACCAGGGAATTCCCTTAGCTTAGCCTTCCTTATCCACTCCCTAATGAGGGGTAATTGATGCATTATCTTAGCCATTTCAATCTGCAACTTAGCCTCCTTAGATCCTGCATGAAGAGCGAATATCTCAAGTATGAGGTTTATCTTATCGAGAATCTCTATATGTAGTTCTCTCATTAGTGCGAATACGTGCCTAGGCTTCAGGTAATCATATATTATTAGCTTATTAATACCTTCATTATTAACGATCTCTCTAACACGCTCCATTGTAGGTTTTGTTAGGTATGTCCTATTATTTGGTCTGAATGATCTACTTAACTTAACTACTTTAAGGAGTTTAGGCTCTAAACACCTAACTAAAGCTACTGCCTCCTCAAGCCAACCATCCTTAACTACTAATATTACCTTATCTACTGACGTCATCTTAACGCTCCTTGCGCTCCTTCTTCCTAATAGCTACGATGTCACCTAAGGTCAACTCCTTACTTACTCCAGAGCTCGTATATGATTTCATAGGTTCAAGCGTCGACTCAACCACAGGCTCTAGTAACTTAATCCCTAGAACCCGCTCTAACCTCCTAGCTAGGTCAATCGTAGGTACTAATCTACCACTCTCAATCCTCTTAATAACGTTCTCACCCTCTTTAACAGCCTCAGCTAACATTCTCTGCGTCCACCCAAGCTTCTCCCTAGCCCTCCTAACTCTCTCTGCGAAGTCCGGGACTACTTCGTATTCATCAAGTACTTCACGCCTTCTTCTAGTTACTCCTGCTGATCTACTTGGACGTCTACTTAAGGTCCCTTTAGTACTTAATGACTTAACCTCAGTAGTTACTCTCCTAGATACCTTAGCGTAGCAGTTAGGGCATAGTATTAACTTAGCACCCTCAATATACACTATCTTAGCTACTCTCCTATCTATCGGGCGCCCACACATCTCGCAGTATACCGTACGGGAAGACACCACCCTTACCTAAAGACCTATAGAGGTTCAGACTATATAGGCTTTCCTTGAGTAAGTAGTATAGGTGTGGAGGCGAGTACGTATGTCCGGAGTAGATTACGGAAGTGAGAGGAGGAAAGGGATAGTGGATTACGTAAGGTACTTAGAAATGAGGATTCAGGAGCTCGAGACTGAAATCTCTTATTTGAGGAAGGAGGTCGAATATTATAAGCAGGAAGTTGATAAGTTAATGGCTCCACCACTAATCGAGGGTATAGTCCTTGAGGTACTCGATGACGAGAGAGCAGTAGTTAAGAGTACCACGGGACCTAACTTAATAGTGAATATAAGCGGTAGGGTAGACATTAGTAAGTTAAGACCCGGAACTCACGTAGCCCTTAATCAACGTGGGTCAGCTATAGTTGAGGTACTACCAATACGTGAGGACCCCTACGTTAAGGCCATGGAGATTATTGAGAGACCTAAGGTTAGGTACTCAGACATAGGTGGTTTAGAGGAGCAGATCAGGGAGATTAAGGAGGTTGTTGAGTTGCCGTTAAGGCACCCAGAGATATTCAAGGAGCTAGGTATTGAACCCCCTAAGGGAATACTCCTTTACGGACCACCTGGTTGTGGTAAGACATTACTAGCTAAGGCAGTCGCTGGGGAGTCTCAAGCTACATTCATTAGTTTAGTAGCTTCGGAGCTAGCTCAGAAGTTCGTTGGTGAGGGAGCACGTATTGTTAGGGAGTTGTTTCAATTAGCTAGGAGGAAAGCACCTGCGATAGTGTTCATAGATGAGATAGACGCTATAGCGGCTAAGAGGTTAGACATAGGGACTAGTGGGGAGCGTGAGATTCACAGAACCTTAACTCAGTTACTTGCTGAGCTAGATGGATTTGATCCCCTAGATAAGGTCAAGGTGATAGCAGCTACTAACAGAATCGACATACTAGATCCAGCACTACTTAGGCCAGGGAGGTTTGATAGAGTTATAGAGGTCCCTCTACCTGACTTTAGAGGTAGGGTAGAGATATTTAAAATCCACACGCGACGCATGAAATTAAGGAATGTCGATATGGAGGAGCTAGCTAGGAGGACTGAGGGGGCTTCTGGAGCTGACATTAAGGCCATATGCACTGAGGCTGGCTACTTTGCACTAAGGAGTGGGAGGACCTACGTAATTATGGAGGACTTCATTAAGGCAATTAGTAAGGTACTAGGTAATAGAGGTAGGTCATCACTTAGGATTAGGAGGAGTAGGGAGTTGGTTGTGTGAAACGCCATGCCCGAGTACTTAAGAGATGCCAAACCTCATGAGATACAGTACCTTAGAGCGTTAGCTAATTACCAGTTTAGGTATGACGTAGGTAAGTACTTAGTACCTAATAGCGTGAAGGTTAAGGTATCGAGAAGTACTGGACGTATTAGAGAGGTTTGGATAGGTAATGTTAGGGTAGCTTCATTAAGAGCGTCAACATACACCTACGTACTAACTATTGAGGGTGGTAAGATAATACATAAACATATACCGTTCCCTAAGCTACGGGTCGTTATCTTTAATGAAATCTCAGAGGATCTAATACGTAACCCCACCAATGTCTTCTCTAAACACGTATTAATGATTGATGAAGACTTAAGACCGGGTGACGAGGTTCTCGTAGTTAATGAAGATGATGAATTACTATGTGTTGGTAGGCTTCATCTAAGCCCATACGAGGTAATCCACTTTATTAGGGGCGTCGCCGTTAAGGTTAAGGAGTGTGTTGAGTATGGTAGTTGAAATAGTGATATATGATGAGTATAAGGAGGTATTGAGTAGTAGACATGGCTGGACATTAATAACGGGTTTCCCTGGCTTCGGCTACGTGGGTACGATAGCTACTAAGTACCTAGCTGAGAAGTTGGGAGCCATTAAGGTTGGGGATATAATTACTAAGTATATGCCCGACTTCGTAGCCCTTGAAGACTACGGCATCATGACTCCCTACGAAATCTTTGCTTACCCTACTAAGTCACTAGTTATCGTAGTCAATAATGCATTACCTCAACCACCGGAGAGGGTCAGGTACTCTAAAGCACTTGTTGATTGGTTCTTAAGTATCGGGGGTGAGAGGGCAATACTTGCTGGGGGGTTAAATGCTAAGTTTAAGGAGGGTCGTGAAGAGTATAGGTGGCTTAGTACCGACAATTGCGAATGGAGACTACCTGAGCCTAAGCTCTCTAAGGGGCTCTACATAGTAGGTCCTTTAGCTACACTATTCACGATACTTAAGATAAGGAAAGTGCCTACACTAGTTCTACTTCCTTATACGGAACCTACTAAGTATGATCCTAAAGCAGCTGCGGTATTCATAACCAAGGTAAATACGTTATTAGGGCTTGACGTAAGTGTAGAGGATTTACTTAAGTACTCCAAGATACTTGAGGAAACCGAGGCAGCTATTCGGGAAGCTATGAGAGCTGCTGAGGAAAGAGGTCCTAAGCCTTATATGTAATTGATTAGTGGTGCTTTAATCCTATTTTACTAATCAGCAATTCATTCTAATGAGCTTGATACGCTCACTATATCTTCTAACTCTACTGAGTACGTATTCCTTAATATTCTCCTCTGAGGACCAACTCAACTCACTACAGTAAACTAGGTGTGCCTCAGCTAACGGGTTATTGCTTAGTACCTCATTAATAAGCTCTACCAATGAGTTATACATATACTCAATTAACTCCTTACTTGGATTTAATGGTGCCTCGAATTGCGAGTATGGGTACGCTTGATCAAGTACTGTCGGTAGTAGGTTAAAGAATGGTGTGTAGATTACTGACTTATCAATGCACTCAACTAAATTACCTTTACATAACTTCCTAACAACTTCTTTAAATACCTTAGATTCCCTAAAGGGCTTTTGTAGGGGGTTACCCGGTATTAGTATTAATTCGTTACCATGCCTTAACCTATCGCTTAAGCCCTTCACAACATCCCTTCTATGCCTTACCAGTTCGGGTCTGTAATACGATGTTACGTCATAGAGGAAGATACCGTGAGCGTCACCTCTCAGTCTAGGGTCTAGTTTCTCTATCCAGTCTACGTACGTTATCACCTTATTCAATGCTTCCCTTAATGATGGGTGTGTCCTTGCCCTACACTCAAGTAGTTCCCATAACCTACCCTCTCTAATAGCTACCTTAACCTTCTTGATCTCCTTATTTATTACGTGAAGGTTATGTATAGCTAATAACCTCGTCCGCTCCTCTCTACTCATCTCCATTAATTCACTGACATCATACTTACTACATACTTCACACTCGCAAGGTAGGTAATCAAGATCCTCAATTCTGTAGGTTCCATATTCTGTCATGTACCTACCTTCCCTAGCGTATAATATATAGGATGCAGAGTCGAAGGTGTCTATGCCTAGGGCTACCATAAACGGTATTATCAGTGGGTGCCCACCACCGAAGAGATGTACTGGCCTATCCGGTGGGAGAATCATCTTAGCAGTAGCTACCATATCAACTACTTTCCAGAACTCATATTTCTCTAGAACAGTTACTGGGCTACCTATTGCATACATTCTGTAATTAGTTAGTTTACTACCATACACAGCTGACTTCCTAACTAAGTCCGTGTAAACACCGCCTTGAATAGGTAGTACCCATATGGTATCACTATCAGCTATTAATTCATGAACTAACTTAGCTCTTCTTAAAGTTTCTTCAACACTATGGAGCGCCTCTTCATAAGTTGCATCATCTCTTGTAGGGATATCCGCTATAACCGCTATGTCGGATCCCAGGCTCTCTTGGTAAGTGACTATATCTACAGGATCGATTCTTATTCTCTCACCACCGTACATAAGTAACTGATAAGCTCCGGAATCCGTCATTACTATACCGTCGAAGTTCAGTAGTTTATGTACGCCTACCTTAACTGCTTCCCTACCTAGCTTCTGCTTGATTATGAATGCATTCGTTATTATTTGCCTAAACCCTACTTCACGAATCTTACTTACCGGTACGTCACGTTCCTGCTTAAATGGATTAACCACAGGGAAAAAAGCGGGTGTTTCTATTACTCCTGACTTAGTTCTCAGTCTCCCTATTCTACCTGCTAAGTCCTTATCCTTTATTTCAAACATGTTAGACCCTTTTACTTACCTTTCTTAGACTCCATGTATTCCTGCCATAGGCTATACAGCTTATTAGCTAAACCGCCTGCACCTTCAACGCCGTTCTCAGTTATTTTATACCTATCGTATACTAAGACAGTTTTTGCTTCCTTAATGACCCTAACCGTTCCTGGAGGTAAACTTAATTTTCTCTGGATTAAATTAGCGAATTCCTCAGGATCAAAGAGGGGTTTTTCAATACATATTATTTCAGATACCCTATGCCCACTTATGAATACTTTGTAATATTTCTCGCCTTTAGATGACTTGGCGTCCTCGAGAATTAAGTGAAGTGATAGGCGGTCTCCTAAGTCAATACCTATTAACTTACCCTCGTAGGTGGTCCCATCAACTAGCTTAACGAGGACTTTAGAATCTACTAACCCAGCCAATTCCATTATTAAGTTTTTCAAGGCCCTCTGCACACTCATTACACTTACCTAAAAGTTTCTACACCTAGCGTAATTTAAAGATACTGCATTTATTAATTGGAGCATTACTTATCTGTAGCTACTACCTATGACTCCCTACTTATCTTTACATACACCTTATCCATTGGTGAGAATGAACTCACTAACGACTCATCTGTAGTCTCTACAATCAGTAAGTAACCCCATATTGATATTATTAACTTACGCTTACCAGCCTCACCCTCCTTAGTACCTACTACGTAACCCCAACCTACGAAGTCCTTACCAAATATGTAGTCAGGTTTTTCCCTACTTATGAGTATCCTTACCTTATCCCCTTCATTAAATACTAGTAACTGCTTCGTTAGGTCTAACCTGACGAGGCAATTACCGCAGTCGATGTTGGCTATCACTACATTAGGTATCAGTGACTTCTCGAGCTTAACGACCTTACCCTCAAACACGACCGAGCTACTACCTAAACTCAATACCTCAACCCCCTACTATGAGGTCTGATACACTTTAAAAATCCTCCCTAATTAGGGGTGCGGTAATGGGTAATTTAGTAAGTAGGTGCTTCGAACTATACTCAATTAGAGGTGAGGGTGTTAAGCTCGATAATGAATTAATAATTAAGAGTTTCATGAAAATCTGTGGTAAGTCAGAACTTCAGATAATTACGTCGGTTAATAAGCAGAGAGTATCTAGTTTAATAAAGATAGTCCCTGAGAGCGAGGAATGTTTAAAGGCTTTCATGGCCTTACTTAAAGCAATTATACCTGAGGATGTAGGTATATCAGAGGTTAACTGCATAAACCCTTTCGGGGATTAAGGAGGGTATTAACGAGGCGTGAGCATGTTAAGATGTACTTAGTAATACCCCCTAGAACCTCAGCTAGTGACGGCGTTGTTATAGGGTTTAGACATGGAGGAGATGATTCCGTAGTTAGGATACCATATAACGAGGTATTAAGACACGCTATAGTGGTTGGATCTACCGGTTCAGGGAAGACAACAACCACGGCTACACTATCGTTAGGGCTTAGTAGGTATGGGGAAGTAGTCATTATTGATTGGTTCGGCGAGTATAGGAGCTTACTAAGTAAATTCAAGAATAATGATTTAATTGTAAAGTACTTGATACCTGGAGTAAACACTAGGTTACCCCTACCTAATGATCCGGAAGACCTACTATCAATACTTGATGACGTGTTAGAACTAACGGCGCCTCAATCATACATACTTAGTAAGGTATTGAGAGAGTATAGGGGAAGTTATAGTAACGTCAACGATATTATGGAGTTTATTGAGGGGCTAGGTATTGAGGCTAAGTGGATGCTGGAGAGTAAATATGCCCTTATTAGGAAGCTTGAACCCCTAGTTGATAGTAATGTATTTGAGTTAGTAAGCAACAGAAGGTACTTTACTAGTAGGGATAACATAAATAATGTAATCATTATTGATCTTTCCAGAATGAAGAACCAACTATTGAAGAAATTAGCTACATTATCTATTCTTAAGGTTATTGAACATAGGAGGCTAGTCGTTAATGAGTTAAGGCGTAAGAACTTATTCGTAATTATTGAGGAGGTACATAACATACTTGGCGTTAATAGGGAATTACTTGAGAGGCTAATCTCTGAAATTAGGAAATTAAACGTTGGTTTGGTATTAGTTACACAATCACCTAGTACATTAGGATACAGAATAATTACCAATGCTAACTTAAGGATTGTACATACGCTTAAGTATAAAGAGGACATAGACATTATGTGCAGAAACCTAGCCTGCCTTAGTAAATGTCAAGAATTACTACCTAGACTGAAGGTTGGTGAAGCGGTTATTGACTCGTCATACTTCTCAATACCTCTTATCGTTGACGTTATAGAGCCTTCTAATCTCCATAAGTACCTCACTTAACTTTGGATCACTTAACCAGTCAATCCATACCCTACAGGGTACTTCACCATTAATTATTCCTAATACTTCGTTAACTACCTCGTGAACTGACTTATCAGTAGTATTTACTTCACACACCTTATCCTTTGGATGCTCATTAAGCGCGTTATACGTACATACCCCCACAATCTCTGCTTCAACGTTTTCTGCTACTTTACTTAAGGCCCAGCCCTTACCGAGTAGCCTACGTAGTAGTTCCTTAGGATGTAGTCTAAGCACTATTAACTTACTTAGTAAGTCATCATCAATTAACTCACCATAGTGACTATCAATCACTACGTACCCATCAGTACCCATCACTAATCTCCTTAAGTAATCCCTAAGGAGATCCTCATTAATAACGTATGAGTCCCTGTCGCGATCGTATTCGTCGTAAAGACCCTCACTAATAACTAACTCACTTAAGTTTACATACTTAGCATTCAATAATTTACTTAATTCCTTAGCTACTAAGGTCTTACCAGTACCTGGCGTACCGCTAATGACTATCGCTCTACCCAACGCTCTACCCTAAGTTAGTAATGTACGGTAGGCTGTAAAACTTGAGTTAAGTAAGATTAGGTGGTCGTTTATTTGTTAATGCCACGTTATTGAGTCCTTAATTTAAAAACAGTTAATTAATTACCTACTCTTCCTCCTTCTCCTCCTTCTTCTTTTCCTTTTCCTCCTCTTTCTCTATCTTTGAAGCTGCTATTATGTCGTCTATTCTAAGTATTAACGTAGCCGCCTCCGTACCTGCCTTTAATGCGTTAGTCTTGACTATTAATGGCTCTATAACTCCTAACTTCTCCATATCTTCTACTTCACCTGTGAATACGTTGACGCCGTACTTATGACCGTCGGGCTTGTTATGAGCACTTCTTAGCTTAGATAGCATCTCTATCGGGTCCATACCTGCATTCTCAACTAACGCCGCTACTAATCCCTCTAGTGACTTAGCGAAGGCTTCAATAGCTAACTGCTCCTTACCACCTACATGGGTTGCGTACTCCCTCAAGTGCTTAGCAATCTCCATCTCAAATGCTCCACCACCGTAGACTATCTTAGGTACCCTAACTACGTCAGCAACTACGTTTAGTGCGTCCCTGAGGGCCCTTTCAGCTTCATCAACTACTCTCTCAAGACCTCCCCTAATTACTATACTAACTGCCTTCGGGTCCTTAGTACCCTCAATGAATACCATCTTGTCCTCACCAACCTTCCTCTCCTCGACTAACTCAGCGTACCCTAGGTCCTTCTCGGTTAAGTCCTCAATGTTAGACACGATCCTCCCTCCTGTTGCTCTTTCTAGTTTCTCCATGTCTGATCTCTTTACTCTCCTTACTGCTAGTAT
>CAZVLA010000045.1:0-4510 GCA_964627805.1 uncultured Desulfurococcaceae archaeon
ACCCCACGCCTCCTAACCTCCTCCCTCAAACCACCTCACCCCCAAACCGAGGCAGGCACGTACACGCCTGCAGAACTCCCAAGGTACGCTTCACTCACCGCCCATATAAGTAGTACGGGGCTGAAATTAATGCCAACACCGAAAAGCAGGGCGCGTCCTTCACGCACGTTGCGCCACTACCCTCTCATACCAGACCTCCAGAACCTTCCCAACAACCTCCTTCGTTAGGACTATGCATTCCTTAAGATTCTTAAGCTCCTCTAGGTCGACTTTCCCCAACTCGTACTTCGCTGGGAGAGGTATTATCTGGAATGTCGCGGGCCCACCATACTCCTCGATGTGTTTTGCCGCACGCGAGATTATCACGTCACCCTTCTTACTCACGACCGCGTGCAGCATGTTGGAAGCCTCGTTCCACACCCTCAGAGCTTTATCAGCAACATCCTCACCGATCACGTCCCGAAGCCTCTTAATGAGCTTACAAGGACCCAAAGCACGGAGAGCATTAACCCTCTCCTCAAAGGACTTACCTGCTAACATGAGGTCAGCATACAAACCATCAACCACACCCTCAACAAAATTCCTCAGAACCAAGTAAGCAAAATTAACCGCACCATGCAGAATCGGGACACACAAGTAAGTAGACTGCGGCGCCAAAGTATGCAGGAGAAACCCCACCATCACAGAATCCCCAAGCATCTCCTTACTAAGCCCTGAGTATAGGAAGTATTTGGTGAACCATTCTTCAAGCGCTACCAAACCAAACTCCTCACACACTTTCAAAACTTCGGGGCAGTTCTCCTTCAGGAACTCAGCATTCTCCCTAGCAGTGTTACATATAATAGTCAATAATTCCTCCGACATCATAATCACATCAGAAAATTCTCAATAAATAACTTAAAAGTAACCTAACAAACACCTCGCACATCTCACGAAAACTATTCCTCATACGTTACCCTTACATAATGTACCAATAACGCTGGTATCCACATACGGCATTAGAACTTACCCTCAGCAACTGTTTCAAAATATCGCCAGACCTCTCAGGCATGAATGCCTTGTTAATTCATTATTGATTACAGGGTGGAGTGTTAACAGTTAATTAATTTAAATCTGTTCTCTATTATGGAAGTTAGGCCTCCAGATCCCGGGTGGTGAGGATGGGGGTCGAAATCGCTGACTATTACCCTAGAGGGAAGAGAAGGGGGCTGGATTTTCATTATGTTAGGGAGGGTAATGAGTTGTACCATATAAGTAGGTATGCTTCCGTTGCGGTAGAGAGAAGGACTAGGGAGGTTGTGTATAAGGTTGACCCTGGATGCATAGCTGGTAAGTGGATCTATGTCTTCGGAAGAACGAATTCAGGGTATCCATGCTTTCGGAAGTTCGAGGCTGATAGGCTAATTGCTGGAGAATCAGAATATCAAATTCTCCAAGACGTTAC
The DNA here is from genome assembly GCA_964627805.1 of uncultured Desulfurococcaceae archaeon. Taxonomy (GTDB): domain Archaea; phylum Thermoproteota; class Thermoprotei_A; order Sulfolobales; family NBVN01; genus CAZAMI01. Next base: position 1,445 of record CAZVLA010000045.1, read on the forward strand.
GGATGAGGAGTTAACTAACCTTAAACTAGGAGATCATAGTCCAAAATTCCAGCAGTACATACGGGAGAATTGGGATTTCATGGTGAAAATGAGGGAGGAAATCATAGAGTCAAGACTGCGTAACCTCGCTGAGTACCTCCTAGCACATCCGGGGACTTCATGCTTCTTGGAGAACCCAGTCAGAGGTTACTGGTACTCTGCCTGCTGGCCTCAGGACTCCTCGAGGCTGAGCAGCGTCTCTCAGATAATGAAGTACCTCCACCAAATCTGGTGCCTAACCCTCATAGTTGAAGGCCTAGGAATTAGCGAGTTAATCGCACACAGCAAGGTAGTGTCCATAGAGCAGGGAAGCGGGCAACCCAACATAGTATTTAGGGACCCCAAGGAACGGATCTGGAGCGCTTGGGTCGAGGCACAATGGATCGAGAGCCTCGAGTCAGGAGAATGGGTCAGAGCAGACATCATCCTAGCTAGAGGAGACTGGAGAGGGGAACTAACACCTTACAACGTGAAAGGCATCGAAACAGATATCCTCATCGAATGCAAACACGAAGAATGGCTTAAATGGTGGAACGAAAAAACGAAGGAACAACTACGTAAATACAGAGCCACGTTCAAACCAAAACTAGCACTACTAATCTCCCTAAGAAAGACCCCCGAATGGATAAGGCAGGAAATTAAAGGCATGGGATACACAGTATTCGACGAAATCCAACCCAGATCAAAGAAAGTCAAAGAATTAATGGAATTCCTAAGGAGCTTGGAGATAAACCGTAACTTCTAGTACCCACGTCACTAAACGGGATAAAGCTAAACTCAAGTTACAATAATCATAATCATAGAGAGCCACATAGTCAGTCAATAAATAACCTAACAATAACCTTCAATGAAAAATACTAGGAGAGAGATTTGCACGTAAGGCTGACGTTCTATTGATTTTACACCGCAACCACTTAACGCTTAAACATTAGGTTTAACCATAGTAAACCTCATACAACGTCTTGAAAATCTTCACATACTTCTCTGCGGCCTTACTGAGCCGGTGATGCTCATACGCGTAGCTGAAGGCATTTACACCAAGTCTCTTACGCAAACTTACATCCTCAACCAATATCCTTATCATTTGACCCAAAGACTTAATATCACCATATTTAAATACAAGACCATTGAACATATGTTGAATAGTCTTTCCAATAAAGTTAGCAGTATCTGATATTATAACAGGAGTACCTTGGGACATAGCCTCCAAAATTGCAACAGGAGACCCCTCTATGTATGAGGGCAGTATAAAGGCTAAAGAATACCTCATTAGATTGAGAAGGACTCGTTTGGATGTAATAGCATTTAAATACCTGATATTATTTTTTACGTTTAGTTTCCTTGCAACAGTTAGATAGTATTTGAGGGCCCCCTCATCAGGACCTACAATTACATATTTCACGCTAATATCTTGGTTATGTAGCAACGCGATTGCCCTAATGACTTGGTCTAGACTTTTATTATAATCAAGCCTCGCTATTGTTAATATATAGTCATATGGCAAAAGATTGTAATACTCCAAATAATTATATTCATGGTTAAAATTGAAGTAACTATCCGGCACGAAATTTTTTACGATAGCAATTCTGCGTTCAGGTATACCCCTTAACATGAGTATTTTCTTTTCTGCTTCTGTAGGCGTAACTATTACGTTGACATATTTCTTAATAAGGCTCATGGTCAATTCATTCGCTATCACACGTTTCAGGCTTGACTTGGTGAAGCTAATATTCTTGCTCTTCACTTGAGGCGTAAGCCCTAATAGCGAAGAAATTAATGCACAATGTGTTGTAAGCACTATAGGTTTACGTAACTTAGAAAGTTGAAACAAAGTGCTATTAGTAAATAGTTCTGCATGTCCATGCATATTTAAAATATCCGAATTCTTAGGATCTCTTACTAACCTCAAATGCAAAGGCGCAACAGGTAAGAGATCTCTTTCTACTATCACACTCAACTTTCCGTATTTTAGACTTGAAAAGGGCAAACAAATCCTCTTGCCACCAATGAACGTTACATTGCCTGTATGTATTTTAATTTCAATTCCCCGTCGAACTAGAGCACTGCTTAGGTAAATTACTTGAGATATTATACCTCCTTTGGCTGGTAAAAAGCGAGAGACAATTATTGACACCCTCAAATTACACCACCTTCCTCTTGACGACGTTGTTGAATGTACGTTTCAACTTTGATATAAATGGCGACATTGCAATATACACAAGCGTTGCTAGCCATAAGGACAAAGATACTGCACGGGCTAGTAATATCGGCATTGAGGGATTATACTGCAAGTTGAATTCATATTTACCGCTACGCGTAAGTATATATCCATGAAGCATGTATAAGGTCTTTATAGGCAGTACTGCACTATTTTCAATCTTCATGATCCATTCATCATTTAACCTCATTGGCCAAACAAAAACTACAATACAAGGTGCCTTTGAACACTCTATCTTCCCAGAAATAACTCTATTATCTCTTATATCATACTTCCATTCAATTCTTCCTATATTAGTAATCCCTGAACGAATATTTTTGATAGTAAAAGGGTTAAGATTTATAACAAGTCCATTGCCAGGTGGGTTGAAGGGTTTCTTAGATATTTGGTAGAGTTCTTGAAAACTTAGAGTGCGATTATATATGAGGATTGATAGTATATAACCCTTGAAGAATATTCTCTTATCACCCCTACAACCAACAGTTATGGATGCGTTAGTACTTGGTATGGTACCCCTGATATATACCCTCCCGTGAGGCTTACCCTTCACTATTACCTCTAAATAAGAATCGTTATACGTTAGGCCATATAGCGCATACTTACCAATGAGGGGACTAAAGCCAGAGTCGCTTATCATGATTTTTTTACCTGAATTCACGAAACCTTTAATATGGTTATCTGAACCTGCCCACCATAATTCCCACTCTCTATTGCTTGGAGGAACGTCTTTCGCTATAAAAACCTGTGGTGCTTTTCCCTCTACTTTAAGTAATAACAAGATAGTAAATCTCTTAGGTATTGTAGATTTA
>CAZVLA010000046.1:0-4291 GCA_964627805.1 uncultured Desulfurococcaceae archaeon
GGCTATGTAGGTGAGTGTCACTATATCTGATGTTAGTGTCCTTAACTTCCTCAAATTCCTTATAATGTTTGAGTACCTACCATTCCTACCTGCAAAGATATTTAATTCAAGCCTTACTGAATACTCCTCAATTGCTTCATCAGACGGCATTAAGTGTAATGCGTAAGCTCTTTGAGCTTCGTAGAAGACTCTAGACACTCTTAATCCTAGTAGTCCTAGAAAGATTGAGTGAACACCTACCTTCATGTTCCTAAATAATGCAGCATCCGGTCTAATAGATCCCTTAACACCTTCAGTAGCTCCGAAAACTCTTAAGCCTTCAACGAATTCAGGTAGGAACGATCCTAACATAGAGTATGTTCCCGGGTCTCTCGTGTAGCCGTTTCTAAACATACTTAAAGCTTTACTTAGCTCGTTTAAGGACTTAATCGGGTCCTTAATGAACCATCTGACATAGTTAGTGAGTATGCAATCCACATCAACCCATCTGCGAATGCAGGGGGTGATTATCGTGCTGACGTAACCACTCCTCCTACTCTTTAACCTCCTAGCATCACCTGTTGGAAGCCTTATAGGTATGCCAAACTGATTATTCTTAATAATATCGTCAATAAGTGTTCTTAAACCTTGAGCAAACGTTGTAGGTACTACATTACTGAACTCAACATAACCCTCACGAAGCCTAAATTCTGCTGTAACATTCGTATAGGCAGCAATGATACATAGGGAAGTCTTCATTATGTGGTAAAGGAAGTAGTTATGTGGTGGTAATTGTATTCTTAAGTTCATACTCATAAAATCACCCACTTAGAAGCTGTGGAATTATGACGTACTCCTTCTCCCCATCAACACTCACCTCAATAACCGAAGCATCATCAGATACTTCATAAATATCTATAGGCCTCCCAGTAACTATCTGACCCTCCATGTAAGGCATTAAGTAATCCTCATGAACTTCACTTATCCCTACGACTTCCCTAACTTTATAATAACTAATAGGGGGAGGATAAGGGGGCATCTTAACAATAATCCCCGTCCCTATATCATAATTCTCAACTAACCTCCTTAATGTGTAGTACGGAGTCTCCACATCATACTTTTTGTTTGTAACTACAGCTCTAGCAATTCTTGAGTTCCTTATATGTACTAATCCTTCCTTACTACCCAAGCTAGTGATACTCCTACCTAAAACATCGTAGGGTAAGTCATTAGCTCCCCTCAAGATGTATATGATCCTGAATGCTGAGCTAGTATATACCTTACCTACAGACGACACGCCGAACCATCTCTTAGGGTCTCTCCTGTATTCATCTCTGAGGTAGTGCGTTCTTACTAATCTACCCATGTCTGAGTACATTGCAGCATAACTATAGATCTTCATGGTTGCCCATAGTACCTTATTAATTAACTCTACGGCCCTACTGTATAATATCTCATTCTTAATCGTTACTTCAGATAAGCCCTTAATTCTAGCGTACGCAGCTGCTAGAGCACCTACTAAGGTTGTTGGTGGTGGTAGTGGATAAGGCCGCGACGCTGCTGAGGTGTATACTGCCCTAACACTAAAACCCCAGTTGAACACACCATCAACTACTAAGGCTCTTAACTCCACTTCCTACCCCTTACGTTAGCTTTGATAATCTCAGAACCTCACTCAATACCCACTTGAATAACTCCTCAAGACTCACGAATTCTTTAGCAATACCTACCTCAGGTCTTGGTATGTCCTCCTTAACGTAGTAGCCTATTAAAGCTTCACTACCTGTTAGTTCCTTGAATTTTACTAGATTATTGGCTATCTCCTTAATATAGTCCTTACTATGACCAGCTAATGTATTGTATGGGTTTGGATGGGTTACCGTTACGACGGTACTCAATACCCTAAAGTGAGGCTTAAACCTAGATTGTTTAGCGCCGAATAATCCCTGAGCTAGTGTATCGTATAGCGCCATTACGGCCGCTTCAATTCTCTTCCGTCTCTCACTCTTATCAATTACGTAATCCGTACTTATGTAGGACTTCCTACCTATACCATCTATATCTAACGATGCTGTTAATGTGTATATGGCTGATGAGGTCTCAACGTAGTATATCATTTGACCGGAAGCTTGCTGGCCCTGAGCTTTCTGTGTTGGCGAGTGTCTTACATGTAGTTGAGGCGTTATTGTTGATGCCTTAATATCATCAATGGCTGGTATTAGGTAGCTCACCATAAACCTTGAGGTCCTCTTAACAGGTACTGCAGTAGGTGCTAGGAACCCACCTACGTCCTCAACAACGCATTCCTTAATTACTGATTCCTCGTATTTATCAGCGGTATTCACGTCCTTAACTCTATTCGCGACCTCATTACCCCTCTTAATGAACTCCTCTCTAGCGCAGAGACTACATACTGGTAAGCCCCTAATTCTCGCCTCATGTACCAGCCAAGCCTGGTATGCGTGAGCTAGTGACTCGCCAGATATAGCTGGTACATAAACTACTTTGTATCCTCCATTAGTAGGTATGACTACTGGTGCTCTCCTATGCCTTGTATAATTACCTACAGCTTCAGCCATATTTAACGCTTCAACATTAATGAGGAGCCTAGCTGAGAGTGATAACCAGACCATGGTATCACCCCTACTTCTTACCTGTATAGGATAGTGTTAAGGCGTATGCTGCTACGGTCTTAGCTACTTCTAAGTCCTTAGCTGAGTAGTCAAGAAGGTTAGCAACTTCATACTCACTCGGTATCTTGGGGCATACGTAACATATTATCCTCCTACCCTCTAACTCTCTCCTACTACACTCCTTAACATTCACCTCAATAGCTACTCCCTCAGCGTATGGAGGTATGGTACCTTCGTCAACCTCGCAACACCTATGAGCCCTACCATCAACATCCTTAACCTCAATTGATGAGTCTATAGCTGATCTAATAGTTCTTAGAGACTCAATAATTACAGCCCTAACCTCATCGGGTGACATAGCAGCTGCTAATCTGTCTACGTAACTGAATTGCCTAGTAGCTGCTAAATACCTAAGTACTGATATAACTCCTCTAAACTTCTTCAGAACATCCGTGTAGGTTATGGTGGACACAGGGGGTACACCCTATTATTTCTTCTAGCTAAGAATATAAATTTTATGCTACTTACACACACTAGGTATACTAAATGCAGAGTGATGGAATCGCTTCCTGAATACTAATGCATAATTACTTTAAGTACTTATGTAGTGCTAAGATTGGTGTAGTAAGAATACTTCATGTGTAATTTTACGTTACATACATAAGCACATGTAACTACTGCTTTTTAAAAGCATGTTTCTAGGTTATTATTAACTTAGCTATGGGTTTTGCCTTAGCTCTTAGGGGTCTATAAGTTAGTTCTATAAGTCCTAATTCCTTAAGTGCTTCTAACTGTCTTCTAATAGTTGATTCATCCTTCCCTAATCTTCGTGCTATTGTGTAAATATCTGCTTCACCGCCTTCATCAACTATGACCTTAATTATATCTCCCTTAACTCCTAGGTCTGGTGGGTTCACTATCACGCTCAACTCTCTAGGTATCTCCACCGTTGCTTTACTATCCTCAGTATCTAATTCAATGATTACCCTACTTTTTAATTCCTTAGGTAGGAGCATGATAGCTATTAGTACCTCAATGATTAGTACTCTCATACCACCTGATAGGTTAACAATTACTAGGTCGTACTTACTAAGTAGTTCCTTTACTAACTCCTTAATTTTAGGTACTGCTTGAGTGAATTTATGAACCTCAGTAACTTCGAATACCTCAATATCAACACCTTCAAAGTACTTCAGGAATTCCCTAACGTAGTTTATTGCCTTAGCTACCTTATCAATTATTGGACCCGTAATAAGTACTACTAAATCACCAACCTCAAGACCCCTCCTAACCAATGCTCTAACAGCAAACTTCTCCTCAAAACCTAGAGTAAGTAGTACCACCTTAGCCATACAGACCACAACACAAAATAAACTAGCAAGTATAAATAGAGTAATCAAAAAGAACTCAACAACCCTAACTAATCACCCACGAATAAATACATAAATAGCCCCCACCCCACAGGACTACACAATAACCAATACGAGAAGTCAAGGCTAGTTTCTAATCCCTTATATGGGATCTTCGATAACTCTTTACCCTAACGGTAGGGTGATGGTGTTCGCCTCTTTCTATTCCCTTATATGGGATCTTTAAGAGATATGGATTCATGGATTCAAATCATAGAGGGATTTGATCTTTCTATTCCCTTATATGGGATCCGACGTTGGAGGTGACAG
>CAZVLA010000047.1:0-68243 GCA_964627805.1 uncultured Desulfurococcaceae archaeon
TAGTCACGGTGCTTGGGAGTTAGTAAGGAGTGGCTTCAAGGTTGATGCAGCAGTCATATGTGAACCTAGTAGGGCATCTGACGTGGTTATTGAGTATAGGGGTAGCGCATTAATTAGTATCTCATGTGGGGCACCACCTACGCACTCAGCTAACCCAGATCGTCATGAGTCTGCATGCGATAAGTTAATTAATGCTTGGTTAGGAATTAGTAAGTCATTAAGTAATTACTCAATAATAAGTACATTAATGAAGTTATCATGCGGTGAATTAAGTAACGTAACACCTACGTTCGGTACAGCATTAATATCCTTAAGAGTACCAGTAGGTGTTAGGAAGGACTTAATCAGTGATTTAATACTTAAGTACTTACCCGAGAGCTGCACATATGAGTTAAGTAGTTACTTACCACCCGTTAGGGTATCTCCTAACTCATTAAGTGTTAGAGCCTTAGTTAGGGCCTTACTTAGGCTGGGTATTAAGCCTAGACTAGCCCGTAAGTACGGAACGAGTGATATGAACGTAATCTACGGTAGAGTAAGCGAGAACGTAGTATCTTACGGGCCCGGAGACCCTAAGCTCTCGCACACTAATAACGAGTACGTAAGTATTAATGAGCTGGAACTAGCTTCTAGGGTTTACGCGTTATTTATTAAGGAAGTTATTAACTTAGTTAAAAGACATTCTTAGGTAGTGAGTACTTAATTATAACCAATTAGTTATTCCCAGAAAAACTCACCCTATCTTAGTTACTACGTATGAATATACTGCAAAATAGACAGCTGACTTAGCTATGAAGTCATCAGAGTTAACCTTCCAGTCTGCTGCATTATCGTACGACCAACCATCTATCAATACGTAACCTCCATTACCTAATGAGTAAAGTGCTGAGGCGTAAGGATAGGATGGATTACCAGTAACGTTATAGAACCACAACTTAACTAGCGGACTTAACGACGCACTAGCTGGTCTGGCAGTTGTAATCCCCCCAGTAAAGTATATGCTATTATCATGTAGTAACTTGGCCACATCATTAACTAAGTTAGTGGGGTAACTCATCTCAGACGTACTTTCATAGGATTGCACCCTATAATCAACGTTTAGTATGTCTCTATCACCTTGCTCACCCGTAGTATACTTTACATAGTCAGGTGATTGGTCCCTATCACCAGAAGGATTACCTATCCCGGGCTGATAAGTGTACGTGTAGTAGAAAGCGTACCCATCAATCGCCACCCATATCCATCCATAATTTACTATATCGTCTCTTATCTTTAGGTACCATTTGTAGTGTCCGTTCTCCTCTACAGGTATGCCATTATTGTCTATGTAGTAATGGTTAGTATCAATTGACGGTGAGGGTATAGGTACTGCTTCACCATGGGCATTAATTACTATGACGTCACTAGTAGGTAGTCCGTGTTTCTTACTGTAGGATTCCGGATCATTAATGAATTCATACAGTTCCGCTAAGTTATCAATTACGTGATAATTACTGAGTACCTTCTCAACGTAATACACTACCTTAGACTTATCAACCCAATGACCAGGTATTTCATTGATAGCTATTACGTAAGCCATGACGCTTTTCCCTGTACTTACGAAGGACGCTGAATCATCGCTTGCGCCATCGCTATACATTAACTTAACCTTAACTACCAGATTACCTGTGCTACTTACGCTACTACTTAACTGTACTGTAAACTCTATATCGGCATCACTGCCCGGACTTATAGGTGGTATTAGATCCTCACTATAAGATCCTAGCTCCTGCACAGTACTTCCTAATTTAATGACCTTAGCATCGATATGAGTTGCATTACTAGTATAGGCGTTGTAGTAATGGATCTTAACTAATAATAACTTACTTCCTGTGCTAGGGTTCTTGATCCCTAGATCATACGCACTAACCTCTAGCTTTATTGGGCTCCAAGAGGCCCTCACAGGCCTACGGAATACCGATCCTCTAGCTGTTGTTATCTTAATCTCATGGCTAGTTCCAGGCTTTAACTCGGTTTGTTTTAATAAGCATGAGACAGTTATTCTCTCTCCGGGGAGTATTAGAGCACCTAACCTACCATTACCTACATCATAGAGTCTCTTCTCCCACGGTTTATTATATACGTACGCATCGATGACTGTTGCCTCGTACTTACCATCAACATATATAGTGTCTATAACGGATACGGAACCTCCTTTATTATCAATCATTAATTTAAACTCCTTACCCCTTACGTTCAGATCCCCAATTATCTCTAACTTCTCCGGAGAACCCCCGACACCGGACAGTGACACTATTCCTGAGATCCATAGAGAGACTAGCACAGCGATAGCAATACCTACACAAACCACTATGACTGCAGCTATTAGTCCTGATATGCCCCTCTTTAAGGATGCTGAATTACTTAATGTTGAAAGTATCAATACCATAATCACCTATTTAGATATTAAGTTAAGGAGCTAAAATCTTTACATAAAAAGTCTCAGTTCATTAACGCTAGTTAACCCCCTTTAACCTCTTATTCAATACTTTGATAGGGTAGTGTATTGGGTAGGTTATTCGGTACTGCAGGTATTAGGGGTACCTACTTAGATAAGGTAACTCCTGAACTAGCCTTTAACTTAGGTGCTGCTGTACCTACGGCTCTTAAAATTAGTAAGTTATGCGTGGGGGGCGATGTTAGACTAACGACTCCATTACTTAAGTCTATGGTATCTTCAGGAGCTATGTATGTTGGGTGCGATGTTACCGACGTTAATCTCGTACCTATGCCTACCCTACCATGGAGTGTTAGGAAGCTTAAGTGCGGTGCTGGTGTCTATGTTACTGCATCTCATAACCCCCCAACTGATAATGGATTTAAGGTATTCAATAGTGAGGGTAGGGAGTTAACCATTAGTGAGGAGGATATGGTTGAGGAAGTAATTAGGAGCAAGTCCTGGAGACCAGCAACTTGGGATTCAGTAGGTAAGTATGAGTTAGTTCCTTCAGTAATTGAGGATTATATTAATGAGCTAAGCAACTTATTAGAGCCTAGGTCAGTTAAGTACGTACCTAAGGTACTGATAGATACAGCTAACGGTGCTGCTTCACAAGTAACACCTAAAGTACTTAAGAACTTAGGTGCTAGAGTATACACCCTAAACGCTAACGTAGATGGTAGGTTCCCGGGTAGGGTTCCTGAGCCTAGGCCAGACGTTCTTGAGCCCCTAATACCTATTGCTAAGTACTTAGGCACTGACGTCTTCTTCGCTCACGACGGTGACGGTGATAGGTTAGCTATCGTAGATCCTAAGGAGGGTTTCGTGAAGCAGGATAGGGTGTTAGCCTTAGTTGCTTATTATAAGTTAAGTGAGCGTAAAGGTACGGTGGTAGTTTCTATAGATTGCGGTAACGCTGTTAAGGACGTGGTGAGTGAGTTAGGCGGTAAGTTAGTCATTGTTAAGTTAGGTAAGACCCATGAAGGACTCATCAAGTATAGCGATGTCGTAATGGCTGGTGAGCCTTGGAAATTAATAGATCCTTCATGGGGTCCTTGGGTTGATGGGATATATCAAGCAGCCCTACTTACTAAGTTAATGATTGAGGAGGGCGTAGGTATTACTGGGTTAATGAGTAAGGTACCTAATTATCCGCAAGCTAGGTACTCAGTAAGGTTAAGTAGTGACGTTAGGGATGAAGTGTTTAGGAAGTTAAGTGATTACGTAATTCACGACCTACCTAGGAAATTAGGTAAGAGGGTTGAGGAGATCCTAACAATAGATGGTGTTAGGGTTGATTTTGAGGATAGGTCATGGATCTTAATTAGGAAATCAGGTACTGAACCTAAGGTAAGGATCTACGGTGAGGCATTAAGTGCTAAAGAGCTTAAGAGTATCGTGGATGACTTAATAGGTAAGATAATAGGCTTTAGTAAGTCGTTGGGTTATGAGAAATATGAAGTTGATGGTGCTTTAATACCTTAAAAAGGAAGTTAAAACTTCTTACTCTTCTTAACCTAATATGCTCCTCCAGTACTTAATCTCCTGCTCGGTTGTTGGGCATGGAACCTTGACCTGTCCACTCCTTATCTTCTGCTCTAACTCCTTAACCGCGTCCCATATCCACTTAGGTATCTTCTCCCTCATCTCCTTTACCTTCTCCTTAATCTCTGCTGGTGGCATTGGTAGTATCTTCTTGTGAGTTAGCTTCTCAGCCTCGATACCCATCTGGATGAACTCGTCTAGATCCTTGAGTGTGCTTACTGATATACCCTCCATCGGCTGTCCTAGGACCTTAGTACCGATACCTAGTACTAAGGTTCCGTTGTACATCTTAACTACTTGCTTGAACTTACCTAGTAGCATTAACTCGGTAGCGTAGTATACTCCCTTATCAACCCTCTTCATCATGCTAGCTACCACGAATCCTGGGTTAATCCAGTCCTGATCAGCATCTACACCGATCCAGAATGGTGGTCCCATAGTTAAGTGCTTAGCCTTAGCTATCTCCTGTACCGCCCTGTTAATACCTAGCCCTAGAGGTCCTGCTACGTTGTACACAGCTACCGCTCCCTGAGCATACATTGCCTTAGCTGCTTCGTAGCCCTTAGTTATGTCGCTGAAGGTTCCTGTGTAGACCCAAAGTACCCTCTTCTTAGGTGGTGTATGTATGATGTTTCTCGGGTCCTTAGCCTTCTCCTCATACTCCTTCGGGAAGTGCTGCTTATACCAGTTAATTGCCCAGTTACAGCCCCACTTATAGCCTATCTCGAACTTCCACAGTACTGGTATCTCAATACCTAACACCATACCTACGTGTGGGTAGTCGTAGTAGATTGCTAGTAAGCAAGCTAAAGCACCTACTAACGCACTACCCTTATGCTCCTCGAACTTAATGTCTAGTAGGTTAGGTAGTGGGTACTTATTCGGGTACTTCTTCTTAATTATCTGCTGCGCGTAAGTGTCGATACCTACGAAGTACTTATTCGGGAACTCTTGAGCTACTTGAGCTAACGCGTTGCTTAGTAGGAAGCCAACGCCCACTATTAGCTTTACGTCCGGGTCTTGGGCAGCTGTCCTTAGGTTAGGTATGTAGTCAGCCTCAGTCTTGCTGACTAGGATCATTACCTTAACACCGAAGTCTCTAGCGGCATCCTCAGCACCCTTGATGGCCATGTCATTGAATGCTAGGTCACCCCTACCGCCTATGTCAGTAACTATAGCTATCTTAACAGTCTTGCCTGGAGGTACGTGTGGTTTAGTGAATGTCACTGCAGGTGCCGTAGCTGTTACTGTTGCTGTTGATGTCACTGTTTTTGTGACTGTCACCGTTGTGACCTTACCTGCTGTTACGGTCTTAGTAGTTACTACGGTAGTTGTTGATGTCTGAGTAACGGTCTTAACACCCTTAGGTACTACGGCATAAGTAATACCAGCAACAACAGCAGCAACTATAATGGCGGTAATAACTACAGCAACAGAGGTTGAGATGGCCTTTGAGAACATAATACCCCTATCCATACCTAACTACACCCTTCGGGTGGAAATACCGATACTCAGTAAAATAAATCTATCTTAAAACGAACCTAAGACGTATCCCCTCTATGGATTAATACGTGGGTTAATACGCCTGAATTAATGAATACTATACTACATTACCTATGGAATAACCTCTTAAGTGCCCCACCTACGTCGTGTTTGTAATTCCTTACATCCTTATCTACTGAGTACTTACTAAGTACTGCATTAGCTGATGTATTACCACCTACGAGTACCTCTACGGCAACTCTCCACGCCTTCGCCTCCTCAGTACTTACTTCCTCCTTAACTCGGTAGTCCTGCTTCCTTATGAATGACCTTAATTTATTCAGTATTGACTCTAACTTAGCTTTCTGTACATTGATTAACTCAGTACTTACGTCCTTAGGTAGTAAATTAATTACTTGCCTTAAGTGCTTGTCACAGAGTACTGATGGTGACTTCCTATACTCACTCATTAAATTCAGTGTTTTTAAGTACTTAGCGAACGCATTTACGTACGTTTCCTCAAAGTACTTAACCCTACGGCATAACTCGCACGTACGCTCCTTAAACGCGTTAGGATTACCTAACTTACTTAAGTAAGTACTTAGTAGGTCTTCGTAGATTATAGATACTCCCAACTGACCTACCCATGGATTCTTGAGTACGTAATCCACTAGTAACCATGAATGGTAATTACAGAATCCTAAGTTTCTCCTTAATTCACTCCTTACTTGAGGGTCTAGGACGTGCTCATAGAGTAGGTTCTCTATAGCCTCTACCTCTAACTTCCTAAGTAGCCTACATATTGGGCATCCCTCACTGCTTAGGGCTTCCTTAATACTAACGTATATTACGTCCTTATCCTCTATCCTTCCCTTCTTGAATAGCATTACTTAGCGCCTACTCGATCGTAATTACTTCGTTACCTAACCTAACGTACTTAGGTCCCCTAACATGCATTGGGACGTCGTAGCTTGGTGGGTTACCTAATTCGATACCCTCCTTAACGAGTAGCTTAATCACCTCACCTACTACTAGCTGATGATCACCGCAAGCTATATCCTTACTCAGTATGCATTCAGCGTAGGCTAGTGCCTCCTCACATACAGGTACCCCGAAGTCACTTACGAACCACTTAAGTCCTGACTTACTTAGCTTATCCTTAACGTCCCTACCACTAACCGTACCTAAGTAGTGCAAGTTCCTTAACTTACTCCAGGGTAACGTAATTACTGAGAACTTCCTACTCTCCCTAATTAATGAGTACGTGTACCTAGTAGGTGCTATAGCTACTGCTAAGTAGGGTGGGTTCCTTGAGACGGGAGTCACCCAAGCAGCTACTAAGGCACTGCACTGACCCTTACTGCATGACCCCACTAGGACAGCTGGTCTCGGGTGCAGAAGGTATGGTGTAAGCGACTTTGTTAATTCACGCCACACTACCTCACACCGAGTAAGTAATTAAATCGTAGTTAAAGAAGGTAATTCACTCCTTGACGTAAGGTATCCCTAAGGCTCTCGGGAATCTCTTCCTACCTATGAATATAGTAACCACTATTAGAGTCACTATGTACGGTATCATGAGTACTAGGTGATAGGGAACTACCTGCTTAACCCCTGGAGTTATCGCCACTGTGTAGGCTAGGCTCTCCGTGAAGCCGAAGAGAAAAGCAAATCCTAGTGCTAACAGAGGTTCTAAGCCACTAGCTACTACACATGCTAAGGCAATGAATCCCCTACCAGCTGATAACTCCTTAACTATACCTCCGAACCACGCTAGCGACATGAAGGCACCCCCAAGACCTGCTAGTGCACCACCTATGGTGCAGAATACTACCCTAATGATGTCCACCCTAATACCAGCTACATCCAAAGCTTCAGGTGCTTCACCTGCTGCTCTTATCCTTAGTCCTAGCGGGGTCTTGTATATTATTAAGTGAGCTATGAATGCTAACGCGATAGTAATTATAGTTATTTCACTTATCCTAAATGAAGGTCCTATAGTCGGTGTAGGTACTAGTACGTTGGATGGTGGGATGTGTATACCAGGCATACCCCACACAGCAAGTAGCATATAAGGTACGAAGCCGTATGCGAACATGTTAATACCCATACCAGCGATTATCTGATCAGCTCTTAAGTAAACACTTATCACACCTAAGATAAAGCCCACTAAACCACCTACGGCTAAGCCCGTTAGTAACCCCATGTAACCATTATTGAATACCTCAGCACCGTAAACACCTACGGTAGCTGATAGTAGGAGTATACCATCCAGCCCTATATCAACGGTTCCCGCCCTCTCATTAAGTACCTCACCAATAGCCGCTAATGCTAGAGGCGTCATCGCGAATAGCCCAGCATCAAGTACTGATATAGGCCTAAGCCCTAGAATATTAAGTACTATGAGTAATGCCGCGAAACCAATTACTAGGTATATAAACCTCATGAACTTACTTCCCCAATTAACCATTAGGACCCACCCCCTACCTTCCTCCTCCTTAAGTACAGACTCACGATCCTCCATAGCTCAGGTATTGAGAGCATCACAATTATTATGCCGTTTATGGCCCTACTCAATTCAGATGCTACGTGTGCGTATGGCTCCATAACTCTTGAACCATTGGACAACCCACCAATGAATATTGCTGCTATGATAGCTCCTATGGGGTTATTCCTACCTATCAAAGCAACTCCTATACCGTCAAACCCTATACCCTGTATATTACCTAAGGTACCGAAGAGCGCCCATACTGGTGGTCTACCAGCAATTACTAAGCCACCAGCTAATCCAGCTGCTAAGCCACCTATGATGAATGACATGAGTATGACCTTCCTCTGATCAATACCTGCGTACCTAGCCGCGTCTGGGTTAGCACCTACTAGTCTTAGCTCGAAGCCTGCCTTAGTCATTGTTAGGAAGAGGTATATTATTATGCAGAACGCTATAGCTACGAAGACAGCCGCTGTTAGTATTGATCTTAATGGGTAGAGTACTGGGAACCTACCCGCCGGTACTATCGATAGGGTCTTCTCAGGTCTTTGAGGATCAACAAAGGGGGGATTTGAGGCTAGGTACATCGTTAGGTAGAAGGCTATCCAGTTAAACATTATCGTTGATATTACTTCGTGAACACCCTTATACACCTTGAGCAGTGCCGGCCCCAGGGACCATAACATTCCGAAGAGCATTGACATAATCACTATGAGGGGTATTATTAGCGGGGCTGGTACGTGGAAGTACCTAGGTATGACAGCACCAGCTAGTACAGCACCTATAGCACCCATGTAGGCCTGCCCCTCAGCACCTATGTTGAAGAGTCCAGCCTTAACACCTATGGCGAAGGTTATTCCCGTAAGCATTAATGGCATTGCGTATGATAGCGTATCCATTAACGTGTAGTAAGTCCCGAAACCGCCGTAGAATAACCACCTGTAGGCTAGTATTGGGTTCCTACCGTAAGCAAGCATCAGTAACGCAGCAATTACTAGACCTAAAACAAGTGCTGCCGCCGATAGGCTGAAGTCAGTCATTATTCTTTTTAACCTGTAAATAACCAAGTGCGACACCTAAGTCTGATATAACCTGTTGCTTATAACTTAATATCCTCGCTAAGTTTATTATTTCCAATTAAACACTCTGTCTTAGGTGCTTAGCTGTTGGCACCCGATGACGGGCCAATAATTGAGATGAGGAATATTCATAAGATATACCCAGACGGTACTGTAGCTCTTAGGGGTGTTGATTTAAAGCTCTACCGTGGTGAGGTCTTGGGACTCCTAGGTGAGAATGGGGCTGGTAAGACAACCTTAATGAAGATATTATCTGGATTCATTAGACCAACTGCAGGTGAGATTTACGTTAATGGTGAGAAGGTTAAGTTCAGAACACCTGCTGATGCCTTGGCTAGGGGTATAGCTATGGTACATCAGATATTCACCCTAGTACTTCCATTAACAGCTCTTGAGAACATAATGTTAGGTAAGGAGGTACTGAGGCCTGAGGCTTTCGCTACTTTAAGACCGTTAAAGCTTCAGGAGGCTAGGAAGAAGGTTGAGGAGTTAATGGAGGCTACTGGTTTTAAGATACCGTTAGATACGCCTGTTGAGTTACTACCGTTAGGTGTTAGGCAGAAGATCGAGATTCTGAAGGCACTCTATAAGGGAGCTAATGTACTGATCCTTGATGAGCCGACTACCTTCTTAACCCTACTTGAGGTTAATGAGTTATTTAAGTTCATAAGGAAGTTTAAGGAGTCTGGGGGTACGGTAGTCTTCATTAGTCATAAGATTAGGGAGGTACTTGAGATTACTGATAGGATAGTTGTTTTAAGGCATGGTAGGGTTGTCGGCGAATTACCTACTAAGGAGGCGACACCCGAGAAGCTGGCTGTAATGATGGTTGGTAGGGAGATTAAGTTGGATGTATTACTTAGGGGTAAGGGTAGGAGGGGTGATAAGCCCGTACTTCAGGTTAAGGACTTATGGGTTGAGAGTGACTTAGGTTATGATGCGGTTAAGGGGATATCGTTTGAGGTATACCCTGGTGAGATCTTCGGTATAGCTGGTGTTGAGGGTAATGGGCAGGATGAGTTAGTTCAGGCAATTACTGGTTTAAGGCGTGTTAAGCGTGGTAAGATAATACTTAACGGTGAGGACGTAACTAACTCAACACCTATTGACCTCTACAGAAGAGGGGTATCGCACATACCCGGTGATAGGGAGAGGTTCGGGTTAGTTCTTGAGTTTACAGTTACTGAGAATGGAGTAATTAGTAGGCAGTGGGAGCCCATGTTCACTAAGGGCTTCAGACTTGACTGGGGTAGTGTTAAGAGGTACGTATCCTGGCTAGTCAAGAGGTTCAACGTAGTTACATCAAGCTTAGACGCACCTGCTAAGTCATTGAGTGGTGGTAATAGGCAGAAACTACTAGTCGGTAGGGAATTAAGTAAGAAGCCATTAACTGGTGAGAAACCACCGCTAATAGTTGCTGTACACCCGACTAAGGGCCTAGACATCGCGTCCACGATGTACGTTAGGGAGTTACTTGCTAGGGCTAGGGATGAGGGTAAGGCAGTACTCCTTGTATCAGCTGATCTAGACGAGATACTTCAGTTAAGTGATAGGATAGCTGTGATTTATGAGGGGCAGTTCATGGGTGTTATGAAGGCTGAGGAAGCTACTCTCGAGAAGATAGGTTTAATGATGGGTGGTGTAAGGCCTGAGGAGGTTAAGGGTGTTAAGGTAGCTTTTAGGGAGGCTAGAGTTGAGGTTTAAACTACTTCTTAAGTAATTTACTAAATACTGATGGAGGTACGTACTTCCTACCTGCCTCTTCTTTATACTTATCTAGCTCATGGAGTATCCTAACAGCTTCATTAGCTACCTTAATGGCGTCCTCAACACCTGCCCCAGCTATGAATTCATCAGTTACTCTATTAGCTATGGCCGCACACACCGTACCTGCTCTAGCTCCGTATATGTTGGATAGCGTGAATAGCGTTGCTGACTCCATCTCGAAGTTAAGTACGTTTAACTTAGCTAATCTCTCCTCAATACCCTCCCACATACTAGGTAAGTAACCCTTAAATCCAGGCCTTCCTTGACCTACGTAAAAGCTATCACTACTTGCCGTTATCCCTACATGGTAATTAACCCCCAACTCCTCAGCTGCCTCTATTAAAGCCATCACTACTTCGTAATGAGCCACTGCTGGGTATTCAGTGTCTACGTATATCTTGCTAGTACCGTCGTACCTAACAGCAGCTACTGAGATTATTAAATCACCAACCTTAATCTCCCTTCTCAAAGCACCTGTCGTACCTACCCTAATGAAGGTATCAGCACCAACCCTAAGTAATTCCTCAATAGCTATAGCTGCTGCAGGTCCTCCAATACCTGTTGATGTAGCTGCTATATCTACCCCCCTATACCTCCCTACGTACGTTACGTACTCCCTATGCCTAGCTACTTCACGTGCTTCGTCCCAGTACTTAGCTATTAGGGGGACCCTACCAGGGTCTCCGGGTAGTAGAACGTACCTGGGTACATCACCCTTCTTAAGCCCTATGTGGTACTGCCTACCGAGCTCATCCTCGGGTACTGCGGCTGACTTAATTCTTGATTGATTCATCCGTATCACCTAAATAATGCATTACGTAATACACTCTAGACACTATTACTTAGGGTTAAAGGGAAATAAATTGAACTATACCTAACTAAAGTAAAAAGCCTAAATGATCTTAATGTTTTAGGGTGTGCTATGTACTTCGTAATGTCGTTTAAGCCTATATACGCCTTCAAGATAATTGAGGGTGTTAAGGACTGTGAAGTTAGGACTTACTTCGGGGACTTAGCTCCTGACGACGTAGTACTTATTTATGCTTCATCACCTACTAAGGCATTTATTGGTGAGTTCGTTGTTAATGAGGTATTCACTGGTTACATTAATGACGTTATTGAGTACTTAAGTAATTACTGCTTAATGTTTGATGAGGATAACTGGAGGTTCGTTAGGGAGCACTACGTAGGTAGTAGGAGGAGGTTAGTAGTTATTCATGTAGGTGAGGTAACGAGGTATTCCCAACCAGTCCCCTTGAGTAGTGTTAGGTCAGTCATACCTAACTTCATGCCTCCCATGAGTTACGTAAAGGTTAGTGAGGATTTCGTCAGACTTATTAGGTCATTAGGACTTACTAGCTAATACTCTAGAAAGCTATAACTTACTTAAGACATTAAGTAAGTCCTCTAAAGTACGGATCCTTAACTCCCAATTAAATCCGTACCTATCAACCATTACGGTCTTGATCCCTAAGTTCTTAGCAGGTACTAAGTCGTAGTAAGGATAGGCTGATACGTGAACGACCTCATCCCTCCTAACTCCCAGTAATTTTAGTGCCTCCGTGAATGCCTTTAGTGATGGTTTATAGTGCCCTGTATCCTCAGCCGTAATTACGGAGTCAATGAGGTGCTCCATACCAGCTAATGTTATTTTAATTAATCTACGCTCCGTATTGGATATTATCGAGACTCTAAAGCCGGCCTCCTTTAGTAACTTCAATGCTGGTACCGTGTCTGGGAAGGGAGGTGATTTAGCGAATGCCAATACTAACGCCTCACCGTACCTCTCCTCATACTTAACTCCATGAGTACTGCATAACTTCCTTAAGCAGTCCTTAAGTATCTGGGAGTAGGACTTACGGCTAATTAACTCCTCCCTTTCTAGCATAAAGAACTCATCAAGGTATTCATTGCCGAGTACATACTTTAGAACGGACTTAATACCGTATAACCAATCAAATAACGTCCCGTAGCAATCGAAGGTAATTGTGGTTACTCTCAAAGTCCGTACCAATTAATACCTAGCATTACCCTACCTTAAAAGAGCCTGGGTTTTACCTGGAAAGCTCAATACTTAACTTTTCGATCTTAACTACTTTACCTACATCAGCTTCAGGGTCTACCTCTGCTTTCTCCACATACCTAACCTCATTAACTTCAGCACCTTTCATCACACTGATCATTTTACCTTCAACTAATCCTACTTCAGCGTCCTTACCTATAGCTATGGTAACTCCATAAATCTCCTCAACTTCACACTTCTTCTCGATCTTAACTTCATTACCTATTAGCTTAGCCCTTACTTTAGAGCCTTTACCTAAGTGTATACGTCTTGCCTTAATTTCCTCAGCCCTAGCAGCTCCTCCAAGCTCGAAGACTTCAGCTTCAACACTCTTAGCACTTGCCGAACCGTTTATTCTAATTTCCTTACCTATGACATCCCCTTCAACACTTATTGACCCGCTAACTTTCAATAACTTACTTACCTTCAAATTACCTATGATCTTACATGACCCACTAATCTCGAGTTCCTCACCTTCAGCATTACCTACGATCTCAAGTGCACCACTAACCCTTACTCTATGAAACCTTATGAGCCCCCTAAGTTTGACGGATCCTCCAGCTGATAATTCCTCTATAGCATACATAGAATCCCCCTAGTACACTCTAATTATCTACTACTTTTTAGTTAAACTCACGAATTGTTAGTCGAGATGAGGTACAGGTGCTGGCACGAGGTGGTTGAGGATATTCTTAATGAATTGACTAAAGGTCCGAAAAGAATTACTGAGTTATGCCTACACGTAAAGATACCTGTAGATAGGGGTAAGTCTATCGTAAATCATCTAACGAGGTACGGCCTAATATATCAGGTTGTTATTAATGACGGTACCTACTACGTAATAAGTGAGCGGGGTTTTGAGTGGTTAGGTGTTTTTAGGTATTTGAAGTCATTATTACCTAAGCCCTAAATCCGTTCCTCGTCCTCTAGGTGTTAATCCGTATGAGCTACACCTGCTCTCATTAGTAGTTCCTTAGCTGCTTCATTACCTTCCTTAATTATGGTTTCTGCGTCCCCCCTTACGTACTTGCCATCCCTTACTATTACCTCACCATTAATTATGACATCCGTTACATCTGAGGATGTTGTTGCGTATACTACTGTCGCGTATACATTATTTACTGGAATCATTCTCGGGTGCTTAAGACTTATGAGCACCATATCCGCTCTATAACCCTCCTTAATAATCCCTAATCCCCTTAACCCTAAGTAATTAGCTGCTCTAATGGTTGCTATCTTAAGTACTTCCTCTGCATTAAGTGCTGTTGGGTCCCTATTCAGTAGCCTTTGACTGTATATTAAGTTCCTCATCTCCCTGAACATGTCTATTCCATCACTATAGCATGGTGCGTCAGTACCAAGCACTACCTTACCGCCGTACTTAATTATACTTAATGCGTGGTAAGGGGTGCCATCTAGTAGGTAAGTCGATGGTGTCTGAGCAACTATAGCTCCACTATTAACTAATAATCTTAATTCATCACTATCGATGAAGACGCAATGCGTAACTACGGTTCTATTACTTAAGAGACCTAACTTATGAACTAACCTAACTGGCGTGTATCCTGTCCTCTCCTTAACTAACTTAACCTCACGTTCAGTCTGAGCTAAATGCATGTGAATTAAAACACCGTACTCCCTACTTAAGTCCCTTAAGTACTCAAGCCAAGAAGTACTCACAGTCTCTGGTGAATGCGGTGCTAGCGTAGGTGTTATTAATTCAGACTTACCTAACCACCTCCTAACGAATGATACAGCCTCCTTAAGTTCATCCTCACCAACCCAAGGACCTCCCCACGTCATTACTGCATGACCTACTAAACCTCTGAGACCTACTGACTCAATAGCTCTGGCTATCTCCTCAGCGAAGAAGTAGTGCTCATTAACTAACGTAACGCCACCCATAACCGCTTCCAGAGCACCTAATCTCGCGAGCTTAAATACTAACTCCTTACTTAAGGACCTCTCAACGGGCCAGTAAAGACTGTATATGACGTCCTTAGAGTCCGATGCTAGCCCCTTAAGGGCCGTGAGTACGAGGTGCGTATGTGAGTCTATTAACCCAGGTATCGCTACCTTACCCTCACCACTCAACTCATCTTCAGGCTCACCAAACTCCTTAAGTAACTCAGCTTTACTACCTAAGCCAACAACTTCACCGTTTATTACGTATATTGATGACTTTCTAAGTAGTCCACGATCCATAGTTACTATGAAGTCTACATTACTTATTAGGAGCGAGTACAGACCTAACACCGAATGTTTAGTAGTTGTTTTTAAGTAATAAATAGTGGTCTTTATGGAATTAATTCTTCGTAAATGATAAATTAATCAATTTTACTGTATTCTTAGAATTTCTTACATAGATGTAAGCTGAATATTACAACTATTTTTGAATTACGTACCTTCAATTCAGTAAAGAATATATATTGAACTATGTAATTAAGAGTGTCTGTGGTGAGAGTCTTGGTTAAGGAAATAGTTGATCATTCCGTTAAGGTTGATATGAGTTGGAGGGACTTCGAGAGTATTTACCACATAACTAATACTCTATTGATAGGTTATCAAACTGTACTATGGAAAGTACTTGGTAGGGGCATGGGTGCTATGGAACAACTCCTAATTAGGGAGTTTGGCGAGATGCTTGCTGAGTTAACTAATCATTTGGAGAGAAGAGAGTCGGGTCAGAGTCTTTTCGAGAAGCACGGCGTTGAGGACCTTGAGGTACTTATCAAGGCGTACTTAGAGAAGTTAGGTATAGCTAGGGATGTTAAGGTCGAGAAGCTAGAGGCAATTGAGAAATACGGTAGGTTACTTGAGAGATTTAAGATCGAGATAAGGGATAGCGTGTTCTTACCTACTCACATAGTACTACGTAAGAGAGGTATTGAGGAGTTCCCATTAAGTCCTGAAGGATTACTCATAGCTGCAGTTATTAAGAGGGCTTTACAGCATGGTAGAGGTGATGAGTCCGTTAGAGTTAAGGTTGATGCATTCCTTCCTGAAAGGGAAGGTGATCCTTTAGTAGTTATTGTTGAGGAAGTCCACCCATTAAGGTAATGAATTCAGTAAATTACGTAACTTGATGGAGTATGTAGGTAGAGTTTGATCCACGGATAAGCACTCTTTACTTTTTTAAGTACCTCTTCATCATCATCATGGAATTCAGTTACCTCCAAGCCTGATTTTATAGCTTTAGTCAGTAGTTCCAGCTTAACTATACATGACTTTCTATAATCCCTATCGCTCCTCATGAATACTCTATAAGGCCTTACACCAGTTAACTGCGTGAATTGATGGAGTGTAACGTCTCTTAATCTTTTTGGTCTTCCAGTAATTATTATTATGCTACCCCTTACTGCCCTATCACGTACTAATTCAATACCTAATTCCCTAGGCTTGTCTAGCGTCATTAGTTCCTCACTAAAGAAGTACCTCCAGAAGAGTCTCCTATCATTACCTGCTCTCTCCATAGCTACCCTCAACCTTTCGCTAACATCGACTACTACACCATCAATATCGAATGCGTAGCATATCAAGTTCCTCCTCCCCTCAAGTAATTCCTAACCTCACGTAGTATAGGTATTTCATCTAGCTTCTCAGTACTTAGGAGGTCCCATAGGATACCTTTAGGTCTATACCTCTCCCTAGCCTTAATTACTTTAGTAGGTGTTATTATGAGGTCTACGGTGTAATCCCAAGGGTCCCTAGGTAGCCTCTGGTTTAGTACTTGAATATCGTGTACTGTAGTGATTATCGGTGTGTTATCACTTACCTTACCTAACTCCCTAAGTATCCCATACTCTATCTCGGAGTAACCCTCACCCTTACCTAACCTACCGCCCCATAAATCAACTGCTACTGAGCCAGTAATTATTAGGTCTACCTTAGGTAGGTCCCAAGGCTTAACTACCTTACCCCACCTAAATGCCCCCTTAATTGTCGATGCTTCTAAATACTTACTCCTAGGTACTTTACTTGGGTCTATAAGGAGGAAGCCCCTTCTAATTCTTGGTGTAGGCATTATCAGTAACTTACCCATGCTAAGTACGTAATACCTAATTAGCTTCTGAGGTGAGTCAGGATTTACCTTAACTACTTTAGCGTTACGGAATAAATCCAGCTCCGTTAATTTCCTAGAAGCTTCCTCAGCACCTACGAAGTTAGGTATTCTACCATGTGGTGGTAAGGGGAACTTCGCTATACCCTCCCTAAGCATTAAATCCCATACTCTCCTCCTAATCATGTCTTTGTATTCACTAGGCATGCAATACCCGAGAGGTATTTTCTTGAAGAACTAAAAATAGTCATGTATTAAGGCATTTATGACCCTAACTCGGCTTTAGCATCTTCTAGAATACCTAGTAACTCGTTAAGGTCAATCTCACCAAACCCTATTACGTAATCACCAGCACCATAAACTACTATCGCTTTATCATCAACTTTAAAGAACCCGCATGGGAATACCGTTAGCGGTCTATCACCGTATAATTCATAAAGTACCTTAGGCTCCATGATGTAGTAGGGAGTTACACTTTCTACTACCGCCCCCTTACTTGAGTCGTAAGTAATTAATGCTGCAAATGCCCTATAGGCCTCTAAGTCCTTATCGACTCCATGGATCAGCATTAAGTACTTATTAGTACCTACCTCAATAGGTGGTGTGCCCCAGCCTATCTTAACTTCAAATGGTGCTGCATCAAGTACGATCTTAGTATCCTTAGCCTCCATCTCCTTAAGACCTTCACCAGGTAATTCATCTAACTTACTGACTACTGCATAGAATGTATCGTCGTCTAAGTGCGGTCTATGGAATACTAGTAAGTCCCCTGTATGGGTCTTAATTATGAATGAGTCCTTATCACTTACTAGATGTGATCTTATGTCTTTATGGAGGGTAACTACGCCCAGCTTCTTCCAACTCCTACGGTCTGAGTTACTACTAACGGCTACTGCAGGTAACGTCCTCTCCCTCCTAATTGCTGGGTTGAAGTAATTGACTGTCCTGCCCGTGTAGACTATGTACCACTTACCATCGATCTCGGTTACCCTAGGGTCTTCAGTACCCCACACATCATACTTAGTTGATGGGTATATAACTATCTCAGCAGGGTAGTGCGAGATGTTTATAGTGCCGCTCAGGACATCATGAAGCGGTACAGGAACCACAGCTATTGCGCTTACGTACATGAAGTAACCTAATATGACTCTAGCGTAGACATAAACAGTATCTCCGTGAAGAATGGCCGCCGCGTTAAACACTGTTACAGGCCTATCTATTGGGTGGTTCTTAATGTGTATCCTAACTGGTGGTATAGCACCTAACCTCTT
This sequence comes from uncultured Desulfurococcaceae archaeon, assembly GCA_964627805.1. Taxonomy (GTDB): domain Archaea; phylum Thermoproteota; class Thermoprotei_A; order Sulfolobales; family NBVN01; genus CAZAMI01. The sequence goes on from CAZVLA010000047.1 coordinate 18,237, forward strand.
AACTATGTCACGGGACTCGAACTTCCTTAACTTACTAAGTGCCTCTACATTTTCATTTCTTCTAAACATGCACTACCCCTCCAGAAAGGGGTTTACCTTCACATGAAACCTACCTACGTTACCCTTTTAAAAACTAGAGTCCACATTCGATAGAACGGAGAACCCCTTACGACGTGCTGTGGAACTTCACAATTTATCTTGGTTATGTTAAAAACTTATTAAAGAATCAACCTGTAGTCGTCATACCTCAGTCCTTAGTCTCGGGTTAAACATCTCGTCTATTGCGTAGGAGAAGAGTACGAGACCTACTTGGAACCCTATAATAGCTATTATCGGGGCTAGTAAGTAGTGGATTGTGTGGAAGCTGTACTGAGCACCTGCTTGTGTGTAGGCCATGTTAAGCATTATGCCCCAGTTAAATGTAGTGTAGGGTAGTAGGCCTAGGAAGTAGAGACCTACTGAGGAGTATATCGCTCCCGTAGTTGCGAATATGAAGTTAATGGCTATGTAGCTCATTAAGTTAGGCATTATCTCCCTAAACACTATATGCCCCGTCGATAACCCCAGTACCTTAGCCGCCTCAATGAACTCCCTCTCCTTAAGTGACAGTACTTGAGACCTAATACTACGTGCTAGTCCAGCCCATGCAGTAACGCTCAGCATCATACCAATTACCCATGGGTTAGCGCTTCTAATGACTGTAGCTAAGACGATAAGTAGTGGGAGTCCCGGTATCGTCATGACTATATCCGTTATACCCATAAGTACAGAGTCTAGGGCACCTCCCTTAAACCCTGATATCATGCCTACAGTGATACCTACTATAGTGGTTATGAAGCCTGCTATGAATGCTATTTGAAGGACGGTAGGTGCTCCCCAAACGATCTCACCCCAAATATCCTCACCGAAGTACCCACAACCTAACGGATGCTCAAGTGATGGCGGCCACTTAAGTAGTGTTGGGGGTAGGTAGACCGGGCATGTGTAATTCCTAGGGAATGGTACTATGTGGGGTCCTACTATAGCCATTAGTATGTATCCTAAGGTTATTAGGAAGCCTATGAATGCCTTTCTATTCCTTACTAGGATCTTACCTGGTACTATAATCCAGTCCTCAATGTATGCCTTGATTATGTCTTTAGGCGTTACTTTTACTTTACTCTTTGAGGACATACCACCACCCCTATTCCCTTCTGATCCTCGGATCTAGGAAGCTGTATGTCAGATCTGCTATGAGTGCTCCAATAACTACGGCTATCACTATGATGTCGAAGGCACCTATCATTAGGAACCAGTCCCTAAGGGTTATTGCTTGATACAGCATGTAACCTACTCCGGGGTAAGAGAATATGTACTCAATGAATACTGAACCACCGAACATGAAGCCTAGGCTAAGCATGAATTGAGTGAATAGTGGTAGTATAGCGTTCTTACCTACGTAAGTAACTACTATTCTCCTAGAGGGTAGCCCCCTAGCTTTAGCGTATGTTATGTAGTCCTCCCCAAGAACACTTATGGTACTACCCCTCATACCTAATGCCCAGCCACTCACATGAACAACTACCCAAGTAAGTATCGGTAGGGCTGCATGCCATAGCACGTCAGCTATGAATTGTAAGGAGAAGCTCGGCTGTACTGAGTAAGCACCTCTCGTTGGGAACCACTTAAGCTGGAAAGCGAATACTGAGAGGAATAGAAGTGCTATTAGGTATGCTGGTATTGACCTTAGGATCGAGAATAGGAGTGCTAAGCCACTATCTAACTTACTCCCATGCTTGTAAGCCATTAACATACCTATTAACGTACCTAAGCCGAAGCTTATGAGTAGTGAAGTAGCTACTACTAAGACCGTCCACGGTATCCTACTAGCTAGTAACTCAGTAACAGGTACTCCGGTACTGTATGATATTGAGGCACCTAAGTTTCCCCTAAAGAAGTTAGCTATGTAGTGGAAGTACTGCTCAATTAACGGACCCTTAGGTATGAAAGGCACTAAGGCCTTAGCTAACGCCCTAGCAGCTTCATAACTCATGTAGTACTGCTGAATAAGTGCTTGAGTTAATGCATCGACAGGGTTACCGGGCATTGCCCTAACTATGAAGAAAGTGAGTGATACTGCAACATATATCGCTAGGAATGCTGAGATTAGCCTCCTGTAGATCCATCTCAACAGCCTTCCCCAGTAACTCTTAATGAGGTGATAATATAAGCTTCTCTACCGGATTAACGTAGTTACTCCTACATTAAGTAGTGCATTACTACATAATTATTATAGTCAATAAAGTACTTAGATTAGGTATAGCAAGTTATTAGAAATCTTAATTTGGTGTTACGTATTCGTGGTATTATAGGAAAAACATTAATAATTTAAGTTAGCCTTAAGAAGGCCTCCTCTTAATTGCCCAGCCTATACCTATACCTATTATTAATCCTATTATGAAGAGCCCAGCAGCTATGCCCCAGTTGGTCGTTGTTACCTGCTTAGTTACGGTTGTCGTACTTACTACAGTCGTTGGTACGGTCTTGGTAGCCGTTACTGTAGCAGTTACTGTTGTTGTACTAGCTACGGTCTTAGCGACCGTAGTAGCTGTGGTTACGGTGGTTGCAGTGGTCTTAACTACGGTGGTGGTCGTTGGTACGGTCACGGTCTTTGATATGATCGTCGGCTTAACCGTAGTTACGGTTACACCCCAGAACTTCGGGTTAGGTACTACTAGACCTAGCTTAATCATGTGTGCTAGGGCCTCTAAGTGACCACCGGCAGCGTTCTGCCATAACTCATAGAACTGCTTGGGGTCTGGCCATATGAAGTGCTCCTTATTAGCGAATAGTAGTAGCTTCTTATCAGCTATCGGGAACTCTGGTAGGTAGTAGTTAACCATGTAGGCTAACTCCTCAGCTAACTTTACTTGCTCACTCTTGTCGAAGGTTACTGCTAACTCATTAACTAACTTAGTAGCATTCACGGTCGTCTTGAAGTACGGTAGGTATACGTTGCCGAAGAACTTTGCGAAGTCAGGTCCCTGAACCTGTGACTTGGGCCTACCGTTGACCTCAATGAATATCCTGTGGAATGCCTTCCATGGATAAGTCATCCATACTCCGTAGAAGTCGATTGCCAGATCGTAGTTACCACCTAGGAACCACTGATCGCTCCAGTAGCTAGGTGACTCTGGCGTCTTTAGAGTGACCTTAATACCGAAGGCATTTAACTCCTGAGCAATCTCAGTAGCTGCTGCGTCCCAGTCGGTCCAGCCACCGGGTGCTATTAGTGTTAGTGTGAATGGCTTACCGTCCGGTGTGTACCACTGCCCGTTCTTGTATGTGAAGCCTGCCTTCTCTAGTAGTTGCTTAGCCTTGTTTAAGTCGCGGTTGTATGGGTTGAGTACTCCCTTACTTATTAGGTCCTTAACCCAAGCATCATTCATTAGGTTAATTAGCCCTGTTGGGTATTTCATCGGGTCGAATAATCCCTTACCAGCAGCGTCAGCTATCTTCTGCCTATCTAGTACGTAAGCTATTGCCTGCCTAACCTCTAGCTTCCTTAGGTATGGGTTCTTGAAGTTAAATACTAAGGCGAATCCTGATAGGTCGTAAATAGTTACTATCTCAGCGAATGGCTTCTTCTCTAGCTCCTCCTTAACCTGTGGAGGCATCATGAAGCAGTCGTAGTCTAGCTTACCAGCTCTGTAGTACTCCCAACCTACTTGGTTACTGGTTATGTAAGGCATTATGATCTTGTCGATGTATACCCTATCAGCTGCCCAGTGCTTCGGGAACTTAACTAGTACTACTTGACTGCTGGTTATGCTCTTGAACATGAATGGGCCAGTACCTACTATTGTCTTAGGCTCGAAGCTGACTAGCTCCTTCCTAATCTTATCTAGGTCAGCTGAGGATGTGGCCTTAGCTACCTCTTCAGCGAATTTACCGTAGATGTGGTATGGACCTACTATTAATCCGTTCTGCCATAGTATGTACCATGGTAGTAGGTAGGACCACTTCTTAACGTGGTACACTACTGTGTAGTCGTCCTTACACTCGACACTACTTATGTACTTCCATATATCGTAGTTGAATAGCTTATAGAGCATTAAGGTCGTCCATACGTCCTTACATGTGAAGGGCTGACCGTCATGCCAGTAAACACCCTTCCTTAAGTAGACTATGAATTCATTGTGCTCCTTATCAATCTTCCAGTTAACTGCTAACTCAGGCGTGTACGTGTTGCTTAGCTTATTCCAGAACGCTAGTCTCTCGTAGATTAGCCCAGTGATCCTTATGCTCTTGGGTGCGAATGGGTTGAATCTCCTAGCAGGTGGCGGCTGCCACCAGCCGTGCGTATATAGAACTACCTCACGAGTCTGTGCTAGTGTTGCGTATGTTGCTGCTATACTTAGGACTAAGACAGCTACAATCATTAAGGGTATTAACTTACGTATTAGGTCTGTATTCATCCCCTTACTCACCTCTTACAAATACCTTCATAGTACCTTTGAGGTAGAGGAAATAAAGGTTTCTGCACAGAAATTTAAAGAGTATGATGTAAAATCCCTCAATATACGGTATTTCCCATTCTTTCACGTCTGTATTCAAGCGTTATTAGAAGTATAAATACAAGAAGTATTATCACCCCAATAACATTAGCATAAAAAGCCGCTTGACCAGGTTTTAGGAATGGGAAGGCAATTAACGCTAGCACGATAAAGGAGCAGGCAATAGCTAATAGTGAGCGGTATAGGTAGGGATGCATCTAACCCTCATCACCTCTTCATGTAGAGCCAGCACGCTACCCTATGATTGGGTCTTACCTCAATTAGGGGTGGCTCCTCCTTATCACACCTATCCATTACGTAGGGACACCTAGTATTGAATTTACATCCCTTAGGTGGGTTTAACGGGCTGGGTATGTCTAAGCTCCTTAGCTTAATGACTTTCTTCTTCCTAGATAGTTCAGGGTCTGGTACGGGTACTGCGGACATCAGTACCTTAGTGTAGGGGTGTAGTGAGTTATGTATTACATCTTCAGCAGGACCTACCTCAACTATCTTACCTAAGTACATAACAGCTATTAACCCACCACCCTTAGCTGAGAAGTACCTAGCTGCTCCGAAGTCGTGGGTTATGAAGAGGTAGGCAGTCCTGAACTTCTTCTGTAGATCAAGCATTAGGTCTAAGATACCTATCCTAAGTGATACATCAATCATTGTTATGGGCTCATCAGCTACTATGAGCTCGGGATTAACACTTATTGCCCTAGCAATACATACTCTCTGCCTCTGACCACCACTTAACTGGTGTGGGTACTTGAATAGGAAGTCTTCAGGTGGTTTGAGACCTACTAACTCAAGTAGTTCGGAGACCTTCTCAATTAACTCGTGCCTAGTCCTAGCTATGCCCCACCTCTTAAGAGCTACTGATAATGTCTGGAATACGGTCTTTGTAGGGTTTAGTGAGGAGAAGGGATCCTGATGAACTATCTGAACGCTCCTTCTGTACTCAAGGAACTCCTTATGACTTAACTTGGTTAAGTCCTTACCCTTATAAAGTACCTTACCCTCAGTGGGTCTGTAAAGCCCGCATATCGTCTTCCCTAACGTCGTCTTACCACATCCAGACTCACCTACTAAGGTCATTATCTGCCCGTAATCTATGTCCATATCAACGCCGTCAACCGCCTTAACAAATAGCCTCTTACCGAATATACCCTTACGTACTGGGAAGTATACCTTAAGGTTCCTTACCTCTATTAATGGGGGCTTCAAACCAATCACCTCTTAGCGTATAACCAACACGACACTATATGACCTGTCTCTAACCTAATGGTTGGTGGTTCCTGCTTCCTACATATATCCATAGCATACGGGCATCGCGGAGCGAACCTACAACCTGGTGGTGGATTTATGAGATCCGGTAAAGTTCCCGGTATTGACTTCATCTCATCAACACTACCTACTAAGCTGGGTATTGACTTCATCAGTGCTACGGTGTATGGGTGCTTAGGATTCTTGAATACCGTATATACGTCACCCACCTCAACTATCTTACCTGCATACATGACTGCCGTCCTATCAGCTATGTCAGCAATGACTGCTATGTCGTGAGTTATGAATATCATTGTAATGCCTGTCTTACGGTGTAGGTCCTTAAGTAGGTCTAGGATGAACCTCTGGGTCAGGACGTCAAGTGCTGTTGTTGGCTCATCAAGTATTAGCACCTTGGGGTTAAGGATCATTGACAGAGCTATGAGTACTCGCTGCTTCATACCACCACTTAACTCGTGAGGGTATGACCTAAGAACCCTAGGAGGTTCTAAGCGGAGCATCTCAAGTAGTTCAGCAGCCCTCTTAAGTACGTACGAGTCGTCGTGAACACCATGGGCTCTAGCGGTTTCTAGGAAGTGATCCCTAATCCTTAGTGTAGGGTTCAACGCGTTTAACGCTGCTTGAGGTACTAGTGATATACCCTTCCACCTTATATTCTTAAGTCTAGACTCACTAAGCTTGACTAAGTCCTCACCCTCGTAAAGTATCGAACCCGAAACTATCCTTGCGTTAGAGGGTAGTAGCCTAAGTATTGCGAAGGCGAGTGTCGACTTACCACTACCTGACTCACCAACAATACCTATTATCTCACCACGCCTAATCTCTAGATCAACGTTATCGACTGCCTTAACGTAGCCTCTATGGGCTTTATAAAATACCTTCAGCCCCTTAACAACTATTATGTTGTCTTGAGGACGTAACTCACTACTAGAGTAACCTTTACTAACCTCTACCGTAGTGACTCCGCTCTGTGACAACCTCCACTACCAAAAGAAAGGTGAAGCTGGGGTTTAAATGTAGCTCTCTTTCCTAACCTAAAATTCAAGGAATTATACTGAGTTCACTACCTGACTTAGTAAGGGATTCATACGTTGAGTAGCCAGCATTATGCGTAATTTAAGGGTGTGTTAGAGATAGGTAACACCGCTAAGCTTAAACTAATTCTGCGTTAGTTAATGATTAGGTAAGTACCTTGCGTAATTGGCTTGATATTCTTGAGGTTAAGCTAAGGAATTACTTAAGTAAGTTAAGAGGTCTTAGGAGACCCTTAACTAATGATTTGTTCGAGCGTATCCTTTACATATCCCCTGACAACGTACGTATTACTAACTACATTAGGAGGAAGCCCCTAGCTATATTCAATCCCGGAGCTGTTGTTGATGGTGATGGACTACTCATATTCCCTAGGTTAGTGTTTGATTATTACTGGTATGTATCGTCGATAGGTCTATTCAAACTTGGGCTTAGTTCATTAGGTACTAATGAGGTACTTAGTGAAGTCATTAATACTAAGGTAATACTGTATCCTACAAGTAAGTATGAGGTAGTTAGGGGTTGTGAGGACCCCAGAGTTACTAGTATTAATGGTAAGTACTACGTATTCTATACTGCCGTAGGTCCTAAGCCACTACCTCACTACACACCTGAAGTAATTAGTGATATGCCTCTCTATAGGGCATCGTACCAGGGGTTAGCTATTCTTGATGAGGGCTTTAACCTAATTAGGAAGTACTACCTTAAGCTGGGTGATGAAGTATTACCTAATTGGAAGGATGGTGCTTTAGTGAGGTCTAGTAAGGATTACTTAGTAATGCTCTTAAGGCCTTCATTAAGAGGTATTGAGGCTAATTGGAGTGGGTTAGTTAAGCTTAGTGACTTTAGTATTGATTTAAGTAGTTTAGAGCCTGTAATGGTCTGTGAGGATTGGGAGTATAAGATTGGGTGGTCCACTAACACCGTTAAGTTAGGTAGTAATGAGTACTTAGTTGGGTGGCATGCAGTACTAAAGAGTGATTTCTCATACGTTAATGGGTTAGCAGTAGTTAGTGATGAAGGTGAGTTACTAGGGACTACTGATTACGTCCTAACACCTAGGGGTATTAATGAGGTCTACGGTGATAGACCTCACGTAGTGTTTGGGTGTGGTTTAGTGCTTCATAAGGAGTACTTAATATGGGTAGGTGGTATATCAGATTACGGTATATGCGTATTCAGGACTGAGTTAAGTAAGGTGTTAGAGAGTATTAGGTGGTTTAAGGGTTAGCCACAGAGGAAGTCCTTAGCTACGTTGGGGAAGAGGGCATACGTTATGTAGTCCTCAAACTTCTCAACACACTCGCTAGGTAATTCCTTCTTAGCATCCTCTAGAGTTACTCTAGCTACCTTCTTAGACTCTCTCCTCTCACTTAACCTCTTCTCAATCAATTTAATCAGGTCCTTACTTATGGGTGCTGGTGGCTTACCGTACTTACCCCTTACGTACTCAATTAACTCATCAATTACTGCCTTATACCTACCAGCTATTACGTTAAGGACTGCTTGAGTACCTACGATCTGAGATACTGGAGTAACTAGCGGTGGCCAACCTAGGTCCTCGCGTACCCTAACTACCTCCTCAAGAACCTCCTCTAACTTATCCTCTGCATGTACTTCCTTAAGCTGAGCTAGTAGGTTACTTAGCATACCTCCAGGTATTTGGTGCTTGAGTACCCTAACATCTACTGGCGGTTCCTTAAGTGCGTAGTCAAATCTCCTGTACTTCCTCCTAATAACCCATAACCTCCGTGATGCTTCATATAAGGGCTCAACATTAACTCCGGTGTCGTACGGCGTCCCCCTTAACGCCTCAATAAGCGACTCTGCAGGAGTGTGTGATGTGTATAGGCTTAGGCTTGATAACGTAACGTCTACGTAGTCAGCACCTGCCTCTATAGACTTAAGTAGAGTTAACGGTGCTAACCCCGCGGTTGCGTGTGAGTGTACATTCACCTTAGCACCTAACCTCTTAATCTCTTTAACTAGTTCGTAAGCTACGTAGGGCTTAAGTATGCCGCTCATGTCCTTAATAGTTATTGCGTCGGGCTCGAACCTACTGAGTATCTCCTCAGCTAACTTAACGTAGTACTCAGTGGTATGTACTGGGCTTGTTGTGTATACCATACACACCTGAACCTCAGCACCTACCTCCTTAACTTTCTTCACAGGGAATTCTAGGTTGCTTAAGTCATTAAGTGCGTCGAATACTCTGAAGATGTCTATACCGTCCTTATGTGCGTACTCAATAAAAGCGTTAACTACGTCCTTAGGGTAGTGCCAGTAACCTACTAAGTTCATACCTCTAAGCAACATCATTAACTTAGTCCTCTTAACTACCTCCCTAATAGCCTTAAGCCTCTCCCAAGGGTCTTCATTAAGGAACCTAAGTGGTGCGTCGAAGGTAGCTCCTCCCCATACCTCAAGTGCGTAGAAGCCTGCCTTATCTAGTAACTCAACAATCTCTAGTATGTCCTCAGTACTCATTCTAGTAGCTAGGAGTGATTGCTGACCGTCCCTTACGGTTAGGTCTATTAACTTAGCCAGTACCAATCACCTCTCTTTTGGTGGGGGTACTCACTAATTGTTAATAACCTTACCTCTAATCATTAAGTACGGGTTAAGTGAATACCGTAATGCATTAAGTAATACCTTAGGTGTTTAGCCTTGGTAAGCAGTGAGTGTTTAGAGTTAGTTAAGGAATTACTCAGCATTAACCTACCTAAACTAGCTACTAAGTTTAAGGAGGCTGAAGTAATTGGAGGTAAGGTAATTAGTCCTATATACTTAAGATTAGATGGTGTTAGGTTTAGTAAGGTACTTAAGGGGTTTAAGCATCCTAGGGACTTAAGGGTTCATGAAGCACTTACTGAAGCTTCTAAGGAGATTCTTAAGTGGTTTAATGGTGATTTAGCTTACGTATCCTCCGACGAGATTAATGTATTAATTACTAAGCCTCTACCCTATGGTGGTAGGGTATTTAAGTTAGTTAGTGTGTCGGCTTCGATAGCGTCGTCGGTAGCTTCATTAAGGCTTAACAAGCCCCTCTACTTTGACTCAAGAGTTATTAAGTTAGGTAGTGCTGGGGAGGGTATTGAGTACTTAATGTTTAGAGCTAGGGTGTGCCTTAATAATTACTTATCAAGTCTATATCATACCTACTTAAGTAAGGACAAGGGTCTCACACCAGCTACTACCGACATGCTTGATGAGTTACTTAAGAGTGGGTTACTTAATGATAAGGATGATTGGGAGTTATTAGGTACTGTCATTACCTGGTCTAAGGTGGTTAGAGAGGGTAGGAACTTACTTACTAATGAGAAAGTAGTAGTCACTAGAAGGACGCTTAGGGAAGTATTGCTTCATGAGTTCCTTAAAACGCTTTAAGTACTGGCTTAAACTAATTAGTTACGTGAGGTCGCCATGGGTAAGTTAAGACCCGAGGAATTAAGTGAGAAGGTTATTAAGGTATTTAGTAAGGGCTTGAGTAGTGACGTATTAATTGGTCCATCAATAGGTGAGGATGCCGCGGTTATTGACTTAGGTAGTGGTAAATTACTTGTAGTACATCCTGATCCCATAAGCGGCGCTATTGAGTACTTAGGCTTCCTAGCAATTCACATACCCTCAAATGACGTTGCAGTGACTGGTGCTAAGCCCTCATACATAACCGACGTCATCTTACTACCTGAGGGTTGGTGTGCTGATGAGTTAATTAGGATTACTAAGCAGATGAGTGAGGTAGCTAATTCATTAGGTATATCAGTAGTTGGTGGGCATACGGAGTATGCACCAGGGATTCAGCACCCCATAGTAGTGTCCACGGCATTCGGAATTACTGAACGTGATTACTTAGTTAGGACCTCAGGTGCTAGACCCGGGGATTATGTATTAATGACTAAGTACGTAGGTATTGAGGGTACAGCTGTACTAGCTACGGATTTTAGGGGGGAGTTACTGAGGAGGGGGGTTAGTGAGGAATTACTTAAGAAGGCTTCTGAATTCATTAGGTACGTCAGTGTTGTTAGGGAGGCTTTAGCACTAGCTGATGAGGGGTTACCTAACTCGATGCATGATCCTACTGAGGGTGGGTTAATAGGTGGATTAGCCGAGGTTGCTTACGCTTCTAAATGCTCCATAGAGTTAATGGTTGATTACGTACCGATTCATGAGGTAACACTTAAGTTGTGTAGGGTACTTAATATTGACCCTCTAAGAATTCTATCCTCAGGCTCATTGATAGCTACCGTACCTCCTGAGAATATCGATGATGCCCTCAAGACTCTTAGGAGAGTAGGGGTTAAGGCATCAATAATCGGTAGGGTTACTGAGTACAGTGGATACTTAGTTAAGGTAGTTAGTAAGGGTAGGGTCGTTGATACAATCCGTAGTGCTTACGTGGAGGATGAGGTTATGAAGTTGTGGGGAGTGAACAGTAGTACTGCATAAAATACTCCTTAGGAGTAATTACTTGGTGTTAAGCCAATTACTAAGTCGCTAAGTAATTCATGCTTAAGTAAGTACGTAGTACGTGAGGCTAGGAGTGAGGACTTACCTAGCGTGTATGGTATTGAGGTTAAGTCATTTCCTTACCCATATCCATACCACCTATTCATTATGTTCCTTAAGCTATTCCCTAAGCTCTTCTTAGTTGCTGAATGCTGCGGTCAGGTAGTTGGTTACGTAGTAGGTATTATTGAGAGAGGTAATGAAGGTCACGTAGTATCATTAGCTGTTGACCCCAAGTACAGGGGGTTAGGTATTGGTAAGTCATTAATGATTGAGTTAGAGAGGAGATTCAGGGAGTTTAACGTTTCAGTAGTTAAGCTTGAGGTATCCGTTAGAAATGGGGTAGCTATTAATCTCTACAAGTCATTAGGTTACGTTATAGCAGGTAGGGCACCTAATTACTACCCAGACGGTTCAGATGCTTACTTAATGCTTAAGGTACTACGAAGTAATGATGATACTTCACTACGTACTGGGTCTAGTGCGTAGACCCTGAATACGTACATAACCTCTGGTAGGTCCTTAACTATTGATGCCTGGTAATCCCTAATTGGTATTGACTCCCTACCTACTAATACCCTAATGACCTCCTCTCCAGAGAATATAGGTATGAAGCTGTAGAATACCGTTGCTTCAAACTCATTATTTAACCTCCTACTCAGAACCTCAGTAACTTCCCTAAATAGCTCTTCATACTTGCCGTTGTCCTCCCAGGAACCGAAGTTCACCGCCTCGTAAACTACCCTATAGCCTCTCCTATTAACGTAAGAGTTAATTAGTTTCCTAAGTAATTCACTACCTATTTCCTTCCTTAGTACGTCATACATAGCACTACATACTAAGTAATCATCCCATAGGTAGAATGTCCCATCCCTTATTGATTCTCTAATACCTTCAGGGCTTACGTAGGGCTGTATAAGTTCTGATGTGTTAAGTTCCTTAATCATTAGTTCGTAGATCTTACTCATTAGGATTTGATAAGCAGTTATTGTTTTATGGTAGTAAACTGCTCTATACATGTGTAGCCTAGCTATGTAGAACGACTCAATAGCTTGAATAGACTTCGTAGGTATTGCTACATATCCGTACTCATCAATAGTTAACGTATGGACGATTCTGTCCTTATCTATCAACCCGTAAGCAACTCCTGTATGCAGTGCGTCCCTGGGTAAGTAGTCAAGCCTATCAACATCGACGTCGCTTGATAGTAACTCATTAATAGCTACGCACTTATGTAGTCCCTGAATACTTGCTGATACCTCCTTAGGGTCTATACCATAATCACTAAGTACTTCGGTAATGTATGGATCCTCCTCAATAACCCACTTACCTATCTCTTCATGACTTAATCCGTACCTCCTACTGAAGAACTCCTCAAGTGCGTGCGAGTAAGGCGTATGCCCTATGTCGTGAAGTAGTGCCGACACCTTAAGTATCTCAGCCTCATCACTGGTGAGTAACCCTTCCCTAACTAACTTACTACCTATCTCTGAAGCCACCATGAATGCACCTAATGAGTGTGAAAACCTAGTATGAACCGCACCGGGGTATACGTACCATGCTTGAGCTAACTGCTTTACCCTTCTTAATCTCTGGAATGTGGGTGTATCTATCAACTTAATCTCTAACTCATTAAGCGGTATGAATCCATGTAGCTCATCGTATATGTACTTAATCACTCCCTCAGTACCTTCCCCTAGCTCCATTCATTACCTCCTACCGTAATCTCCACCTAGCGTTTTTAGGTATGTCATGTACTTATTTAGGTAGTACTTAATTGCTTTGTGAGCGTCTTGAACTTAAGGATTAACTTACGTACCTCACCCTCATCTAAGCCGCAAGCCCTACTAACTTCCTTAACTACGTTCTTAGGTTTAGGATAAACGTCGGTTGATAGCATCGTATGAATAGCTAATACCTTAATGGCTTTACTGAAACCTAACCCTGCATTCATTACCTCTCTAATAAATCTACGTATGATTGGGTCATTAGAATCCCTACAGTACTTAATACTGCTTAACCTTCTCAAGTCACTCATTAACTTCCTAGAGTAGGGTCCCTTAACTAATAACCTGAATCTATAGCCTAGATCCTTACCTAAGAGTTTCTGAATTAAGTACACTAGGTAGTGTACGGTCTCATCACTCCTACATTCCCTAGGTATGTGACTAATTAACTCACGTAAGTAGCAGAGTCTCTCCTCCAGAATTACCCCCTAAGTGAACTAGCATGTGTAAGTTACATAAGGTAGCGCCTCAATGATTAACTGCTACAGTAATTACTTGGGATGCCATGCATAGGTAATAACTAGATAATACCCCCATAACACCCGTATTACTTGGAGTTAAGTCATGCGTGTAGCCATAGTGTATTACAGCTTAACAGGTAGGACTAGGGAAGTAGCTAGGGAAATAGGCAATGTATTAGAAGATCTGAAGTACCGCATAGATTACTTTGAAGTAAGACCCGTTAATGAGTACCCTAGGAGGCTAGCACACATTAACCCTAGAGTAATTAAGGATACATTATCAAGTAAAGTAATAGACATTAAAGGTATTGAAAGTTTTAACCCAAGTAATTACGATTTAGTTATAATCTGCACACCAATATGGATAGGTAGGATAACACCTCCTATAAGATCCTTTATAGAGTTATTCAAAGATAAACTGAAGACACCTGTAATATGCATAACTACCTCAAATATCAAGAGGGGGTACTCTACAAAGTTTAAGGAGTACCTAAAGTCTAGAGGCATTAAGGTAGTAGCTCACGCATCACTAACTAATATTAATGAGGCTAAGGAGGTAGCTAGAGTGTTGATTAGGAAGTTAAGTGACTTAATGAAGTAGAACATCCACTCTTTAGTAAGTGAATGTCCATTGCCGATACCTGAGGTTTCGTCCTTACCTTACTAAAAGGTGTCGCAGTAAAAATTATTGTTTAGTGTTTAGTAATAGTGTTGTATTACGTGAAAATATCTTACTTTATGTCTAATTCCTTAGCTATTTCCTTAATAGTGTTAATTACCTTATCCCTGAACTTTAGGTACGCATTAGTGAATTCCTTCATGGTCTTAACGCATGGTCCGTAAGTTGGCCAGTCCTTAGGGCTTACTCCACGGTTTCCGTAGTCCTTCTCAATACCTACCTTCTTGAGTAACTCATTTAGTTCTGGTGATGCTTCGTAGGCCTTAACGAAGTCCTCGTACTCCTCCATGAGCCTCTTGAGTACGTCCTTAGGTAATTCCTGAAGTATAGCCTCCGCATAGTCCTCTAGCTTAAAGCCCTCCTTCATTGACTCCTTAAGTACTGCTAACTGGTGGTTCGGGAACTCCGTATTCGTCATGTTCCTACTTGCGTAGGTGTATAGGGTATCTATTGGCTTACGCTTAGAGGCGGGTAGTAGGTCTATCCTATCGAATATGAACTCCGCCTGCTCCTTAGTTAGTCCGTACTCCCTCATTAGGTACTTAATCCACTTCTCCCTATTCCATGGTGAGAACAGTATCTCGTAGACCCTCTGAGCTACGTAAGTACCTGATAGGGCTAAATCACCCTGTATCCTGGATAGGAGCTTCTCGAGCTCCTCCCTACTACCGAATGCGCCACTCTTATCTAGGAAGTCAACAAACTCCTTCCTAAGTAAGTTCCTACCCAATACCCTCTTACCTACTATGGTGTTTATTAACTCATCTAACGGCTTACCCCTGAACTCAGCTAGTCTCTCTTCAGGGAATCCTAGAGACTTAGCTAGTTCCTCAACAGCCCTTCTCTTCTCCTCATCACTTAACTTCTCAATAGCCTTCTTAACTAACTTAGCAGCTACTAAGTCCCTTAAGTGATCCTCTAACCTACCACCCATGTTAGTGTCGTATGTTTGGACAGGCTTAATACCCATCTTAATAGCCTTAGCCATACCTCTAAGAGCAGCTTCAGCTAGTAGTACCTCCTGAGATACTGTGTAGCTAACGGTTATGTTCTGACCTATACCAGCTTCATTTAACCTCCTAGCTATCTCGAGTGCTGCTGGGTACGCAGCAGCTACCTTAACTACTAAGTTAGGCCTCCCCTTCTCCTTAACTGTGCTGTAGCCCCATAGTAGGTACTCGTCATATACCTTAAGGTCATTCTCTAACCTACTAGCGAACTCTAGGGCAGCCTTAACGCTCTCATCAGCCTTATCAGCTATTAATGGGTTCAACTGGTAACTAACTAATCCGTCGTGGTAGTCCGACCAGTGGAATGGGGGTCTGAATACTAGGAAGTTCTCCATTAGCCCGAACCTAGTAGCCTCCATAGCTATGTCGTCTGCGTACTTATCTGGGTCCTTAAACCACTCTGGGAACTCCTTACTTAGTACCTCCTTAGCGTACTCCTTAAACTTATTCCATAGCTCTGGATCGTCATCGTATGCCCTAGCAGCTAGTGCTGGGTTAGTTGATACCTGTACGTAACCTAAGTGCCTTAACCACCTAAGACCTAATGCGTAGTCGTTACCGAACTTACATAGTCCCTTAAGTGATGACTGGTAGTATATGTTATTCACGAGCATATCACTCATAGCCTTAACGTAGGACTCAGCTAGGTTATTCTCATCAAGTTTCTTCTCAACCTCATTAGCTATGTACGCAAGCATACTATTTCCTTTATTAATGAGCTTCATACCCCTTAACTGCTCATTAATGACTGCCTTAAGGATAGGTGCTGACCCGTACTCAGACTTCTCAGCCTCCTCCCATGACTTTAGAGCGTTTGTTAATGCCTTAATACCCTCACTAATCTCCTCCTCACTAAACCCTACTCTCCTTGACTCAAGACCTACTAAGTTCCAGATCATCTCAAGTACTACGTCATAGGCCCTAAACCTCTGTACTATTACCTCATCACCTTCACTAACTCTCCTCTTTACGAAGAGGTAGTTGAGCCTCCTTACAGTAGCTCCTAAGGTATCTAGTAACTTACCTACCATCTCCTTATACAGTATATGATCAGCAGCTAACTTCGTATGACCAGCTAATGCGGTCTTCACTATGTGGTCAGCATGATCTACCCTAGGAGGTACGGGTAAGGTTAGTTTCTCGGGCTTAGCCTTAGCAACTACTTCTCTCACGTATTCGGGGGTTATCTTGGGGGTTGACATATCGCGCGCACCCCTTAGGTACATCCAAAAACATGACTATTGGGTTTCTTTTATAAATGTTCAAGAAGTGCCCATACTTTTAAGTATATTTAGTTTTAATATTAATGAATTAAACGTACTTAATTACTGTGAGTAATAGTAATTTACCTCTCCTAAGCTTAAGTAGTTAGGTGCTCTACATTGGTTGATGTGTGTGCGTTCGGTTACGTAACTAAGGAGTCCGAGGTCTTCCAAGGTAGGTACAGGGAATTTACTGCAGGGCCTCCGTACTTCTTCTCCATGGCTTTAGCTAGGTTAGGTACTTCGGTACTAGTGGTTACTAAGTTAGCACCTAAGGATAGGTACATAGTTCGTGAGATGGAGGAAGTAGGTATTAGGGTAGTGACTCTAGAGAGTAAAACCACATTCTCGGCACATACGATATATGGTAAGACACTTGATGAGAGGCACATAAGGATACTATCGACTGCGGACCCATTTACACTTAATGACTTAAGGTACTGTAGTGGATGTAGGTTAGTTTACGTAGGTCCCTTAACCACTAAGGACTTCACGTTAGATTTCATGCGTGAAGCTAGGAGGCTAGCTCCGTTGGTTCTTGATGTTCAGGGGTTCACTAGGGAGGTAGTTGGTGATCGTATAGAGTACGTTGACTGGAGCTGGAAGGTTGAGGGTTCTAGGTATGTAGACATATTTAAGGCAGATAGTAAGGAAGCTAAACTACTGACGGGCTATGAGGATGCGTTAGAGGCTATGGACGTGATAATGTCTTGGGGACCTAAGGAGGTACTAATCACATCTAGTAAGGGTGTCTACTTAGGGGTTAGGGGTAGCGGTAAGTACTTCGCACCATTCAAAGTTGATAGAGTCGTAGGGAGGGTAGGTAGAGGCGATACGTGCACTGCTTCCTACGTCCATGCTAGACTTAAGGGTATGGGTTACGAGGAGAGCGTGAAGTTCGCTGCAGCAGCTACTTCGCTTAAGCTAACCTACCAAGGACCCCTAAGGAATAGTGAGGCTGAAGTACTTGAGTTCGTTAGGGAGAAGTACTCAGACGTTAATGTAAGGATTGAGTAATACGTTAGGGAGCATCCCAAGTAGCCCGTAAGTCGACTAGGTGGGTAGTGAACCAGAAGGGGTAGGGTAGGTATTAGTTATACTTAGCACTTATAAATACTGAAGTACAGAAGTAAGTATCTCCCCCTTTAAAAATCTGGTATGTTGTGAGGTAATGAGTGGAGTTAAGGTGGGATATGGGAATGTGGAAGCTAAGTTTTTTAGCAGAGTTAGCGGGGCTTAAATTGAGAAATGATGGTGGTACGTGGGAAATGATACTGCCTCATAGGAGACCGCTAATAGTGGGGCACGGAGCTAATAGCATAGGTAAGATAAAGCGTTACATCTCTGAGGGTGCTCACGTGTTAGAGATGGACATAATTGAGGATCCCTCAAGCGGTGAGTTAGTTCTGCATCATGTTTCTGAAGATACAATGCTTAAGTCACTTACTGGAGGTAGGGTCCACATATTCTTTGAGTGGTTACCGATACCCTTACCCATAGTTAAGCCTAAGAAATTAACTGACGTACTTAAGTTCATTAGCGGTAAGGCTGACGTAATGCTCGATCTTAAGTGGAGGGGGATGGCACGTAAGTTAGCTGAAGTACTTAATGAGGTTGACTTTAAGGGCGTTATATACGTAACCTCTAGGTACCATAAGGACTTAATGGAGATTAAGAGGCTAGTGAGGCATGTTAAGACCTTAGTAAGTATTGATGACCAGCCAGTTAGGTGCGCTGAGTACTTAACTAAGGTAGGTGCTGATGGGACTTCAATAAGGTCTGCATTCATAGATAAGGACCTAGTCAATGACTTACATAGGCATGGATTCATAATAGCTGCTTGGACAGTTAATGACGGCGCTATAGCTAGGTACTTAAGGGACTTAGGTGTTGACATGATAGTTACTGACCACCCAGGACTAATAATGAAGGAGTTATCAGGTGAAGCTGAGGAGCTAGAGGAGCTCGAGAGAGCTAAATTAGAGGAGAGCTTAAGGGGTAATACCTCAGTACAGGATACCTTAGCTGGTGGTTTAGACCATATGTTCGGCTTCTCCTTCTATCACCAAGCAATTAGGAGGAAGGAAGAGAAGGAAGGTTTAAGACTGTGATTTTAGAATTATGCTTACCTAGTTAATTATGCTTAGTGTTTAAAAACTATTGTTTAAGTAGTTACTCATGAGTCAATAACTCAGTCTTTACCTTAGGTGCCTTAGCCTTGGGCTCCCCACTCACCTTAACGAACCTGTCCTTAAGCTTCTCTAGAACCATAGGTAGTGTTGTGTACTCCATCTCCTCAGGGCCTAGCCTGTGTGGCATGAATGGTCCGTGCCTCCTCATGTAGTCAGCTATGAACTGAGCCAACCTCCTAGTCTCGTCGAAGGCTACGTCGTCGAAGAGGTCTGCAGGACCTATTAACCTACCGTTCTTTATCTGGAACCCTAGACCTATTACTCTAGGTGGCCCGTCAAACCTAGTGCACTTAGCGTAACGCTGTGGTACTGGCATGAATGGTCCGTGGTGTGAGCCCCTCATCCAGCCAGCTACTAGGTGCGGGAAGGCGAAGGGCTCAAGAACTTCACCTAATGCTGGAAAGCCCGACTGAGCCCTAACCACAGCTACTGGGTCGTCCTTACCTACGTACCTACCAGCCATTAGGTTTAGCCTCTCAACACTAACTACTGCTGCTATCTCGTTGTCCTTCTTCCTGTAGACCCTCCTTATTATGTACCTACCTGGGGTACCGATTAGGGCCAGTATGTCGTACATCTCCTCAGGTGCTGATAGGGTTACTGACCTACCCTCGAATACGTCGAAGATCTCGAACTTGAAGCCATCATGAAGCTTAGGGTCAATAACTAATCCAGCAGTGTTGAACGGGTCCGCGAAGATCCTGAATATTGGTAGGTTAAACGCTCCTGGCTCAGTCTTATCAGCCATGAACACTACTACAGGCTCTGCAGGTCTCTCAACGAACTCCATCTCAGCAACGCCGGGTCCTAAGCCCCTAACATTACCTGAAAATGCCTCACTTAGTAGGTCCTGACCAGCTGCGTACAGACCTAGCTCCTTCGATACCTTAGCTGCCTCCTTGAATGCGTTCCAAGCTAGCTCGTGGATCTCTGGAGCATCAACTCCCTTCCTATGTGTCATGATCAGCTCTAAGTCATCACCAGCGTTTGTTACGTAGAAGTCAATTATTAATCCCTTACTCTTAGCCTCAGCAAGTACCTTAGTTGCTGCTGCTATACACTCTGGATGCACGATATGGTGACCAGCTAGTGAGCCTATATCAGCCTTTATAACTGATATAGTAGTCTTAACCTTCTCACTCATAGCTCTTACCTCAAGGTAACCCTCCTTACCGCCTTAAAAACTTATACAATCTAAGTTATGGTAAGTACGACTTAAGTACTTAATTCTTCGTAGCACCGAGTTAAGTAATTAATTTCTACCTTAGATAGTTAGTTAGGGTTTAGGTAATGATGCTTGAAATCATTGATAAGGTAAGTAATTACTCATGCGTAGTTAGTATTCATGAAAAGTACGTTAAGTACTTCAAGAACACGCTACCCTTCAGTACTAAACTCAATGTTTGGAAGGAGGAGGTGTACCTAAATACTCCGGTGAAGATACCTAGTAACGAGTTAGTGCCTGCATATAAGGTTAGGTTAGGTAGGCTATACTACTGGCCCCCAGAGCAGTCTCTATGCCTCTTCTACGGAGCTTCCGAGGCCTACACACCCGTTTCTGAGGTAGGTACTGTAGTGGGTCCTCTGTATTACTTAAGGTACTTCAGTAGCGGTGATGAAGCTGAGGTTAGGGTTCATGAGTTAAGTCCCCAATTAAGTAGGTTAGCTAAGTATGTGGGTAGCTTAGGCTACTTAGTCGCTTCAGTAGTTAATGGTGACGTAACCGCCTTAGCCGCTACGAAGTTCTTAGGGGGTGATTGCAGATCCTCATTCTTAGTATTTAGTGAGGACTTCGGCTACCACCTAGAGAGTGACGCGTTCTTTAGGTTAAGTGAATCATTAAATGATAGGGTACTATTCAGTAGTTTGAAATCATATGTTAACTCACTAACTAAGTACTTAAGGCTGGATATTAATGAGGATGGGTATGCAGTACTTACCGCTGGTGTAGGTACGCTAAATGAGTTGCTTGAATCCATTAATGAGCTTGAGGTGATACTCCCGCTACTTAAGGAGAGATTCGGTATTTACTTCTGATGACGGTCTAATCTACTGAGTCATTAAAAACAAGAAGTATTTTAGTAGCGCTTTTACTTCAGGCGTGTCTCACTTAGAGTATGGCTTTTTCAGTTGACTTATCGAAGAAGTGGAGCTTACTCTCGTCAAGTACTACCCAGACGCTCTTACCTGGTACGTACCTCTCATCGGGTGCTGTTATTGCTTTAATGATTATGTCACCTATCTTAACATTAACTATCATGTCCCTACCTAATGGCTCAGTAACGTATATCACTCCCTCAATAGCGTCTGGTACCTTAGTTAGGGAGAGCTTCGTGTGCTCTGGCCTGAAGCCCATTATTACGTCAGTTGATTTAGATACTATTAGCTCACCTAACTCCTTAGAGAGTTTATACTTAAACACACCAGCATCGAAGTAGTACTCACCCTTATCCTCCCTAACTATACCCTCCACGAAGTTCATTGGCGGTGACCCTATGAATCCAGCTACGAATAAGTTAGCTGGTCTATTGTAGAGTTCGTCCGGCTTAGCGTATTGCTGGAGCCTACCAGCATTCATTACTGCTATCCTATCAGCCATTGACAGAGCCTCTACCTGATCGTGGGTTACGTATATTGCTGTAATGCCTAACTCCTTCTGTAGCCTCTTGAGCTCGGCCCTCATGAGGATCCTTAACTTAGCGTCTAGGTTGCTTAGCGGCTCATCAAGTAGCAGGACATCAGGCTCCTTAACTAAGGCTCTACCTAAGGCAACCCTCTGCTGCTGACCTCCGGAGAGCTGGGCTGGTTTCCTATGTAGTAAGTTATCGATCCTCAGTAACTTAGCTACTTCCTTAACCTTCCTATCAATCTCATTCTTAGGTACTTTCTTGAGTTTAAGTGGGAAGGCTATGTTATCATATACAGTCATGTGCGGGTATAGTGCGTAGCTCTGGAATACCATACCTACGTTCCTATCCTTAGGTGGTAAGTCAGTAACGTCACGATCATCGAAGAGTATCCTACCCTTAGTTGGTTTGTATATGCCAGCAACCATGAGTAGGGTAGTTGTCTTACCGCATCCGGAGGGACCTAGGAGTGCTACGAACTCACCATCACCTATCTCAAGATTTAAGTCTACGACAGCCTTAACTCTACCGAAGAATTTACTCACATTATCTAGCTTCACCTTAACCATCCGCACCACCTAAGGAGGTAGCATTACCTCCGTAGAAAGTATCTTGCTAATCCACTAAAAATCCTTACTTCACCTACTTTAAAAGTGGTTAGGGACAGGTTAATTTACTCAGTAATAGAGTAACCTAATGTTGAGGTGTATTAACGTGGCGGTTAAGGTTAGGGTTAGGATATATACTAAATCAACGGGTTACGTAGAGGCTGAATTAACTGATGAGTATAGCCCGGAGACCTTCAGGAGGGTAGTTAATGCATTACCTATAGAGTCAATAGCTTATCGCTGGGGAGATGAGGTCTACTTCTCAACGCCAGTGCAGGCCAGCGAAGAAAATCCACGGGAAACCGTTGATAAGGGGACAATAGCTTTCTGGCCTCCAGGTAATGCGCTCTGTATATTCTGGGGACCAACACCAGCAAGTAGATCACCTGATGAGATAAGACCTGCTAGTCCAGTTAATGTATTGGGTAGGGTATTAGGTAACCCTGAAGTCTTTGATAAGGTTAGGAGCGGTGAGAAAATCATTGTTGAGAGAATAGAGTAGCTTAACTAGACTTATTCTTAACATATTTTTAATTAAGATATGGATGTAAATCGAATATTATTCATTAGGAATTAAGATAGACTTATGCGTCTCCCCACATTGACTTACCGGATATATACCTAATATATTATATATTATATTTTGTAAGCAGGAGCACTAAGTAGTACTATACCACTCATAAGTAGTACTATTATCATGTGTTAACATAAGTTACTTCAGGAAAAGCTTAGTTTCCTGTTGTAAGTAGTATCTGCTTAGTGTTTTATTCTCATTAGCTTAATACTTAAGTGGGTAGTGGATTGGTTAGGGTACTTACTGTAGGTACGTTTACTGTTGATATAGTAGCATCTGACTTGCCTAAGGTTGCCGATCCTGGCGAGATCGTTAATGTGAGCACCCCTATAGACCTTCATGTAGGTGGTCATGCAGCTAATGTAGCTATTGACTTAGTTAAATTAGGTGTTAAGGGTGAGGTTTATGCTTGCGGTGCTGTTGGTGATGATGTATTTGCTAGGATAATACGTGATGAACTCAGTAAGTACGGTATTAGGTTCCTTCCGTTAATTATTAGTGAAGTAGGTACTGCTAGAAACGCCATATTAGTGGTTAGTGGTGAGGACAGGAGGTTCCACATCTACCCGGGAGCTAATAAGTACTTAAGACCGAATCACGTACTTGATACTCTTAAGGAAGTACGTCCTAACTACATGTATTTAGCTATAGGCTTCTCAAAATACTTAGATAGCGAGTTAGGCACCATACTTAGGGAGGCTTCAAGGTTAGGTACTAAGGTATTACTTGATATAGCACGTATGAGTGAGCACGCCATCAGAGCTGTTAAGGAGGTCCTAGGAAGTACAGACTTCATACACATGAATTACCTAGAACTAAGTAGGTTAGTGGGTGAGTCGGACCTAGTTAGATGCGCGCGTAGGATCAGCGAGTACCCTAAGGTACTACTCGCCGTAACCTATGGTGAAGGAGGTGTTAAGGCATTGTTTAGGGGTTCATACATAATATCGCAACCATCATTTAAGGTAGGCTCTAAGGACCCTACAGGAGCTGGTGACGCGTTTTCTGCAGGTATCATTAGTTACTTAATTAATTACTTAGGCAGTGACTTCAGTAGGTTAAGTACTGAAGTAACCGTTAAGTTACTCATGTATGCACAAGCGGCAGGTGCCTCAGCTACGCTATCGCCTGGAGCTACTACATCAGTATCCTCCGAAGTTGTTGAGTCACTAATTGAGAGTCAAGGGAACTACGTACTCTCCAGTACTAAGGTTTACGATCTTGAGGGGAAAGTAATAAGTTATTTCTCCTATCATTAAGTTATTAAGCTAACCGTAGATTAAATGCATGAGGTAAGTAAGAATGTCTGCACCCCTGAGTGAGCGTTGGGGTAAACCCGTACTAAATAAGTTCGGTAAGAAGATCTACCTTGACCAAATGACCATGAAGGAGATTGAGGAGAGGGTTAAGGAGAACGACATAATATTCCTACCAGTAGGTTCTACGGAAGCTCACGGACCTTTCGCACCCGTTGGTGAGGATACCATAATAGGTGCTAGCATAGCTGAGCGCGTCGCTTACGAAACCGGAGCTACGGTAGCTCCCCCAATACCCTACGGTAGCCACCCAAGCCATCACTACGGTATGAGGGGTACTATACCGATTAAGGCAACGACACTTATTGAGTACGTCTCAGACGTGATTAGGTGGTTATCTAATGCTGGATTCAAGAAGATAATAGTTTGGAACAGCCACGGTCAGGAGTACGTACTACCTATAGCTAAGGACGTAGCTATCCTGGAGAAGGACGTACACGCGTTAATACTAGTTACGAGCTGGTGGAAGTGGGCTCAAGACCTACTAAGGAAGGCAGGTACTGGTGAGGAGATAGCTCCGGGAATTAAGTTGGATACACCCTTCGTACACGCTGATGAAGTAGAGACCAGCGTTACTTGGTACGTAGCTCCAGACCTAATAGATAGGGAGGCCTTGGAGAAGGAAGGTGAGTGGGGCGTTGTTAGGGTAATACCTGGTAAGTGGGTTAATGCAGCTGGTAACGTATTCCCGGACAAACCCTTCAATTGGTATGACGTAAGTCACCTACCTGAGTTCTACTACTACAGGAAGGGATTCGTAGGTTGGCCTAAGAAGGCCGACCCTAGGAAGGGTGAAGCAATAATTAAGGTAGTTATTGAGAGGGTAATTGAGTTCGTTAACTGGCTTAAGGAGACCTACCCACCAGGTCAAGTACCTAGGACATGGATTAACTACGAGGACTTCTACTTTAATAAGCCTAAGGAGTGGGTCGAGCCTAAGGGCTAAACCATTTTTAGAATAACCCCTACTTAAGCCTTGGTGGAGGTATTTGGGTAAGCTTAAGCTCTCCGCCGTGCACGCTATAGCACCCGGTATTAAGTTTGATGTAGTTATCCACGGACCCCTAACTAACGTACTTAAGTTAGCTAGTCGTTACGGTTACGAAGGTATTGAGTATAACATATCGAATCCCTTTGAGGTCGATGTTAAGGAGTTACTTGAGGTAACTAGGGAGTCTGGACTAGAGGTATCAGCATTATCAACTGGTCTCTCATACTTACGTTACGGGTATAGCTTATCAAGCCCTAAGGATGAGGTTAGGAGTAAGGCTCTTGAGTTCTTTAGAAAGTACGTAGATATATCAGTTGAACTTGAGTGTAGGAAGGTAGTTGTTGGGTTAGCTAGGGGTAAGTGCGGTGATGAAGTGGGTATTGACTGTGGATTAGCTAGGAAGTTACTTAGGGAGTCACTTGAGGTACTCAACGACTACGCTAGGGAGCGTGGAGCTATTATAGTCTTCGAGCCTCTGAATAGGTATGAGACTAAGTTAATTAATAGGGTTAGTGAGGCTATTGAGCTGATTAAAGGCTTAAAGAATGTTAAGTTACTACTTGATACCTTCCACACAACACTTGAGGAGAGGAGCCCCTATGAAGCTATCATGGAAGCTGGTGAGTTAATAGGGCATGTACACGTAGCTGATACTAACAGATTAGCTCCTGGCTTAGGCATGCTTGATTGGGAGAAAGTAATATTCAGACTATTGAGAGTTGGTTACTCCGGATTCTTAAGTGTTGAGGCTAGAGCAGAACCCAATTACGAGGAGCTACTTAAGGTATCAGCAAGTACGTTAAAACCACTACTTATTTAAGCATAGCCTTAAGGGCAAGCAATTTTACTCTCTCCTCCATACGATTCAGTGGTGAATACAATGCTTTACGTAGGTACGGTTAAGAAGGGTATTGAGGTAGTATCTAAGCTACCTTATAAGGTAGGTATAGTTACGTTCATGGTATTCCCTGAATTCCTAAAGACTGATGAGGGGTTTACTGAGAAGGTTAAGGTCCTTGCTGAGGACCCATTCTTCGATCTACTCGAGATAGGGCCTATCGGTGATAGTGAGTGGAGTAAGTTCTCTGAATTACTTAAGTCGCTAGGTAGGGAGGTTGAGGTAGCTGTAGGTCTCCAGCCCGAGGTACTTGTTAGGAAGTATAACCCTAACGCACTCAATGAGGAGGAGAGGAGGAAGGCTGAGGAGGTACTAGTTAAGGATACGGAGGTAGCTGGTAGGAGAGGTATTAAGTCAGTAGCGCTATGCTCAGGACCTAACGTTGAGGGGCCTGAACGTGAGAAGGCTAAGGAAGCACTCATTAAGACGCTAAGCGCTATGGCCTCTAAGGCGTCGGAGTACGGTGCTAGGATACTCGTCGAGACTTTCGATTATTCATGGGATAAGAAGAGGTTATTAGGACCTATAGACTTCTCAGCTAAGGTCATTGAGGAGGTTAGGTCGTTAGGTCATAAGAACATATACTTAATGTGGGACTTAAGCCACGCACCAATGCTTAATGAGAAACCAGCGGATCTTAAGCCCTACGCTGACTTACTAGGGCATATACATATAGGGTGTACTAAGAAGCTAGATGATAAGTTAGTTGATTGGCACCCAGGATTCTACAGACCCGGAGCTATTAATAATGAGAGGGATGTCGCTGAATTACTTGCCGTACTGCATGACATTAAGTACTCAGGAGCTATTAGCTTCGAGGTCAAGCCTGAGGAGGGTCAACTACCTTTAGAGGTAGTATTCACAGCTAAGGCAGTACTCCTTAGGGCCTACCAGATATTCCTTGAGGGTCTCTAACGGGTCTCTTTTTAACTTAACAACATAACTCCTTATTTTAGGTACTTACGTCTAATACAATGGTGTAGTAATTGCCTAGGAAGTACTTGAGGGGTATACCTCACCCAGCTATGGGTATTAGGTTACCAGATATTGTCGTACCACCCATACTTAAGGCTTTTAAATTAAGGGACGTTGCCGGTACGTTAATGCTTTCGTACCATAGGGAAACAGCACCTACTGACGTTATTGAGTCTGGTAAGTACGTATTCCTAGGTCATACAGGGACCTCCATCCGTGAATACGTTAGTAAGGCTAGTAAGTACGCTGATGGCTACGGCGTAATTATTGAGGTTGAAGCTGACCACGTATCACTCATGTCATCACCTGAGAGAGCCATTAAGAGAATAACTGGTGGTGGGTTTGAGTATGGGTTAAGTGATGAGGAAATTAAATCATCACTTAACTACATTGAGAGGGAGTTTAAGGAGGTTGCTGAAGTAGGTGGTGTTGACTTCGTAACTATAGATACTTGCGAATTAATTGACTTAGGTATTGACGGGTTAAGTAAGGAGGAAATCATGAGTAGGTATGAGAGCGAAATTGATGAAGGTACTAGGAGGGAGCTTGAGAGGAGGTATGTAGGGAGGAGGTTTAAGTTCTTCCTATCTAACGGTGAGTTACTCGAGATTAAGTTCAGTATTGAGGATGTAGCTAGGCTATCACTTAAGTTCCTTAAGAGCATTGAGTATGTACCTAAAGTCGTTGATGTTATTAGGAAGTACTTAAGTGGTAGGGAGTTCGGTATTGAGGTAGCTCTTGATGAGGTACCTCAAGTAACTAAGCCTAAGGAGATGCTGTTCTACTTAAGTGAGTTAAGTAGGTTAGGCATTGATATCGACTTCGTAGCACCTAACGTAGGGTTTAAGAAGCGTGAGGACTTCATAGGTGACTTAAGTAGTCTTAAGGGGACTATAGATGAGTTAAACGCTATTGCTAAGTCATTCGGTGCTCTAATATCATTCCACTCAGGTAGTGGTGCACACCCATACAGTGATAAGGGTGTAGGGACGTGGTACGCAATACGTGAAGTTACTGGTGGAGCCATTAAGTATAAGGTATCTGGCGTCTACATACAGCTCCTACTTGAGGTTATGAGTAGGTTCCCGAACGGTAGTGAGGTACGTAAGCTGTACGAGGAGATATTCGATGCTGTACTCAATGAAGTTAGGAGGTACGTTAGAGGGAAGGTCGGTCTATACTCACCGCACTTAGAGGAAATGCTTAGGGATTACGAAGTAACCGTATCTAAGGACCCAAGTAGGGCTAGGGACCCAAGAGCTAACTTCTTCAGGCATTACTTCTTCCTCTTCCAAGCACTCATGGACTCAAGAGGTGTTAGGTACTTAAGGGAGAAGCTACTTGACCTATACAGCAGGTCCGAGGACTTAAGGAGAGAGTATGAACGTGAAGCTACTGAACTTACGTTAAGGATAATCGATAAGTTAGGTTTCCAAGGCAACTACGTTAGGTATAGGGTACTCACTACTTAGCACAACCTATTTTTCCCTCGCTAATCACCATTAACTCGGTGGTATTCTTTGCGTAAGGTAGGTGTTGGTGTAGTTGGGTTAGGACGTATTGGTAGGTTACACGCTGAGATCTTAAGGTTTAAGGTTGAGGGTGCTGAATTAGTAGCTGTTAGTGACGTCGTTGAGGACGTAGCTAAGGCGGTATCTAGTAGGTTAGGAGTTAAGTACTACTTAAGCTATGACGAGCTACTTAGGGATCCATCGGTTGAGGCAGTAGTAATAGCTACACCAACCTTCCTACATAAGGACATGATAATTAAGGCAGCTGAGGCAGGTAAGCACGTGTTCGTTGAGAAGCCCCTAACCGTAACTTCTAAGGAGGCTAAGGAAGTAATAGATGCTACTAGAAAGGCTGGTGTTAAGCTTCAAGTAGGGTATAATAGGAGGTTTGACTACGCATTTAGGAGGGCTAAGAAAGCCATTGATGAGGGTAAGTTAGGTAAGTTAATAGCTTTCCTAAGTATAGCTAGGGACCCCGGAGCACCTCCGGGTTGGGCTGCAGACCCTAAGAAGAGTGGCGGTATCTTTCTAGACATGCTCTCCCATGACTTCGACATGGCTAGGTGGTTAATGAGTTCTGAAGTTACTGAAGTCTACGTTGTGGGCGGTAACTACATCCACGAGGAGATTAGGGAGAAGGGTGATTTAGACGTAGTAACCATTAACTTCAGATTCAGTAATGGAGCTCAAGGAATGATTCATGGAACTAGGAAGTTCCCCTACGGCTATGAATTGAGAACTGAGGTATACGGGACTGAAGGTGTAGTTTATGTTGGTGATAATAAGGATAATATGTACTCAATAGGTATTAAGGAAGGACTTATATACCACGGAGCACCATGGTTTGAGAGGAGGTTCTATGATGCTTATGTAGAGGAGCTCAGGCACTTCATAGAGGTAATTACTGAGGATAAGGAGCCTCTAGTATCAGGTATTGACGGCCTTAGAGCAACTCAAATAGCTGAGGCTTGTTGGAAATCATTCAAGAAGGGTAAGCCAGCTAAGGTCGAATTAACGTAGAATTTTTTATGCTGTATTTGTACCTAGGTAATACTTAACTAGTTATACGTAGTAGTGCATAAATTAGTCACGTATCTACATTAACTAGCTTCGTTAGCAACCGGTATCTACTCTAATCACTACTTAAATCATTTTTACATAGTTATGTAGTATTAGGCATCCATCCCTACCGTAAACTTCTTATTAATTATCCTTTATATAATATCACTATTACGTATTAATACACACTTATAGTTTTTGTTGATTATAGCTTAATATATTTTATAAGAGATATCTCTTCCTAACTGAAAAAGTTATTAATCTCCCCCTCAAAAACACTCTTGAGGGTTACTTATGGGGTACTACCGAACACGTAGAGGCTTATCCCAAGCTGCTTGGGCCGGCATAGCCATCATACTACTAATTATAGGCGTAGTTGCTGGGTACTTCGCAGGCGTTAGTACCGCTAAACCTAAAGTAACTACCACTACCGTAACTAGTACCGTAACAAAGACCGTTAGTGGCGGAGCTACTACAGTAACCGTAACAGCCACTAAGACCGTAACAGCTGCTGGAGCACCCTCAAAGCCTGAGTACACCTTCTACTTCATCTCGCACGGAGGCCCAGCAGATCCTTGGTGGGCACCCGTAATTAAGGGTGCTAAGTTAGCTGGTAAGTTACTAGGTGTGAAGGTAATTTATGAAGGACCTACTAAGTACTCAGTTAAGTGGTTAGTAGATACCTTAGAAAGTGCCGCTGCAGCCCATCCTGACGGAATAATAATCACAATAACTAACTATAAGGCATTAGATCAACCTTTAAGAAAGGTAATAGCTTCAGGGATACCCGTAATCGCTGTTAACGTTTATGACCCAAGACCGCCGGATCAAAGGATACCCTACATGGCTTACGTAGGTCAGGATGAGTATCAGGCCGGTTATAAGTTAGCTGAGTACACGCTGAAGTGGTTTAAGAAGCACTTCGGTAGGTACCCGAAGGGTGCTGTGATAGGTATTCATGAGGTAGGTCATATAGGTCTAGAGCTTAGGGCTAAGGGTATTCAAGACGCGTTTAAGAAGGCCGGACTCACACCACCGCCTAAGCTAGACATAACGACTGACATCACTAAGGCTTACAACATACTTAAGTCATACCTACAGGCACACCCAGATACTGAGGTAATATTCACTCTAGGACCTCTAGGCGCTCACCCAGCTATGAAGTTAATTAAGGACCTTAAGCTACAGGGTAAGGTATGGGTATCTACTGTAGACTTAGACGACCAGATACTGAAGGGTATTCAGGATGGTATAGTGATAGCTGCTGTTAGTCAGCAGCCCTTCGCTCAGGGCTTCCTACCCGTGGTCTTCATGTATCTCTACGTAAAGTACGGTATTAAGCCTCCAGAGCACGTACCAACAGGACCTACAATCATCGATAAGAGTATGTTAAGCCTAGTTAAGAAGCAGATCGAGACAACAGGTGGTGCCTAAGGTACTCACGCCATTACTCAAAAACCACATTCTTTTTACCTTCAGTACCCTCTCCCTAACGTAATACATACTTAGCTATACGTCAATTTAAGTAAAGGTGATGCGTAGTGGGTAGTAGCGGTGAGGAGGAGTATAGGCGGGGGATTTCCAGGATCTTAAGGTATAGGGAGATAGGTGTTATCATATCAATCATAGGTATGGGTGTAGTCTTTAGTGTACTAAACCCTAAGTTCCTAACGCCTTCGGCATTCGCTAGTATGGTTTCATTAGCTGCTGAGTTAGGTGTTGTTACTATAGGTGTTGCCTTCCTAATGATTGCTGGTGAGTTCGACTTATCAGTAGGTTCAGTCTACGCAGT
This sequence comes from uncultured Desulfurococcaceae archaeon, assembly GCA_964627805.1. Taxonomy (GTDB): domain Archaea; phylum Thermoproteota; class Thermoprotei_A; order Sulfolobales; family NBVN01; genus CAZAMI01. The sequence continues at coordinate 49,345 of CAZVLA010000047.1, forward strand.
TACTTCAATGCTTGCTGCTTGGTTAGTTAATGACGGTGTCCCATTCCCAATAGCTTTCATAGCAGCCTTAGGATTAGCTGCACTTATTGGCTACGCTAACGCTATGATAACTATAAAGGGTAGGATACCCTCCTTCATAACTACATTAGGTATGATGTGGTTCCTAAGAGGTGTACTACTAGCTATTACTAAGGGGTTCCCAGTGTCACTGACTCATGTACCTCCATCACTAGCCGCTATAGCTGCCCCTATAGTAGGTGATTTCAGAATTTCTGGTTTGTGGTTCCTAATACTCATAGCTGTGTTCCAGTACCTACTCATGTGGACAGCATACGGTAACTGGGTTCAGGCTGTTGGTGGTGCACCAGCTACTGCTAGGGCATTAGGTATTGACGTAGCTAGGGTTAAGACCATAAACTTCATGCTTAGCTCAGTACTAGCTGCTTTCTCAGGTATGATAGCGCTCTCTAGATTCAATATAGTTGAGCCCGTAGCTGGTCAAGGACTTGAGTTAGAGGCTATAGCCTCTGCAGTAATAGGTGGTTGTGCGTTAACTGGTGGCTTAGGTACGATAATAGGTGCTGCTCTAGGTGCTTTCTTAGTTGGTGAGATTAGGGTTGGGTTGATACTTGCTGGAGCACCTGCTTACTGGTACATAGGCTTCATAGGTATACTGTTAATAGTTGCTGGAGTAATTAATTTACGGCTAGCTAGGAGGGAGTAATTAATGGGTAGGGGGGAGCCCCTGTTAAAGCTTGTCGGTATTGTTAAGAGATTCGGAGCCATAGTTGCCCTCAATCACGTCGACTTCCACGTAGATTACAACGAAGTGGTCGGGTTAGTGGGTGATAACGGCGCTGGTAAGTCGACCTTAGCTAAGATAATAGTAGGTTATCACCAACCTGATGAGGGTAAGATATACTTTGAAGGTAGGGAGGTTAGGTTTAAGTCACCAGCTGATGCTAGGAGGGCAGGTATTGAGATTGTGTATCAGGATATGGCTTTAGTTCCTTACATGAGTATATATAGGAACTTATTTCTAAATAGAGAGATAGTTAAGAAGATAGGTCCCTTCAGAATACTGGATAAGAAGAAGATGAAGGAATTATCACTTAAGTTACTCACTGAGATAGGTATTAAGAAGCATGACCCGGATAAGACCATAGGTAAGTTATCAGGTGGTGAGAGGCAATCAATAGCTATTGCTAGGGCAGTTCACTTCGGAGCTAAGTTAGTAATTCTTGATGAGCCTACATCAGCACTATCCATTAGGGAGAGTGAGAAGGTTCTTGAGTACGTACTTGAACTTAAGAGAAAAGGCGTTAGCTCAGTAATAATATCGCATAACATATATCACGTATACTCAGTATCGGATAGGATCGTAGTACTTGATAGGGGGCATAAGGTACTTGACATACCTAAGGAGCTAGCTACGCCAGAGGAGATAATCGACGTTATCGCACATAGGAAATCACCTGAGGAGATTCAAAGAAGAGTTTCTAAGTAATTTGTATTAAAATTTTTGATTTAAAGTAAAATCACTTAAAGAATTCCTTAAACACAAATTATTAGTATAACGGAATACTTTGGTAATAAAAATTGTAGAAATCTTAATGATTAAGCCTAGTTAGTTAAGGGGAAAGGAATAAAAATACTTGCATCGAGGGTATATCGGGTAGTAAAATTGCCTGAAAAGATGTTAGCTGTAGTACTAAGGGCTGAGTTCTCACCTAAGCCTGGCTATGAACCCACTGAGGATGAGAAGAGGACGCATAAGGTACGTGAGGGTAATAAGATATGGAAGAACCCAAGAATATCACTTGAGGAGGTACCCGTACCTAAGCCTAAGGGTAAGCAAGTACTCATTCAGGTTAAGGCATGCGGCATCTGTGGTAGTGACTTACACTTCGTCGAGACTGACGAGGATGGATACATGATCTACCCCGGACTTACCAAGTTACCAGTAATTATCGGTCATGAATTTAGCGGTGTAGTTGCTGAGGTAGGTCCTGAAGCTAAGATGGTTAAGCCTGGAGACATGGTCACTTCTGAGGAGATGCTCTGGTGTGGAGAATGTACTGCCTGTAGGTTAAGCTACGTAAACCACTGCACGAGACTTAATGACCCTGCGGATCTTGAGTTTGGTGAGTTAGGATTCACTCATGATGGTGCAATGGCTGAGTACGTACTAATACCTCACGAGAAGTACCTATGGAAGATAGACGCTATTGCTGAGAGGTACGGTAGTGAGGAGAAGGCCTTTGAGGCTGGGAGCTTAGTTGAGCCTACGTCAGTAGCTTACCACGCAATGTTCAATAGAGCTGGAGGCTTCAAGCCAGGTGGTTACGTAGTTGTGTGGGGTGCCGGACCCATAGGACTCGCTGCTATATCATTAGCAAAGGCAGCAGGTGCTGGTAAGATCATAGCGTTTGAGATAAGCCCTGTTAGGAAGGAGCTAGCTAATAGGGTAGGTGCTGACTACGTCTTTGATCCTGTAGAACTTAAGAAGAAGGGTATTGAGCCTTGGGAGAAGATCATGGATGTAACTGGTGGTGAGGGTGCTGACCTACACGTAGAAGCCGCTGGCGCACCACAGCACACATTACCTCAGATGCAGAGAAGCTTAGCTATTGGTGGTAAGATAGCTTGGATTGGTAGGGCACCTAAGGAGGTACCTATATACTTAGAGATATTCCAGGTTAGGAGAGCTCAGATATTCGGTAGTCAAGGACATTCAGGGTGGGGTACGTTCAGGAACGTAATAAGGTTAATGGCTGCTGGTAAGATAGACATGACCCAAATAATAACTAGTAGGTTCAAGTTGAGTGAGGCATTGAAAGCCTTTGAGAGAGGGCATAAGCGTATAGATGGTAAGATAACGATTAAGCCCTAATAAATTCGTGAATTACTTTTTACTAAGTAACTTTAATGATTAATTTTTATCCAGTCAGTAGAAAACGATTCCACACTAAATCAGTAAATTAAGGAAAGTTTTTATTCCTAAGGGGAAAAAGCAGTAATGGTGAAAAATTGAAACCTAAGCTCTTCATAACCCGAGAACTCTTCCCTGATGTTATAGAGAAGTTAAAGCAGTATTATGAGGTTGAGGTCTGGGATAGGTATCAACCACCACCCTATGAAGTACTTCTTGAGAAAGCTAAGGAGGTTGACGCCTTAGCTACATTATTAACTGACAAGATCGACTGTAACCTACTTCAGCAGGCTAAGAACTTAAGGATCGTAGCTCAGTACGCAGTAGGTTATGACAACATAGATGTTGAGTGCGCTACTAAGTTAGGTATATACGTAACAAACACACCCGGAGTACTTACGGAAGCTACTGCTGAGTTGACTTGGGCACTACTAATGGCTGTCGCTAGGAGGATCGTGGAGGCTGATCACTTCGTTAGATGGGGTGAGTGGTGGAGGTTAAGGACTGGTTGGCATCCTAAGATGATGTTAGGTGTTGAGCTTAAGGGTAAGACCTTAGGTATTATAGGGTTAGGTAGGATAGGGTCACGTGTTGCTGAGTTCGGTAAGGCATTCGGTATGAGGGTAATATACTACGACGTGTTTAGGAAGGAGGAGCTTGAGAAGAAGTTAGGTATCGAGTATAAGGAGCTAGACGAGCTACTGCAGGAGGCTGATATAGTATCGATTCACGTACCACTAACTAAGCAGACCTACCACCTAATCAATGAGGAGAGGCTTAAGAAGATGAAGCGTACAGCAATCCTAATTAACACAGCTAGGGGTGCTGTAATAGATACTAATGCGTTAGTTAAGGCTTTAAGGGAGGGATGGATAGCTGGTGCTGGTCTAGATGTACACGAGAGCGAACCTATGGATCCAAACCACCCGATAATGGCCTTCAAGAACGTAATAGTACTACCACACATAGGTAGTGCCACCTACGAGACTAGGCATAGAATGGCTGAGTTAGTAGCTGAGAACTTGATAGCGTTCTATGAGGGTAGGGAACCACCGACATTAGTTAATAAGGAGGTACTAAAGGTAAGACCTCCAGGATTTAAGAAGTGACGATCCCATTAGCTTTAGTTTAAAATACATTTTACAACCTTATCATTAAAGACTAAACTCAATAACTTTTCTCTTTCTATTAACTTCAGTAACTGCCTCAACTACTTCCTTAACCTTCGTATTAGATAAGGCATCAAGTAGGTCTCTGAATTCCTCAGCATCAGTTATGAAAAGCCCCTTAAATGAGTCCTCAAACCTAACATGTATTGATAGCCTCTCAGGCTCTACTTTCTTTGTTGTCTCCCTCTTAGGTAGCTTAACTAACTCAACAATCACCCTACCTACCTGAATTAGTGGCTTCCTCTCCCAGTCCTTCATCTCATTCAACATCTTCTCAAGCTTATCCTTTAATTTAGGTGCTTCTGGTGCTTCTCCCACCTTAAACACCCACTAATACTAATACTTTAGGATAAATAAGCACGTCCTAAGTTACGCCTTACGCCTCAATTAAGTAACTATCTAGGTCTATCATGAATTCTTCCTTAACCTCAGTAATTACGGGCTTCTCCTTACCTGCTTTAAACTCCTTAACCATATCTATGACTGATTTACTGAAGATGTTGTAGGGTAACGTGAATTTCTTCATGAGTAGCTTATCTAATATGTAGACACTCCACTCCCTAATTATCTTCTCCCTTTCAAGGCTCCTAAGGAATAGGCTGTAATTAAATACCTCCCTAATGGGTAGGCAGACGCTAATTACGCCTATACCCATTTCTGGATTCATGTATGAGCTTGTGAAGTAAGGATGCGTTGTCAGTACCCTACACACCCTATGTACGTCAGCTGGGTTACCCTTAACCACCGTTATTAAGGGCATTGAGCAAGTACCTATGATTGGTGTTAACCTAAGCTTCACACCCCTAACTATACCTCTCGCCTCGATATGGTTCTTGTAGTGCCTAAGTATCCTTATGTAGTTAATAGGTACTGAAGGCTTGAGTTCCCTATTTAACTTCTCCGTTATTTTCTTAAGGGACGTAAAGGGATCCAACTCTAGTTCCTTAAGTATGAACATATCTATCTCATCGAATTTACCCCTCCTAATAACCTCCCTAGGAACTACCTCCCTAGGCGTAGCTATTATAGTGTTAAATAACTCACTCCAAACAAGCTTCACCCTCCTCCTCCTTAAGTCGTAATACATACTTAAGCTAGGTTTCGAGGGTACTGCGTAAGTTAGCCTAAGTATCTTTACGGGCTCCTTAGGTATCGTAGGTGCTAATTCATTAATGAACGCCTCACTCATGTTACTGGGTACTAAGTAAGTTATTAGGGTACCCCAGGGAAGTAACGGTGAGTACTCCCTCAATGTAGACTTAAATACCTTATCATAAGGTAGGTAATCATCAAATATCATTACTACATACTCAAGACCTAACCTCTGAATATCAATTATTATAGTGAATGCGAAACCCTTACTCCTTAAGAGATTCATGAACTTCCACACCGTTGATGCGTGAAGCCCCATATCATCAGCTACCCTAGTTATTTCAGGAATGAATTCGTAGCTCTGGATTTGCTCTATGAAGTCTATTAATGAAGGATTTAAGTACCTCCTAAGGTTAATTAAGGTCTTCACTCTTTCAATAATATCCTTCTCAGATAGAGCCTCACCACCTCCCTCAGTTCGGGTTTGCTCCACTAGATAAACACCCCTAAGGCTTAGGTGCTACGATAGAATTACTACTTGGTTACTAATAAATATTTTTACGTAACTCCTTATACTTCTAAAGACACACACTATAAATATATTGAGAAAACAGAGTACTTAATAACTGAGTAATGCCTTAGGACTTTTTCCTATATTATATCATCCACAACTAATTCCTTCAAAGCCACGTTTAATACCTATAAGTGATGTAGCTACCTCAACAGCTGATAGGGCATCCTTAACTACAGCATCAGGTTCCTCACTACACTTAATACTTGGATTCACAAGTACTACTTTTAAACCAGCTCTATGAGCACCCACTACGTCGTTACACGAATCACCCACAACTACAGCGTTAATTGGGTCCTCACCTAACTTCCTAAGCACTAATTTAAACGACTCACCACTCACCTTACCTTCACTAACGTCGTCCTTAGTCACTACCGCATCGAACAAGTACTTAAGACCTACGGCATCAAGTACTGCTTCGGTAGTTTCCCTATCGGCATCGGTTACTAAGGCAACCTTACCGACCTCTATTTTAGCCCTAGAGACTGCCTCCCAAGCACAGTCAATTAACTCAGCGTACTTAGCATGTAGTTCAGCGTGCTTCTTAATTAATTCATCAAGACCTACCCTAGGTTCCTCACCTTTAAGCACATCCTTAAGAGCCTCCCAAACAGCATCGACGGACTTAATACCTTCATTGCTACTAACTACTTCCTCATACTTACGGAAATGCTCCTCCCAGCTAAATAACCCCTTATGTAGCTTGGATAACCACTTACTAAGCTCCTTATGCGCAATCACATCGGACTTTAGATCTATCAACGTACCGAAGAGGTCAAATACTATTACTGACATACTAGCACCTTAAGTAGGTCATAGCTGAACTAAATAAGTATAATCTACATTAACATACTATTCCTTAATACCTAACTCCTTAATTAACTCCCTAAACTCATTGAAGACTTCAGGGAGATCTAGAGGCCCTGAGGCTAACCACATACTTACTTCATAATCGATAGTGATTTCGCTACCTATTAAGGACAGTACTAACGTTCGTGGTTTCTTGCTTAGGAATCTTGTACGTCCCTTTACTGACTTAAGTAGGTATATATTATCAGCTACCTTCCGCCATACCTTATACCCTAACTTATTGGTTAGTATCTCCAATACTTTACGGTAAGTTCTCTCCTCATCATCCAGTGCGTATAACACGCATCTATGCCGGTTCATTGACCTCGTGAAGCACTTACCTACGTTACCGAGTACTAACTCACTTACTAGGCCCTCCCGTCCTCTCATTAATTCCCTAATAAGTGTAATTATACCCGCTAATATAGCGACTATGCCAGTTACTGAAGTTACTGAATTATACATCTCAGTAGTTCCTAGGGAGCACGTGACTATTTTAGCTCCTAGTAAGTAAGTCTTACTTGTGTTTGATGAAGCTATTAACGTGTATGAACCCTTACTTAAGTTGGTTAGTCTTAAGTACGTAACCGCCTTAGGTGTTAAGGTTAGACTACCTAATAACTTCCTAGTCATTAACTCCTTACCTAACTCACTACTGTTTACGTACCCCTTGACTACGTATACATATGCCTTACACGACGCTTCTAGGTAAATAGTGACGTTACTTACCCTACTTAACGTAATTACCTGAAATACCGAATTCCCTGGCTTAAGCTCCTTTATGTACTTATTAGTAATGCATATACTGGATGTCTTAAGAAGGAAGAAGCCAGCAATAGCTAGTAGTGCTATACCAGTAGCTATTAACACTACACATACTAGGTAGCTCCTCTTCATGCTGCACACTAATTAATTACTTAATTTAGGAAGTATTTAATGTAGATTAAAATACTTAGGTTTAGAGTGTTCTCTCCTCCTTGAAGAATATCTTACCTAGTGAGAGCGGCGGTGATAGCCTCCTCTTTAGCGGTGTTACCATGAATATAACCATCGCTACTATAGCAGCTATGAATGGTATCATCTTAGCTACGTCAGGGCTTAGATTGTAGGCCGCTTGTAGTGTGTATTGGTAGGTCAGTAGTGTAGCGAAAGCACCTGCAGTAACTAAGGTTAGTAGTGGGTGCCTACCAGCTGCTAGGGATATCGAGAATGCTATCCACCCGTGACCCATACCCTGTAGTTGCTGCCACGTAGGTAACCAAGCTAGCTCGAAGAACGTAGCTCCAGCACCTATTAATGCGTAACCTATAGCACCTGCTATACACCTAATCCTTAACACATTAACACCTAGAGCCGAAGCCGCGTGCGGGTTCTCACCAGTAGCTCTGATAGCTACACCTAACTTGGTCCTATTCAGCATGTAGAGGGCTAGTAACCCTATGATTACTGAAGCAGCTATCATGCCAGCATTAGCTGCTGGAGTTGTTGTGAATCCTATAGTGAAGTTGGGGTTCTCCATCTTCTTCCATCTTAAGGCAAAGACTGCTGGAGTACCTATTAACGCACCTATACCGTAGCATAGGAACATAAGTGATAGCCCGGCAGCTCCGTGGCTTATGGGGAATTGAGTAACTAGTACAGCTAGTAATACACCGAAGCAAGCAGCAACGATCATAGCTACTGCTAGTGCGCACCAAGGACTACCTGAGTACACGTTCATGGCGTAAGCTACAGCTACGCTTAAGTAGAACACACCGTCAATCGCTAGGTTAAGAACTCCTGACTTCTCGAAGATTCCGTGGCCTAAGGCTGTTAGGTAGTAAGCTATGAATGCAGGAGCTACCGCCAGTATGGGTGTGTACCAGCTCATGCTCTACACCCCCTACCTAATAATTCTTATACTGTACTCACTAAACACTCTAAGTACTGTGAATGTCAGTAGTGTAGTACCTATGAATAGGTTAGTAACTGCTATACCTCCTAATCCTGCGGTCTGTAGTAACCTACCTGCCTGGTCTAGGGACCCTATTATGTACGCAGCTATGGGTATCGCTCTTAAGTCAAGCATAGCTAACCAAGCAACTAGTATTGCTGTGTATCCTAGATTAGCTGTGTGTGACTCTATTGGGTAACTTATTCTATGTAGGTAACCAGCTAACTGAGCAGCACCCACTATACCGGCTAAGGCACCACTTATCCCTAGTGCTATAGTTATTAACATAGGTACGTTAACTCCTGCAGCCCTCAGAGCATCTGGGTTAGAGCCTAGTACCTTAATCCTAACCCCCAATGCTGTCTTCCATAGCAGGAAGAATGAGAATGCTAGTACTATCACCGTAAGTACTATGTCCTCATAAGTTATGGTTGCCCCAGGTACTGGTATGGGTGTGAATTGAGTTGTTGCTGGTATTAAGTCGGTCCTTATGTAGCCGTAGGTGTGCTTACCCATCCAAGGACCCCTAACCAAGTAGTCTAGGAAGTAGTAAGCTATGTAATTCATTATTAACGTCGAAGCTACTTCATCAATGCCTACGTAAGCCTTAAGAGCACCTGCTAGTAACCCCCAAATACCTCCTAGAATAAGTGCTAGTACTATCATAGCCACCTTAGCTGCGGCAGGTGATGCCGATAGTGCTGTGAAGAGTGCTATGTAACCAGCACCTATCATGCCGAAGGTTATCTGACCTTCCTCACCAATATTCCAGACAGCACCACTGAATGCTATGACTAAGGCAGCCCCTAGCATGGTAAGCATTAGGAAGTCCCTTAAAGTCTCTATAGAGACGAAGCCCCTACCCACGTTTATGAATAGTAACACGGGCGATGTACCTGCTAGTACATAGAGTATTAGTGCTGACAGAAGTATACCTATGATTATGGATGCCGCAGGTATTAACACACTACCTAGGGGTAGGGGCTTAACCCTCCTAATGACTACTACCTTAACCATCTCACATCACCATGAGTTTCTCAACCTCATCTCTATCTGCCTTATCACCTGGGAAAACACCGACTATCCTACCTGAATTCATTACTGCTATAGTATCGCTTATCTGGAATATCTCGTCAAGATCCTCAGAAACCGCTAGTACAGCTACACCCTCACTTCTCGCCTTCTCCTTAATGATCCTCCTAACGAGTATAGCTGTTGCCTCATCAAGTGCTCTTGTTGGGTTATAGGCGATTAGTAGCTTAGTAGCTATCATTAATTCCCTCGATACTAGTACCTTCATTAAGTTACCACCAGATAGTAACTTAATTGGCGTCTTAGTTGATGGCGTTACTATTTTGAATTCCTCGATTAGTTCCCTAGCTAACCTCCTCACTCTACCCCAACTGATTATGCCTTTAGCAATTACTGGTAGCATAGCTATGTTCTCTTCAATGTTATTATCAGGTGATAACCCGTACCTAATCGGTAGGTCAGGTATGTACCCCACACCTAACTCCCTTATCTTAGCAGTAGGTACGTTAGTTACGTCTCTACCGTATATCCTTATCCTACCCCTAACACACTTCCTTAACCCCATAATAGCTTGGACTAACTCCTTCTGACCATTACCTACAATACCAGCTATCCCTAATACCTCGCCAGCCCTTAACTTGAGGTTAACTCCCTTAACGGCGAATACCCCGTGGTCACCCTTAACCCATAGCTTCTCAACCTCAAGTGCTATCTCCTCTCTAGGCTGTGATGGTGGTAGTCTCTGATAGGTTATTTGAGACGCTCTCTCAGCGAACATCATCCTCCTAACATCATCTATGGTTACTTCCTCCTTCTTAACCGTACCTACGACCTTACCTAACCTAAGTACGGTTATCCTATCAGCTACGTCTAACGCCTCCTTAATCTTATGGGTAATCAGTATTACTGAACCACCAGCGTCAGCGAATTTCCTAAGGAATTTGTAGAACCTCCTCTTCTCCCTAATCGGTAGGAATGTTATTGCCTCATCAAGCATTAGTACCTTAGCACCTAGTATTATAGCTCTTAAGATCTCAACTAACTGCTTCTGTGTGTAACTTAGTTTCCACACCTCTACGTCTGGATCTACCTTAATACCCACATCCTCACTAGCTTTAATTATGAAGTCCTTAACCATACCTACCCTACTAATTAATCCGTACTTACCTAGACCTAGGATTATGTTCTCAGCAACTGTTAATCTATCAATTAATTGAGGAGATTGAGAAACTAGGGCTAATCCATTCCTTAAGGCATCGCTAGGAGAGGAGATAGTTACTTTCCTACCGTTTACGTATATCTCCCCCTCATCCGGACTGTATATACCGTAAAGTATCTTAACGAGTGTTGACTTACCAGCACCGTTCTCGCCTAAGAGTGCGTGAACCTCACCACGTAGTAAATCGAAGTTTACCTTATCTAAAGCAACAACGCCAGGGAAGCGCTTAGTGACTCCCCTAACCATTAAGACTGTCTCTGAAGCGGGAACTACACCAGAAGGTGTTTGTGGTTTGATAGCCACGTTAGCACCAAAAAGGTTTTGTTGTTGGGTTTTTGAGTTTTGCTTAATACTAGCGTGCTAAAATTACTTATTTTGTTTATCCACCACGTCCTAGGTAAACGACCCAATCAACGAACCACTGCATGCTCCATAGCGCGTCATGACCTAACCTAGCACCTTCTGGTATGTGCACCTTCTTACTTGGGTTATTCTTCATGTATCCATCTAGTGGCCCTGTGAATGGATCGAATACGGGGGCTACTCTGTACTGCATCGTATGCTTCTTACCTATAGTTATTGATATGTAAGTTACATTCTCGTACTTATGAGTTAGTGACTGACCCTGTAGTGGCTGTTCTAGTGGTGCGTTCTTCATTTCGTAATACCTCTCCATTACTAGGTCATAGACGCTCATCTTCTTACCGGTTACCTTATCCTTCACCACTATCTTCTTAAGTATAGGTACGAACTTCGGGTTGATGTGCATTACGGTACCGTTCTTGAATATGTGGCAACCTAGATCAACAGCTCCGGTATTTAGTAGGTACCAGTAATCTACATTCCTTAAGTTGTAGGGTGTTAGTATACCTGCCTTTATCTTAGCTAGTATGTCAGCATATATTACCTGCCACCTAACTAACTGACCACTAACTACTACGTCAGGTCCGTAGACGTAGCCGGGACTGTAGTGACTGAACACATAGACCGGGTGATCCGGATGCTGTTTAGTCCACTGCTCAGCGAACTGGATTATCGCTGTTGAGTCCTCAGTATAAGCCAGTACGTCGCAGTTGTACTTAGTGACTAAGGTCCTAGCTGCTTCAGTAGCCTTATCTGGTGCGAACCAAGCACCTATCTCTATTACGTAGACCTTAATGTCCTTACCTAACTGCTCACCAACCTCCTTAGCACCTATTGCGAATGCGTTTATGTGCCTAACAACCTCAGGTATGGTGTAGGCAGCTACGTAACCTATGTGGCCCGTCTTAGTTAATGCGCCGGCCATTAACCCATCTAAGTAGTACACTTGGTATAGGTCAGCGAAGTACGTACCCATATTGGTCCATCTCTTATAACCGCTACAGTGGAAGAACATTACGTTGGGATGCTTCTTAGCCTCCTCTAGGGTAGCGTCCATGAACTCGAAGGAGGTAGTGAAGATTACGTTATAACCCTCAGATATTAGGGTCTCGATAGTCTCCTTAACTTGAGCCTCACTAACTGACTCTACGTAGGTCGTCTTTAGCCAGTCCTTAAATAGTGAAGCTACTACTGCCCTACCGAAGTCGTGCATGAATGACCATCCGAAGTCACCTACGGGCCCCACGTATATCCAAGCAGCTTTAATCTCCTTAGGTGGTGTCCAAGCAGTTGGTGCTCCGGATGGGGCTGTAGCTGTTACGGTCTGGGTTACGGTTTTAGTAACTGTTGCTGGACTACCACCCGTGGCTCCGGACGTGACTGTTTTAGTGACTGTTGATGTCACGGTATTCGTTACGGTCTTAGTTACTGTCTTTACAGCCCCCTTACCTACTTGCATACCTGCGTAGAACGCACAGACACCTACTATTATTATAGCAATTATGAATCCTGCCCAGAGTTTTGCATCTGCCAAAACTAAGTACCCTCCAACTTCTTTTTAGTTAAAGAACCTTATATAAAAGTAGCTGAAACTAATTATGAAATACCTAAATTAAAGATACACCTTACTTACTTAGGTCTTATATACAGACTTACGTAAATGATTAAAAAACTCTCTAGTTAATTCATCGTTCCTGAAGTTTCTCACTACTTAGTTTAGGCTTGAGTACGTTAAGTGTTTTAATCTTTAAATTAGGTTAGTCAATATATTTAACTTGGTGAATATATCCTTACTTAAGTTAGGTAATTAATGAGATACTGGTGCTTGACCTTGAGTGATGTCCTAGTAGTGATAATGAATAAAGATAATGCTGAGGGGCTACGTGAGTGCCTAGATAGCTTAACTAAGCAGTCTTGTGTAATATGTAAAGACTTCGATGTCTTAATAGTAGATGGCGGGTCTAAGGATGGTTCAGAGGAAGTTGCTAGGGAGTTTTCTAGGAGGTATCCATGCATTAAATTCATGGTTCAGAAGTTCAGGGGTGGTGTCGGCCCTGCCCGTATTGAGGCGATTAGCTACGCTAGGGAGAGGGGTTACAAATTGATAATTTGGGGGGACTCGGAGAATGTCTATGAGCGTGACTACGTTGAGAAGGTAGTTAATGAAGCCCTAGGTAATAGTTGTGAAGTTGTTTCCGGTAAGCCGATGGTGCCTAGCAATAGTGTATGGTCTAAGTTATTCTTCTGGTATCACGCAATGCACATAATATTTAAGGTGCCTTCATTCCTTAAGGTAAGGCATGCACCAGGCAATAATAAATGCAGTAAGGTCAATGTGTACAATAACGTCCTTTACCCACCAATATCTAGAACCGACGACTATTACTTCAGCTACTTACTCATGAAGAAGGACCTAGATGGTAAGATAAGGTTCTGCCTTAGAAACGATGCTGTGGTTAAGGTTAAGGTACCTAAGACTTTCAGTGAGGTATTGGCATGGCAGAGAGCTAGAGTTAAGGGCTTACTTGAGGGCACCGTAGTTACTAAGTCGCCATTACCTCCGGATAACATCTTATGGATACTGTATGCGTTATCACTTCCGGTAGCTATTGCTTCATTAGCCTTAGGCTACCTCCAGTATTCATTATTGGTACTCATACCATTACTCAGTGCACTGGGTTACATATCGTACTGCTTAGTTAAATACGGGCATGAAGTAACTGACATGAGGAGTAAGTTGAGTATTCTTACCTACGGGTTATTAGGTACTTACTTATACGCATTACTGACTATGTACTACCTCATTAGGCTATGGCCTAAGGTAATTAGGAGTAAGTATCGCTTAAGGAAAAGAGCTGAAGACGTACTTCAGCACTTCGACTTTAAGTATGAGTTAATAACACCTATTGTTAGCGATAGAGACGTTAGTCAGAGGAGGGGCTTACTTGATTTAATATTTAGAAGGTTACTATAGTGCCCCTTCACGCTCAAGTAACTTAATTATGTTCCTAGTCTCTAAGTTATTGAATACTTTATACCTAACCCTATCATCAAAGCTCCTAACACCGAATATGTACGAGTAGTTTGTGAGTAATCTCCTACCCTCGCGCCACTCCATAATCGGTATGGGTCTCTTTAGGAAGCCGTAGTTATCGCTTAGTATGACTACTGGCAAGTCAATACCTCTAGCTCTATGTGGGGTCTCGCATATCCTTTCATCAAACTCAGAGCAAACTACCTCCCACACCTTCTCATCTCCTAACTCACCACCTACCTCGATACCGTACTGCCTAGCTACTTCCGTTAAGTCGATTATCTGACTAGCCTCCATGTATGCAACTACGTAAATGCCTCTATCGACTCTCATGAATGTCCTCCTAATCTCTGTGAATCCATGAGGCTTACTGAAGAATCTATGGGGGTACTTAGCTAATCCAGCAACGAAGAAGAGGTAGCAACCCTCTCTACAGTTCCTGAATGACTTAGGTATCCTACCACCAGCGTATCTCCAGTAATCGCTATACACCCCTATGTCCAGCCTTGGGTCCCAATGCGCTATTACCTCATTAACGGAGTAACTAGATCCCCCTATCAATACGTAATCAACTGGTAAGTACTTACTTAAGCTACACCTACCATACCTACACGGTATTCTTGAGTAAGTAAATCTGAGTGCTATCTCCTTACGCTTAAACCTACCTATGAATTCAGGTATTGGCAGTACCTCAAAACCATCCCTCACGAAGGGGGAGTAGTAACCACCGTCAGCGGTCTCAAAGAACACCCGAAGTAGTATCGACGATGCCGTCCCTACCTTAACCACCCAATAACCTAGTTAAGCGAGTAGTATAAAAAGTTCATGAAGCATTGAGCCCGAGGGTAAACATAAACTAATTAATGCGTTATAAAAGCAATATTTAAGTGCATTACGTAATAACTTCTTGGGGGATTTATTTTGAGAAAGCCTAGAGAGGAAATTATGAGAAGGTACGTGGAGGGAGCCGTAGTATCTGCAACTAGGTTATTAAGGCACTGGATGAGTAGGGGTTTAAGTGATGAGGAGGCATTAAGTAGGGCTATTAAGCAGGCGCTAAATATGATTAGGTCGTCAGGGTTGAGTGAGGAGGAGATCCTAAGGACCCTTAAGGAACTTAAGAGTGTTGCTGATAAGTTAATATCCCATATAGAATCCGAGTCACTGAAGTCCTCAAGTAGCTAGTAATTAGTGTTTAAAATGCATAAGGTATTTACGTATTAGCCACTTACTTAACGAGCTATCTTCATATCCTCAATACATAGCTTAGTACACATTAAGTGATCAAGCCCGTGAGAGTGACACGCGTCTAAACACTTAACTACGTGATCTAGGCTAACCATCTGTAGTACCTTCTTAGTCTTTACCTTCTCTAAAGCTACTGTGGACTTGAGTGCCGCCTTAAGAGCTGAGACACTAACATCACTTAACTTAACTACTCCCAACCTCCTACTCCTAAGCCTTACTCTCCTCATAGCTCTGGCCTTCGCACCTAACTTATCCCTTAACTTACCCAGATCTATACGAGACAAAGCTACCACATTCCTCACCCGTAGAATAAATTTACATCGTGAGTATTAAAACTGCAGTACTTAAGAGTATACAGAATACAAACAAGTTCAGACATTGGTAGTAGACCACTAGTCGATAGGTTTAAGATTTCGACTTCATGAAGTATGAACTAACTTCAGGATAAGGTATTTAGTGATTACCTATAAATTATGTAGTGTGAGCAGGTATGGAGCCTACTGAAGTAGCTCTTCTAACCTACATAACATTGTTTGTTGTTGCTTTAGTAATCGCAGGTATCGTTGACCTCATAAGGAGGGTTATGAGGTGGTTAGCGGGATGAGTACAGAGTTACTCATTACTTACTCGTTTATTGACTTCATACATAAGGTATTGGGAATAACTACCTTACCACCACTAAATGTAGTTGCTAGGTTTATATTAGCCGTGATAGGTGCTGTACTTACTTACTTGGGTTATAAGAGGGTTCTTGAGCCACTAATAATGATTCCGATGGGTATCGGCATGATATCAGCTAACTTAGCGTATATAGTAACTGTAGGTAATCCTCACGTAAACATAAATTTCACAAATATGAGTAATCTATTTGTTTATTGGCTACAGCCATTCTATAACTTCATGTTCAGCAACGGTCTCATAGCTTGTTTAGTATTTTTCGGTATAGGGGTCATGACTGATATCACCTTCCTAATGGCTAGGCCCTACTTAAGCTTCATACTAGCTGCGTTCGCGGAGTTAGGTACTATAGTTACCTTACCCATAGCTATTAACCTAGGGTTTACTCCTAGGCAGGCAGCTGCCATAGCCTTAATAGGTGGTGCTGACGGGCCCATAGTCCTGTACTCATCACTTAGGTTGGCTCCTAAGCTCTTCGTACCTATAACTGTTGTTGGTTACCTATACCTAAGTATACTCTATATATTCCAGAAAGGATTAGATGAACTAACGATCCCATCTAGATTCATGGGTATTTATATGGACCCTACTAAGTTGCCTAAGATAAGTCCTAAGGAGAAGTTGGTGTTCTCGATAGTAGTTACTGCATTACTTAGCTTACTATTCCCTCAGGCATCACCACTCATTGTCTCATTCTTTCTAGGAGTTATTATTAAGGAGGCTGGGATTAGGAGGTACATCAGGATGCTTGATGAAGTAATACTGTCGCTATCCACGTTCATACTAGCGCTAACATTAGGTACCTTAACTACGGTTGACGTTATCTTCGACCCGATAGTACTTAAGATATTAGTCCTAGGGATTATAGCATTGACTCTATCGAGTATTGGTGGTTCGATAGGTGGTTTAATTATGTACTACTTAAGCGGTGGTAAGATAAACCCATTATTAGGTCCAGCAGCTGTTTCATGCGTACCAACGACCGCTAAGATAAGTCATAAGTTAGCAGTTAAGCATAATCCCAGGAATTACTTAATAGTGTTCGCTATGGGTCCCAACATTGCCGGAGTAATTACTACAGCTATAATAGCTTCTATATACCTAGCACTATTCACTTAGGGTAAGAGGTTTTTACCTCCTTACTAAACTAGGACTTGGTTAGATTCATGAGTGGGAGAGTTGCTGATTTAATTAAGAAGCTAGGTGAGGTTAAGGCTCAAGCCCTCTTAGGTGGTGGTAAGGAAGCTATCGAGAAGCAGCACGCTAAGGGTAAGTTAACTGCTAGGGAGAGGATTGAGTTACTTGTTGATAAGGATACCTTCCTAGAGATCGACATGCTGGTGAGGCATAGAGCGACTGAGTTCGGGATGGAGAAGAGGTTCGCCTATGGTGATGGTGTAGTTACTGGGTTAGCTAAGATTAATGGTAGGAGGGCAGTAGTCATAGCTCAGGACTTCACATTCATGGGTGGTTCATTAGGTGAGATGCACGCAGCTAAGATCGTTAAGGCTATGAATTACGCATTAAGTACTGGAGTACCTGTGATATTCCTTAACGACTCAGGAGGTGCTAGGATTCAGGAGGGTGTTGACTCACTTAAGGGGTATGGAGACATATTCTACATGAACGTAATGGCTTCAGGAGTAATACCTCAGATAGCAGCTATTATGGGTCCATGCGCTGGAGGAGCTGTTTACTCACCAGCACTTATGGACTTCATAATAATGGTTAGGAAAACCTCCTTCATGTTCGTTACTGGTCCTAGAGTAGTTAAGGCTGCGTTAGGCGAGGAAGTGACTCCTGAGCAATTAGGAGGTCCCGACGTCCACGCCACTAAGTCGGGTGTTGCTCACTTCGTAGCTAATAATGATGAAGAAGCTATAGGCATTATTAAGAAATTACTGACGTACCTACCAAGTAATAATTCTGAGGACCCCCCGGTAGTAGATACTGGTGACCCCGTAGATAGGGAGGATCCTGAGTTAGATGCCATCATACCTGACGACCCTAATAAGCCGTACGACATGAAGGAGGTAATTAATAGGGTAGTTGATAAGGGTTCATTCTTTGAGGTTCACGCCTCTTGGGCTAGGAACGCCATAGTCGGGTTCGCTAGGTTAGGTGGTAGGACCGTAGGTGTAGTAGCTAATCAGCCAGCCTACATGGCTGGTGTCTTAGATATTGACTCATCAGATAAGATAGCTGGCTTTGTTAGGTTCTGTGACGCATTCAACATACCCATACTCACCTTCGTTGACGTACCCGGCTTCATGCCGGGCACTAGGCAGGAGCATGGTGGCATCATAAGGCATGGAGCTAAGATCCTCTACGCCTATAGCGAAGCTACCGTACCTAAGTTAACAGTCATTGTTAGGAAGGCATATGGCGGCGCTTACATAGCTATGGGTTCTAAGCACTTAGGTGCTGACTACGTAATTGCTTGGCCCACTGCTGAGATAGCCGTCATGGGTCCTGAAGGAGCTGCTGAGATAATATTTAGGAAGGAGTTAGCAGCTATTAAGGATCCTGAGGAGAGGAGGAAGCGTCTTGAGGAGTTAACTAGGGAGTATAGGGAGAGGTTAGCGACTCCCTACGTAGCCGCAGGTAGGGGGTACATCGACGACATTGTAGAACCTAGGAAGACTAGGAGGGTACTTGCTAAGGCTCTTGAGTACTTAATCAGTAAGAGGGAAACTAGGGTGTGGGTACCTCCTAAGAAGCACGGATTAGTACCTATGTAGGTGAGTTACATGGTAAGGATTAAGCTTAGGAGGAGGCG
>CAZVLA010000048.1:0-17024 GCA_964627805.1 uncultured Desulfurococcaceae archaeon
AGCTTATTTTGAGGTACTTAAGAACAGTCCTGCTATGGTGTATCAGACTCTAAATGATCTACTACCGAAAGTCAATGAGATCCTCAGATCTCAAGGCTACAGAGAGCTGAGCCTTGAAGAATTAGAGCAGATCGTCGATAAGCTCCATGACAGATATTGGCTTAAAGGCTTCATAAGGCATCCAAAAGTGCCTGGAATGCCCGTCATTATTGAGTTTAGGAACAGAATAAAAACCAGCGAGAGATCATTTAAAATTGGTAGGGTAGATGAGTGAGAATTCTCTTTTGAGGTTCGGACTTAAGTTTAACCCTCTACCTATAGTTCCCGCCGAGGACTTAAGTATATCAATGTTAAAAGTAGCGAGAATATGCGACTATGACGTTATAATTAGTGACCTAACTAAATTTAGGGAGTTACTAGATAAACAGAAATTTAGATTCATTGTTGCAGGTCCTTGGGGCGTGGGTAAGTCCCTCATTACCCTGTACTTTATGAAATTACTCATTGAGAAGTACGGTGAGAGTAAAGTTCTTATGGTAAGCATCTCGCCAACACCTGGTGAGGTTGATGAAATAGTTAGACTTATCCTCATGAAGGTAGGCGATCTGATAGACCTAGGTCGTATAAGATGCATCTCAAAGTCGGAGCTAAAAGGGTATAGAGAGAAAATACTGTCATCACTTTCGGAGGGCAAGCTAGGAATACTGTATCACCACTTAACAGGTCTATTTAATAGGGTAGTTGCTGAGGAAGGTAAGATCATATATTTAAGATTCGACCAGCTAGAGTCAGCAGTACAAGAGATTTTAGGAGATCAGAGGAGGATGAGATTATTAGCAGAGTTCTTAAGGAATGTGTCAGTTTTAGGTGACGAGCTAACTCACGGCTACGCTACCGGAATGGCTATACTTGATAGTGCCTGGGCTAACTTATCTAAGGTATGGGGAAGCATCGAGGGTTTAGCGTTTTACAAGCTCGCATATATAACTTCAGTAGATGATGTGAGAAATTTGCTAAGAGTGTACCTGGAAGACGCTAGGATAGAAAATATTCCTCCCGAACTTGCAGATAAAATAAAAGATAACCCTGTTTATCCATTTACCGATGATGCCTTAGAAGAACTACTAAGAGTTAGTGAGGGAAGGCCTAGGTACATATGCAGATACGCACACTACGCACTTGAGAGAGCTGCTTTAATGGGTATAGACGAAGTTACGTCTGATGAAGTTAGATTAGTGGTAAGACCTGAACTTAAGTATTGGATAGAAAGCATGACGAGAGAACCAAGGAGAGATAAAAGAACTATTCAGCAAGTAGTTACAGACATTCTCGAATACGCTAGAAAATCCTTACATGAGTTCGAGTATTCAGTAATATCAGGTAGATTGAATAGAGAATTCGCTAAGATGCTGGGAATAGAGGGACCACAGACATCTGATGGCAGATACATAAGAATACCTGCTGACTGGATCGTAAAGTTCCGTAATGAGTATATAGCACTAAGGTATGTTAGGGGACCAGTTGCTCGAAGAGATGTAGAGACACTATGTGACTTGATGAAGGTTAGAATAAGAGGGAATCCCATAAGTAGAGTAGTAATAATGACGCTCATAGAGCCTCGTATCTCAGCCAGACAGGCATTAGGTCTCCTACGCTTAGCTGGGATGGATGTTGAATTAAGGATTATTAAGGAGGATCCTGAATATGTGGGTAGATTATTAGCACTATGGCTAAGAATAAGGAGAGAGCTTCCCGGGTACCTAATGCGCGATGAGGATCTAGTAAGTGAGTTAAAGGAGGGTCTTAAACTGCTTGGAATAATTAAGGAAGAGAGCAAGATGTATGAAGAGTAATAGGGAGGTAAGTGGAGACAACCATGACTCCGCAAATTGAAGCCGCTCACCTATGTGAGGATGATGTACTAAATTACGCCATTCAATATATTGTCACAAGAGGTGAAGTGTACATCAATGAGTGCATATCTCCTCTAATTAGGCAACTTAGCTTTAAAATCGGCGCTGACATGAAGATTCTAAGTAGAAAACCGTTAGTCATTGCAAAATGTAAGTTTAAGGGATTCAGAAACGTTGAGGTAGACCTTCTCATAAAAGTAAAGCTTAGCATAAATTATGGAACCTTAGCCGAAGAGGTGAATATGTATTTGCCTATTGAAGCTAAGGGAGCTGAAGGCGAGTTTAAGAAGGCTATAGGTCAGGCTAAGTTTCTACAGGAACTGTTCGGTACAGCACAAATATTGATACCCTCAAATAATGCTTCGTACTCAGGGCATGCAATGCATTTCAGGAATATACTCCAAAAAGAAGGTATAGGCTTAATAATATATGACGTCTCTAGAAACCGTTTTCACATAGAAATACCTCCGAGGATTGACGACTATTACTTAGGTACACTCTGCAGAGCTTATTACCTATACGAAATACGTGAGAGACTATCTGCATTAATGAGGTTATTAAATATGATGACTCAAAACAGTAACGCTATCGAAGATTTCGTTAACGCTTTAAAAAAGAGAGGCTACAGCATAGATGAACAGTTATTAAGGTGCAGTATTGGTAAGTACTTACTCCCCACGTATTGTATTCATAATGTAAAGCTTAGCTACTATAGAGCCGATAAGGTCTTTGAAGGTATATTAAGAAGGTCTAGGGACCTTATAAAATCCCTACTAATGTTCTTGATACTTGATAGTAACGTGTTGTTGTATATTGCAAGATGCTCTGTCGATGAGGATGCAAAATTTGAGAGACTTGCAATACTATCGTCACTCTCAGGTATTCCTAAGGAGGAGCTATTAAACCTAGTCGATCTAGAAAGGCTCAGAAAAATACTTGAGCATACAGACTTAGTACGCGATATCTAGTTTCTCAATATTACTATTAATATTCTATTTCTAGTTAATGTAGAGTTAGGTTGAAGTAGGTAATTTAAAACCTACTCACTAAGTTCTATTTAAAATGAAACGGTATATCCTTAGCTCACGACCCCTTGAAATATCTCTATCACCTACATGTCTCTGCATCATGCACTTTCTATCAGCGTTAACTAACTTATATCCCAGATCAGTTAGCACGCTTAGTATCCTCCTATGCATTTGTGCTTCTTCCTCATGAAATAAAAGTATGAGCTCACCAGAGCTCCTTAAAACCCCTCTTGCCAGCCTTAGTGTCTTCCTTAATTTTTCAATATATTTACTTTCATCAATTCCTCTCCTTCTGTTAACAACTATTTCCATATTATAGAATTTTGAGTACACCTTGAATCTCCCCTTTAAGGCTACTTTAAGTAAATCATGTATCCAGACGTTAATTATATATGATAGCTCGAAGTACTGCACCTCATCTAGAAAAGGCGGATCAGTAACTATGGCGTCAGCCTTGATATCGTGTTCACTAAGCTTCTTAATAAGTGTAGGTGCAGAACCTAGGAAGAGCAATGCTTCATAATAGTTCCTATGCTTGAACTCATTAATATCTAAGCATATAGTGTATCCTCTATACTTGTTCTTCCACCTAATTACTCTCTTAATGCTGTTCCTCATTAATTCAATAGGATTCTTCTCTATAAAGCTTCTCGGTACCCAATAGGAGTTTATACCCCAGCTCCCTGCTCCTTCTCTCGCCATCTTACTAGCGCTAAATATTATTGATGCAAAAATAGCTACTAGAGGTATAGATACCTCACTTTTTAGTTTATATTTTCTGATGAGTTTTTTCATTTCGCGATGTATATATGACAATATTACTAAGTTTCTAAATGTAAAAAAGTCTGTGAGCCTCTCCGAGTACCTCATTTTATCAAATGGTGCCCCATTACTGTACTTTAATACTGCCGTAGCAACCCTACGAGGGGGGGATATCCACAGGTTATTGGGCAACTCTACATTAAAGTTACTACAGATTTCCTCACCATCAACAGTTACTGCGCACTTGATTTTGTCATCAATCCATTTAAAGTACTTAATCAGGGACTTTTTACCGTTAAGTCTGACTGTGTAGAGTCTGTATGTGAGATTATAGACTTTTTTAAGGAGCATTTCAGCATAAGTAACGAATTCACTCACGTCGAAGTCACTTAGGATTGTGTAGGCAGTAACGAAGGCATAAGGATTTACATCTGCGTATATACATCTATGTCCTAGACTTAACGCTTGAAAAACAATACTACCCGATCCACCGAATAAATCAAGGATTAAGGAGTTTTTAGGTAATCTTAGTAGGTAGTCCGAGACTAAGTAGCCTGGCTTAGATCCCCAGTAGCGGAAGAGGGCCCTGGTAGTCGTCACGGCTGCTCCTCACCCTTAAGTATGTACTTTTAAAGAGTACATCTGTACCATATAATGAAATAATACATTGGTAGTAAAACTTTGCTGAGGTAGTTTCAGGACTTTCATAATGTGCGAAGATATTACCTCAAAATATCCTCGGCGGATTTAGCTTCCTCCCAAATACGTCTAAAGCCCTCTTTAAATTCCGCAATATCTTGTGGATTGTATACTATATCTATGTTCTCTACATTAACCTCTAATCCTCTCATTGTGAAGTTAAATGATCCCTTAAGCAAGATTAGACCATCTATGAGTATTCCTTTTGCGTGAAGTCTATCGTGAAAGCGAACCTCAAATCGGTAAAACTCCTGTATTATCTGTCTTAACCTGTTAGCTATGCCAGGATTACCCATTACTTCGGTACATGCAAGCAACTTAACCTTAAGGTCTGATTTACTCTTCATTAGTAACGTTAATGCATCTAAGGTAATGGGCGACAGGGATGCAGTAGATATAAGTACTTCTCTTTTTGCTTTTTGTATGAATTCATTAACGTAATCCTTAACCTTCGTAAAGTAGAATGAGTATGTGTGCTTCGTTAAGTCATTAATGATGCTCCTAGTAAATTCGTGTGCTAAGCTCCTACTTACGGTGAATACTTGGTCATAGACTGTATAATTGCACCCTTTTTCGAGTACCACACAGTGTGGACATGCATCCCAGCATAGAGGCATATCAGAAAATAATTCTTCGAGTACGTTTCTGGTGTACTCATCAAGCTCAGGAGAAACTTCAAGAAAGCACCTCCTAAGAACCATAACGTGAGGATAGATGTGCGTTCTTTGCATGATGCTCCATATGTTCCTTAGTCTATTCATGAGAGCTCTCTTCACTGATTCATCACCTACTCTATCTAAGACGTTATGTATAGCATACTCAAGTGAATTAATTCTTCCTTCATTAACTTCCGCATCTTTCTTAAGTAGAGTTAGTGCTCTGTTAAATATGTTGTAGAGTGCTCTAAATCCTCTCCCACTCTTAATGGCGCTAATGAAATTCTTAAGATAGCCGTAACCTCCTATGGCATCTTCTAGTACGACTAACCTTACGTTGCTCTCAATCAATTCTTCGCCATGAAGTATTGGGTGCTCCAAGTAGTAAGTCAGATTGTCCTCTGGAATATCGTACTCAGAGGACAAAGTTACTAACAGTACATGAGCTAAGGTATGGACTAAAACAAATGTTGCAAAATTCAGGAAGTCATTATTCAATATTAGGCTATTAACATCCATCTCCAAAGTACGTAATAGGTTCTCGACCTTGTTATCCCTGAAATTGCCGTGTGCTATGCACTCGAAAACCTCGCCCAATTCTTTAATCCCTTGAAACCCATCAATCACCCTACTAGAGATACCTCTCCGCACTAGTGGCAATCTTCCGTAAACATACTTTAGTACTAACCATTTTCTTGCCTCCTCACTTTTCCTTATTATCTCAATAATGAGATTCTTAAGCGTTCTTACATCAAATTCAAGTATCAGTGCGTGAACATTACTAATACTTATGCCTATTGTTGGCTGAGGATATAGGTAGAACCTATACACGAAAAATAGTTTTGGTCTCTTAGGGATAAGCACTATAGCGTTAATAAACGCTGTAAAAACTCCCCTTTCTGTAAACTGAACCCTAATCAAAGGTAACCCGTTGTAGGGTATGACTGCGACATCTTCAACATCATCCTCACTAATTACGCTGAAGCTCTTCTTAATCAACGGATATACATGATAAAGGCCTACGTAAGTATTACCTACCCTTACATAGTACTTACACCTATCTCCTTCATTTTTAAATCTTGGACAGACACCTTCTAGAGGACATTTATCTGAAGATGAAAGCAGTACATAACCAAGCCTACAGACAGCTGGGTTATTAAGAGACTCGTAACTAAATTCAATATATAGAGGTAATCGACCACTCTCAAAGACCTCGCGTTTAAACATCAATAAGTGGCTATGCATGCCACGCGTACTTAATGTGGTTTCTGGGCCCCCAACTTTCCTTATATAGATGAGCCTTGAGAGGCCAGGCTTAAACCTTAGGGCAGATAACTCCATAGGCATAATGATCTTCTTTCTTATTTCCCTACTTTTACGTTTAACGATACCTACCCGTACATCTCTTACTCCTCTACGCCACTCAGGCTCATGAGGGTATGCTGCAAATCCTGATAACCCTACTAGAAGTACTGTGTACTCACTCTCTCCTGATCTTAATACTTTGAAGGGTGTAAATGTATATAGGGCAGTGAGACCTAACCTATCTAATACCTTAGTCCTCCTCGAGGAATGTAGTGCCATATATTGTCTCCCTCAGTGAAATCTTCATACTTGGTTGCTCTAAGAGAGCCGACAACTTAAAAAGACCGATAATTTGAGAGAGCTCCTCAATAATCCTCAAGGTACTTGGTAATTTTCTGTACTCATTCTTATAATGAGTTAAGAATCTTATGAACTCCCTAGCGTAACGCGGTATACCAGCACTTACTACTGCTAGTGTACAGTCGTCGCTACTCTCAAGTACTTCATGAAGTCTTGCAAGCTCGTTGTACAGATCGTTTGGATAATTACTAATATTTTTTAGCTTTGAACTTATTTTTCCAGTAGTTCGCATACACTTGTAGTAATTCGAAGCATTGTATATTAAGTTTCTTCTTAATCTCATCACGAACTCATTAATTGCCTCCTCTATTCTCTCACACTTATGTAGAACATCTTCAAGCAGATTTCTGCATTTAGATTTTAATTCGTTTAGCATTTCAACTCTCCCGAGCTGTACTGAAAGAAGTAATGGTCTGTATACGTTATTCATGAAGTCATCTATAAATGCATTAATGGCATCTATTATATCAAGCAAGGACTCACGTGATATTCCGCATTGGTTAAGTTCATCAGCGCGATCTCTGATTACTCTCCTTAGGAATTCTAGCTGCTTGTTTACTTCCTTCTTATGACTGCGAATATTATATAGAATTTCTCTAAGAACTCTTGCAATCTTTTCTTCTTTTATACTTTTTGTTTTACTGTTAAATATCTTTGAAGATGTAACCACATATTCTACTACATCTCTTGCTAGTTTAATAAACCTAACTACGTTCTCCTTAGCTCTAAAGTAAATATCATTCATAATAAGACCTAAACTACTAGCATAGGAATCTAAGTTTCTAAGCTCTTCATACAGGGCTTCTATCATACGAAGCAGCTCCTCAACATTCCTAGGTCTCTCTACTGTAAAGTTTAAGTTTCTTTTTAATGCACACTCATGCATTAAGAGGGATATTAGGTGTTGAGTGAGTATATTTTCACTTTTTAATCCTATCCTTAGCGGCTCATGGCTCTCAATTCTCTCAAGTCTTTTCCTGAGGTTCTCATCGAAGAAATATAAAGTAGCTATTGGGGAGTTTTGGAGATTTATGAAGCTTAATGATGTCCTGAAGCACTCCTCACTCCTTCCTGCCCTTCCTGAGCGCTGTATAAACTCTCCAGAGTCTCTAGGAAGTTTGTGCTGAATTACTACTGCTACATCGCCTATGTCTATTCCTAGCTCTAGTGTTGATGTAGCTATTAATGTTCTGAAGTATCCTTTCTTGAAATCCTCCTCTATTCTTGAGCGTTCGTCCTTCGGCAATGCGCCATAGTGTATCCCTATACTGCCTTTTAATTTACTTAGTATCCACTCCTTTACCGCGTCTCTCGTTTCCCACCTCAGCTCCGCAGGTAACAAAGTAATCCAAGAGTAACTATTCAAAGAATTTATCTTATCTTCATGGTTGCCATATTTGAAGATGTGGTCCAGTACCTCCTTACCTTCCCTGGTACCCAAGATAGTCTTATTGATATAATCGTATATTGTTGATACTTCCGCTACACTATCAATGAATGTTACTGCCTTTAATCCATGTTTAAAGCACCATAGGGTTACAGGAATTATTGATTCCTCAGTGAGAGTCTCGACACTCTGTCCTGGATTAGGAAGTAAATACACTCTGATGTTCAACTTATAGCGCGGAGTCCTGTTATTACATTCATAGTACCTCCTCATCATCTCGTCATGATTAAATATATCAACATGACTCTCGCCAGACAAGCTCTTTATGAAGAGATCTGGATGGGGTATAGTTGCTGATGAATACACAAATATGGGTCGATTTCGTCTCAGTAACTTCTTAAGAAGCATTATTACGTAGTGTACATGCCCTCCTAAGTAACCTGCATAAACGTGCGATTCATCAAACACAACGTACACTGCACTCTTAATTGCCTTTATAGTCTTTGCATTTAGCAACCTCTGATAAAGCGTCCACACATTAGTGACGTATATATGTGGTCGCCTCTCCCAGACAGCCTCTTTGTATCCATATATGAAGTCAAACACATGCTGCTTATTATTGTTGCAGTATACAAGACCCGTCCTAGATAGCATTAATACTCCTTCGCAACTAGCTTCCGGACACCTCATGTTTAGTAATGGTTCATCCTCCTCTAATGGAGGAAACCTCTTTATGTCACCGTAATCTAATCCTATGGTAACTTGTTTATCCCTCCTATGTCTACCGTATCTACGTGATAACTCCTTGTTGACCTTCACTATAAGCTCTAGTATTTTCTCAATCTGATCTTTAGCTAACGCCTTCCTAGGGTATGTTAGTATAGCTACAGTACCTTTTGAACCTTCTATAGCCTTCTCTACAGCTCTTACGAGTATTGGCAGCATAAAAGTTAAGGTTTTCCCAGATGCTGTTGGCGCGATAACCCCAATATGACTTTCCCTGTTCATCGTCAATAATTTACGCATAACTATAAGCTGAAAGTGAGATATTCCGGGATAAATGTCCTTCAATGCCTTGATTACTATCCCTAATGCCTCCCTTCTCCGTGGATTAACCACTCTCACATTCTCTAGCTCCGTAATGCTGTGATCCTTAAAGGAGCTTATGGGTTCCCTGCTATAGGATATGGTAAACTCTAACGCACGCGGTGGTGTGTCAGGATACGCTCTGAGATTAATTATTCTCCAGATTAAGTCTACGTGAGCTGTTCGATATCTTCCGTTACCGTAGTATACTAATAACTCCCTTCGCTTCAACATGTTTAATACCGCTTCATCGCTTACGTACTTTCTTAGTTCCTCCTCATTTAAGAAAGAGTCTGGTGAAGAAAAGTCGTAGCCGCTACCCTCTCTTCTTAACTTATTCAATTCTAACAATACTAAGTCTTGGTATATCCTTACTATGTTCTCTAACTCTGGATGCAAGTATCCTGCCCAATTTAAACTTATACTCTTCTGTTTTTAATACTATTGCCAGAGTAAGGCAAGTTAATTCAATATTAGAGCCGGTATATGTCGGTGATAATGATGGTGCATTCCTTACTAATTCGTGATGTTGAGGTCGTGAGCTGACTGCTCTCCGCTTTAGTCTCTAAATAATTCTTCTAAAGTGACGACTATTTGAGCTTACCAATCAGTAAGGAGCCCTTGCACACATTGAGCTCTTCCCCTGTAGCTATACCTTACTTAGCTACTACTCATGCTTGCTATACTTAGTAAGGTCGGTACTTAAGCTGTCGTTACAGACGTATTTGTGGTTCGTGACTTGCTACCTAAGATACTATGCTTAGGGAATTGGGGTTTCTCCTAATTAACTTCCTACTCTACGGTCACTACCTACACTACCCTTTCTGAAGTCTGCGCTGTAATATGCAATAGTGTCGCAGATCCATTCCATGAACGTCCTATCTAGTGCCTTAACTTCAGAATGGCGCGATGGTGTGTCGCGTTTAGATGCTAAGTACTTCGTCATGGACGTACTCAGCAGAGCGTTACCTCACTACAACATTAATTAGTGAGGTTGCTAAGAAGGTCATGGATTCTAGGTATGGCTACTAAGGCAGTATTACTTATTCATATCGTTGCTAGAGGGGGCTTTTAGGTTTTTACTATTTCCTAAGTATTACTTAAGGTATCTAGGCCTAACTACCACTTAGTAGTTGCTAGCCTATTACCATGATTTGAATGAAGTTTTATGCTCACCCAAACATAGAGGTTATGGTTAGAGGTTACCTTGATGTTATCACACGATTTCGTGTGTAGGCGTTAGTACGTAATGGCGAGAGTTAGGCACGGCTCCGATAGGTATATTGATGGGAGGAGGGGTAGGTTAAGTAAGTTAATGTAAGGTACTACCGTGTCGGTGAGGGGTAAGAGGTATAGGGGCAGTGAACTGATTAAGAAGTATGGGTACCTCGGCCCTTGCAGTGAAGTGTTCCTAGTCCCTGCTAATGTTTTTGAGGAATTCGTGGGTAAGGTTAAGAAGTACGATCTTACTGATTGCTTAATCGTTAAGGGTATACTGTGCTGTAAGGCAGAGTGATAGGTCATGGGTAGTGCCATGTAGAAGGAGACCCTCCGCAGGAGGTGCTGAGGCACGCTAGACACTACTAGAGGTTAGGAGAGAGGTCATGGATGTACTAAAAGAGCTAATACTTAGGGCAGAGAACGCGGCAGAAGACATAGCTAGCATAAGGTGCAGAGAAGACCTATGCCTAGAGGAAGATCAGCAAGAGCAGCAAGTTGAGACAACCACGTAGGTAAAGCCAACCACACTTTACCGAAAATAATACATGCCTAACTCTGCGGAGTTTAGGGAGAAATTTAAGGAGATTGAGAAGTAGGGTACCGCCGGGTCACGGGGAACTCCACGGATCATCCCCACTCACCGTGGAGCCCACATCCCCGGCGGTACGCGGCTGTAGTTGTGGCTACCCACACCCATCAGTTACCTTAACTTAAGTAACGTATAAAGCTTCTGGTGAGTGCGATCACTTACAACACATAAGAATAGTGGAGGTGGGGGTAGACGGTAGGAAAGTAAGGGGGATTCTCTACTACAGGCCGTAGGTTTTGGGGGAAGGACAAGGTACTATTCAACGGAACTAAGGAGGTAGTGAGGTACCTATGCGGGCATGCGGTAGTGTTTGAGGTACCGGTAATCCTCAGTAAACACTCAAGCACGGGGTACCTAGTACCGGCTGAATGGGGACCTACGTACATGAAGCACGTACTAGCACCCGCACTAACCCACCTAATACACAACCTAAGAATATGTAGCAACGTAAAACCAGAGAGGAAGGGGCTAGCGACAGCAATCAAGGAACTCATAGAACAGAGCGGATACAACTACAACAGACACTCAAGAAGCGACATAGACTTCCTACTAAACGGAGGACAATGCAGCGACTGGGCCGGGTTTGCTTACTTCTTTGCTGAAACGTTTAAGCTACACGCAATAGGTGTAGCTGCTGATAGCCATGATACGGCATACTTATGTGAGCCATGGTGGAGAAGCAATTACGGGTTAAAGCTACGCCTAAAGAACGGATCTATAGTAAGGTGTTATATATGGGTCGATACGGGGTGGGCCGTACAGAACTGGAAGGAATACACTCCAAGCCCTATGAATTTATGGATTGACGCAGCAACAGGTAAGGCGTTGCCTGTAACTAAAGTTTCAAAAATTGGTTAAGTTCTTATTACTTCTATTTTTGCGTTCATCGGGAAGTTAACTATTCCTAGCTGCTCTGCGTTTATTACTACGTAGGTGTTCTTAGCTAAGCGTAGGAGTCTAAGCTATAGTGCAAGAATAGTGTTTAGAAACGGCAGAATATACCTTCACCTCTTCGTTCCGCTAGAGCTTTTCCTTAAGTACTTTAGTAAAGGAAGGGCAGAGGGTAGCTTAATTGCTGGCTTTGATTTAAACTCCGATAGAATAAACATGGTTATTATTGACAGATATGGTAGAATGAGAGACATTAAGACAGGATGGTTCTCAGAAGTAACATCACAGGGCTTCCCAAGAAGTAAAGCTAAGACTAGAAGGCTAGAGACACTAGCAGAGCTTCTTAGGTATACCTATCATCACAATGTTGGTACTATTGTTTTTGAGAACCTACTCGCAATGAGGCAGAGGAAATACCGTAGGAACCCGACCGCTAATGGGAGAATAGCTAAGTTCGCAAAGAGAGAACTACTACAGTATGGAATAGTGATGGCGTTGAAATACGGGTTTAAAGTACTCCTAGTAAACCCAAAAGGAGTAACACATAGTAAGGAACATGATGAAATTATGTAAAAGTACGGATTAGTCAGGCACACAGCATCGGCATACCTAATAGCTCTACGTGGAATAGAAAGACATAGAACGATACAAAAAGCTACAAACTAATGTTTCTGCCCCCTAACATATACTAGGAGGAACCCCTAAAACCACCTATATCAGGTAGAATAGGGGCTCCTCAGGTACGTAATCTATTATTACGTACCTAGGGTCTATACCCTTCTCACGCAACCTCCTAAGTAGCTCATCAAAATCATCAGCCGCCTCCAGAACCTCAGAGTCCCTCCTAGCTATGAACTTACCAACATACCTACTGAACACCTTAAAATCCACCCTAGCAGACATACCCACCACCACACCCCACATAACTACATGACACTTTTAATGCGTACTCCCTTATTAAAGCATAATACCAAGAATAAAATACTCTACCTACAAAAACTACAGAAGACCGAAATCAAGAGAACCTACCCCTCTCCTGGGTTCGCCTCTTTATACGTTTTATGTGAGTCATTGTTTGTTTATCTCTCTTAAGCCTACACTTCGGTCGGGCTTTACCGTTATCAAGTGGGTGCTTCTTGACCTTAAGCGTAGGGTTAGATTCCTTAATGCCCTTAGGTAGATGTCCATTGTTCTTACCTCACTATGTTAGTTATGAACCTACGTTACCCTTAGGGGAGTTAGTTACTTGTTAAGCATTTAATGCATTCCTTCTCACTACATAGATTAAAAGCTTAGTGTTGAATAATTACTTAGTACTTAAGTGAAACTGAGGTGCTTTAATTGAAGGTGTTAGTTACTGGTGGTACAGGCTTCATAGGTAGTTACTTAGTTGAGGAATTACTAAGGCTTGGATACGAAGTTAGGGTATGTACTAGGAACCCATTAAACCTTAAGTGGATAGAGCACCTCAGAAGTGAGATTGAGGTAGTTAAGTGTGACGTAACTAGGGAGGAGGACGTTAGGGTAGCTGTTAGGGGTGTTGATGAGGTCTACCACTTAGCAGCTATCTTCAGGCATGGCACTAATGAGGGGCTTATCTGGAGGGTGAATTACTTAGGGACTAAGTACGTAGCTAATGAAGTGTTGAGGGAGGGCTGTAGGTTAATACACGTAAGCACCGTAGGTGTTCTAGGCCCAGCAGGAAATAAACCCTTAAGTGAGGACTCCCCACTAAGGCCAAACCCCAATCCTTACTCAATGTCTAAGGCTAAGGCTGAGGAATACGTAAGGAGCCTATGCCGTGAGGGGCTTGAGGTAGTAGTTGCTAGACCTGCCTTCGTCTACGGACCTAGGGGTACCTACGGTCTCAACCTACTCATTAAGTTAGTTATTGAGGGGAAGCTCAAGGTAGTCATAGGTGATGGGAGTAACTACATACACCCAATACACGTTAAGGACGTAGTGAACGCCTTAATCACTATAGCTCGTAAGGGGCGTGTAGGGGAGGCATACATAGTAGCTAATGAAGAGCCAATAAAGCTGAGGGACTTCATGAGAATCATTACCGAGTACGTAGGCGTTAAGGTGATGTTCGGCCTACCACCTACCCTAGCTAAGTTAATACTAAAGCTTAGAGGTGAGGGCATAGGCGGATCTACTCCTGAGGAGACTATAGCACTCTTCACTAAGAACTGGTTCTACCGCATTAACAAACTAAGATCCATAGGCTGGTCTCAAACCATACCACTAAATAAGGGAATTAAGGAAACAATTGAATGGCTACGAAGTCATGAAGTAACTTAAGCAAGTTAACCTATAGTAATACTTCATAACTAATTGAGGTAATATGATGCGTTTTTCGTGTTAAGCTTAAATTAGTTAAGATGGGGGGTTAAGTGGATCATAGTACTATTCATATGTTGTTTGTTACTATAAGTTATTTGGGAGGGAACTCGTGAGTATCCGCAAAATCGTTGAGGATGCCGTGACTTACTCTCTATCCTTAGCTAAGCTCGTTAGGGAGTATGGGGACCTTAAGGAACTACCGCTCTTTGGGCTGCTTAGGGATGACGACGGTACCTTAGTAGTGAAGGTTCTTGAGTACGTATGTAGGGAGTTATCTAAGGAACTCAGTGATGTCGAGGTCTTCGTTAAGTACCGCTCAGTAAGGACCGACGGACCCTACAGGAGATTAGCTATCGAGACTCATAAGAGGCTCCAGCAACTAGGGATTGAGCACCCTAGGAGGTCATCATTGAGGGTTAGGGGGGTTAGGAAGGCCTCATACGCACTAGCCATACTAGCTGAGAGTCCCTACATCATAGAGGGCATAAGGACGACATCACCCCCGACCGTGAGGTCCCGCGCTCTCAAGTACATACACGCACTAACCTACCTAGGACTCCCACTATGGGCCGATAGCCCCGCAGTACATAACCTAGAAACACCTAAGTTGAGGAGGATCCTAAGGTACTTAGCAACCATAGCCATAGCACTAGGCGAACCACCCGAAGACATACCAACAGAGGAGCTCCTAGCAACGGAGCTACCACTAAAACCCCTAGGACACATAATAATGCAGAAAAGAATAGAGCGATTAAGGCTAAGGTAGGAGGTATTAAGCTAAACCCCATTACTTACGTACATTAATTACTCTTAAAGGGAATGTAAGTACGTACTTAATTACTAAGGACTAGTAATGGGGAACGAATTAATGCGTATTGTACGGTCTTAAGCTTAAGGTATGGGAATCCAGTGGTTTTGTTTCTCACTTAAGTTACCTTTAGATTAGGTTTAAGTTACTCTACTCCTTGCTACGATGATGAATGGTATCGCTACTATGTCTTTTTCTTCGTGGTTATTGATTATTACTTTAAGGGTTATTGCTACTGCGTGTAGTCCCTTACTTACGTTCTTGGGTATGTAGTACTTTATGCTTAGGTTAATTCTTCCGTAGCCCTTAACGCATTCCTTAATTGGTACTACCTTTATTGATTCACTACTTAAGCTCCTTAGGAAACACACCTTAACTCCGTACTTAGGTAACTCCTTAACTACACCTCCGTAAGTCCTCCACGACCCCTCAATAGTTACTAACCCCTCACTACCTACTTCAGTAGTTACTGCTTTAGGTATTACTAAGTAGGCCCTCAATACGGACCCATTACTCAGTATTAAGTCAGTCCTTAAGCTTGAGTTACTTACTGGGTTAGCTAGTCCTAATTGGAAGGTGTACCAAGGTGTTGGTGGGTAGTTAGGTTCCTTAACGTAATTAACTAACTCACCGTGGGTTGCGTCAATAAGTAGCGTTACTCTACTTAATGACTTAACGAAGGTAACTACCCAACAAAGTAACCACTTACCTATTAAGTCCTTCCTCAGTGACTTCATAGTTAGTAAGTCCCTACTCCAAGGACCAACCCTAACTAACCTTAAGTCAACACTACTTAAGTGACCGTACTTAACAATCTCCTTAACATCACTACCTAAGTAATTACTACCACTCACTAACTCCCTAACGTACTTAATGAGTGACTCAATACTCACTACCCGAGGGTAGTTAATCCTGAAGTAACTACAGTCAATACCCTCAGGTAACTCGGGGTAGTTACTTGGGTATACCTTAACTACGGATGCGTTAATAGCGTTAATAACGACTAAGTAATCACTACCCCAAACCCTAAAGCCGCAGTAGGTCCTAGCTATTACTAACTCCCACGTAGGTACCTTAATGAAGTAATCATTAACCACCTTACCAGGTATGAGGGAGGCCCTCACTAAGTCGTAATTACCCCTAGGTAAGGACTTAATAGCTACTTCATAAGCCCTAACTAAGTCAATTACGTAAGTCCTAACGAACCCAATACTCAATGAGTAATTACTCAGTAGTACGTAGTAGTGAGCTACGTACTTAGGTAAGTGAATTACTGGGTAGTTAAGTCTTGAGTATGTACTTGAGTTAGTAAGTACGTACGTAGGGTTAAGTACCTCACTAACTAATGCATTACGCAGACCCTCAGTAAGTAATGAAGTACTACTTAAGGACCTAGACCTACTTAATGAGGTGAGGTAAGTAGTGATTAAGTAGGTAGTAACTAGTGAGGAAGTAATCAATACTAAAGCAACCGCAACCACAATCACTAAGTACTTAACCACCCAACCACCAAAAGCAAGTACGTTAATCACTAAATCAAACTAACTAACCAAACACTACGTTCTAATTACTCGAACAATGTATTAATACTTAAGTGTAGTATGTTTTAACGTAGTACTCACGGTGATTACCTATGGAGGTTAGTGAGCCCTTTAAAGTACCCCATCGTTATAGGGTAATAGAGCCTTTCGAGTTAAATAGTGAGGGTAGGGGAGGTTATGCGATTGTTTTAAGGTATTCACGATGTAACCTTAAATGCCCTCTCTGCTATGCATGGAAGTATGCTTGGCCTCTTAATGAGGGTAATGAGGAGGTTAGGAAGTACCGTAGGAGGTATGTTAAGTACTTCAGTAGGGAGCACTTACTAAGTGCTATAGATAACTTACGTAAACTCACACTAGATAAGGGGATTAATTGGGTTAGGATTCAAGGAGGTGAGCCATGCTTAACGATTACTAGGATCTTACTCACTA
>CAZVLA010000049.1:0-70925 GCA_964627805.1 uncultured Desulfurococcaceae archaeon
GCCTTACCTACTGTTGTGGTTGTTGTTGATGTTACTGTCTTAACTACCGTTGTGGTAGTTACTCCCCCCTTAGGTACTACAGCATAAGTAACACCAGCAACCACAACAGCAACAACAACAGCAGTAATAACCACAGCCACAGCAGTCGAGATACCCCTCCTCAATTAATTCACCGAGTATGTATTATGGGGGTAGGAGGAAAAAGCTTTTATGGTTTCTCCAGCTCCTCACTTAACTTACGTATTATTAAGCAGTAATTACTCCTTAAGAAATTGCTGATTTCTTTAGCTTCACTTAGTGAAAGATCGTTTAAATACTTAATCATGGATTCATAGGAAGTACTGTAGTCTGTACTCTTTAACTTACTTATAACAACCTCAGGTAATCTTAGAGCACTTAAGCATTTACTGAATTCACGGTCTTCACCTGACAATAGCTTGCATACATTAAGGAGTCCGTAGATAATCATCATTACTAGGCTCTTCAGAGCTACTTCAAAACACAGATCACGGTTACCTTTCTCTACGATCCTCACTAAGTAGCTATAAAGCTCAGTAACTAAGCTGAGGTGCTCCCTAATACTACTCCTCAATTACTTAGCACCTAGAACTATAAGTAAATTAATCGTTATATATGGTTAGGGAAGTGTTTTGGAGATAAGTGAGGTAGTTAACGAGGTGGGTAATATACTAAAATCCATAGGTGCTGAGAGAGTGATGGTTAGAAAGGAGGGGAGGTGTTACTTATTAGTTAGTAAGTTCCGTAATGATGCTGTCTTAATCTCTATTAGGAGTGGTGAGTTCTTTAATGGATTCATAGTTAAGGTAGTTCCAACTGATAAAGTAGCTAATATTCCTTGGGAGTGTAGGTACTTAGAGTATGTACCTTATGGACTCTATCTATTGGTTAGTAATGTGAGTGACTTAAGAAGTAGATTGCCTGATAAGGTTAAGAGGGTGTTATCTGTATTAATAACTCGGTAATAAATAATTTTTATTCTAAACAAATTAAAAACAGTGTTATTTACTATTTAGCTTATTACCCCTCCTCCCTACTGAACTGGGGTACTACGATGTTTAGGTATGTAGATGAGGCTGAATTAACTAGAGTAATTATTGAGGAGTCACTAAAGGAATGGAAAGAGTTCAGTAATGTTGATGTAGTCGTAGTTGGTGCTGGGCCATCAGGCCTTACAGCCGCTAAGTACCTAGCTGATGCAGGTCTTAAGGTACTCATAGTTGAGCGTAGGTTAAGTTTTGGAGGTGGTATAGGTGGTGGGGGTAACTTACTACATAAGATACTCGTTGAGTCGCCAGCTAATGAAGTACTTAGGGATTTCAAGGTTAAGTATAGTGAGGTTAGGGAAGGACTCTACGTAGTTGATACTGCTGAATTAATGGCTAAGCTAGCGGTAGGTGCTGTGGAGGCTGGAGCCAAGGTAGTATTCGGACTTACTGTTGAGGACGTCATATATAGGGAGAGAGAGAATGGAATCAGTATTGAGGGTGTCGTCGTTATATGGTCAGCAATACCCCTGGCAGGACTTCATGTAGATCCAATATTCATTAAGTCAAGGGCTGTGATAGATGCTACAGGACACGACGCCGAAATATTAGCTATAGTATCAAGGAAGTTGCCTAAGGCAAAGCTAATGGTTAAGGGTCACGGACCAGCATACCTGCATGAAGGTGAGGAGTTAGTAGTTAAGGCTACTGGGAAAGTATTGCCAGGGCTTTACGTAGCAGGTATGGCAGCAGCATCACTCTATGGGTATCCAAGAATGGGGCCGATATTCGGGGGTATGTTAATCTCGGGTAGGAAGGTTGCTGAGGAGATTATCAAGGATCTTAAGAAGTGAGGTGATGTTTAATGAAGTATGATGTAGTAGTAATAGGTTCGGGACCTGCAGGTTACGTAGCGACTATAAGATTGTTACGTCACGGACTTAAGGTAGCTTTAGTAGAGAGGAAGTACTTAGGTGGTGAATGTACTAACTACGGGTGTATACCCTCTAAAGCATTGATAGAGGTATCTCACGCGGTTTCAGCTATTGAGTCCTTAAGGAGGTTAGGGATAGGGTGTAGGCTTGAATTTAGGGATTTAAGTAAGGTTATGGATTGGGTAAGGAGCGTAGTTAAGAGGTCAAGAAACGGTGTTAGGTACTTAGTAAGTGAGGCTGACATCTACGAAGGTATAGGTAGGCTAAAGTCAAGGAATGAAGTGGTTATTGAGAGGAATGGTAGTAAGCAGGTTATTGAAGGCAAGAACATAGTAATAGCTACAGGAACTGATCCAGCACCAGTACCTAATCTAAGTTTCGACGGTAAATTAGTATTAAGTAATAGGGAGTTCTTCGAGCTTAAGGACATACCTAACTCAGTACTCATAGTAGGTGCTGGAGCTATAGGTACTGAATTAAGCATGGCCCTAGCTAGGTTAGGGTGCGAGGTACACCTAGTCGAGATAATGGATAGGGTACTACCTACTTACGATCCAGACGTATCTAAGGTCGTTAGTAAGTATATGAAATTAGCGGGTATTGACGTAAATACGTCATCTAAGGTATCCTCAGTAGAAAAGAGAGGTGAGTACGTGAGGGTCAGGGTAGTGAGGAATGGGGAGGCTAAGGAGGTTGAGGTTGAGAAAGTAATAGTAGCTGCTGGTAGGGTATGTAATACTAGAGGTATAGGGCTTGAGGAACTAGGTATTAGGTTAGGTAGGAGGGGGGTTATTGAAGTTGATGGCATGTTCAGAACATCGGTAAGCAACATATTCGCAATAGGAGACGTAACTGGACCTCCTCAGTTAGCACATAAGGCGCATAGAGAGGGACTGATAGTTGCTGACGTAATAGCGGGTAAGGAACCAATACTACCTAAGGAACCAGTGCCTGAAGTAATATATAGCCATCCAGAGGTTGCTTCAGTAGGTATTAAGGAGGTCGAAGCTATTAAGAAAGGAGTTAAGGCATTAGTAGTTAAGTACCCATTTACGGCGGTACCTAGGGACTTCACGAAGCTTGAGAGAACACCTGATGGATTCATTAAGCTAATAATTGATGAAGGTAGTAAGAAATTACTAGGAGCTACCATTGTAGGTGATGGTGCTTCGGAAATAATACATTCGATAGCGGCGGCTATTATGTTAGGGTTAACGGTTAGGGAGTTGAGTGAGGTTATATATCCGCACCCAACAGTATCTGAGTGTTTGGGTGAAGTAGCTCATCTAGCGCTTGGCGAACCTATTCATGTACCGCCGATGATGGCGTTGGTGAGGAAGTTAGGTTGTTAGTATTAGGGGGAGCTTATTAAGCACTTCACAACCACTCTTTTTAACTAACACCATATTCTCAATTCTGACACCTAACTTACCAGGGATGTATACTCCAGGTTCTATAGTCACTACCATACCCTCCTTGAGCACATCGCTTGAGCTAGGTGATAGGTATGGTGGTTCATGAACCTCAATACCTACACCATGACCTAATCCGTGAATGAAGTAGCTATCTAATCCGTACCTCCTAAGTACCTCTCTAGCTTTAGCATCAACTTCCTTAGCTTCTACGCCATCCCTGACGTAATCAGTGGCAGTAAGTAATGCCTCCTTAACTGCCTCAATTACTTTCCTAACGTCCTCACTAGCCGAGCCTATGGTTAATGTCCTCGTAGTATCTGAAGAGTAGTTACCGTAACTAGCTCCTAAATCAATAATAACGATATCCCCCTTACTTAACTCCTTAGTAGTGGGTACTGCATGGGGATATGAGGTGTTGCTGCCTGAAGCTACTATAGTACTAAATGCGGGACCGTCAGCACCCAAGGACCTCATTAAACCCTCAATTAAACCAACAACCTCCAACTCTTTAAGACCTACGGTGAGCGATTCCATTACCCTATTAAGGCATTCCTCAGTAATACTTAATGCGTGTCTGATTAACTCGATCTCATCGCGTCTCTTGACGGATCTTAAGTTGAGTAGATCTTTACTAACGTCGATTAACTTAACATACTTAGAGAGCCTCTGGTACGTACTAACGTCCGTACAGTCTGTACATAGGCTAGCATTAGTACCTACCTTCTCAATTACGAATTTAACTAAATCCTTAATGACCTTATTCTTAAGTGATGGTATGGGTACCTCATAACGTGATGTGGGGACTACCTCATAATACTTACCTAAGAGTTCATTAACTCTCCAATACTCAAGTAATGGTGTTAGAGCATAACTCACGGACTCAGTAATCAGTAAGTAGTAACCCGCAGGTTGAGGTAATCTGGAGAGCGGTAGTTTAGTTAAGTATATGAAGTTATGGGGGTTAGTAACTAGTAAGTACTCGCACTTACTAGACTCCATGATGCTTCTTAACGACTTAATGACCTCACTAATCAATAATTAACACCGTACTATGTATGTAGTTAAGCTATTTAAGTAGGGCTCTATATATCTTAAGCGCCTTATTAGTTGGTAAGTATAACTTAGCACCTAGACCTCTGAGCTTAGGGCATAACGCGCTCAGAGGGCAGAATTTACATTGGGAGTTACAATCCCTACCTAGAACTACTTCTCTAATAAGTCCCTTAATTATTAATAGGTCAACGACCTCCTTGACTTCGTTATAATTAATCCTTAACTCTTCAGATAGCTCCTCCAAGGAAGCCCCTCCCCTCATAAGTATTACCTTAAGTATCTCCTTCTCTTTATTGCTTAACCTCACCATACCACCTAGTAGAGCTCAAGTATATACATCCTCTAGAGTTAATTAGTTAAGGGAGTGACTTAGTGGGTAAGTGCTTACTCTGTGGTGCTAAATCCAAGGTAATTAGTGACGTAATTGGGGTGTGTAGTAAGTGTTTGAGAGAGAGGCCTAAGGAGGCATTAAGTTACGCCAAGAGGAATCACTGGAGGTATGACTACCTAAGAGTAACTAGTAGTGACTCGGTTAAGTACTTAAAATGCGGGTTATGCATCAATGAATGCTTAATACCTAACGGCGGTAGGGGAAGATGCGGTGTATGGGTGAATAAGGACGGTAGGTTAGAGCCTGTTGCTGGATGGGGGAAGTCAGTACTTCACTGGTACTTAGACCCCCTACCAACTAACTGTGTAGCAACACCCGTATGTCCAGCAGCTACTTACCGAGGTTACCCTAAGTACTCCGTATCACGAGGTGCTGAGTACGGTTACTATAATTTAGCAGTATTCTTCGCTGGTTGTGACTTAGATTGCCTATTCTGCCAGAATTGGGAGCACCGTAAGATGATTAGTAAGGCATGGGTAGGTAATGTAAGGAGCACTAAGGAACTAATCGAGACCGCATTAAGTAACGATAGGGTGACATGCATATGTTACTTCGGAGGCGATCCAGGACCTAACGCACCCTACGCACTAGAGGTTTCTAGGAAGGTGGTGGAAGGTGCTAAGGGGAGGGTTAAGAGGATATGCTGGGAGACCAATGGTGTTGAGGCACCATCAATTATGAAGGAAATGGGGAGGTTATCATTAGTTAGCGGGGGTATAGTGAAGATTGATTGGAAAGCATGGACCCCATCAATATATGAAGCATTAACTGGAGTTAATGGTGAGAAGGCATTAAGGAGGTTAAAAGAGAATTGTGAATTACTCTTTAAGCTAAGCGACTTAGGTGATTCAAGGGATGACATTCCCCTACTAGTCGTTAGTACATTACTGGTCCCTGGCTACGTCGATCCTTACGAAGTAGGTAAGATAGCTGAGTACTTATCGTCCTTAAGTAATGAAATACCGTATATACTACTTGCTTATCACCCAGACTACTTAATGACAGACCTACCACCAACTAGTACTGGACATGCTGAGGAAGCTTACGAGCAGGCTAGAGCAGCTGGTTTGAAGTACGTATTCATAGGTAATGAGTGGTTACTAGGTAATTACTATTGAGTGATAATTAAGGGTAGTATATGCTCTCGCGTACTAACTCCATAGTTAATTCAGTACCTAAAACCTCTTCAGAAAGTCTGATGATGTTACTGAGGGTAGGGTTCTTTCTAACTTTCCTAAATAACTTCCTTAAACTAGGGTTGCACTTCATGCCCTCCCTAATTAACTCATTAAGTAACCTACGTCCGTCCGAATTAAGTACAGTATCCTTACTGAAGTACCTATAGTAATTGCTTAGTAGATGTATTATGTAGTTACGTAGATTCACGCAGCAGGGTTCACTCATACTAATACCTGTGAATTACTGTGATTAAAAACTACTTAAGACCGACCCTTTCTAAGAACTCATCAATTAATTCACTTATTGACGGTCCTTCAACTACCTTAAGTCTCCACCTAACCTTAACGACGTCCTTACCTTCAATCTTAATTAACCTACTTATATCTGCTGGCGAACCAATCACTACGGTATCAGCATCAGCCCTTCTTACAGTCTCTTCAAGATCCCTTAACTGCTCCTTAGTGTAGCCTGTTGATGGTAGTACCTTACCGATGTGTTTGTACGTCCTGTAAATATCCTTTATAATACCTACCGCGTACGGTCTAGGATCAACTACTTCACTAGCACCGTACTTAGTAGCTGCTACGTAACCGGCACCGTAAGGTACGCCACCGTGAGTAACTGTTGGTGAGTCCTCAATAACTAGTACTCTCCTACCCCTTATTAGCTCCGGATTATCCACGTAGACCTCCATATCAGCTAATACTATCTTAGCCTTAGGATTAACCTCCTTAACGTTACTTACTATGCGCTTAACAGCGTCGGGACTTGCTTGACTCACCTTATTAACTACTACAGCATCAGCCATACGAACATTAACTTCGCCGGGGTATGAACCAACCTCATGCCCGGGCCTCATAGCGTCTGCTACGGTTATCATGTAGTCATGTACGTAGAATGGGAAGTCGTTATTACCTCCATCCCATAATATGACGTCACCTAACTTCTCAGCTAACCTAAGTACTTTACCGTAATCAACACCAGCTAATACCTTAAGCCCCATCCTAAGGTAGTGCTCATACTCCTCACGCTCCTCAATAGTTACGCCCCACTTGTCAAGATCCTCTAAACGCTCGAATAACTGAACAGCCATCTTACTTAAGTCACCGTAAGCCATTGGGTGCCTAACAACAGCTACCTTGATGGACCTCCTACTTAACTCCTCAACAACAGCCTTCGACACGGTCGACTTCCCAGCCCCCGTCCTAACGGCTGTAACGGCTATAACAGGCCTCATTGACTTTATGCTCGTCTCCGTAGGTGATAGTAACCTAAATGACGCACCAGCAGCTAGTACTTCAGAAGCTATCCTACCTAAGACGTCATAGGTTATATCACTAAACGCTAATACTACCTCATCAACTCTTAACTCCTTAATCAATCTACCCAGCTCTTTATAGGGAACTATAGGTATTCCATCAGGATATAGACTACCTGCTAATTCAGGAGGGTACCTACGTCTCTCAACACCCGGTATTTGCGTGAATGCAAATGCTACTACCTCATAATCCGGGTTATTCCTGAATACCACATTGAAGTTGTGGAAGTCCCTACCTCCAGCCCCTATAATTAATACCCTCTTCCTTCTCAATAACTAACCCCTAAACTAATTATCGTACAGAATAAAAAATATTCATTTAAACAATAAATAATATTCAGTCCAGTAATTAAGCTACTCTTTAATTTAATTACGTAAGAATAACTGCTTCAGGTTCCCTAATCATTATTTCCTTAGCCAACCTTGCAGCTTCTAAGGCGTCACGCAGGGTTGGTGCATCATTAACTCCCCTACCCCTAATCCTCATTAGGAACACCCTTAGCTCACTAATTAGTGGCTCCTCACCCTCAGCTACTCTAGTTACTTCAGCATCAACACCCTTAATTACTACCCTCCTCTTAACTAAGTCGGCTCTCACGTAGGCA
The DNA here is from genome assembly GCA_964627805.1 of uncultured Desulfurococcaceae archaeon. Classification (GTDB taxonomy): domain Archaea; phylum Thermoproteota; class Thermoprotei_A; order Sulfolobales; family NBVN01; genus CAZAMI01. The sequence goes on from CAZVLA010000049.1 coordinate 7,901, forward strand.
TTATTGAATGAAGCAACTACCTCCCTTACCTTTATGGGTAATTCACCGTCAGTTATGTAAGTAACTAAGGTCTTACCGAACGTTACTGTAGCGTAAATTGTTTGAGTAGTTCCGTTATCCGTTTCTAACACATAAACAGACCTAATTCTCCAGTTCCTCTTACCTATCAAATAGAATGTGAGGTCTATATCGTGGATCGTCAAGTCAAATACTATCGGGTACTTCCTCATCCATGGAGGTCTTCTAGAGAGTCTCTTAAATATCATGTATTTAGGTACTCCGTAACTCTTAACTAACTCCCTCAACTCCCTAACGGTGGGGTCGAACCTAACTATGAATCCAGGCTGAGTAACAACGCCATAGACCCTACTTAACTTAATTAGCTCCTCAATATCGCTTGGCTCCAACGATACTGGCTTCTCGATGAACGCATTAATCCCGTGAGTGATTAGGTACTTAGCAACAGAAGCTAACTTATCAGCAGGTACGGCAATAGCTACCGCCTCAACACCCCTCGAAGGTAGGTCCTCGAAACCCGTTAAGTACTCCGGAATGCTGTACTCCTCAGCTACCTCCCTAGCTCTAGCTTCATTAACATCAACAACAGCCACTAACTTAACTAACCCATCAGATTCAAGCTTCTTTAAAGCCCTAACTATGTTACGTCCCCACCTACCAACACCAACAACAGCAGCAGTAACTCTACCCAATACCCAGCACCACGTGTTTAAGAAGGTTGGACTTATTAGTGTTAAGTTTCGGTAAAGAATTCAGACCCTGCGTGGTTCATCAATAGCCTCAGCAACCAGGTTACTCATCACCGAAATTAACCTACCCCTAGCTCCCTTAATAACCTCCTAAAGTTACTACTTACTACCTCCTCAACCTCCTCAGGCTTCATTCCTTTAAGCTCAGCTATCAACCTTATAGTACCTGGTATTAAGTTAGGTCCTAACTTAAGTCCCCTATAGTTGTAAGGACCATCTGACTCAGTGAGGATTATCTCAAGAGGGGCTACCCTAGCTATTTCCCTCATCTTCTTCTGTATCCTAATAGCTGCATTAATACCTACGAAGTAACCTAGGGACTCTATCTCCTTAAGTAATTCCTTAGGTCCTGTGTACCAGTGTATTATAGCTACCTTAACGTCATTCCTCGATAACTCCCTCACAACTTCACTCCATGCACCAGCTGCATGTACGTTCACTCCCTTACCCTCTTCTGAAGCATACTTAAGGAATACCCTAAACACTTCTAACTGCTTATTGAAGGTATTTGGTACGAACTTCTTATCAAGTCCTACTTCACCAAGTATAGGTACCTTATTACCTAATTCATTAACTAGCTTCGTAGCTGACTCAATTGATTGCTTACTACCTACTTCCCACGGGTGTATACCTACTGCAGGTACTATGTTAGGGCATGCCCTACATAACTTAATGGTCTTAACTGACGAGTTGTAGTCGTCCGATACAGCAATCAATGCTAGGTTAGAACTACCACAGTAACTACTAATTACCTCATTACCATACTCATGGGCATGTACGTGAGCATCCACTAACATCACACTAACCAGCAGTGAATTACTTAGTAGTACTTAAAGGTTCTACCTTAACATGCCTTAAGCCGAACTCATGAAGTAACTTCATAGCCTGCGGTGTTACCTTAGGTGACGCTAGTACACCCTCAACCTTAACCCCTAAAGACCTATAGTAATTAACGTACCTCCTTAGTTGATGGACCGCATCAACGTCAGCTACTGACCTCTTAGCCTCAACAATTATTAAGGTACCGTCACGCCTCCTAAGTATTAAATCTACCCTACCATGCGGTGTACTCACTTCCCTAGACACTAACTCAGTACCTTCCTCAATAATTGACGGGTTACTAGCTATCCTATCAACTATGTCCTTCTCAGCACCTAGTAAAATGAATCTAGCAGTTGTTAGTCTAGTAACTAGTAAGTACATCGGCGGTTCTATCACTACCCTTAATTCCTCATGTGGTTTAGACCTAATAGCTAATAACTCAACGTAATTACCTCCTTCCCTAACGATTATGTGGGACTTAGGTTGCCAATTAATAGGTTCCCTACCCTTACCCTCATGAATTAATACCGTACCGTCCTCCTTAATAATTAATAACCTCCACGCCTTACCAGCCTTACTAGCAGCTCTTCCTCGGTAGTCGATACTGCAGTTAATCAGCGCTACTATGGTAGCTACCTTAAAATACCTCCTAACTATTGAGGTAAACTCACTTGAGTCAACCACCCCGCTAAACTCAAGCCTTTCTAGGGACGTTCTTAATCACCTCAACAACTAAGCGAACAGCATCACTTAATGGTAGATTAGGTAAGGTAGTCGATGCTGCCTCAGCGTGACCACCGAACTTACCCTTAAGGGCTTCAGCTAATGCCTTACATATTCTGTAGGCCCTATCAGTTACTGACCTAACAGTAACTACGGCCTTACGCTCCTCCTTCCTAATCAGTATTACGTCTTTCCTACACATTTTAGAGAATTCAGTAGCTGCTATACCTAGTAAGCCAGCGTATATACGTGACTCAGGTAGGTCTAGAGCAACTACCTTAGCACCTGAAATCTCTATAGCTCTCTCACCCATTATCTTCAGTAACCTCTTAAGGAGGAACTTAGCTACTTTAGCCCTCCTAAGAACCTCTTGATCACTACTTAAGTCCTTACCATTAAGCATTAAATTAACTAAGTACCTCATATACTCTAAATCGCCTGGATCCCTAGCTATTGATAACTTAATTAAGTCGGCTACGTTAGCTACGTCCGGGTTCCTAGTTTCGTTGCCTTCACAGACATCAGCTACCTCGACTAGGAAGTTCTCGTAGGGGTTCATGAATGGGTTTAAGGCGTCTTTAATTAAGTGGGGTGTTGAGGGTGCTTTACTCCAAACAACCTTAACGTCTAACTTGCTTAACTTATCTATGTAGTCTTTGGAGCTCATGTGATGGTCAATAACTACTATTCGGTTAGCCCTACTCCTCAGCTTAGTTATGAATTCACTTAATTCACTACTTACTGCTAAATCAAGGAAAACAACTTCACCTAACTCATTACTTAATTTTCTAGCATCTATGTGAGCTCTCCAGGGTTGCGTGAATACCATGTCTATATGTCCGGGGTAGTAATCCATCATGTAGTGCTTTATGTAGATAAATGCAGATATGACTCCATCGCAGTCACCATGGCAAACAACTCCATGCCTCATACGCAACACTCAACACTTATGTATTAACGCAGATTATAAAACTGGTATAGAGTAGTGAATGCTGGTGAGTACTTGAGTAAGTACGTAGACCCACTAACTCAAGCATATGGGAGATTACGTAAGCAGAAGTACCACCTAATAGGTGCTCACTCAGCAGTTAAGAAGTGTCTATGGGTCCATAACGCACTAACACAGCGTAGGTTCTGCTATAAGTGTAAGTTCTACGGCATAGAATCCCATAGATGTATTCAATTCAGTCCCTCAGTACTTTGGTGTTGGAACTCGTGCTTACACTGCTGGAGGGTAAGGCCGGAGGAGATGGGGCTTAAGTACGAAGGATTACCTGAACTGCCGTACATTGATGACCCTGAATTCATTGCTGAAATGGCTGTACTAGAGCATAGGAGGACCGTTAGTGGGTATAGGGGTAGGGCATCGGAGGATATGTGGAGGGAGGCCATGGATCCTAAGCACGTAGCTATATCACTAACTGGTGAAGCTACTCTATACCCTAGGTTAGGTGAGTTAATTGAGGTATTCCATAGTAAGGGATTAACCACATTCCTAGTAACTAGAGGTGTAAGACCTGAGGTACTCTCTTCGCTCGAGACTGAACCCTCGCAACTCTACATATCCTTAGAGTCATGGAATGAAGAGATGTATAGGAGATTTAATAGGCCACTAGTTAGTGATGGGTGGCGTAGAACCTTAGAATCGATTAAGTTAATAAGGTCATTTAAGTGCCCAACCGTAGTTAGGGTCACAGTCGTTAAGGGCTTCAACATGAGTGATAAGGATGCTAAGGGATTTGCTAAGGTACTTGAGTTAGGTGAGCCAATGTTTATTGAGGTTAAGGCATACATGCACGTAGGAGGTTCCATAGAGAGGTTGAGTAGGTCATGTATGCCTACATTCACTGAGGTCATGGAGTTCGCTAGGAAGTTAGCTAATGAATTAAGTTATAGAGTAGCTTCGTACTCAATACCATCTAGAGTAGCACTACTAACTAAACTAAAAGCCCCTACTTTCAGGCATGGTAAGGGATGCCCGAGAGGATGGGAGGAGAGGGAAGTGGGTGATGAGTATTCAGGAGAGTACGGGTGTGTTGAGGAGGTTATTTAAGCAAAAGGTTTAGTTATGCCTACATTACGTACTAATGCGTATGGTAATCTAGAAGGTACCTCCACTTCCCACCACTTAATTAAGTACTGATCCTTACCTAGGGCCTGCACATTACTTAGTAAGTTGGGGAAGGTATCTGATATCCTAACCCTCCTAACCCTCGCTCTTAATTCACCATTCTCAACTAGGAATAGGGCATCCCTAGTAACGCTTGAGAAGCTACCCTCAACGTAGTTCTGTAGTCTAGTGTACCAGTTATTAGTGATTAGTAAGCCCTTCTTAACTTCCTTAATGAGTTCATCGAGCCCGTAATCACCCTTAACTACCTCTAGGTTCCAGGGCCTAGGCATTACCCAGCCAGCATTACCCGTACTCTTAACACCTAATTTACCGGCTGTCTTGCTATTATGTAATAAGTTCTTGAAGATCCCCTTACCTATTATCTCCTTATCGAATGTCTCGATACCTTCATCATCGAATTCCGCAGATCCTGCTAGCTCAGTATCCTTAGGCTTATCTATCAGTGTCAGTACTTCAGAAGCTATCTTCTCTCCAGGTTTTCTCCTCATGAATATTGAGAACCCCATCATTACGTAGAGAGCCGAAGCCATCATACCCACGTAGCTCATGAGGTTACCGAGTACTAAAGGAGATAATACTACATCGTACCTACCTGGCTCAATGTCGGTGACCTTACCGCTACATTCACTAGCGTACCTACCTGCTAACTTACCTACTCGCTTTAACTCCTCAATCCTTAAGTACCTACTACCGTATGCCCAGTGACCGCTATCTTCACCCTTGAATGCTCTTAAATAGGCCATCACTTCACTACCCTCCTTATATCCCTCAAAACCCTTTGAAGTAACTAATGCGTATTTACTAACTTCTAAGTGGAGCGTACCAGCAACTCTCTCAGCTCCCTCCCTAAATGCCTCCTCAATCATTACGTTAGTAGGTTCTAATGGGTCTTCCATGTACTTAATTACGGTACTGTCGACAAGTACATCATCTATACCTGACCTACTAGGTTCTGGTAAGGGTGCGTAGAGTTCAGATTCTTTCATCATTCCTACATAATCCTTAACGCGCTTAGCAACCTTAATAACGTCCTCAATCTTACTTAAGTTTATCCCTAACTCAAACACTCTCTTGTCCTTACTTAAGTATATGACTGCGGTATGCTCCCTCCATGACTGTACGACACTGGGTTCGGAGTTCCATAATTTAACCATTACTGCATCACGTGAAGTTAGTTTAATAGCTACGTCATTAAATTCCTTCATTAATTCATTTAGTGCCTTGGAAGCCTCACTCAATAATCTTTCCTTCAACCCGACCTCACCCCTAATCTAATTTTGGAGACACGAACATTAGGACCTCCAAACCAAACAGGTACTCCCTGAGCAGGTTCTCCCTTACCGCAAGTACCTGGGTAGAACCTAAGGTTCTTATCAGCTCCTACGACCCTACTGTAGAAGCCTTTAGTAGTTACTTCAAGTACTGGATTTCTAATGGGTTTATCCTCCCTAACCTCCCCATCCTCTATGATGTAGGCCTCCAGACCTACGTACCTTTGGTTCCACCTAACGTCATCTATGTTCCACTCCATGTAGCTCTTAATGTAGACCCCTAACTTGATTCCCTCAAGTAGCTCATCAAAATTCATATCACCTGGTTTGAAGTATGTGTTACTCATCCTTATGATGGGTTCTGAAGCGTAGGTCATTGATCTAGCGGAGCCGTTACTGTATGTACCGAATAACTTAGCTGTATGCCTGTTATGTAGGGGTTCGTTGATCAAGCCCTTGAGGTATAGGTACCTAGGTCTCGCAGGTACTCCCTCATCATCGTATAGGTAGTATCCGTAACTACCAGGTATGGTGGGGTCCTCAACTATGGTTACGTACTCGCTACCTATCCTATACTTACCTATCATGTCAGGCTTAACGAAGGACTCACCAGCTTGAGCTGCTTCCCTACCTAATATTCTGTCAGCTTCCATGGGATGACCTGCTGACTCATGAACCAGTAACGCCACTACTTCAGGACCCACGACTACATCAATCACGTCCTTAGGTGGTTCCCTACCTCTAATTAATACATTCTCAAGCCTCCTAGCTTCGCTACTTAGCTCCTCATCGATCCTCCACTCACGGATTAATTCAGAACCGCCCGATGCTCCGTAGGATATGAATCTCTGCAGCGTTCCCTTACCGCTCGCTAATACGTAATTAATTACTATAGCTACCCTAGGTACCCTAGAGTATATTAATGCTCCATCACTATTTATCACTAACTTCTCTTGATGATGCTCGAGGAAGCCGAAGGTGGTTACCGCCACTTTAGTTTCCTTAACTGAGTTACAGAGTAGTTTATGTAGCTCAACACCTAACTTAACCCTATCCTCAATACTGAAGTCCTCGATACTATGTTTAGGGACTACCTCATACCTAGCCCTACCTAACTTCTCATCGCTAAACTCAATAGGCTCCTTTCTCAACCTAGCCAGTGCCCTAGCTCTGAAAACAGCTAATTCAGTAGTTTTAAGGAGTTCTGCCTCATTAAGTACGTTAGTCGCTGCGAAACCTAATGAACCATTAACTAATACCCTAATCCCTATACCCTTGAAGAATACCTCATCGGTCCCTATGACAGCCCCATTCCTTAAGGTTATACTTCTCTGGACATCCGCTTGGTACCTAGCTTCAGCGTATGTAGCTCCTAACTCAATAGCTCTATCGACGGCCTTAGTAAGGAGTGATTCATCAATCATTTAGGTACCCAAGTAGTAGAGTTTAACTTAGGAAATTAAAGTGCTTTAGTTAAGCATGACTTACTAACTAGCCTAATTAGTCAATTATGCTAGAGCTATGAATTAATCACGCACCTAAAGAACACTAATCAATTTATTCTTTACCTGCAACTTATTATCGGTGAGTAAGTGCTTCCAGATTACTTAGTAGAGAGGCCCGTGATTCTGTGCATACCCAACCTCGATAGCGTAGTTGCTTCAGCATTGATTATTAAGGAGTTCGAGGATGTAGGTATCGCATCAACCGTGCATATAGTTGATAGTGACGTACTTAGGAAGGTAGCAGCTACCGACACGTACGTACTAGTAGGTATAGGAATACCACCACCGCCTAGAGTACTAGGGGATGTGCTTTCGCTCGTCATTAGTGAGGACGGGGGATCATCATACCTAGTAGGAAGCGACGGCAGTGTTAAGGTTCTTGAGGTAGTTAAGCCACCTCCAAGTAGTTACGTGAGGTTCGTATCCCAAGTACTTAAGTTAGGTAGGCACGTAAGTGAACCGTTAATAATGATTATTGAAGGTTCATCACCTAACTTAAGTAGTGAGAGGGTAATTAAAGCGTCATTAGCTATGTACAGGGATGTTAAGGCACTATATTCGGTAGTTAATTACGTAGTTAGTAATGACGTCACGTCCTTAAGGATGTTGATTGAAGAGTACGCTGAGATGTATGAATCCGAGGAGGCTAGGTACGTGGCTGAAATTGATGGTAGGTCAATTAAGTTAGGTAATTACGTACTTACGTACTATGACACATTCAGTAAAGAGAGGGCATATATTAATGAAGTAGTTGAGAAGTACGTAACCTCCGGTGTAGGTACGATACTTGTTGGTTGTAGGGGAGGCTTAGCTATTAAGCTTGAATTAGTCAATATTGATAGGAAGGATGTGGAGGGCATCATTAACTTATTTAGAGGCTTAATTAGTGAGTCCGCGGTAATTAATGACGTTATTAGGTTATACCTAAAGTATCCGTACCCCCAAGCACAGGACGTTATTAAGGGATTAATGAGTTACTTTAGGGAGTCTTAACCCTAAAGGTACTATATTCCGTGCGTAGCTTCCTAAGGAATTCATTAATCATTCTAATACCTAGCTTAAGCTCATCAGTACTTAGCTCGCTAGCTAATGGGCACTCACTATCAACTACAGGACCTAAGCCCTCAACCCAGATTATGGGGTATATTCTACATCCTAAAGGTCTATACTTGTACACCTTACAAACCCCTCTAACTGGTTCGTAGAAGTAACAATGACCATCAACGTTTCTTAATCTGTAGTACCTACCATCAAAAACCGCGAACTCACTTACTCTGTAACCCATCGAAGAGAGTCTACGCACATCACTTATTAGGAGGATCATCTCGGTTTCTTGACAGCATAGACCACACCTTAAGCACTCGCTCCTTATTAATACGCCCTCCATAGTACGTACCGAGATTATTAATTAGTTAATCCAAGTTTAATGCTTGGTAGGGACCTGTGCTTAGGTACGTAGGAGTAGCTGCGTATTCAGGACCTCCTCCGGATCACTTAAGAACAGCTACTGAGGAGTTCCTTCAAGCACTCTCAATGTGTAGGCAAGCAGAGAGTACTGTATTAGTTGTTGGTGGTTACTGGGGATTAATGAGGGTTATAGTTGATGAAGCTATTAAGTTAGGATTTAAGGTATTGATACTACCTCCCTTAGAAATGGAGGATGTTAGGTACCCACCAGAAGCTATAGTAGTTAGGACCGGGACCTCATTTAGAGTTAGGAGTGTCTTCTTAGTTAGGACTTCAGAGGTTTTAGTAGCTTTAGGAGGTGCTGGAGGTACTCTACAGGAGGTCATTACTGCTTACACTGAAGGCGTACCGGTATACGTTCTAGGAATGACGGGAATGCCGACCGATAAAGCTACGCACTTCTCGCCGTACGTAGATGAGAGGAAGAGAGCTTACGTTAAGGTAGTTAATGACCCAACAGTAATAGCTAAGGAAGTATGTAAGTACTTAGAGGAGACCCCGCCTAGGGGTTGGGGTGGTGACTGTGGTTAAGGTAGTAGTAGCTATTGATGTAGGAGCTACTAACTTAAGAGTAGGTATATTCACCATTAATGGTGAGTTAATACGTAAGGAGGTAGTAAGGACACCAAGTAGTGGTGGAGTTTTAGCAGTCGCTAATAAAGCTACTGAATTAATTAAGGAACTACTAAGGGGTGTATGTAATTATGAGTTAGTGGGTATTGGTGTTGGTTCAATAGGTCCACTAGACATTAAGCGTGGTGACGTAGTTAACGCACCGAATAATCCATTGAGGAGCTTCAAACTAAGGGAACCATTAATGAGCGAATTCGGTGTTAATACTTACGTAGTTAATGACTGCATGGCTGGTGTGTGGGGTGAGTACTTAGTAGGTGCGGGGAGAGGTAGGAGGAACGTAGTGTACTTAACGATAAGTACAGGCATAGGTGCTGGTGTAGTAGTTGATGGTCACTTACTAGTAGGTAAGGACGGTAACGCACATGAAGTAGGTCACTTAGTAATTGACTATAAAGGAGGTATTAAGTGCGGCTGTGGAGGTTACGGGCACTGGGAAGGCATAGCTTCAGGAGCTGCAATACCTAAGACGGCTAAGTCATTAACTAAGGCTTACGTAGGTAAGGCTAGTGAGGCCTACGAATTAGCTAGGGAGGGTAAGTTAGACCCACCAACTCTGTTTAGGTTATGGAGACTAGGTGATCCATTCGCTAAGTACGTCATTAACGAGTTAGCTGAGGTTAATGCAGCAGGTATAGCATCAATAATTAATGCCTATGACCCCGAAGTACTTACTGTAGGGGGTAGTGTAGTACTTAATAATCCCGACTTCTTAGACGTCATAAAGCCTAAGGTAGGTAGGTACTTGGTTAATAGACCTGCTGAGGTAATGATTACACCCTTAGGTCACGATGTGGTATTAATAGGTGCTGCTTACATAGCTATAAAACCACCGGATACCATAAAGGAGATTCAGTCTAGTTAAGTTAAAACACTTATAGTTAGGCTTCAGTATTGATTGAAAATGAGGTGTGGGTAGGTGAGTGGTAAGGTAGAGATTAAGAGATGGGATCCCAAGCTTGAGGAGGAGCTTATTAAGATATGGGATAAGGAGGGACTATATAAAGTGGATATAGACTTTAAGGGAGATGATAAGTACGTAGTCATAGATACACCACCACCATACCCATCAGGCGGGTGGGGTGTTGCTCAAGCAGCTCACTACGCACAGATAGACATGGTTGCTAGAGCCTTAAGATTACTGGGTTATAAGGTACTTGTCCCGTTCTACGCTGACAGGAACGGACTACCTGCTGAGGTAACTGTTGAGAAGAGGTACGGTATAGTAGCTCATGAAATAGCTAAGACCCCGGAGGGTAGGGAGAAGTTCCTTAAGATGGTTAAGGAGGTACTTGATGAGTATGAGGAACTACTCGTTAAGATATGGAGAAGGTTAGGGTGCTCATTCGATTACTGGAGGGATGGTACGGACTCACCTAAGTACCGTAGAGTTACTCAAGCAACGTTTATTGAGTTATGGAGGAAGGGACTCATCTACGAATCACACAAACCCGTTACTTGGTGCCCTAGATGCGGTACCACAATAGCTGAGGCTGAGGTAGAGTTCATTAGGGAGAGTAGGAAGCTCTACTACATTAAGTTCAAGGTTAAGGAAACCGGTGAGGATATAGTAATAGCTACTACAAGGCCCGAACTCCTTAACGCATGTGGTGCAGTAATTTACAACCCGAACGACACTAGATATAAGCATTTAAGAGGTAAGCACGCAGTAGTGCCTCTCTACGGTAAGGTAGTACCTATTATGGAACACGAATACGCTAAACCCGAATTCGGTACTGGGTTAGTAATGATGTGCTCCTATGGTGATACTAGGGATGTGTGGTTCTTTAGGGAGACTGGCTTAGAACCGACGGTACTGATTAATCCTGACGGGACCATGAATGAGAAGGCAGGCTTCCTTAAGGGTCTTAAGGTTAGTGAGGCTAGGGAAGTTATTGTGAGGAGGCTTAAGGAGGAGGGACTCATAGTTAAGGAGGAGGTATATGAGAGTGAAGTCCCTGTATGTTGGAGATGTAAAACACCTATAGAGTTCATACATATGAAGGAATACTTCCTTAAGCAACTAGAGTTTAAGGATGAGATACTTAAGGTAGCTGATAAGATGATATTTAAGCCACTAGAGCATAAGGTAAGGCTCATCGACTGGGTTAAGTCCCTAGCTATGGACTGGCCGATATCAAGGACAAGGTACTACGGAACCGAGATACCCCTATGGAGATGCAGAAGATGTGGCGAGGTAATACTACCTGAACCAGGTAAGTACGTCAGGCCTTGGAAGGACCCACCACCAGTTAATAAATGCCCTAAGTGTGGAGCACCAGCAAGTGAGATAGAGGGTGAGACTAAGACCTTCGATACGTGGTTCGACTCATCAATTAGCGTATTATACGTAACTAAGTGGTTAGACGATAAGGAGGCATCACTTAAGGCTTTAGAAAGAGCTTTAAGGCCTCAAGGATACGACATCATAAGAACTTGGCTATACTACTCCGTACTTAGGGTATGGCTCCTAACGGGTAAGCCACCGTTTAAGTGGGTAAGGATAACCGGTATGGGACTCGATGAGAAGGGTAGGGCAATGCATAAGTCACTAGGTAATGTAATAGACCCACTACCGTACTTAAGTAAGTACGGAGCAGACGCCTTTAGGTACTGGTCAGCAGCTGCTGGTAAGTTAGGTAGTGATTATAGGTGGTCTGAGAACTTGGTGAGAACTGGATTACTATTCGCTACTAAATTAGTTAATATGGGTAGGTTCATAACTTCATTCAAGTATCCAGAGGGTAAGGTGAGGCTTAGGGAGATCGATAAGGCTATGCTTAAGTACTTAACTAGAGCAGCTTCCGAGATAGCTAAGAGCTACGAGGAGCTGGACGTATTTGAACCTATCCAGAAGATATATGACCTAGCATGGAACGTATTCGCCTCTAACTACCTAGAGACTGTTAAGCCTAGAGTGTATGGTCAGGGGGGATTCAGTGAGGAGGAGATTAATGGAGCTATCTACGTACTCTACAGATGCTTCAGAACAATACTTAAGTTACTAGCACCCATAATGCCCTTCGTAACTGACTACCTATGGAGGAGGATATTCGGTGGTAGTGTGCATAGAGAGGTACTTACTAAGGATGATCTAGAGTATGGCGAAGGTAATGAGAAATTAATTGAGTACCTAATGAAGATAAACTCAGCTGTGTGGAAGCTTAAGAAGAGTAAGAACATCAGGTTCACTGAGCACCTAGACGCTATACTCTACATACCTAAGGAAGCTGAAGCCATAGCTACGGACATGAAGGTACTTCATAGGTTAAGTAACGTAGTAGCTACGGATAAACCTAGTGGGTGGGATGAGGAGTTAGGTGACGGTATCTACATAAAGTACCTTAAGGAGTGACTACTTTTTACCGAGGGTGCTTAATTATTGACTAACCCACTAAGGGATTTATGCAGTGAGGTTGGTTGCTGGTTAGGTAACTTACCAGTAGGTTGCGTATTATGTATTAAGGGGCTTAAGTCAGTAGTCTTTACTACTGGATTATGTAGTGAGAGATGCTTCTACTGCCCAATATCCACGGAGAGGAGGGGTAAGGATGTATTCTTAATTAATGAGGTTGAGGTAAGGAACCTTAATGACTTAATTAATGAGGTTAGTAAGTGCGGATCCTTCGGTGTAGGAATAACTGGTGGTGACCCATTAATTAAGTTAGATAGGACCCTTAAGGTTATCAAGTTACTTAAGGAGGTTTTTGGTAGTAGATTCCATATACACCTATACACTACAGGAATACTGATTAATGATGACGCTTTAAATAAACTAGTTAATGCAGGACTTGACGAGTTAAGGATACATGTAACGGGTAGTCACTCATGGAGAGCTATTAGGATAGCCCTTAACTACCCTATAGACGTAGGTATTGAGAACCCCGTAATCCCGAATCGCGGATCATTCCTTAAGGAATTGATAATCAGGGCTCATGAATTAGGAATTAAGTTTGTGAACCTCAATGAACTTGAGGTTAGTGAGTCGAATATAAATGAATTACTAGTAAGGGGTATAGAGCCTAATGAGGATGGATTAACTGCTAAGGGGTCTGAGGAGTTAGCTCTTAAGATACTTTCATGGGTTAGGGAGAAGGGATTAGGTATATCGGTGCATTACTGTCCAGCAAGGTTTAAGGATAGGTACCAACTAAGGCTAAGGTTGATTAGGAGGGCAGTAAGTACTAAGGAACCTTACGAGGAGGTAGGTGAGGACGGCTTAGTTAGGTGGGTAGTTATTAGGGAATGCCCTAATGAGATACTTAAGGAACTCATTAAGTTCGGTAAGGTATTTAAGGTAGGTAATGACTTAGTAACTAACCCGTTACTACCTGAACTCAAGTACTGCAAGTATGAATTAATTGAAGCATACCCATTAACACCTAGAAAGGTAATTAATATCGTACCGCATAATGAGAGCAGTCACCACTAAGCTTTTCTTTCCATACCTTTCTTAAATAACTCGGTATTAGTTCTGCTACCCTAGTGGTGATGTAGATGAAGGATACTAAAGCAGTAGTACTTACGGGCGGCTTCGCTACTAGGTTAAGACCACTCACCTTAACCAGGCCAAAGGCCCTACTACCAATACTTGGTAAGCCGTTACTTGACTGGATAATTGAGGCTCTGAGGTCTTCAGGGATTAATGAGGTAATACTATCGGTTAGGTACTTAGCTGATATGATTAAGGAGAGGTACCGAGACGGTAGTGAATGGGGAGTTAATGTAATGTATGCAGAGGAGGTTAAGCCGTTGGGTGATGCAGGTCCTATACCATTAATTAATGAGAGGTACGGTATTGATACGACCTTCGTAGTGGTGTATGGGGATATATTCTCTAACGTAGACATCTCTAAAGTAATTAACTACCACAGATCTAAGGGTGGGTTAGGGACAATGGTATTAACTAGGGTTGAGGACCCCTCAAGGTATGGAGTAGCTGTTATAGATGATGATGGAAGAGTTAGGGACTTCATAGAGAAGCCACCACGTGAGAAGGCAATAAGTAACTTAATCAATGCAGGTATATACGTCTTCGAGCCTGAAGTACTTAAGTACTTCCCGAAGAAGACACCCATGAAGTTCTCTAGGGACATCATACCTAAGTTGGTTAATGAGGGTGTAATATACGGTTACGTACATGAGGGTATATGGTCTGACATAGGCGTTCCTAAAGACTATATGAGGGCTAACTTCGACGCATTAAGGTATTACCACCCAGGAGGCTTTATAGCTGACTCAGCTGACGTTAATGATGTCGAAATCGAGCAACCTGTATTCATAGGTGATGAGGTGATTATTAAGCAGGGATCAAGGGTAGGTCCTTACACAATAATAGGTAAGAGATGTAGATTAGGTGCTAACTCAAGAATTAAGTATTCAGTACTGCTTGATTCAGTAGTTATTGAGGGTTCATCATACATCGACGGTAGCATCATTGGTAGGGGTTCATACATAGGTAAGTGGGTACGTATATGTTCAGGAACTGTACTAGGTGATGACGTGGTGATATCTGATGAAGTACTAATAACGCGTAACGTAGTTATACTCCCCTACAAGGAGATAGATAAGGACATAGTTAAGGAGGGATCAGTAATTCTATAGGTACTTAATCTTAAACTTAACCTTAAATACCTCGGATAGGAAGTATGGGGGGTTAATCATTAAGTTACGTACGTTTCCTCGAACACTTACTAGTACGGCATTACCGGCGCTAGCGACATTGATTACTCTAAATCCTAGGTACTCAAGGAATTCACTAGCCTCACTGATTACCCCATCCATACTAAGTACTGAGTCACTACCGCATGGGCCGAACCTACATAAATTACAGTGCATATTATGGGCCTTAATGTTAGCTGAGCATGCAGACCTCATGAACTCAAGCCCCAGATACTCGGATAACTTCTTAACTAATTCCTTAATATATGACGTACTCACAGATACTTGCTTATTAGTTAATCTACGTGGTAGTAACTTCCTTAGCTCATCATTAAGCAACCCAGCCCTTCTTAATTCCTCAACAATCCTCCTCGTAACCCTCAATGAACCAGTAATAACGCCCTTAGCACCGTGCTCCTTAGCTAGCTTAAGTAAGTCACTTAATTCATAATTGGTTACTCCAGGAATTATTGGTCTTAGGAAGAGGTCGGTCCTTAGGCCATGCTTAGAGGCAACTAGCATACCCTCAAACCTACTTAATGGGTTAGGTGCTCTAGGCTCAATTAATTTATGGTACTTAATAGTTACTACAGTCACTAACACACTTAAATCGGGCTCCAACAACTTCAGATTACTCGCTAACTCGTCATTAATTACTACCTTAGTACTTAACTGTGAAGGTAAGTTAAGCCACTTACCTATACTTCTTAAGTACTCAAGGGTCTTATCAACTACTTGAGGTAGTAAAGGCTCAGTAATGGATCCGAAGGCAGCTAGGGTTCTCTCGGGTACTACGTAAGGATTAATAGCTAGGGCATAAGCAAGTTCATCACCACTCAACCTATAGGGCTCAACACTCAAGTTATTAATGCCCATATCAGGTAGGTAGCAGTAGATACAGCCATGAATACAGCCTATACCTGGATGCACGGTCATTCCGCACGGCCTTGGCATCCTAAATGAGTGTGGGTCCTTAGAGGCCCTTCTAATTGATTCTCTGTCTAAGGTCGACTTTAAGTCACTAATGACCTCTAACTTCCTAACATACAGCCTTATAGCTTCATTCGACTCACGCAAGCCTCACTACCCACAACTATATATTCGGGGATAATGATATGTTGGTGATTAGGTGAGTGGGATCCTGGGTGGTTGCTCAGGCAGTGATTAATTCGTTACCCTACCTAGTAATGGTTAGTGTTGGTTCCTTATTAATGGTTGAGTTTAGT
Source organism: uncultured Desulfurococcaceae archaeon (assembly GCA_964627805.1). GTDB lineage: Archaea > Thermoproteota > Thermoprotei_A > Sulfolobales > NBVN01 > CAZAMI01. The sequence goes on from CAZVLA010000049.1 coordinate 24,110, forward strand.
AGGCGTAGGTTAGAGACGTTATTACCTACTACGCTACTTCTTGGAGGTTCATTACTTACGGTGGTATCTATAATCAATACCTACGTTAAGTTCCTAGTAATAACCACCGCAGACTCAATTAAGTTATCAATACCCCTACTTAACTACTACTTCACTACATTACTTGTGCTTAGGGTTATAGAGTCAGTTACTGTAGCAGTACTTGGTGTCGGTATTGTCAGGATATTAAGGAGATACGTAGTAGCAATGGGTAAGACTTACCTAGCGACTTAAATCGCTAATTAACTTAGTGTATATACCTGCCTCAATAAGTAATTTTAGGGTGTTAATTACGGAGGAACCTAAGAGAGAGTACCCTCAAGCTCCTATAGTTGGTGTTGGTGCTGTCGTAATCCATGAAGGTAAGGTACTACTCATTAAGCGAGGTAAGGAGCCTTATAAGGGACTGTGGACCATACCCGGAGGTGTTCAGAGGGTTGGTGAGAGTATTGCTGAAGCAGCCTTAAGGGAGCTTAGGGAGGAGGCGGGTATTGATGGTGAGGCAGTCGGTATATTATGGGTTGATGAGTTAATTCATAGATGTAAGGAAGGAATCAAGTACCACTACGTAATAATTGACGTGCTAGTTAAGCCAAAGACAGTAGGTGCTAGACCGGGTAGTGACGCATCGGATGTGAGGTGGTTTAACCTAAGTACGGACTGGGACCTACTTGAGACTACGGACTCTATGAGGAGGTTACTTAAGGTTTTAAGCAACGGTGATTACTGCATCTTACCGTATAATCAAGACCTCTAGTAGCTGTTAGGGGGTAAAGCCTTGAGTAATGAAGTATGGAGGAGGTACTTAAGTGAATGGGGATGTGGTGCTGTACTAACTCATGAAGACCCCACACTAGCCGCTGTGAGGGCATTAAGGGACTCAATGTCGAGGGTGTGTCACATGAATTTTGAAGTATTAGGTGATTTAGATATTGAGAAGGACGTACTTGTTAAGGCAATCGTAGGAGTACCTAACCCTGAAGAGGTTGATGCTGAGGTCCTTAAGAATGAAATACCTCTTAACTGTATTAAGGAGGTTAAAGTGATTAAGGGAGGGCTTACTGCTGAGGGAGCCTATAGTAGGGTACTTAAGAGGAATGTTAAGGTAGTAATAGCTGTTGCGTACGTAACCATATATATTAGGATCTACTCCTAATTCTTTTAATTAGTAATGTACTAAAAACAACACCTACCACCGTAGCCATTATGAGTAAAGCATTCCTAAGTAGTGAGTTACTACCTCCATGACCAGCCCTAAGACTCGGTAGTGCTGGTGCGTAAGCGTTAGCATTACCAAATAACTCAGCACGCCACATTAGCTTGGTAGCGTCATTACTAATGTAGTCATGCACTAACTTGAATTCATAAAGCTTAACCTCAGCGTATTGGGAGAATGTTGCTGAGCCTCTTAAGCTTAGCGTTAGTCTTAAGTCCTTACGTACTGGTACGTAACATACCCTATGAATCACTGAATGCTTAGTATACACCGTAAGTACCCCCGTACTAGCTAACTCAATAACCGCTACCCTATCATTACCGGTTACGGAATCACCGTAGACCCTACTTAATGTGCGGTTCTCACTTAGACAGTAAATCACTACTTCATCCCTAACCCCCCTAACCTCACTATACGTAAGTATGGGTAAGTACGAGGATAGGTTCTCGTAATATAGTGTTAAAGTAAATACACCTAAGCCGCTTATGAAGTACTTAAGCTTAATGACTAAGTACTTAGTGAAGGAGAGTATGGACTCATTAATTAAGCTTAACTTAATGATACTACCGCCGTAAGCTTTTAATACTATTGCGTGACCTTGACTTGTAATGCACGTAACTACTAATGAGTTACTAATTAAGTATGCAAGTAAAGTAAACAGTAAGGCAGTAGTTACTAATGAATACCTCACGTTACCTCCCCCTAGGTTTATTCGTATTTAAAATGTTCAAGCAGGACTACATTAAGTAACTTGCTTAGGGTATGTTCTTACCGGTGTTGCTCAAGTGAGGTTAAGGCCGCCTATAGTAGTTGCTCATGCAGGTGCGGGTACGTGGAGGTACGTGAGAAGTATTGACTTAGTTATTAAGGCGCTTAAGGAGGCCGTCATTACTGGTCTTGAGGTATTGAGGTCCGGGTCAGCTATTGAGGCAGCTACTGAGTGTGTGAAGGTGCTTGAGGATTCAGGAGTGCTTAATGCTGGCTTAGGTAGTGTTGTTGATGTCTTAGGTAATGTCTCTATGGATGCTGGAGTAATGGATGGTTTAACAGGTAGGGTAGGTGCGGTTGCTGCAGTTTCGTATCCTAAGAACCCGATACTCCTAGCTAAGTACGTCTTAATGAGTACTGACCACATCCTAATAGCTGGTAAGTACGCTGATGAATTAGCTAAAGCATTAGGCATGGAGAAGCATCCAGGCCCTAGTAAGGATGTATTGAGGAGGTATCACGAGCTACTCAGTAGGTTATCTAAGGGGGAGCGTATTGGGTGGTATAGGAGGAGTTATGAATTAGCTAAGGAGCTCTTTAACCTAGATACGGTAGGTTCGGTAGTGCTTGATCTTGAGGGGAGGTTGGTAGCTGCCGTCAGTACTGGTGGTGTAATGCTTAAGCTACCGGGTAGGGTAGGTGATTCGGCATTAGTGGGTACGGGGTTCTACGCCAATAACTACGTAGCTGCTGTAGCTACTGGATTGGGTGAGGTCATCATTAAGTCATTCCTAACATTAAGGATAAGCGACTACTACAATACACTTAACGACTTAGAGGAGTCGGTTAGGAAGGCACTAAATGATTTAACACTTAAGTACGGAGCAGGTACAGCGGGAGTAATAGCCGTTGATAGGTTAGGATACGTAACAGGTCAGTACAATACTAGAGCGATGCCTTGGGCAGTAATTAGCTATGACTTAAGTAGTGCTAAGGTACTTGGATTACCGCCTAAGGAGTAGGTTTCGCTTCTATACAAAAACTAATCCATTTTATTAACATTCTCTTTACTTTACCTAGATACTAAACCTGATACACCCTTCATTAAGTACTTCTGCGTTAGGAAGAACACTACCACCATAGGTATTGAGAAGAGTATCGAGAATGCTGATAACCTACCGTAGTCAACTCTACCGTACTGACCGTAGAAGAAGTAGAGACCTACTGATGCAGGCATCTTCCATACGTCACTAATCACCATTAGGGGTATTATGAACGCGCTCCAGCTATTAACGAATGCTAGTAGCCATATAGTGGCTAATCCAGGAGCTGCTAGGGGCAACGTAATTCTCAGAAAAGCGCCTAATTTACTACAGCCATCAATTAATGCTGCCTCCTCATAGCTAGCAGGTATTGATCTGAAGTAGCCATCAGCCATTAGTAGTGTGAACGGTAGTGTTAGTGCTGACAGAGCTAGTATAACACCTAACATAGAATTAACTAGTCCCCACATCTTGAAGAGTATCATTATCGGTAAAGCTATTACTATAGGAGGTACTAACCTAAAGATGACGAACATCGTCAGCATAGCGCTCTGACCCCTAAACTTATACCTAGTTAATATAAACGCAGCTAGTAACGATAATACCGTTGTTAAGGTAGCTGATGAAGTCGCTATTATTATTGAGTTGATGATCCATATGTAAGGTGGTGTAGTACCTACGGGTTTAGCCAAGCTTAAGTAATTAATTAATGAAGGTCTTGGTGGTATTCTAAATACTGGCGATGCGTTAGGGTCAAAGGACGACAGTACAAGCCAGAGTAGCGGGGCCCCGAAGAATGCTATAATGCCTATTAGGAAAGCCCAAACAGCTACTAAGGAAAGTATCTGGGAGAGCTTCATTACTCCCACCTCCTTAACCTACCTAATAACTTAATGTATGTGAGGATTAGGGCTAGTACTATGAGGAACAGTATGTTAGTGGCTGCAGCAGCCATTGAGGGCATGTAGAGTTCAATGGCTTCACCGTAGACGTAGAGCGTCCATAACATACCCTCAGCAGGTCCTAGCATTATGTAGGGCATTGTGAAGACTCCGAAGGTCCATATTGTTATGAGTATGAAGTCAACTATTATGGCTGACGATATGAGCGGTAGTGTTACGTGGAAGAACCTCTGTGCCGGTGTAGCCCCGTCAACTTCAGCGGCTTCGTATATGTACTTGGGTATGCTCTCAAGAGCTGCTAGGAATAGTATCATTGAGAACGCGGTACCTCTCCATATGTTAGCTATGATGATTGTCTGTAACGGATACTTAATGTATAACCTAGCATGTATATGCAATAACTTAGGTAATAAGCCCTCAATGTCTGTCATAGCAGCCCAAGCATACCCTGCCACAACCTCAGGTATAATCCATGATATGAAGACAAGCGTTATGGCTATATACTTAAGCCCCTTAGTAATGGCTCCAAGAACTCCTTCAGGTTCCTTCATCCTTATTACGACAGCTAGTGCGAGCCCTAGAACCACTTGCCCTATAAGTGCTGAGAATATCGTGAATAGTACCGTATTCTTAAGTGCTGAGTAGAATGTGGAGTCAGTAAGTATTAAGTAGTAGTTCCTAACACCTATGAAGCTCCACTTAACAGCTTGAACACCTATTAATGAGTAGTTTGTAAAACTAAGTACTACGTTCCATATTATTGGGAACACAACGAATATACCTATAAACGCCAGTGCAGGAAGTAGTAGTAACCTAGCTAAGGGTCCCTCAAAAGCACTTACGAACCTCTCCTTCAGCGATTCACTACTCATTATACACACCCACTCACTAGTACCCGATATAGGGTAGTGTCTACGGTTAATCAATTATTAAGGAAATATATCATGTTTTTAGTATTTAAGTAAAATGTATTTTGTTTTGATAAAAACGTCATTCATTGACTCCTTAAGACTTCCTTACCGGCCAGTATACTACGTTGTTAGGACCTACTACCTGCTTTAACATGTTACAGTACATGTCTAGTGCCTGGTCAGCATTGGTTATCTGTCCCTTAATGATCTTCTCAGTAACTATCTGTATGATCTTAGATACCTTTGGATAATCTGGTAGTGCGTCCCTATAGTTAGTGAACTTTAGGAACGGTACGATTAACCTGATGTATGGGTCTTTTGAATATATAGATACTTGTAGAGCGTCTAGCCTTGGACATACCTTACCGTACTTAGCTGCGTACTGAGCCTCATTGTCTCTGCTAGTTAATATCTTTATGAAGTCCCAAGCTAGCTGCACCTTAGTTGGGTTGCTAGCTAACTTAGCGTTGATCTCAACGACCCAACCACCAGAGACAGTTACGTACTTAGGCTCACCCTCCTTACCACCTGAGTATCCAGGCATCTTGGCGATTCCTATAGTCTTCCACTCACAGTCTAAGTAGCACTTCTTCTGCTCGTCAGTAGTGCACTTACCACTGCATCCGCACTTCTGTAGACATACAGGTAGTGGTGCTATACCTTTTGGTCCCCAACCCTCGTAGAACTCCCATGAACCACCTAAGTCCATAGCTACGATGCCCTTAGAGAATGTCTGCCTGTGGGCAGTCCATGGGTCCGCAGCCTCGTTTACGTCAATGTCACCTACCTTGTACTTCTCGTAAATGTCTATGTAGAACTTGAAGGCCCTATAGATAGCTGTGCTCTTACATACCCACTTATCATTCTTATAATCATATAGCTTGTTGTATGGTGGCTTATCAGCACCTACTAGTAACATGTAGAAGCCCTGACATGGAGTAGCTTCACCCCACTTGAGACCAGCAGGTACCATGATTGGGTAGAACTCACTAATACCTAAGGCACTCTTTATCTTATCAGCATTCTGCTTTAACGTTAGAGCAGCCTTAATAATGTCCTCCCAGGTCTCTGGCTGCCAAGGTACTTGAATGCCAGCTAACTTAAACTCATCCATCCTGTAGTAGAGCATCCTGACGTCAGTGTCGATCATTATACCCCAAACCTGTCCCTTGAAGGTAACCATGTCCCTTAGTGGCTTAGGCCACTGACTCCAGTCAGGCCAGTTCTGCACGAAGTTAGTTATTGGGTATAGGTACTTAGCAGTTACGTAGGAGTCAAGCATGAAGCTGTCTCCAGTGAATACATCACCTGCAGTACCTGCGGCTAAGTCCTGAGTTATCTTGGTTGAACAGTCAACACCGTAGGGTATCATTATCTCCTTAACGGTTACGTCATAGCCCTTACTCTTCTCATACTCTATGAACTTAGCTATAGCTGGCTTGAACAGGTCCTTGAATGGCTCACAGTACTCAATGGTTAGTGTAACCTTCTTAAGTGCGGTTGGTTTTGGTGATGCTGTTACGGTCTTAGTTGCTGTAGTGACCATGGTTCTAGTTACTGCAGTTGTCGCAGTGGTTGTTAACGTCTTAGTAACAGTGACAGTCTTACCACCTATAGTCACAGTCTTAGTAACGGTCGAGGTTACGGTGATAGTCTTAGCTGGCTTGGATACCTGTGTACCTAGGTACGCAGCCACGCCTGCTAAGATTATGATTATTATTATTAGACCTATAATTACACCCCTAGCTCCAGCCAACTACTTCACCCCAAACTTCATTCATTTACCTTCATAGTAAGAATATTACGAAGCAATATATAAGTTTTTATGATGCATTAAAGAATTCATATCGATTCAATTAGGAGGTTTTATCTTAGTTATTTAAGATGGTTTTCTTGAAACTATAATATATTATGTGTTAATGGTTTTTATTAGTTATTTTCACTAAGAAACATTATTTATAGTAACAACTATCAATAACCATCTAAAAGAACATTCTTCATGTAACTCTCAAAGACCTAGGTACTACTCCAGTATAGTATTCTGCCCCTACCAAAATAATTATTCTTAGAAGGTTTTTATAGTATTGTATCCTTTTTGTGTAGTATGTGCACATTAAGTAGTAAGGTGTTTAATGAACGTATCAGATTCTGCAATTGCTAAATTAATAGAACCCATTTCCTTTTAGTTGCATCGTAATACGCTTGTGCACTATGTGTAAGTGCCTTAAGTAGGTTCAGCCCCTCAGTACCTAACTCCCTAGCTATTTCGTCATCGTTATTAGTACTTAGTTGAGATACCTTTCTTCTGAACTCCTCCCAAAAGCTAGGGTCGACTGCTACCCTTTCATTAGCTAACTCAAGGATTATTGCTCCGTCCCTCTTAAGCCTCTCGAAGAAGGCGTCCCTATTCTTTATTTTTGACGCTATATCCGATTCAAACATTACTTTCTGCTCCTTAAGTATCTCAACAGCTGATCTCCTACCCCTCTCCCTCCTCTCCCTATGGTAGGGGTATGTAGGTCTAGGTGGTGTTGCTGTTGCAGTAATTACCTGCTGTACCTGCTCCTGCACCTTCCTAATACTCTCCTCAATACTACTTACCTTCTCAACTAGTGACTCAAGGATACTCACTACATCAGCTAATCTCCTAGCTAACGCATCCACCTTAGCTGTGTAGGGGTTAAGTATGTCCTGTATACTCCTCTGTAACCTCATTAGATCCTCCCTACTAATTGTGGTACCCACGCTACCTCTCTCCTCCCTACTAGCGATCTTGACCTCCTGAGGTGACGTAAGTGCCTTAGTTATGAATAACCTAATAGCTTCCTCAGGAGGGAGCTTAGGGTACTTCCTAACGATCTTCTCAAGAACCTCGTAGGGGATGTTAATAGTTACTTTAGGCACGAATTACTACCCAAGTAAATAATGAGTAACACACTTAATAACTAAGTTAGGGGTGTGCCTAAGTTAGTTTTTATTGATTAAGCCCCTCGTAGGTACGTATGATCTCCTCACCCTCTAGAACTAACGTGCCTAAGTAATTAGCTACATTCCTAGCCTCGTCCACGCTCATAGCACCGTAGTCACTAAGCATTTCAGCAATAACTAAGCTAGGTCTAAGACCTACTAACTCAGCTAAAGCTATAGAGAGTTCAGTATGGCCTCTCCTGACCTTAAGCCCCCTACCTAAGAGAATTGGTACGTGGCCAGGAGATATGAATTCACTATAGAACTTCCTCCTAGCACTAGCTACATCACCCTTAATCACTAATTCAACGACTCTATCTAACTCCCTAATAGTTAAGGCCCTATCTTCATCCCTTATACCGGTCTTAGCACCTACGTGATTAACCCATAAGCTAAAGTTTGGTGGGTCTCCATAACCTAACCTACGCTTAGTTAATTCAGTAAATCCGCACTCCCTAAGTATCTCATCCATATACTTAAGACCTAACTCCCTACCAATACTTAAAGGCATTACGTAACATATTAAACCCCCAGCTACGGTTCTTAATAGACTTATGTGCTCAGCACCTACTGCTGGGGCATAAATAACCATATCAACTTCATCCTCTCTACCGCTTGAATCGTGAATCATTATTGGATACCCACGAAGTAGTAACTCCTTAATCCTTCTTAGATCTAGCACATCCACACCCACAAGAAGGTTATGTACTAACTTAAAATACCTAAAGAATCTAGTTAGGTTAATGATTACGTAATTAACTTAACTAACTAGTTAGTTTCTTCTTAATTAGTACGTATGAAGTGAATAACGCAATACCCACTAGTAAGTAGGCTATGTTCGGTACCTCCTCACTAACCCTAGTGAAGGTATGCTCACTCCCGGCTACGGTACTTAATCCACTACTCCCTGCCGTAGTAAGGTTATTGAATTGCGGCATGACCTGTCCATAGTGCTTAATTAAGGTGATAATAGGCTCAACGTAGGTACTTACTACATCGGCCCTTACGTGTTTCAAGTGAATACTTCTTTTCTCCATATTCATGGAGTACTCATCACTCCTTAAACTACTGAATAAACTTAAGTAGATCCTCTTGTAAGTACCATTACCTGCATAAATCAATGCCTCCCCCTTAGAGAACTTGAGGGCTAAGCCCTTAATGCCGCATAGGTACTTCATATTACCTAATGAATCCGTACCTACGACACATGTACCTAACCCGTAAGCATTAATAACTTCAAATACCTCACTAACCCCTCTACTCAAGTTCCTTACCGAGATTAGTGATGAATCAATGACACCACTTACTTCAGTAGTGTAGTAACACCTATCTACATATGTACTCAAGTCTATGAAGTGGAAAGCTAACCCATCTCTACACCTAGTACTAACTACTAAGTAATTACGTATTAACGCAGCATCACTAATTACTCCCAAGTAGGGTGTGATACCTAATAATTTAGTATTAGGTAATGCAACGTATGCGGCGAACCCACTACTTAAGGGGTATGTTAGGTACATAGGTGAGTACCTAGATCCAATAGCGTAGCCACCTACTAGTATGTATGTACTACCTAAGCTAATTACCTTCCTTAAGTAGCAGGCGTTACCGCAACTAATAACCTTAATAATTAATGATTTATTACTAAGCAATGCATTTAGTCTGCCATCAATAATTAATGATACGTAGGTATCATTAATCATAACAAAACCTACACATACTAAATTACCTGATGCGCTCACTTTACAGTCATATATAGACCCTTTTAAACTACTTAAGTAGTTAATACGTACGGTATGGTTGTTTAACCTCATTAACGCGATTGATGGGTGGCCTAAGTAGGAGCCTACCGTAAGGAGAGAATTACTTAATAAGGAAGACCAATAGCACCTCATTCCAGGTACTACGATTACATATGTTTTGTTATGCGTTGTGAGGGTTACTGAATTCACTGTAGATACTATAGTTATTGATGAGTTAATGACCTTGAAGTCCTTAGCTAGGTAAGTACTTGGGGAGTAAGCCACTACATTACTACTACACAGTATCGTAGTTATAGATATTAATAGTGTCATAGCTAAGAACATAGGTACTAAAGCATCCGTAACTAACTTATGTTTCCCGGTCATAGCCCCTCCTGCTCAATCTTTACGGGCTTGCCGTAGCGCTTCACTATCTCAAGTAGCCTTGATAGGTTACGTGTATATAGTCTGTAATGCATCTTAAACTTACCCCTAACCATCACTATATCCAAGAATTTCCTTCTAGGACTTACTAGTACGTAGTAGTTACTGTCTAAGGGGAACCTGATAGCTAATCCAGTACCTACTATACCCCTATCGTAAACCTCGTAATTCATTACTACATTAATCATTTCCTTAACAGCTGACCTAGTTACTTGATTGATAGCCGTTATTGCTACGTAGGGTACCTCATAACCAGCTAAGAAAGCAACTACCCTAACCATAATGTCTGCATTAGCTACGATAGGTTTAACGTGGTTGAAGTATATCGGGTACCATATGAACAGGATTATTAATGTTAGGAAGCTGTACATAGTTGATTTGAACATAGGCTTCATCTCGCTAATTAACTTAACGTCCATTCTCTGTAATTCAGTAACCTCCTTAGCATTCCCCACGAACAGCCTCCTACCGGATTTAATCTCCTTAGACTCCTTACCGAATACTCCCTTAAGCTGTGACTTCATCATTATCGCGGTAAATACTACTATACCTATAGCGAATATAATGAAAGTATACCCTAGGTACTGCGGGTAGAACACATTAAGTATTACTAAGATAGCTATCATCACCTGTCCATAGAGTATCGACAGTACGTACTGCTTCCTAGTCATTTGATACGCCAATTACCGCTACCTCCCCACATAACTACGGATTGACTTCACTTAAAACTATTCCTAATGTAATTAGGGAATACGCTAGTAATTCCGGGATTAAGGAGTTCATCCTAGTCAGTACTTAAAAAGTAATCCACACATTAGAACCTCCTCGGTGGTTCTAGTGGAGCGTGAAGTACCAGACCCGCTTAAGCTACTTGAGGTCATAGTTAAGTACGGACCGATAAAAGGTAAGTTAGCCCTACATAAGCTCGTAAGCACACTTGATAGGAGTGGCTATAAGTTCGGCTATAAATTCATTAACTACAGCTTCGGGCCGTACAGTAAGGATTTAGAGGAGGACTTAAGGATGCTCGTTAGGTTAGGCTTAGTAGTTATTGAGGAAGGTGATGGCGGTAACGTACTCATTAAAGCTACTAAGAAGGGTGTTGAGGTAGGTAAGTCACTAAGTAACGTACGTAGGGACATTATTAAGGGCGTAGGTGTTTACTAATAACATTCAATTTATTAAAACATAAATTAAGTAGCTCTATGTGTGTTTGGTGCGATTTGTGGGGGTCATACATAGGTACTTAAGGGGTGGTAGGTGTAGAGTAGTAGTAGCTATAGATAACCCAAGAATAGACCTACAGAGCGTTAGGGAGGTCATCAAATCAACATCAGAGTACACGGACTGCTTCAAAATAGGGCTTCCCTACATAGTCAGCAAAGGTATTAGGCAGGTAGGTGCGGTAGTTAAGGAGTTCAGTGACAAGTACTTCATAGCTGACCTAAAGCTAGCTGATGTAGGGTTCGTAATGAGTATGGCTGCCGAGGAGGTAGCTAGGTACGGATTCGATGCGGTAGTAGCTCACGCATTCGTTGGTTATAATGAAGCACTTGATGAATTAGTTAAGAAGGTTAGAGAACTTGAGTTAGACCTCATACTACAGACCAGCATGACTCATAATGGAAGCTCATCAACTATAGATAGGTTAGTACCTGAGATTAAGGCAGTAATTAACGCAGTTAACCCGGACGGGGTAATAGCGCCAGCGAATAAGCCTGAACGTATTAGGGAGTTGAGGGAGTCCTTTGGTTGGGGATTAGCTATATTAGCTCCGGGAATAATGAGTAAGTCCGTGAGGCCTGGCGAGGCATTATGTGCTGGTGCCGATGCCGAGATCATAGGTAGGTGGATAGTAACCTCACCTAACCCAGCAAGTGCCTTACGTAGGATCTTAGAGCTTCAGGATCAATACTTAAGTGAGAATAGAGGTAAGTGCATTGAGAGATCCTGAGTTAATTATTGAGCTAGGCGATTAAAGGTATTTATTGTTTTGTGAATGACCCCGCCGGCTCCCCGCTTCATCCCAACCCCAATACGGGAGTGTCTGCGAGGTCCAGTCGTCTCTACCCGAATAGCTTAATAAGCATTATACGAGGCTTTATACTTGAGTTGAGGGTGGTGAAGTTGGTTACTAAGGTTAAGAAGCTACGTGACTTCAGTATCGACAATAAGGACTTAATAGTTGGATTACCCGGTATGGGGAGGGTAGGTTACGTAAGTGCTAATCACTTCATAAGGGCTTTTAAGGGCTCCCTAGTAGCTGAGGTGTACTCATCATACTTCCCACCGCAACTCATAGTTGGTAAGGACGGTATCTCCAAATTGTTTATAGGTCAGTTGTACGACATAGGTAAGGCACTAGTATTCACGGCTGAAACCCAACCACCTAGTTCTGAAGGTCAGAACGAGGTTTGCGACGCGTTGCTTAACTTCCTAATGAGTAATGGGGAGTTAAGGTCGGTAGTGGCTGCGGCAGCATTCGTAGTACCTCAGGTAGGGTCTATTAGGAAGGTATTCGTGGCAGGTAATAATGAAGGCATTATAAAGGATCTAGTAAGTTTAGGTGCTGAACCATTGAATGAGGGGGTAATAACGGGTATTAACGGTGCTATAGTTGGTTGGGCTAGCTATTACGGAGTACCAGCTGCTGTAGTGCTTGGTGAGACGTGGGCACCTATAGTAGAGCTTGATGAAACCGATTACAGAGCAGCTAAGAGGGTTGTTGAAGTAATAAGTAAGTACTTAGGCATTGAGTCAGATACCCACTATATGGACGTAGCAGCTAACTCGGTCGAGGGTAGGGTAGTCACGATACTGAAGAGAGCAACACCCGAGAAGGCTAAGGAGGAGCGTCGTGAGGTGCTCTAAGGCTGTGTTCCGTAGCGACTTCGCGAAGTTATTAACTGGTATTAAGGCATTCATATTCGACTTTGACGGGACGCTTATTGATAGTGTCGATGCCCATATTAGATCTTGGATAATAGCTATTGAGAAGGTACTTAAGGTAAGGATTAGCTACGATGAGGTATACCCCCTAATAGGATTGAGTGGTGTAGACATAATTAAGGAGTTACTCGGTGATTTAGGCCTTAAGCATTACGGTGAGATAAGGAGGATTAAGGATAGGGCATACTTAATGATGGTACGTAGCGGGCTAGTGCAGTTATTTCCAGGAGTTACTAAGTTGCTTAGAGTGCTTAAATTAAGTAACTATAAAGTAGCTCTAGCGTCATCAACGCCTACCCACATACTTATGCATTTAAGTCAGTACTTAGGTATAGATAATTACATCGACCTGTACGTAGGCGGTGATGAAGTCAGGGTCGGTAAGCCTAATCCAGAGATCTTCCTTAGGGCGATTAAGTTGCTCAACCTAAACCCTAAGGAGACTATAATAGTAGGTGATACCCCATACGATGTTAAGCCAGCTAAGGAATTAGGTAGTGTAGCCGTTCTAGTCAATCGTAACTTAAGTGAGGTAAGTCCTAAGCCAGACTACGCCTTCCCACTATTCCACGAGTTAACTGAGGTAGTTCTTAAGTCACTAATCAGCCGGTGGCGTGCTCTTCATTAGGTCTAGTTGCGTGGGTCTCATCACTCCCGTAGTAAAGCTTAGTAGCCTCCCTTAATATCTCATCCTCACTCATTACTTCCTCAATTAACTGATACTCAGCAAAACCTTCCTTCCTCTCATACTTACTCAACCTCTTAAGTACTAACTTAATAGCCCTCCTCTGCGGATGTAGAGCTACTTGAGTATAGGCCCTAATTAACGCGTCGATTGTTGCTTGATGAAGTACTATAGCTTCGTCACTTAATTGCAGTATGACCCTTACGTGCCTATGTCCAGGAGGTATGAATACGGTTAACGACCTAATGTCGGAGTTCCTCAATACCTTAACACTAACCAAGCATTACCACCTAATAAATAGTATTACCCTCCAATCCCTAATTAGTTAATTCCTGCTTAAGGTATTACAGCGTACTTAGGGGAGGGTACATGTTTTTTAAGTAACTACGTTATTACCTCTAGAGAATTAAGACTTAGGGTAGCGCCGTGGAGTTAGTCGGTATCGTAGGTAGCGGAGCGACCTCGGTGTACGCACCAATAATTGTTTATGAAGGCAAGGAATCACTTGTTAAGGAGGAGAATCTAGTAGTTATTGAGGACAGTAAAAGAGGTAGTAAGTACTTAGGCGTTATTAGGCAGTTAAAGAGGCTGGATCCCTTCCTAAACCCATGGCAGAGAACGACATACGTAGATAAGCCAGAGCTAGTTAACTCAGGCACGTTCCCTCACTCAGTGGGTTATATACATATAATAGGTATGTTAAGCTCTGAGGGTGAGTTAAGTCAGTCTTTATTACCTCCTAACCCGGGATCTAAGGTATTACTCATTCAATCACCAAGCGACATACCGGAGCTTAAATTAGGTGAGGGATTAGTTATTGGTAAGCATAAGTTCTCAGGTATTGAGATACCGATTAGTAAGGAGTCCTTAAGGTACCACATACTAGTCGTAGGAGCTACTGGAGTAGGTAAGTCTAGGTTAGTTACAGCTTTGATTAGGGAGGTTATTAAGAGAACCGACTGGTCGGTAATAGTCTTCGACCACAGCGGTATGGACTACGTACCCTTCTTTAGTAAGGAGCACGTAGTTAACTCGTCAGATATAGTCATAGATCCCATAGTGGTTACTGAATTAATCTTCAAGTTATTGGGGGGTGGGGATAAGTATAGTGAGGCCTACATACTACTAGCTACCACGCTCTACATGGCATGTATGAGCAGCTACGGCGGTAAGCTCGAGGAGTGCTCAGGAATTAAAGAATTATGTAGTGACAGTAGTGAAGGTAGTGACTTAACTAAATTCTTGGGGAACTCATTACCTTCCTCACGACGTAAGGTCATGAGTAGAACCGTAAGTTTAGATAAGGATTCAGTCATTGGCCTCGTAAGTAAGTTAGTTAGGGATGAATTACTTGAGGAGTTAGCTAAGAGTAAGTTAGTATGGGATAAGGAGTGCTACTCCAGAGTACTTTCCGTAGCTGTTCCCTTACTCGGCGGGAAGGATTTAACCCAGAGTAAGTTTCAGATACTCCTTAACTTAAGAGTAGGTAATGCATTATTTAATTACTTAAGTAATAGGTACTTACTAGCTAAGGACATAGTGAGTAGGGCATTCAGTAGCAGATTAGTTATCGTTGACTTAAGTACGGAGCATACAGAGGTTAGGAGGTACGTAGTAACGTCAGTGCTTCAGTACTTATGGGAATTAATAGATACTAATAGGAGACCCGTTAATACCTTAGTAGTTATTGATGAGGCACATAACTACGCATGTAGGTACTGCAAACCATCCATAGACGCCATAAGTAGGACTGCTAGGGAGGGTAGGAAGTGGGGTTTAGGATTGGTACTAGCTACTCAGAGGGTAATCGACATAGATACTGACGTTAGGAACAACATAAATACAGTATTCTTCAGTAAACTGCAGACGGCAGGTGATTATGAGAACATATCATCTTTCATGTCACTAGCTGGCGTTAGGGAGGAGTACCTCTCAACACTAGGTAGACGCGAGTTCTTCCTAGCAGGTCTAGGCAACCCATTAGGTATACCAGTACTCATTAAGGTGAGTAAAGTTGGGTAACTCATTAGATGAGCTACTTAGAGAATTACTTACTGAGGAGCCTGAGGCAGTGGCTAAGTTAGTGATTGAGTCCATAGATAGTGAGGCTATTAAGGTAGCTAAGGACGTTAGAGAATCACTTAATTGCTTATCATTAATAAGGGATACGTTAAGGAGTAGGGAGGATCCCCCATGCCTTAAGGAGTTACCTAGGTTAAGTAGAGGTGACTTATGCGTAGTAGCTATTGATACATCATACACCGCACCCCCTATCGACTTAATAGGTGGTAAGTTAGGGCTTATACTACTCTCGGTAATTAAGTTCGGTTCATGCGGTACTGAAGTAGTTGAGCATTCAGCGAAGGCGACATTAGTTAACAGTGATGATGAGCTTAAGCTAATATCTAAGATAGCTGAGAGGGAATTCATTAGGAAAGCATTAATAAGTAAGAAGGAGGGGACGTTAGACTTCGATATGATAGTAATCGACGGTGAGCTATTCCCTAGGGTGAGGCCCGGTGGTTCAAGACTATCTAATGATATGTACGAGAGATTGGTTGAGCTAACTGATGAAGTACTTAAGTTGGGTAATGAAACCAACACCACACTAGTTGGAGTACTCAAGAGAGTTTATGGTAAGGACCTAAAGATACTACTTAAGATACCTGAGCTCAAACTAGTTGATAAATCCGTTGCTTCATACATACTAAGTAATGGTGAGTTCATACACCTCGGTGATTATTATAGAATACAGACAGCACTTAATGAATACATTAAGGAGTTTAAGGATAGGGATGAAGATATTAGATCCCTTAGAGAGAGGCTTAGGTGGATAAGTAGAACAGCTAGTAAGTCACCAATGACTTTAGCACTACACGTACTTATTTATAAACCATTAATAAGGACGTACTTCTCAGTACCTGTTAAGGCTGAGGTACTACCTACGAATGAGTATACGATAGAGGAGATTACCTCCTACCTATCACTAATAACATCACCCAACGGTGTCCCCTACCCGATCGACGTAGTTGATAGGTTATCTAGAGTGAGAAGGGATTTAGTATTCATTGCACAGCAGATGCTCTACAGTAAGTTAATTGAGTTACTAGGGGATGAGAGGTTAGCCTTAAGTATTGCTGGGTTAACGAATCCTGAGAAGATGTATGTAGCTGGCTTTAAAGGAACTACTTAGCCTAGGTGATTACTTGAGATACTACTACATAAACGAGAACTTAGCAGTAGCGGGTAACGTACCTAAGGGTAAGGAGGGGGTAGTATGCAGGAACTTTAGGTTAATAATAGCTTTACTGGAGCCTAATGAATTAGTATATGACGTATCATTAATGAGGGAACTAGGCTGTGAGGTCCTCGTAATACCTACGAGGCCAGGCACGTTACCCACGGTACTTCTAATGTATGAATTAATTAATAGGATTAAGTACTTACTAAGTAGTGGTTCTAAGGTACTTATACACTGTAGTAATGGTAAGTCCAGGTCATGCGCATTAGCTACCGCCTACTTAATGACTGAAGAAAACACCTCATTAATTGATGCATTGACTAGGGTTAAGTTAGTTAGGGGATCCGTACTGATTACTGAGCACCAATTAAGGAGGCTTAAGATACTTGAGTACCTACTGAGCAGGTTAACCAGTAAAGGTCTTGACGCGATGTATGTCTTTGGGGGTAGGTTCAACTTTGGAGACTCACTCAATCACGCATCGAGGACTATCGAAGTTAGTTATTACTTAATGAGGGAGCTAGGTAGGGAGTTAGGGCTCTCTAGGGTTGAGGAGGTAACTACATTATTAGCTTCTGGGCTTCATGACATAGGTAGGAAGTACTGTATTGAAGGTCATGAGGTGAGGTCATACGAATTAATTAGGGATTCGATTGAGTTATACTCGGTATTTGGTTCTGAGGTAAGGGAAGCTACTGCTTGGGTTGCTAGGTACCATAGGGTAGGCTCAGGTAATCCCTTAGAGAGTAGGGAGCTACCACCAACGATTAAGTGGTGCGTGGTTAGGGCTACGTCGATACTACGTATAGCTAATGTACTAGCTTCAAGCCCTAAGCATGAAGTATGTAATATCACCGCAGACATAAGCGGTTCTGACTTAATTATGAGGGTGGAATGGTTGGAATTACCTCCCAACAAATTCGTTAGTGAACTGAATAACTCCTTAATTAAGGCATCAGAGCTACTGCTTAACATATTAGGGGTTAGTGATTTAAGGGTTACTCATGAGGAGGTCTATATATAGGTAGTTAAGAGGTGCTTAAGTATTGGTATGCATATGCGTAGGTACGACTAACAAATGTAAGATCGAAGGTATTAGGAAAGCATTCCTTAAATTCTACGGGACAGTAACTTTAAGGTCATTTAATGTAGATAGTGGTGTACCACCGCAACCCCTAGGTCTCGAGCAGATATTCGTGGGAGCTAGGAATAGAGCATTGAATTCGCTAAGTAAGTGTGGTGAATGCGTATTCGGCGTTGGTGTTGAGGCAGGAATCTTCAATGTATTTAATACGTACTTCGATGTTCAAGTAGCTGCAATAGCTGATAGATCTAATGAGATAACCTACGGTATGTCACCGTCATTCCCTATACCTAGGTCATTCATTAATAAGTTACTGAGAGGCGAGTCTAGGGAGCTTGAGGATCTAGTTAATGAGTACTATGGAACTAAGAGAATAGGTGAGGAAGGGGGATTCATAAAGTTACTTACTAAGTCAGTAGTTACTAGGGAGGACCTAACTTACTACGCAGTAGTCATGGCCTTAGTACCTAGGCTAAATACCAACCTATACTTCAGTAGGTAGTACTCGAGGTGCATTACTTATAAATCCAGTACAACAGATTAACCGGTGAGGTAGCGTGCCAGTAGAGATTAAGGATAGGGAGAGGTTCATAGAGATTAGTGCTAGAGCTAGTGAATGTAGGGTGGTTAGGAATGAGAAGGAAGGTATTGCCAAGGTTAAGGCGAGAACACCTAGGTACTTATACACGATAAAGATACCTATTAACGAATTAAATGACTTCCTTAAGAAACTAAAGTGCGGTAAGATCGTCGAGATAGGTAAGGGAGGTATTAGGAAGGAAATAAGTACCTCGTAATTTTTGTGAACACTCAGTAAAACCCGCCATCATCACGCTACTTACTGCCCTCAGAATCGAGGGCCTCATCACTACCTCTCAACACGCCTTTCTTAATGAGTAGTGATAATGCCTTCCTAACTACTCTCCTAACCCTACCCCTATTAACTGGTGATCCAGTTAATTCCTTAGATACCTGCCTTATCGACTTACCCTTCCCTAACTCCTCAAGTACTTTCAACTCGGACTCACTTAACTCACTCCTTAAGTACCTAAGAGCTAACCTACCGATGTCAGCAGGCTTAAGCCCTAAGTAAGGATCCTCAGGTATTAACTCATCAAACCTCTGAAGAACCTCAAACTCTATTATAGTTACTAAGTCATCAGGCCTTACCCTACCATAGACATGCCTTAACTCCCTAAGTAACTCATCTTTAGATCTAAAACCATCCTTACGTGCATCATCATCAGTTAACTCCCTAACCCTCTTGTAAGTAACTTTAGTTATCTTAGCCTTAGCTACAGGCCTACCCCAACTATGTATTATTACTTCATCGTACTTCGGTATTACCTTACCTAACCTAATAGTTGCTTTCTTCCTACCCTCAAGCATTAACTTAGCGTACTCACCACGCATCATTATATGTCTCCTTAAGTATATCGGCATTTCAGTACCCTCACAGTCGTTCTATTATTGATTCCTTAATTCACTAAGGATTACTTAACCACCTGTACACACGTCTTCAACACTCTCCTCGGATAATCTATCCTTAACACTTACTATAAACTTAAGAGCAGTTACTAGTGCGTCGACGTCCTCCCTAGTATTGTATATGTAGAAACTAGCCCTCACCGTACCCTTAATACCTAATCTATAATGTAGTGGGTGAGCACAGTGCATGCCGGTCCTAACAGCTATTCCGAATAGGTCTAGAGCCTTACCTACTATGTGGTGGTGAAGCCCCTTAATATTGAATGAGATAACACCACCTCTAATTTCAGGGTTCTTAGGTCCGTAGATAATTACTTCATCACCTAACTCCTCAAACCTCTTGAACGCGTAACTAACTAAGTCCTTCTCATGCTCCCTGACATTCTCCATCCCTAGCCTCATTAAGTACTCAGCAGCAGCTGCTAAACCTATCATACCAGCTATGTGCGGCGTTCCTGCTTCAAACCTCCATGGTAGGTCATGCCATACAACACCGTCTAGGGTCACGTCTTTAATAGTGTCACCACCGGCTTTGAACGGCTCTAACTCCTCAAGTATGTCCTTCCTACCCCATAAGATACCCGTACCCGTAGGACCTAGCATCTTATGGCCGCTGAACGCTAAGAAGTCTATGTCTAGTTCCTTAACATTCACGGGCATGTGCGGTACTGCTTGAGCACCATCAGCGACAACAATAGCTCCTACTTCATGAGCTAACTTAGCTATTCTCTTAACGTCATTTATTGTACCTAGTACGTTACTCATCATGGTAACAGCTACTACTTTAGTCCTTTCACTAATTAACTCCTCAAACTGCTCATACTTCAAGGTACCGTCATCGTTAATGTCTACGTACTTAACCTTAGCACCTACTAACTTAGCTAACCTCCTCCATGGGAGCATATTGCTGTGATGCTCCATAACAGTCAATATAATCTCATCACCCTCACGTACGTTCCTCAAACCCCAAGTGAATGCTATTAAGTTAAGGGCCTCAGTTGAGTTATACGTAAGTATGACCTCCTCCCACGAATTAGCACCTATGAAATGAGCTATCACTTCATGAGCCCTCTCAAACTCCTCACTAGCTTCCTGACTCAATGTATGGAATCCCCTATGAACGTTAGCACAGTAGTATAGGTAGTAGCGGTTAATAGCGGCAACTACTTGCACAGGTTTTAGGGTAGTTGCTGCGTTATCTAAGTAGACTAACCTCCTACCCCTAATCCTCCTCCTAAGTACTGGGAAGTCCTTCCTTACTTCGTAAGGATCGAAACCAACCTTAGTACGTTCCTCACTACGTACTACTGATTCCTCAACAGTAACGTCATCTGAACTCACTCCTTACCACCTCCAGCACTACTCAGTAACTTCTTAAGTAGAGCCAGTATAAGCTCTTCCTCAAGGGACTTCCTCCTAGGTAACTCAACCTTCTCCCCACGTTCAGCCTTAGCAGCCCTCTCAGCGAACTTAAGTACGACCTCTCCTATCTCATTATCATGTAGTACACCCTCATACTTCTCATCGTAAGCTACTTCTCCGTCCTTAACATGGAGTAATATCGTAGTTGGTGATGCGTGGACATCGTAGTATTTGAAACTCTCACTAGCTGCTCTAGATTTACATGCGTGAGCAAACCACTCGCAGAGTATTATGACGAAGAAGTAATTCCTTAACTTAGGTGCGTACTGCCTCACGAAGGGAAACCAGACCTTATCGTACTTCCTACATGCCGGGCACTTAGTATTGTCGAAGTAGAGTACGTAGTAACCATCACTAAACGGATTGAATCTAGAGCCGTCCTTATCTATTAAGACCCACTCATCACGCTTAACACTGTATAGGTAGATGCCGTGAGGTGATTTAGGACCTACCTCCTTAAAACTAACTATCTCCTTCATTAATTTCTCGGTCATACTCCTTATTACCTGCTCCACCTCATCCATCATACACACCCCCCAAGAACAGTGTTATAGGTGATAGTATTATCGTTATGCTACACCCTATCCATTAAACGTAGGTAAGGAACTAAATATACTTAGTATACCTAAGGAAGCACGTCCTAAAACCTAAAAGCCCCTCACCTTTTAAGTAAGGATTGCCCTTAAGGGAGCATTTGGTGGTGTGGTTGAGCATAGATACTCAAGAAGTTAAAGTAAGTAATATTGAGGTTAAGGGGCTCGAACCTACCGCTGAACCTGAAACCGTAATTGCTAGGGACGAGTTATTAGTGATTCATAGGGAATTAGATGAGTTAAGGAGGGATTTAAATGAATTAAGTAGTGATGTAGCTAATGTTGTTGGTGAGTTAAGTAACTTAGGGTTTAGGATCAAATCATTCGAAGGTGCGTGGAGGAGTGTTCATGGGAAGGTGAGGAAGCTAGAGTCAGTTGTATCTAAGGAGACTAGAGAGGGTAAGAAGGCGTCACTAGTAATTAGGTTAATAGGTCAGTGGAAGTCGCAGGTATGTAAGCACGCGAGAACCGGGGTATGCGACGCTTGGAGATTAGGGAGTGATGTAGTTAAGGAGATTAAGGAGTTGTTTGGGGCTGAATCTATTAAGGACGTCGACGGTGAGTTAAGGATAGTACCTACTAAGGTACCTCATCTCTGTGCTTTATGCCCCCTCTTTAAGTTAAGTAAGGAGTAATTCAATGTAAGTATTTAAACCTAAATTAAATTTTGTAAGTACGTGATGAGGTACTTCGTCACATCACCGCTCGGTATTGAGGAGTTAGTAGCTAGAGAACTTAATGAGTTAGGAGTAGGTAACCTAAGTACTGACATAGGTAAGGTATTCTTCACAGCACCTGAGGAATTCATTTACAAAGGTAACTTCATGTTAAGAACAATCAACAGGTTATTCATACTACTAGTTAGAGATAGGTTTAACGACTTAAAGGACTTAAGGAGATTAGCATCCAGTATTGATTACACAGAATTCATAGACCCTAAATCATCATTCGCAGTTAGAGCTGATAGGGTAGGTAAGCACGACTTCACGAGTATCGACGTTAAGAGAGAGGTTGGTGCCGGTATTATCGAGTCCTATAAAGAGAGTACCGGGATTAGATTGAAGGTTAACCTAGATAATCCAGACGTTGAGGTCTACGCATTAGTTAGGGATAGTGAGTTCGTACTAGGTATAAACACAACAGGTACTTCACTACATAGGAGGGGATACCGAGTATATAACCACCCAGCAGCCCTAAAGACTACATTAGCGGCTGCCCTTGTAATACTAACTGAGATCAGTGATGATGAGCCTTTCTTAGACCCCATGTGTGGCGGAGGTACTATAGCTATTGAGGCAGTTCATAAGGTTAGGAAATACCCGATAATACTGTTTAGGTATGATTACGCGTTTAGGAAGTTAAGGATATACGACCCTATAGCGGAGTCCTTAGTTGAGGAAGAATTACTAAGTAATGTTAGGTTAAGTAAGTCACCTACTTACTGCGTGGACATTAGTGATAAGCACTTAGAGGGAGCTAGAGCTAACGCATTAGCTGGTAGGGTCTACGACGTAATGAGGTTCATTAGAGGAGATTCAACACATTCACGAACGTACGAGTTAATTAAGGGTGAGGTAGGTAGTGTTAAGCACGTAGCACTAAACCCACCTTACGGTATGAGGTTCCATAACCCAAGGAAAATACCTATGTTCTACAAGGAATTCCTAAGGGTAGTAAGTAGTGAATTGAGTGGTGCTAACGTAGCATTAATCACGGCAGCGGTTAAGGCTATGGAGTGGGCGGTGAATGAGGTAGGTGTTAAGGTCGTTAAGAGAATTAATGTAATGCATGGCGGGTTACCGGCTAGGATATACTTGATTAAGACTTAGTGACTACCTAAGTTATTAAATTCCTCTAGTAATTAATGAGTGGTGCTTCATTTGAGTGAGGAGATAAGGTTAGGTATCGTAGTAGCCGAGTTTAATTACGACATAACTTACTTAATGCTTCAGAAAGCCCTAAACCACGCTAAGTTCCTAGGTGCTAAGGTGGTTTACGTACTTAAGGTACCGGGGACCTTCGAGATACCGATAGGTGTCAAGAAACTCCTGGAGAAGGGGGGTATTGACGCGGTAGTTGCGTTAGGTGCTGTGATCCAGGGGGAGACGAAGCATGATGAGTTAGTAGCTAATCAAGCAGCTAGGAAGATCATGGATCTGAGCCTAGAGTACGGAAAGCCCGTTACTTTAGGTGTGATAGGTCCTGGAGCATCGAGAATGCAGGCTTTGGAGCGTGTTGAGGACTACGCTAGAAGGGCTGTTGAGGCAGCCATTAAGTTGGTTAAGAGGTTTAGAGCGTTAGCTGAGGTTAGTGGTGAGGAGGTCATTATAGAGTGAGGGTGCTATGACGTACGTGGTACTGATAGTGTTTCAGGGGTATCGTGAGTGGACTGAGTCATTAGGTAGTGATAGGGAGTGGTTAATACAGCTTATTCAGTCTAGGCTGTATGAGGTAATTCAGTCGGTTAGTAAGGACTACGATGGCATAGCCCTTCCTATGAGGTACGACGTTCAGTTAGCCTTAATACCTCCTGAGACTGATGTTGAGGAATTCATTAATTCGTTAAAGGAGGCGTTGAGTAGGTATTCACCGACACCAGTAATTGCTAAGGCGTGTTGTGGTGAGTTGCCCGAGGTAATTAATGAGTGCGGTAGGTACTTAGCTGAGGACTTCATAGGTAGGTGCGAGAGTTACGAACCTTTAGTAGTTGTTCATGCAGACCTAAATTACTTCACGAAATTCACTGAAGTTAATGGTGTCCTCAGTTCATATAATAGAATAATTGATTACATATCGACGGTTAGTAGTAAGTTACGTGATAAGGCCTACATACAGTACTTAGGAGGCGATAATGTAGTGGCACTTACGTCGATTAGGAATTTAGAGGAGGTTGTTAAGGTAATGACTTCATTCAAGGACGTTAAGGTAGGTGTGGGCATATCACTTAAACCTAGATTAGCCTTCTCTAAAGCTGCTGAGGCATTGAGCATATTAAGATCTGAGGGTAGGGTAAGGAAGTACTTAATACTTCAGGATGAGGATCTCAGTAATTAGGTTCAAGAAAAGCTTTCAGTCCTTAATAACTATTTAACTCGGTGTAAGTCCTGACAAAGGTACTCCTAATTAGCGGGGATCTGCTCCTTAAGTTAGTTAAGCCTAAGGACTTAGTAGAGTACATAGCTGAGTGCTTCAGGATGCTAAGTGAGGGTAAGGTAGTGATGCCGTCGAGGACCGTGATGTGGGTTAAGGGTAATTGGTGGGGTATCATGCAGGCTTACGTACCTAATCATGGTGTAGGTGTTAAGATAGTTAATGTAATCCCTAAGAACGTAGAGAGGGGATTACCTACTATTCAAGCCTTAGTAACTCTGTTTGATGAGGATCTAGGCTCCCCGCTAGCCGTTATTGAGGGTTCAGTACTTACTGCTTTAAGAACCGCAGCAGCTAGTGCGTTATCAATTAAGTACTTAGCACCTACTGAGGGTTCGTTAGGGATTATAGGTACTGGTTATCAGGCTAGGTATCAATTAAGATTTGCTCTTGAGTACTTCAAGGCTCACGAAGTTAAGATATACGATGTTAGACCTAAGGCAATGGAAGGTTTTAAGAGATATGCTAGGGAGGAGTTAGGTATTGACGTTACGGTATGTAAGAACTCAGATGAAGTGGTTAAGGGCGCGTCATTAATTATTGAAGCATCAACTACTAAGGAACCAGTGATACATGGTAGGTACTTGAGTGAGCCCGTCCACGTAGTCAGCATAGGTGCTCACACGCCAGAGTCAAGAGCTATTGATGATGACGCTATTAAATTAGCTAATTACTTCGTAGTTGATTATAGAAAGGCTGTACTAGAGGAGACCGGAGATGTGATAATACCTGTTAAGGAGGGTCTACTGAACATTAATAAAGTATGTGAATTAGGTGAGTTAGTTAGTGGTAAGTGCGTAGTACGTAAGGGTGAGGGAGTTAGTATATATAAGAGCGTAGGAGTAGCTATTCAAGATGTATGCGCGGCTAATTATGCTTACAAATTAGCTACTAAGGAGAGGCTAGGTAAGTACGTTGAGTTGTAACTACTCATTACCCCTACGTAGGAGTTCAGCATCACCGTATAGTGTATCGAATAGGTATGTATTAGGTCCTAACTTAATTATTAAGTATATTTTATATGCTTGAATAACCTCTTTAACAGTGATCTTAGGTGGTAGGAAGGCTTTCCATACACGCATTGCGTAATAAGCTAAGAATCTCCTAGCTACCTCCTCAGCCTTCTTGATACTTACCCTAGGGGGTACTACTAATGATTCATCAATATCAGCTACTTCAGTATCGGGTATTGAGTCAGCTGGGTAGGCCCTGTTTCTAGCCATGTCAACTAATACGTATGCATTGACCTTAACGGGCTGTCTAAGTAACTTACGAACCTCAAGTAGGAACTTAAAGAACGTATATGGGTAGTAGACAATACCAACTACTTCAGAATCCTTAGGGGGGTTCTTTAAGGGCTTAATCACCTTAGCCTTAACCAATTAAGGCAGCACCTAATCATTAAGTAAGTTAAAGTACGTAATTAGGGTTGCTGTAGTGAATTAAGTAAAAAGGTGGGGTTGTTATTTAACTAACCCCCTAGCTAATACGAAGTTCTTAACGTAATCAATCTCACTAATAGCTACCTCCTTAACTTCACTACCCTTACTTACCTCACCTAACTCACTAGGTGTTGGTGTCTCCATAAGCCTAAACGCCCTCTCAACATGCTCCGTCTTAGCAGGGGTTGAGAAGTAGCTAGTAACTATAGCGACTACCGTGGCTGTTGGGAACCCTATGAGTAATTCGTACCACCATGCACTATACTTAGGATCTACGAAGTACCTAATGTATACCCAAGGAACCCAGAAGGCAGTAGTTACTAGAGCAGCTACTACAGCTGCCTTAAGTCCCTTAACACCATCCCTCTCAATTAGGTAAGCACCTATGAATGTAACTACGAACACTATGATAGGTACTGAAGCAGCTAGTAGGGGTAGTTGAGCGTTGTAATTACCTCCTGGGCAGAAGATCCATCCCTTACTATAGCTCTTCCATATTATTATAGTTGAAGCACCCGTGACTATAGCCGCGAATGCCGCACTAGGTGTTAACCTCCTCCACAGCACCGATAACAGCATTATAGGTCCGAAAGCAGCTCCTAAACCACCCCAAGCGAATAGTACGAAGTAGTAAACCGACTTGCCGAAGAACAGAGCCCATATTAGGGCAGCTATACCTATTACTAAAGTAACGATCCTACTCCATAGGACTAGCCTAGCCTCCTCCAACGACTTCTTAAAGGTCTTCCTGTAGATATCCTCAACTATGGCACTAGCGGCAACCAATAGCTGAGAGTCGGCGGTAGACATCATTAAAGCTATGGGTGCTGCGAGAACAACACCAGCTAATATCGGGTTTAAGTGCTTAAGAGCGAGCATAGGTAGAGCTTCCTCAGGGTCCTTAATACTTGATGCTACGTCGGGGGTTACCCTAGCTATCCAGCCAGCTGACTGAGCTAGGTAATACACCACTAATAACAGTATCATAGCCGTTAAGGCGGCCTTCTTGAGATCCTTAGGTCTCTTGATGCCCATGAACCTAACTGTGATGTGTGGATTACCGGGCCACCCAAAACCTATCGCTATGTACGATAGCATAATTATCAGTAGTAAGGCACCTCCGTAGCTATATCCCCAGAAGTTATTGAGGCTAAGTAGGGTCAGCCCTGACTTACCTACGTGTGTATGCGCCATTAAGTTGAAGAGGTTAGCAGGTCCTCCAATAGCTGCTAATCCAGCACTGACTATCAGTACCAGACCTATTACTGCCCACCAACCCTGCACGTAGTCTGTCCAGCATACTGCGAAGAACCCCCCTAGTACGGTATAGATTATCATGACTATAGCTCCTATAGCTATCCATAACTTAAGGTTAGTTGATATGCCGGAGACGGCGGCTATCGCTGAGAATACCTTACCTGATGCGAGGAACTGAGCACCTACGTAGGCTGAGAGGAAGAGCACTATGATTAGTGCTGAGGTAATCCTTAACACACCCCTATCCTCACCCAACCTAGCCTCTAGGTAGGTAGGTATTGTTAGGGCACCTACGGACTCAGTGAACCTCCTTATCCTCCTAGATATTACGGTCCAGCACATTAGGTCAGCGTAGAAGCACCCTATGGTGTTCCATGTTGAGTTAATACCTGATGTGAATCCCTCACTAGGTAATCCTAAACCTACCCAACCACTCATCTCACTAGCTCTCTCGCTAAATGCTATGACGTAAGGCCCTAACCTCCTACCACCTAGTATGTAGTCAGCTAAGTTCTTAACGTACTTCTCAACTATGAACCCAATAGCTAGTACTATAGCGAAGTACACACCTAAGGTAGTGAATATTGTCTCAGCAGTACCCCAGTGGACCATTACCTACCCACCTCCTCCCTCTCCTTAATAAGCCCCATCGTAACATCAACGGCTATCCCCAGCATAATCAGCTGCACGATTATCTGGCCCCACCAGAATACCTCCGGTATGTGAGTGAATGCTAGTATCACGATTACGGTTATACATATAGCTATCACAATTAAGCTGTAGACCTCCCTCATCACGGCATTAATACCTCAATATATCAATTACTACCCTGAAGTATAAAAGCATTATACACTACTAACACTATTATAGTGAACATTATTTACAATAATTACTTGACATAGAGGTTTCAACATTAAAATTACTTCTTAGTTAACTTCTACGTGAGGGTTCTTTAAGTTATAAGTCCTTCATTTACGGAGGTCCATGAAATACTATCTCTATGGGTAGACTACCTTTAATTAACTCCCCTTCAGAGTATCTTATGGTGTCGAATTATTGCCACATCAAGTGGATCGCCGTATATGGTCCCACCCCATTCTCACATTTAAGAGGAGTAGGAAAGTTAGGTTCTTCTTTAATGGAGAATTGATTGAGGGTTATGAAGGGGAAAGTATAGCAGCTGCTCTTTACGCAGTAGGTTATGACGTCTTAAGTAGGTCAGCCTATAAGCATAGGCCGAGAGGACCTTTCTGCATGATCGGTAAGTGCAGTAGCTGTTTTGCCGTAGTTAATGGAGTCCCCAACACTAGGACATGCATAGAGCCTGTTAGGGATGGGATCAAGGTTGAGTTTCAGGAGGGGTTAGCCAGCATACCTCAAAGTAGCCCTAGCTTCGAGGTTAAGGATGAGGAGGTAGTCGAAGATATCGACTTACTTGTGGTAGGTGGTGGACCCGCCGGGTTATCAGCAGCTATAGCGGCTGGTGAGTTAGGGCTTAATGTGTTAATAGTTAATGAGCACTTCAGACTAGGGGGTCAGTTAGTTAAGCAGACACATAAGTTCTTCGGTTCTAAGGAGTTATTCGGTGGTTTAAGGGGGTTCCAAGTAGCTGAGGTCCTTGAGGAGAGGATAAGGAAGTTAAGGAACGTTAAGGTGCTCCTACAGACGACAGCTTACGGATTCTTCAGAGGTGGTTGGGTCGGTTTGATTAGTAAGGATAGGCTCTACAGGGTTAGGCCTAAGTACGTAGTAGTAGCTACTGGGGCGGCTGAGAGGTACCTCCCATTCCCAGGTAATGACCTCCCTGGGGTTATGGGTGCTGGCGGTGCTCAGACATTAATGAATGAGTATGGTGTACTTCCTGGGAGGGAGGTCTTAGTTGTTGGTTCAGGTAATGTCGGGTTGATAGTGTCTTACCAGTTACTTCAAGCAGGTGCTAAGGTAGTGGGTATTGTTGAGATAATGCCTTACGTAGGTGGGTGGTTCGTACATGCAGCTAAGGTTAGGAGGTACGGAATACCCATATACGTTAGGCACACGATTAAGGAGGTTTGGGGTAGGGAGAGGGTTGAGGGAGCTACTATAGTTGAGGTTGATGAGAAGTTCAAACCCGTACCAGGTAGTGAGAAGGATATTAAATGTGACCTAGTACTACTCGCTATAGGCTTAACACCAGACACTAGAGTACTGGCTCAGTTAGGTGCGTTACTTAAGTGGGTACCTGAGCTAGGCGGCCTCACAGCCATTAGGACTAAGTACCTAGAGACTTCAGTACCTAACGTATTCATAGCAGGTGACGCATCAGGTATTGAGGAAGCGACGACGGCGATGCTTGAAGGCGAGATTGCGGGACTCTCCGTAGCTATTAAGGCTGGTGTAGCTCGTGAGGAGGTTGTGAGGAGGAGGGAGGAGATACTGAAGTTCCTATGGGATGAGTATAGGCAGGCACCAGTAGTAGCTAGGGCTAGGGAGGGGAAGCTGAAGGTCACAGTAAGTGAGGAGGAGATGGAGGAGCTACGTAGGAAGTACCCACCATACGTAACTATCGGGGGGTGAGGGGGTATGGATGTTCCTCAATTCAAGAGGACAGGGATAATTACTACTGAAGAGCTAAAGTCATTAGGTCTCCTACCGCCTAAGGAGAGATTAGCTAAGGGCCCAGTAGCTATTATTGAGTGCCCTGAAGAAATACCATGCAACATATGTGCCGTAGCTTGCCCTCACGGAGCCATAGTTATTGAGAAGATAAAGGATATACCAAGGATAGACTGGAGTAAGTGCGTTGGGTGTGGTTCATGCGTCGCTAAGTGCCCTGGACTAGCTATATTCGTTGTTGACCTATCAAAACCAGGTGATTACGCTTACGTAACCGTACCTCACGAGTTCCTACCTCACCCTAAGGTAGGTGATGAAGTGACTCTCCTAGGTCGTGATGGTTCTAAGCTAGGTAGGGGTGAGGTCGTGAGGGTTTGGGAGTGGAATAAGACCTTAGTAGTTACGGTTAAGGTACCTAAGGAATTAGCTATGGAGGTGAGGGGGGTATGGGTGGAGAGGTGAGGGAATTGAGGGAGCACCCAGCGTTTGTTTGTAGGTGTCGTGACGTAACGGTCGATGACGTCATTAAGGCGATTGATGAGGGTTGTAGGGATCTTGAGTGCTTGAAGAGGAGGTTAGGCATAGGTATGGGTCCGTGCCAAGGTAGGACATGCATACCTATAGTACTCGGTATTCTAGCTAGGAGGCTAGGTAAGAGGCATGATGAGATAGAATTACCAACTATTAGGGCACCTATAATACCCATACCGATTGAGTACTTCCTTAAGTCCATAGATGTTAAGGAGGTGAGTAAGTCATGAGGAGGGAGGTTAATGTATTAATAATAGGTGCTGGGATATCCGGGTTATCAATAGCTTATAGCCTAATTAAGCGGGGGGTTAAGGACGTACTAGTAGTTGATAAGTCATACATTAGTGCCGGCTCAACAGGTAGGTGCGCAACAGGTATTAGAGCATCATTCACATCCAAAGAGCACGTAGTACTCATGAAGAGGGGCATTGAGTTATGGAAGGAGTACGCATCAAGTGAGTTAGGTAGGGAGGGGCTGTATTACGACCAATCAGGGTATGTATGGGTCGCTAGGAAGGAGGAGAGTGTTGAATTCTTCAGTAAGTTAACTAGGCTACATAACAGCTTAGGAGTACCTACTAGATTATTAAGTATTGATGAGCTTAAGGAGTTAGTACCCACGCTAAATACGGAGTTAGTAGCTGGTGCTATGCTAGACCCAACAGCAGGTAAGTCCTACCCATTCGACACGATATTCGCCCTACTGAAGTACGTGACGAGGAACAGTGTTGAGGTAGTTACTCATGCTGAAGCTAAGAAACTAATCGTGAAGTCAGGTAAGGTCGTTGGTGCTGAGATCGAAGGTACTGAGGTTAGGGCTGAGTACGTAGTAGTTGCTGCAGGATCTGGTAGTAGGGACTTACTAAAGACGGTAGGTATTGACTTACCAATAAGTAACATACCTAGACACGCACTAATAACTGAGCCCTACAGAGAAGCGTTTAAGCCATTAGTTATTGACTGGGACACTCCAGGTGTTCCATACGTAGTCCAGTCTAAGGAGGGAGGCTTCTTCATGGGTAGGGACATTGAGGAGGAGGCTGAGCTACCACTAACTTCACAGAGGATTGACTTCATACCTAAGGTCGTTAAGCCCCTAACTCAGCTATTCCCGTGGCTACGTAACGTTAGGGTACTTAGGTACTGGGTAGGGTACTACGTAACAACACCTGATCACCACCCGATTTACGGTCCTTTCGAGGAGGTCGAGAATCTCTACGTAGCAACGGGGTTCAGCGGTCATGGTTACATGATGGGTCCAGTAACTGGTGAGTTAATAGCTAACTGGATACTTGATGGTAAACCAGGAATACCTGAGGCTGAGAGGTTAGTACCTAGTAGGTTTAAGGTAGGTGCGCTAATTAAGGAATTAGCGGTTGTTGGCTAGGGCTACACTACATAGTAGTTACTCCTTAGGTACTAACCTAGCTATTTCATACGGCTTGACTAGCGATATAGTAGCTTTCCTCGATACTTTCATGTACTTAACTACTCTAATGTATATCACCCAATCAGGATTCTCTAAGTTAACAGGCCTAGGTACG
Organism: uncultured Desulfurococcaceae archaeon; assembly: GCA_964627805.1. Taxonomy (GTDB): domain Archaea; phylum Thermoproteota; class Thermoprotei_A; order Sulfolobales; family NBVN01; genus CAZAMI01. The sequence goes on from CAZVLA010000049.1 coordinate 56,063, forward strand.
TACTTAGCTATCTCTCGTATAGAGTCTATGGTGTGCATCCTAACCCTAGCACCGTCCTCCCTAACCCTAAATAAGTGTCCCTCAAGGGTTATTCTGAATGTTGAGTCCTTAGGTATCTTAGGTACTAATTCCTTAACTACTTCACAAACTCTATCAATTAATGGTTCAGTAACGTAGTCGACAGGTACTACCCTTATTATTGGTGTTGAAGCGTTACTTAAGTACTCCCTAAGCTTCCTAGCTACTTCGTGGGGATCACCCTTAACCTTATACAGAATTACCGACTGGTAAGCAGATACGAATACAGCATCAAGACCCAGCACTTGCCTTACTTGGTTCCTGGCCCATCCGTAGTTATTGAGTCCAGGCTCATGAATTACTATTAAGTTAAACTCCACTACCTAGCCCCTAAGGAGGTGGTGGGAGAACTTATAAAGGTAGTTCTTAAAACAAGTTGTGTACTGCCATAACTTACTTTATTCATGAAAAAGCCCTTTAGTAGTTTAGGGATGTGCCTCAGCAGACTTCTCTCCAGCCTGAGCTGACGGTACAGTAGCTGGTAGGGTTGGGAACTCCTCCTTCATACGCTGCTCAGCAACTACCTTAGCCTCCTCAAGTATCTTCCTAGCCTCAGCTGACGTTGGTATGCTTATGTCTCCATACCCTACTATACTCCCTGCCTCCATAACGGTCTCCTGAAGTATGTCCTGTACCTCACCTAACTCAATCCCTAACTCAGGTAGTACGGTCTTAATAGCTGCTCTAACATCCTTAACTACACCGATTACTGGTGCTAAGTAGTACACTATCTCACCGATCTCCCTAATGGACTCAATCCTAAGCGCTATGTGCTCAAGGGCTACCTGAACCATTAGTAATGACTTAGCTACCTTCCTAAGCTCAGCTATCTCGTTAGCGTACATAGTTGCCCTAGCATTGTCCTTACTCATTATAGCATCAACTACCCTCTCAAAGAGCTCTTGATCCCTAGCCTTAAGCCTCTCTAGGTATACCTCAAGCCTCCTAACCATAGTGTTTATCTTGTAGTGAGCCATAGCTAACCTAAACCTTAGTGGCTTCTCCCTACCGAATACCTTCCTAAGCGCATCACCTAAGGTCTTCTCCTTACCCCTCCACTCCTTACCGAAGTCCTTAAGGGCTGACATACGCACATACACCAATAACTACCTAAGACCAAGCGAAAACTTAAAAAAGGAGAGACTACTGAATCCACCTATACCAACGTACTTATTTCCTACCTTAAGATAATGTATAGATGAGGGACCGAATTGATTAGGAAGGCTGTCGCCATTAATGTAGCTGCCGTAGTACTTATTCTAGTAACTGTAGTCATAGGTTTGGCCCTATACGCCATAACATGGAGGCCAGTAACAGGGGCTAAACCACCGGAAAGAGCTAATACTTTATTAGTTATTGAGCATACATCATATAATGGGACCCACATAATACTCTATGTTAGGAACGAAGGACCGAGTAAGGTATTCATATCTAGAGCATACATAACCACACCTAACGGAACCGTACTAATAGCTGAGTACCCACCTAAACCACATCAACTAAACATAACCAACGATACGGGAGGTAAGCCCGTAGTATACCCCAACAACACAGTAGTACAGGTAGTTATTGGGGACTTCCTTGTAAGTCCCTACAAAAACTTCATAGAGCATAGGTCGTACTACGGCATTAAGATAGTAGCTAATGACGGAAGCGAGACATCCTCCTCAGTATTCATACCGTAACACGTCTAAGTATCTAATCAGAGGATTTTTTACAATCTGTCGAAAACTAACTAACTAGTCTTAAGTTAGGTAATTAAATTCAGAAAAGCCAATTTTATTAACTACTACTCAAAAATACTCAAGGGTAAGAACATGAAAGTAGTAAAGCTTAGGAAAGGTATTTCACCAATAATAGCGACCGTACTGCTCATACTAATAGCGATAGCCACAGGCATAGTGATATATGCCTTCATGGCGGGGTGGATAGGAACAAGATTCAGCACGACCTCAGGGCCTCAGGCAGTACTTGTTGCTGAGTCAGGATATTACAACGCGACGAAAGGTTACTTCGTGATTTACGTAAGGAACGACGGTAGTAGGGATACCAACATAAGTAGGGTCTACGTAATTGATAATGCAGGTAATTCATACTTAATAAATTCAGTCAGTAGGAATACATCACTAAGCAGCTTAAGTACCGCAGCTGTGGGTGAATTAACATATTCACCAACTGGAGCAACCTACCTAATACCAGCTAAGGTACCCGCTAATGGTTCAGCAATACCTGTAGCAGTGTATACAGATAATTCACCAAGTATTACTAGAGGGTACGTATATACAATAAAGCTCATAGGTACTGATGGAAGTGAAGTCACTATCAGAATAAGAGCATAATAACTCTATATAATAAACTGTTTTTAGAGCTTAATCCCATAATAACATATTTAGTACCTGCTTTCCACACGTTATCGTTTTAGATCCTAGATATCAATTATTCTTAGGGTGTAACCCAGTACTAAGTCAAGGCACGGTGAAGATTTGTGGATAAAGATAATGACATAAGTATGGGCTTGACTGAGGAGGTTATTGAGGAGTACTCTCTAGATGAGTTTACGAAGGTAAGGATCGTTAGGTTACCTGATGGTTCACTTGAGTATAGGGTTATCCAGCCCGAACTTAATGAGAGGGAGTCCTTAGTTGTTGAGGATATTAGGAGGTGGTTTATTGAGGAGCTGTCTATCGAGGATCTAGAGTCTGAGAAGGTTAAGTTACTACTTGATAAGGTAGTTAAGAAGTACGTACGTAAGAGACTAGGTAAGAAAGTGGGTGATGAAGTAATTAAGAAGATCTCGTATGTAGTTATGAGGGATTTATTAGGGTTCGGTAAGTTAGACCCGCTACTTAAGGACCCTAACATTGAGGATATTCACGTGGTAGGTATTGGTAGGCCGGTATTCGTGTGGCATAGGCTGTATGAGAACCTACCAACGAACATATACTTCTTCGACCCTGAGGAACTTAATAGGCACTTACACAAGATAATGCTAACCTCAGGTAAGTTCGCCAGCTTAAGTAGACCTATAGTTGACGGTACCTTACCCATGGGTTACAGAGTGCATGTAGTCCATCCAGTGATTTCCGAGTTAGGTGCTGCAATAACCATTAGGAAGTATAGGGAAGTACCCTTCACAGTAGCTGATCTAATGAAGTTCGGTACGGTATACCCTGAGCTCCTAGCCTTTCTATGGGTTGCTATGGAGCATAAGAGGTCAGTATTCATAGTTGGTGAGACAGCAGCTGGTAAGACTACATTACTTAATGCGTTAGCTACGTTAATACCTGTTAGTATGAAGGTAGTGGTTATTGAGGAGGTTAGGGAGATTAAGCTACCCCACCCTAACGTAATATACATGGTGACTAAGGAGGGTGTTGAAGGTGTTGGTAAGGTAACCCTCTTCGACTTAGTTAAGGCATCAATGAGGCAGAGACCGGACTTCATAATAGTTGGTGAGATTAGGGGTGAGGAGGCCTACGTACTAATGCAGGCTATATCCCTAGGTCATGGAGGCTTAAGCACGATGCACGCTGAGGGCGCCGTAGCTGCTGTTAAGAGATTAATGGCGCCTCCAATGAACATACCTCCCTACCTAGTTAAGCTACTTGATGTAGTCATACACATAACTAAGGTTAGGGGGAGGGGAGGTATTAAGAGGTACGTACTCTCAGCTTCTGAGATAGCTGATATAGACCTTAAGACGGGTGAACCTTCACTTAATGTTGTTTATAAAGTTAATGTAGATATAGATGACCCTAAGGGACCTAGGGCGGACTTGGCAGTATTCAGACCTGAGGAGTCACTTACTCTTAAGAAGATAAGTGATATTAAGGGTATACCTCTCGATAGGTTACTACTTAGTATTAAGAGGAGGGCTGAATTCCTTAGGGAATTAGTTAGTAAGAACCCAACCTATGATGAAGTCATTAATGCAATAATGACTTATAAGGAGGTATGAGCTGTGCTGAGTAAGTACTATTTAGGGAGGAGTAAACTACTTCATTACGCAGCAGCATCAATACCTATAGCTATGGGGTCATTTCCTCTAATACTTGTTTTACTAGGTGGTGGTAAGGCTAGGTTCGGTAAGGGAGTCATTACATTGCCTGAGGCCTTAGTCGTTGAGTTAGTAATGGCTACGATAGGTGTAGCTATAATCCTACTGCCTCGTTTCATGCTCAGTAGTGAGTTAGATAAACTCAATCTAAGGCTACCCTACATAGTACTTAAGATGAAGACAATGATAGCAGCTGGCGAACCCCCACTTAAGGCTTTTGAGGAGGTTGTTAAGGATGTTAAGTTAGGGATCTTAGACTTAATACTTAAGGAGATCCTACTAGGTACGCCACCAGCTGAAGCAGTTAGTAAGGTACAGAAATTAGTTGGTAAGAACCCAGCATTCGATGTTCTGAAGAGGGTCATGACGGCTATTGAGATGGGTGGTGAGAGTACGTCTATGTTCCTTAAGGATGAGTTTGAGGGATTAATGAGTGATAAGGATGCCGAGTTAAGGAAGGCAATTGAGAACCTCTCAGTAATTGTTGAGCTGTACATGAGTATGGGTGTCTTCGCTCCAGTACTAGGTATTATAATGCTCTCATCATTAGCGATACTTAGTGGGGCTAACGTTACGCCATTAATAATGCTACTAGTATTCATCGCAATACCGATATTCTCGGTATTCTCAGCAGTAATGGCTAAGAAAATGGTTGAGAGGGCCCTACTATGAGGTTCGGATTACCTAAGATTAGGGTTGAGTTAAGTAGTAGAGATAAGAAGTTAGTTAGGTATGTAAGCTTCTCTTTACCGGTAATATCATTCATGATCTTCCTAGCCCTTCACGAGAAGATCATGGGTGTACCGATTAACTTCCTAGACCCTAAGGACGCACTACTAATATCATTCATTACCGCAGTTTCCTTAGTACCTGCAGCTGCTCTAGAGTTTAAGTGGGAGTGGGAGTTAGTTACCCTTGAGAACGAAATACCTGCTTTCTTATCAGCTCTTGAGGGTAACTTAAGGGCTGGTTTACCGATGCCTAGAGCTATTCATGAGGCTAGTAAGTACGTGAAGTTCCTTAGGGGTAGGTTACTCACTATGGTTAAGGCTATGTACTTAGGTAGTACGTTGGAGGAAGCCACTAAGTACTTGAGGGGCAGTAAATCGAATCTCCTTGAGCTAATGGCTGATTACCTATCGATGCTCTCAAGGAGTGGTGAGGAGATGTACAGAACGGTGAGGGAGTTTAGAGAGGCTGTTGAGACCATAGTGAGTTACTCAAAGAGGTTAAGAGACGCTACTAGGTCATTCTTAGCTACGCTATACTTAGTAATGTTCGTGTATCTCGTGTCGACGGTCATATTCTTAGCAACCTTCATATACCCGCTATCACAGCAAACCACTACTGTGGGCATGCCCTTAATAGGTAAGGTCAATCCAGACGTAATGACTTCACTAGTAATCTACGGGGTACTTGTTGAGGCAGTAACTAATGGCGTCGTAGTCTCTTACTTCACGGGCTCGAGGCACGTATCATCATTAATTCATGCCTTAATACTTCTTTTCATATCGATAGCTGTTTACGCGGTCCTTATATTCATGAAGTCAGCCCTACCAATCCCTACGGTAAGTATTCCTAAGACTTGAAGTTCTTAGTAATTAATATTTAAGTATTAAGATCCCTAACTTTAAGATTATAAGCTTTAGAGTACAAAATAAGTACGTGAGGTACCTCTGTAGGTAGGTGAGTTGGTGAGGTAACTAATTAAGTAGTGCAAGGTGTTAGTCTTGGGATCTGAGGGTAAGGGGAAGGTATGTAACTTCAGTATCGATACATCCTACGACCTATCCTGCATAATAAATGATGCATTAACTGAGGTACTAGGTAACGATAAGGCCTTCAGAGTGATTAAGTTCATCGAGAATACATCAGGTAGGGATATCGGGGAATTAGCTATTTACGATCCTAAGCAGTTAGTGGAGCTTCTGGAGCTTGTGTTAGGTCCATCGCTGCATAAAGTCAGTGAGGAGATGCTCAGAATAATAATCAATAAAACAGGATGCCGACCTGAGGACTTCACATTCCCGAGTAGTGACTCACCAACTGACTTGATTAAGGTGTTTAAGGAAATTAATGAGTGTATTAGGAGGAAAGCTAGGATGGTTAGGCATAGCTACATGGATATAGTAGCCGCTATAAGGGATAAAGCGAGAAGCAAGTTAGATTCAGGTAACTCCGAAGGCACTGATTAATCACTTCGTCTCCCAGTCGCTACGTTCTACTACTAATTGATTCGGTAGTAGTGTTAAGGGGACTTAACTACTGTAAAGTATTTAGTTTCATATCCTACAACATAATGTAGTGGTGAGTACTTGAGATGGAGTTGATAGAGAGGTGCCCTACAGGTATAGAGGGTATTGACGACTTACTTGAGGGAGGATTTCCGAGGGGGAATATAGTACTACTAGCTGGGACCCCTGGCGCAGGAAAGACTACATTCGCTGCGAAGTTCATCTACGAGGGAGCGAAGAGGTATGGCGAGCCTGGCGTGTACTTGAGCTTCCTAGAACCTAAGTATGACTTCATTAAGTACATGAGAGCATTGGGTATGGACTTCGAGGAGCTTGAGAGGAGAGGGTTATTCACATACATTGAAGGTGTTCAGACACAAACAGTGGAGGGTGTTGAGGAGGCTCTTAGGGAGTTCCTTAAGGCAGTACTTGAGATGAGAGCTAAGAGAGCAGTCATTGACTCAGCAACAGCTATAACGCAGATAGTCGGGTTTAGGGGTTCTAGAGAGATAATCAAGAACGCCATAATAGCTGGTTTAAAACCGCTAAACGTAACGGCCTTGCTAATAGCTGAGCTACCAATAGGTACTCCAGTAGTTGGTTATGGTGTTGAGGAGTTCCTAGTTGATGGTGTCATTATACTGAGATCAATAATAGAGAATGGAGTACTCATACGTAAGATGGAGATTAGGAAGATGAGAGGTTCTGAAATACCTAGGGCTGAGGTATTCTTCGACATAGTGCCTGGTAAGGGCATTAAGGTATACGTACCGGAGAAGATCGAGGAGGTGCCGGCACCTAGCGAGGAGGTTGTCTATGAATCACCAATACCTGAACTAACATGCATTCTAGGTCCCTCACTAAGTAAGGGTACTCAAGTAGCTATAATAGCTCAAGAAGGTAGTGCTGGATTAACTATAGCCTTAGCTATGGTACTACCATTCATAGCCAAGTACGGTGGTAAGGCACTTATTAGAAGTTACGGTAAACCCTCGCAACTAATTAAGTCGCTGGTTGAGGAAGTAGCTACCACGTACGGAATTAACTATAGTAAGTTAGACATAACGGTGGATCCAGTACAGCCTACATCTAAGCCAATCTACTTACTAAGCTCTAGGAATAGGGAGATGGACCTAAGTATTAGGCCGGACTTCGAGATAATTGATTCATTGAATCAATTACCGGCACTCTACGGTTGGAGGGAGTACCTAAGCCTACACATAGATAACCTACTGACACGTAGGAGACTAAATATAACGACATTCTATATATACTACGAACGTAAGGAAAGACCCCTACCCCTCCTTCTAGATATCTACGATAAAATCATAAAAATAACCCCAGAACATGAGAGGAATTGCTACGTTATTAGGTCATTCATGGCTGGAGTAGCCCCTTACTTAAAGCCTGTGAAGGTATGCTTCTCTGAAAAGGGTATTGAGTGGAGGTGCTGACAACATGACTAGGGACGATGAGGTAGTTAAGGTAGTGCTAGCGTACTTACAGAACGTAATGGAGAATAGACTAAAGAGACACACACCCGGCTTACTAATATCTCTAAACATGTTCGCTTACTCAAGGTACGGTAAGTACGCTACGCACCTCTTCATGAGTGACCCTAAGGCATTCGTTGAGTTACTTAGGATGTACTTCAGAGGTAATGAGGAGATGGCTAGGAGAATGATGAAGTACTTACTAAAGCCCCTAGACGATGCTGGTGAGGAAGGTAGGGAGGCTATTGAGGCCTTACTTAGAGGGGATAATGAGAAGTTCATTAAGATATCAGTTAAGTTACTTAAGGATGAGGCTATGAAGTGGCTTAAGGGGTGATTCCGTAGTTTAAATAAACTAACCTTACAGGTAATAGAGGCTAACTACAGGGCTCAAAGTAGTTTATAAAACGATACATATTAATTTATAATCACTGAATACAGTCATTATTCGAGGGTAGGGTATGTACCCCCGAATGAAGTTTAGGAGGGGGTTTAGCTACTTAGTAGCCATAGCTATAGGTATATCCGTAGCTATGGCGCTCGCAACCATAGTTACTTTATACTCCTACGGTATAGTTAGTTCGGTACTCATACCCCAACCCTCACGTATTGAATTCATGGGTTCAGTAGTAGCTACACGTACTTCACCTAACTCTGTTGAGTTATGCTTCTACGTCAAGAACTTAGGTTATAGTGAGGTATTCATATCCTCGATATCGGTGAACGGTAAGTACGAATTAGTAGTGGATAAAGCTAGGGTGTTAAGTGGGTTAGGAAAAGTAAGTAATAGTGGGGGTACCCTAGAAATACCGCCGGGCACGCTTGTCGAGATATGCGGTAAGGTAACTGCGAGCATAAGGAGTGGGCAGGTAATTGAGTTGTTAATGGAGGACGTAACAGGTAATACGTACTATACCTTCAAGAAGGTATCAGTATATGAGTCATCTACTAACGCAACACCTAACAATCCTCAATACGCCTTAAACCCCAGTAACCCCTCATCAAGTAGTCAAAATGGCTCACCTAACTATAGCAAAGCACCGCAATCACCAAGCCAACAGCCACAAACTAGTCCCTCACCACAGCAGCTATTACCGGATATAGGATCAGCTACGTCGCTAACACCATTTACAGTTGAGGGTGCTGGAAGCAACGTAGTAGCTAGTAGCGTCAGTAATATGTACGTAACGGACTTCTTCTATGAATACAAGGGACCGGGTCCGAACCACCACATAAAGGGTTACGTAGTAGGGTATGGACCGATGAACTACGAGTGGTGGTGGGCTACAGCAGAGATTAAGGATCATAGAGCTATAGTGAGTGCACCGACAATAAGTTTAACGGATGCTGATATAGGCAAAGCATGTACGGTTAAGGCATGGACTGTATACCCAGCACCAGATCAGCCACCACCTAAGGATTACGACGCCTTAATATTAGTTACCGTATTCTGCAAAGTAGGCGATTCAAAGTCACTAAGTATTAAGTTGTATAAACTTAAGATTGAGGGACATGGATGCAAGAGTAAGATCGTAGGTACTTTACTACTGTATAACGTACCCGATAGCATGATATGTAGTGAGTGTAGCAAAGTAATTAATGCGTGGTTAACCCCCATAGCAACACCTCCCCCTGGTAAGCATGACTACGACTACTACGTAATATCAGTTAACTTAGGTGACTCCAAAGGTAAACCAGTGGATTGGTTAATAATAGCCTTAACAAAGAACCCGCCTCCTTCGCCACCACCTAAGGGTAAGCATGAGGAGCAGTATAAGGTACTGTGGATTAAGAGGAGAGGTGACTTCAAGCAGATAATCGGTAGTGAATGCTATGAAGTTAAGACGTTCAGGTGGGAGGATCACTTAATAGTAGCTTGTAGGTACGTAAATAAGTACGGTTACAACCACTTCGCATTCTTTGAACTAGATAAGAACACTGGTGATAAACCTAAGGATCACCCGATACTAACTACTGAGTCAGTAGCTAAGAACGTAAGTTTTGAGGGGTTCCTAATCAAGTACTTAGATAAGGATCCGAGAACGAAGGACTATAGGGAGACCTACGGACTCTACTCGCTAAATTCAATACGCATGTACATCCTAAACCCCGACGTACTCACGCGACCAGCACCTCCGACTGGTGTAGATTTGAATGAGGCGTTCTTCTCTAGAGTTAATCCCAAACCACCAGCACCACCTCCTCCACCACCGCCTGGTGGGGTAGCGATAATGAAGCCATTAAGCAATGCAGTATGTAGAGGTTACGGCACCGAAAACATACTAGCTATCACATGCTTCACTAAAGTTAAGGACTCAAGCGGTAACGAAAGATACGTCTTAATAGTAATGAACCCGGGGTATAGCGGTGACGTCAAGTACTATGAGGAGCATCACGGTTGCGGCTCAGGTCACCATGGCTCTAAATGCCATGGATGTAAGCATGGATGCCACAGCAATAACTTCATAGCTGAAGGACCTTACTACATAGTTGGATGGTTAAAATCCTCAAGCAATCCCAACGTAATCTCATTCCCGCTACTTAAGGATCCAGACGGTAAGGAGGGCTATATAGTAGTGGTTTCATTAAATGGTACCTCAATAGTCAGTAATTACTTAGTAATTGAATCCATAGACCATAAGGTACCTAATAACTACGAGCTTAAGTACGAGTTCCACGTAGGTATTGATGCTAGTGCGACTTCACTGAAGGTAGGTGAGGAATTAAAGGCTTCAGTTAACGGAGTTAAGGATCTACCATCAGTAATTACCTTATGGTCTTGGGGCGACGGTACCGTAGGTGTAATGAGTAGTGATTATGAAGTGACTCATAAGTACTTAAGCAGTGGTGCTTACGAGGCTTCAGTATTAGTTACTGAATCCCTAAGTACAGGCTCACCAGCATCAATGAACTACGTAGACATTACCGTTAGTAAGTAGGGGGTACATACCCTACCCTCACCACCCATTAAACATCGCAAGGAGTAGGGCTTCATTACCTTACGCAGTACTACTTATTTTACCCATCATTAAACTTCACATGGTGTCCCTATGGATGAGATGCTTAAAGCATACCTTAGTTGGTACGACGTAACTAAGAAAGCGTTAGAGAGTTACTCAGTAATCGGTACTCCCAAGCTTAAGGAGTTAAAGGGGCTCTTAGTGACTGGTATGGGTGGATCTGGCGTCGTCGGTGATGTAATCTACTCACTACTCTACGGAAGTGCCGGATTCCCTGTCCAAGTAGTTAAGGACTTTAAAATACCCTCATGGGTAGGTAAGGGGTGGTTAGTACTAAGCATTAGTTACTCAGGGAATACCCTAGAGACTATAGAGACCGTGGTTGATGCTATTGAAGCAGGTGCTGAAGTATCTATAGTCTCATCTAATGGTAAGTTAATTGACCTAGCTAAGAAATTAGGACTGCCCTACGTTACTATCGATAAGGGATACGCACCTAGGGCTGCCTTCCCTCTACTACTAATAGGTGCTGTTAAGGTACTGAGTAAGTACGGGATCGACTTAATCACTGAACTTAAGGAAGCTACTGAGGTACTTAACTCAAGAGATGCTGAGTTAGATGCTGATAAACTAATGAAATTCATAGGTGATTCAGTACCTATATTCATAACTAACACTAAGTACGCACCCCTAGGATTTAGGGCTAAGAATGAATTCAATGAGAATACTAAGGTAATAGCGAAGGCTGAAGTAATACCTGAGTGGGGACATAACGACATAGTTGGTTGGGAGGGTAAGTCAGTAGGTATTAAGGCCGTAGTGTTTGTTGATCCTGAAGATCCAATAACTAAGTACGTACCTAAGCACTTAAGGGACTTCGGTCATGAGGTACTTGAGCTTGAGTTAAGTAAGGGTAGTTACTTAAGTAACATACTGTACTGGTTCAAGGTAGTAGGGATAGCATCAACTAAGTTAGCTTTAAGTAAGGGGCTTAACCCTAAGGAGACTAAATCAATAGTTAAGTACAAGAGCTTCGTAAAGAGCGTTATTGAGGAATCAGTAATTAATAAGTTAAGTAAGTTAATGAGTAAGTAGTTTTTACATGTAAAACCTTAATTCCTACCTAATCAACACTTAACGTTGGTAGGTGTTATTATTGAGTCAAGGTAGGACCTCACGAATACCTGGATTCCATAAATTAAGTATTGATGAGAGGATACGTAAGGTTAAGGAATTCGCTGGCTTAAGTGATGAGGATATTGAGGTACTAACTAAGACAGGGTCCTTAAGCCTTGAAATAGCGGAGAGGATGATAGAGAACGTAATAGGGACTCTGGAACTACCTCTAGGCATAGCCACTAACTTCCTAATCAACGGTAAGGACTACCTAATACCTATGGCTATTGAGGAACCATCAGTAGTTGCTGCGGCATCTAATGCTGCTAAGATGTGTAGAAAGGGTGGCGGCTTACACGCACTAGCTACTGACCAACTAATGATATCCCAAGTACAGCTAGTTAAGGTAACTAACCCCTACGTAGCTGCGTACAAGATTCTTGAGCATAAGCATGAGATCCTCGAGATAGCTAATGAAGTCGATCCAGTACTAGTTAAGCTAGGTGGTGGTGCTAGGGATATTGAGGTAAGGGTAATTAACTCACCTAAGGGATCTATGGTAATTACTCACTTAATAGTTGATGTTAAGGACGCTATGGGGGCCAACGCGGTTAATTCGATGGCTGAAAGGGTAGCTCCCTATATAGAGAAATTGACAGGAGGTAAGGTCTACTTAAGGATAGTATCTAACCTAGCTACTAAGAGGTTAGTGAGGGCATGGACTAAAGTACCTAAGGAAGCCGTAGGGGGTCCTGAAGTAGCTGAAGGTATAGTGTATGCTTGGGCATTCGCAGCTGCTGACCCCTATAGGGCAGCCACCCATAATAAGGGCATAATGAACGGGATAATTGCGGTAGCCCTAGCTACGGGTCAAGACACAAGAGCCTTAGAGGCTGGCGCTCATGCATACGCGGCAAGGAACGGTAGGTACGAACCCCTAAGTAGGTGGGAACTTGACGAGAACGGCGACTTAATAGGTTACCTAGAAATGCCTATAGCCGTAGGGATTGTCGGCGGAGCTACGAAGACTAACCCCGTAGCTCGGGTATCACTTAAGATACTAGGTGTTAAGTCAGCTAAGGAATTAGCTGAGGTGATGGGGGCTGTAGGACTAGCTCAGAACTTAGCTGCCTTAAGGGCATTAGCTGCTGAAGGCATTCAGAGGGGTCACATGAAGCTTCACGCTAGGCAAATAGCGATAAGTGTAGGTGCTGTAGGTGATGAGGTTGATAAGGTAGTTGAGGAAATGCTTAAGGAGGGTGTAATAAGGTACGATAAGGCTAAGGAAATACTAGAACGTATAAGGTCACGTAGGTAGTAATTTTTAATGCTTCCTTAACTCCTTAACCCTACTCATTAACTTCCTAACCCTCTCTAGACTTACCTTACCACCAATCTTAAAGTACGTACCTACAATCGCCCCATCAGCTACGCTCAAGAACTTAACTACGTTATCGTAGTTAACCCCACTACCGACTATTACTGGGTACTCCCTAGGTACTACCTTACGTACCTTAATAACGTCATCGATACTAGCCTCAAGCCCTGTGTAACTACCTGACACAACCACCGCATCAGCTAATCCACGCTCAATAGTCTCTAAAGCAACTAATTCAATATCCCTACTAACTAACGGTGCTGCATGCTTAACGTGCACATCAGCTAATATGGCCACCCCTTGAGCACCTAATACTGACCTATACCTACATAAGTCATATGCGATAGGGTTAAGTACACCCTCAGGACCGACAACAGCCTCAGCTAAGGCATTAACTCTAATGAACGATGCCCCAGTAACGTAGGCTATGGCTAGTGAATCAATACCGCAGTTCCTAAGCACATTAACACCTACGGGTATTGAAACCGACCTACGTACTTCCCTCACTACTAAAGCCATTGAAGCAACCGTAGCTGGGTCGGCCCTCTCCTTAGGGTATGGTGGGTCATTGAAATTCTCAACAATTAACCCATCAACCCCTCCCTCCTCAAGGGTTTTAGCATCCCTTACTGCTTGTTCAATAATATCATTAATTCTTAACCCTAACTCATTAAATCTAGGATTTCCTGGTAGGGGACCTATATGAACCATACCTATTATGAATGGTCTCTCACTAAAGATGTCAGTAATCGTCATTACTCAAGCACCACTAAGGGCTGGCCTAAATCAACGAAGTCACCCTGCTTCACAAGTATCTCCTTAACCTTACCACTCATTCCAGCATAAACCTCAATGCTCATCTTCATAGACTCAAGAATAACTACTACGTCATCCTCCCTAACCTCATCACCTACCTTAACCTTAACCTCAATTACCTTACCGGGTGTCGGTGCCTTAACAACCTTACCTTCCGGTACCTTAACCTCAGCAGGCTTAGGTACCGCTACCTCCGTAGTCGCTACTGCTTCAGGCTTAGGTGCTGTAGGTACTGCCTGTGGAGTTACTGCTTCACTACCCTCAACAAGTACCTCAAGCTCAACACCATTAACAGTAACTAAGAACTTATTACCCCCCTTCTCCTCAACATCAACCTCAAACTCCTTATTACCTACCCTAACCCTGTACTTCACCATGACCTAACCCTCCCCCTACTACTTAACCTAGTACTTACTTCATATCTCCAGTTAATTACCCATGATGAAGTAGTTAATGAGGCCTCAGTAAGCTTAGGTACCTCAGCAGTACTAACTACTGGTGCAGTAGGTTTAGGTATACTCAATCCCTTAAGTCTCAAGTGGTAAGCTACGGCAGCTACAGCAGCGGCGACCATCTCCTGCCTAACTCTGCGCCTCCTCCTAAGCTTAATCCTTACCATGTAACTCACCTACATAGGTACTAATCCGTGCTTCTTAGGAGGTACCCACACCCTAGTTTCCCTCTTACTGATTAAGTACTCAAGAGCCTTAGCAAGTACCCTCCTAGTCTTC
>CAZVLA010000050.1:0-15174 GCA_964627805.1 uncultured Desulfurococcaceae archaeon
CTCAACAGCACACTCCTACAATAACTAAACAACAACTTAACCACCCACCGACACAAACACCCGCATGCGTTAGAATTACTAGGCATGAACAAAACCTTCAATTCATTCCTTATTGATACCATATTGGAAAACTTGGTTGGCAAGGTAGGCGGGGTACTCTTTCAATTCATTCCTTATTGATACCCCAGGGAGTCCGCAACGTCGCATCAACGGTTGTCAAGCTTTCAATTCATTCCTTATTGATACCAATATTTACTGTCAATATCTTCATAATTACACCCGAAAACTTTCAATTCATTCCTTATTGATACGTAGGAAAAAGGACGACCTTAAGAAATGGAAGGCGGTTACTTTCAATTCATTCCTTATTGATACCGAATACTTATATACCCCCTTTATAAATAAGGGTTTCTCTTGGGTTACTTCCGCGCGTGACTGCCTTGAAAACACCATTGGAAACAGTCACTAGGGAAGCGATCCACGCGTGAAACTTCCAGAAATGAATTTCTGTTCATGTTTTGGGGGTTAGCTTGGTTTGGGTAGGGTTATATGTTTTGTTGTTTCCTTATTAGGCGTAGTTACTAATATCATAGCATGTTATCCGAACACATAATCATGTAATCAGTATTTTACCCTCATTCATAGTGACTGTCTACCTAGGCGTTAAGAGCTGTTGTAGAACCCTGAGTTACGAGGACGTACTAAAGGGTTGGGAGTAGAGTGTCTGTTGTGGAGGTTCCTTTCGGTGGACGTAACTGGTGATACGTTAGGACGGTTGCGGCTATTGGGGGTCAGTAACCTATATGAGAGTTACGGTAAGGTTAAGACCCTTAACGGGCTGAGCTTTAATGTAGGAACTATGGAGATCACGGTTTAGTATGATCTAATGGAGCAGATAAGATCACTGTCCTAAAGATATTTGTTGGGTTCCTCAAGCCGTACTTCGGTAGTATATCGGAGAAGCCCCATCGCCTTCCAGATAATTATTGAGAAGTTCATGACGTCCTTTAGGGAGATTGAGTGGATAGTTAGACGCCTTCAGCTTGAGGGATAAGAGGGATGAGTTTACGGGAAAGCTCCCTAAGTGAATTATGCAGAAAGCCCTAGTCACAGTAGCATTCGCGGTAAAGCCTAAGGTGCTGATCATAAGTGAGCCTATGACTGAGATGTACTCGGGTAAGGAAGTTATCAGATAGTTAATGAATTAAATGCAATAAATAAATAGTTAGCTATGTAATCAAGCACTTAGAGAGGAGTTAAAAGGTCAATGTACCTTCAGAACTACTCACGCCTTCTAAATATAGAGAAACTAAGGAAGGAAAAAGAAAAATTGAGGCAGATATGTAGAATCTTTAGGAAAAAAAGGAAGTCAATGGTAGCTCACGCTGGCTTGAAGCAATGTAGTAATTGATGGCGTAGAAGCAGAGGTAGGGATATAGTATATAGAGAGTAACCTTAAGGTAATATTACCTCAACTGCGAAACCCTCAGGAAGATACTGAAAAACTCCTTAGGGGATAAGTAACTAGTATTAGCACTTAACACACCCCAAACCAGCTACTTAGCCACGCAACAAGGCGGTTAAGTCCGGTATCAGTAGCCACATTAAACCTTCCCTGCAACCCTTACCTAACCTACCCTCACATAATTAGCGATACTAGTCTATGTAGTTAGACACTAACTTACTGCCTCTTCTTCGCATAGTGCAGTAAGTTGTGTAGTTGTATGAAGAGCACAGTGAAAGGTAGAGACGTATTAATTACGCGTAATTATAGGGTCAATGCGGTTCAGCAGTATTCCAAAACCGATTATGCTCCTATTTTCATGTTAACGTTCGTATTAATAGTGCTGGACTATGGGGCTGATGCCGTGGGAGCATTAGAGATAAGTAAGGTAGTTAAGGGGACACAGATCTTCAAAGTACTACTGATTTATCACGGGACTCAAGTTTATTAAGAGAGTAAGGCTACTTGATCTTAAGGTGATAAGATTTGATACAGAGATGGGGGCTTGTCACCGTAATTACGCGCCTAAAACTATACATGAGTATAAGTTCATCCCAGATTAAGGCTGTGTTGTCCTCTTCATGAAGAATATAAATCTTAAAGGTGTGTGCCTTGCCACAGCGTGTATATCCCTCGAGATACGACTCCGGGGCCCTCCTGATAGCGGCAGCAGTTACGCCAATACACGCTGGTGCTGGGCGTGGCTACGGAGTAGTGGATCTTCCTATCCAACGTGATGCAATGGGTTATCCGGAGATATGGGCTTCAAGCATTAAGGGAGCACTTAAGACTTACTTACTAAGGATCTTCAGTAACGATGATAATATGCTAAAAGCAGTGCGGGGATTCTTTGGTAGCGAACCCGAGGAAACACCTACAGTCCCTGGCTTAGCGATGCTGCATAACCTCGTCCCTCTAGCTGTCCCAGTACCTAGCATAACTCATGGCTTCCTATACGTAACAACACCTTATCTGCTAGCACGCATCAAGAGTTATATCGAGATCGTTGAGACGTACCCGGCTAACCATAGCCTCGCTAGTGGGAAGCTATATGATGAGGTAAAACAGATTGTAGAGGAGGCGTTCCAGCTAATTACGAGATTAAAAGACGATAAGGCCGCTACCTTAAGCAACCTCGGCGATAAGGTAGCTTTAGGGACTATGGAACTTGAAGTTAGTAAACACCAAAGTATAAGCTCTACTAACAAAGCTAGCAACCAGAAGAGCACTAAACTCGATGATCTCCACCCACTTTACCAGGTGCGTAAAATCCGAGAACACCTAGTTATAGTAGACGATAAACTCGGTAAGACCTTAATAGAATTCGCAATTCAGCGGGTATACCGTGTACGCCTTGAGAGAGGCACCAAGACCGTAGAGAGAGGAGCGTTATGGAGTGAAGAATACCTGCCCCAAGGAACACTACTTATAGGACTAATGGTGTGGCAGAACCCAGCTGAGATCATAGAGCTAATAAAGAAACAAGCAGAGAGAAAGGGTGGAAGAGAAAGTAAGGAATACAGTCAGTTCATAGACCCTTACAAATCCTTAAAGAGTAATCTTTGGAAACTCCTTAATTTACTAAATCAGAAGTACATAATTGTAGGAGGCAAGGAAACTATAGGTCGAGGTATCTTAAAGTTATCCATCGCATCCTCCAGTACTACAAATACTACAAATAGAGGTAAGGGTTAGTAGGTGAGGATATTGAGTAGCAATTACATATCAAAAGCCCTTGAATTCATTTTAAAGCTAAACAATGTATGCGTTGAATTAAGTTGTGAGTGTGCTAAGGTACTGAAAAGTGGTGGTATGAGTGAGGAGGAAGCAGCGAAGAGGTTTAGTGGGGTATGCGGAACAGCCATAGCTAGGAGAGCAGATGACGCCCCCCAACTCCTGTACAGCATAGGGTTAGTACCTACATTAACGTTATTCATGTCGAAGGTGGATTGCTGGCTTACTACAATTCTTCTAACAGAGTATCTAATCGACTCATCTGCTACAGCAGAGAAACTGATCGAGTGGGTAAGTAAGTACTCGGAGGCTGAAACAGAGAGCAAAGCATCGCGGCACAACTTAAGTAAGGATAGCGCACTTAGGGAGAGAAACCGCATCTACGCCTCGGTTATGAGGACATTGTGTAGCGAATTCACAGCTAGGTCTTCAGCAGGTTACTCCGCAATTCTTAGTGTGATCCTGGCGTATCTTCACTCACTAGGGGAGCTTAATGGAGACGTAGTCATTAGCATCAAGGATGTAGTAGAAAGGATTGAGAATAAGAAGCAGGTAGCTCAGCAGACGGTATTCGGCTTCGCTGCAAACTTAGCTAATTACTTGCTAGACCTCCATAAATCGAGAGAAGCAACGGTAACTCACCGCGTAGCGCCATTCTTGCTTGAGTTTAAGAAGCTAGCTCGGTCGATACTAGAGAAGGAGAGATAATAGGGGATCTATTATGGAAAGCATCCAGGAGATAGACCCAAGTACTATTAAGTGCATGAGAGACCCAATCTTCGCGGAGCTTAAATTCATTAATGCCACGCCTTGGTGGGGAGGTAGGCAGACACCCAAGACAGTCGTCTGCATGGATGAGCAATGTCAAGAAATCTACTACTCCATGCCTAGTTCATCAAGCATTAAGGGAGTCATAAGGTACTTATTAAGACTAACAGTAGCGTGCTTAATACCTAATGACGAACTTAATCGTAAGGGATATGAGGCATGCGAGCTATTCCCTCACGGTATTATTGATGAATTTCCGCGCGATGCACCAAGTCTACTAGAGCTGATATTCGGTTCGTCAGACAGAGTTAGGGGGAGACAGGGCTTAATAGGTATTGATGTTGAGGCAAGGATTAGGGATGAATGTCATCCATTGTACATTAGCCTGAATACTATAAAGAGAATTATAGATACCAACGACTTAAAAATGCTTGAGATTGAAGGCGCGAGGATCTTGCGTGATGATGTAAGGAATTTAAGGAGTTGTATAGATAAGGATATACAAGAATTCTGCCAACTAATTACTATACCACGTATTAGACTCATGTTGCAGAAGTACGAGAAAGATGCTGATGCTAAGGAAATACTTGAGAGATTACCTATTCGTGAGAACTGCGTGGAGCTTTATGTAAGGCTATCGTTATTCAGGAACTACTTAATCCTTAATAGGAATACCATAAAGTTACCTATTACATTCATAGAGCTACTAAAAACCCTAATTACATACTTACTAGTATTCGGATTAACTATTCATGGTCTAGGTAAAGCGACTTCAAGAGGCTTCGGGAAGTTCGTACTAAGTGATGTTACACGATTTGATGTAACTAATGATGAAGCAAGAGAATTCTTACATAGACTCAATACTTCTTTAAGAAACTTAGACATAAGATCCATTGAGAGATTAGTAGACAAGATAATTAGCCTTACTAAGTCACTTACGAATGAGTACCTTAGGATTCTGGGATTAGATAGAGAAGTAAGTATTGTCCCACCATGTAACATAGTTAATGTACCTCGATTATGCAATATTAAGTTAAGTGTTATAGACGAACCCGTGCATCCCTGCCCCGTAGCACAGAAGGAAATGATTCGCAAAGGCAATATAACAGATGATGCAAAGAATTGGTGTAGGGAAGGCGTTAGGAACAGAAAAAGTGCTCGGGTAAATGAATGTACGGCGTGCAATAAGGTACTGAAGGCTCTTAGCGCGATAGGGAAAGCCTGTCTAAAGAGTACATGGAAAATGCACAGTGGAGAGGATCCGAGAGAACCAGGATTCAGCTACCACACGTGGTGTTTGGGCTTACCGAGGTTAGTCAATGATTCAAGTAGTGGATGGCTAACAGGGTATATAGTAGCTCACCTGGGTATTTTAAGTAGGAATAATTGCAATCGGATCAAATCTCACGTGAGCAATTGGTGCGTAGATTATTACTCCCTAAAACACGCGATTGATAATAGGGAGCTTAAGAGGTGGAGATCACCGATTATATTTACACCTTTAATAGGTACCGATAACAAACTCCGAATAGCTGTTCTGTACTTCAAGACAAAGGATTTGGAGAGCCTGATTAAGGGGATACCCACTAGGGAAGGAGATATAGTAAAGATCGTGCATGTCGGGATACATCGAACTTGTAAAAAGCATCACGTTATAGATCTTCAGGATGGCATTAAGAAGCACTGCCAGACAATTAACTCGTCATGTGGCTCAGAGCATGTAGGGGTAACTTCTCACGTGGAGAATACGGTATCCATTAGAGACGTTAGTGATGTGTGCGATGTAGCATATAGCTGGGTTAAGTGGTTACTAGGAGGTGACTAAGTAATGTCTTCTACACGGAGTAAAAATATACTGCAACTCATTGAAGATGAATATATCATAAAGATACTAAGATGTTGTATTAATAATAGGGAGTGTGACCTAACGAAGAATATTCAGGAGCACAGACAATCGTTCATTAAGAAGATCATAAATCACTACCGATTAGTTAACCTAAGTACCCGCTTTAACTTAGTTAAGAAGATTACCGAGAACGTAGTAGAGGCACTAAGTTCCTTAGGGTTCCAAACGTTAATCATAGATGCGCGCCTCCGTACACAGGCCCTCTTTGGTGCGTCACAAGGGGTATTGGAGTCGGTCTTTGAGGTAGGTATGTCGTGGGACTATATACTGGACTTACCCTTAATACCTTCCTCAAGCGTTAAGGGTGCAGTGAGGGGTACTCTTGAACAGTTATTAAGAAGCGAGTATGACATTCCTAGAACTAATAAGGAATGCAACAATTGCTTGGAGTACGTGAATATACTCTTCGGTACAGGAGGTCACGAAGGCTGGACTGGTCTTCTGTTGTTCTTTGATGCTTACCCCTTAACTATCAAGAACAGCAGTGGTAGGTTGCTAGAGCCAGACATTATCTCCCCTCACTACATGCATGGTACTGAGGTAGTGCGTTTTGAGAGGTTAGTTGAGCCTGTCCCCGTACCTCACGTGTCGATTGCTCCTGGCGTGGTGTTTAGGTTCATCGTAGCTGCTAAGCCTACTGAGGAGGTTGAGGAAGCTTTGAATGGCTTAATGAGGTGCTTTGGTAAAAATGCGAAGACTAGCTTAAGATCGAAGATTGCCTCACTCCTAGCAACGGTGTTCCGTTACGGTATCGGGGCTAGGACTAGCCGTGGGTATGGGAAATTCGAGGTGGATCGGATGGAGATAAGGATTGGTGAGAACACGTCGCACACGCCGATTTTCCTTGAGTCAACAACTCAACCATTAAGAAAAGAGAAAGGGACCTAAAGGAGGTGTGAGGAAGTGACTTGGTGTAACTTGGATGCCCTTCTAAAGGTAAAGATGGCCTCCCTCCTGCACGACCCTCCATGGAAAGCGTGGGTATCCGCTCCTTGCACCAGAGGTCCGCTACTTGAACAGGATAGGGAGATTAAGATACGTGAAGATACTAAAGCATATGAGGCTGACGCAGTAGCATTAGCTGAGAAGGTAGGTTTAGGGAATATCGTGAGAGATGGGGTCGTCAGGAAGCAGGTGAAGCTAGCTGATAGGTTTGCAGCGATGTTCGACCGCCTCCTCTTATCCGCAGAGGAGGAGCTCATATCATCTAGAGTGCAGATGCTTAACATATTCGAGCCATCGAAGACTCTAGAACTTACTATGCCAGAGGAGGCATGCATTAGTGAATTCATAAGGAATCTTAAGAAACTCTTGAAGCCCTTGCTGGGTAAGAACCTCATCCACGTATACCATGTACTATGGTTTGCTTATGAGCCCCTATGGTACATGTGTTGCCGCCAACAGGCAACATCCCCAGCCGATACCCGCGTACCTACGCATAGCGTCTTCGACCACGTATACGCGACGGCCATGGTAAGTAACGTGATTACGGCCAATGACAGAGAAGAGCCCTTCGACGGGTATGCACTCGTAATAGACTTCGCAGGGGTTCAGAAATATATTTCACGGTCACGTAAGTTACGCGACCTATGGGCGTCCTCCTGGATAGCGTCACTCCTAGCATGGCTAGCTATAGAGCCGTTTGTTAAGTGTCTTGGACCCGATGTTGTAGTATCTCCGTCGCTCCGAGGTAACTGGTTCTACATCTCGTGGCTCCTAGAAAAACTAAGAACTCTAGGAGTAGATGCCTCCAGTGCAGAGGACCTCGCGAAAAAAGCTTACGCATACCCCGGATGGCCTAAGCACCCACTAATGCCGACACGTATCGTGTTACTGATCCCGAAGATATCGGAGCCTTCATCCTGCAGGGACGGCGGTGAAGGATGCGAGGAGTTATGCAGGGCATTATCAGAGGGTGCTAAAGCCGTAGAGACCTTCGTTAGGGAGAACGTTAAGGAGAAGTGGAGGAGAGTTATCGAGAGGATCCTTAAAGACCTGTGGAACCTTATTGAGGTAAGTATGGAGCTTAATGAAGTAGATGCTGACCTAGTAAAAATTGCTAAGGCAGTTAAGGAGATTACGCTAAGATTCCCACTACCGCTGCGGGTCGTAATGATAAGTCTTAACGAAGTGCTTAGTGATTATAAAGAGTGGGTAGAAAAATCTGAGCTAAAGAATGAATTAGAGGAGGTGCGGGATCATTGGGTGCTATTTTATCACTATCTAATGGCGGTGAAGGTACCGGCTCTTGAGGCGCTGTACAAGCTATCACGTGTAGAGCCCGATGCTATTGATGAGTGGAGAGACTTAGGAAGCATAATTAGAAAGACGAAATTCTGTACTGTATGCGGTGCAAAGCCAGCAGTAATAGCTATTCCTAAAGGAGATAAGTACCAAAGATTTGAAGAAATGATTAGGAAAAAGAGGGGATCTAGGCCAATAGAACCAGGTCTCATAAGTGATGGAGAGAGGCTATGCCCCATATGTGCCGTGAAAAGATTGATATCGTTCTACTATGAGGAGATTCTGAAAGCTATCGGACTAGGTAATGTACCTAGTAGTGAGCGCATCTACCTACCATCGACCTATGACGTTAGCAACCTAGGCAGGATCCTCGGGCCATGGAGTGATGAGGTATTAAAAATCATAGAGAGGGCAGTAGAGGAGAATGCCCTACACCTATTACCAGGTAGATTCTCAATTAGGCGATTGGACGTTGGTGAGATCGACGCTAAGCTAATGCGCAAAGTAAGGCATCGTTGCGAGGAAATAGCTTCTAAATACGAGCTAGACCTGGGGAAGATGTGCGCTGAGGCCTTCAAGGATCTTCTAGGCACAGTCGTGGAGGCTTCGATAAGCAGTGATGTACTTAAGGAGCTCAAGTCTAGGCTTAACGAGCTTAAGAATGAACACAAAAAACTAGCTGATGAGATATCCGAGCCAATCAGCGGGTTAATTGGGAAGATCAAGAGGAGCTGTTCAACACGCTACGTCATTGTGAGGGGGGATGGTGATAACGTTGGGAGTGGCTTGCACAGAGGTAAACTGAGGTTAAGTGCACGGGAGTACCTTAAAACAATAGTTGAGGCCGTCTGGGGTTCTGCAAATGATAATGAAGCTATTAAGAGATGGGTCAATACCTACTGCAGGATATGTAGCAAGTTAGGGGTCACAATACCGCTCACACCAGCGTACCACTACTCAATCTCTAGAGCCCTAAGTATCGCTGCAATACGTGACGCCTTGATAATCGAGAAGCACAGAGGTTTCGTAATCTACGTAGGCGGG
Organism: uncultured Desulfurococcaceae archaeon; assembly: GCA_964627805.1. Taxonomy (GTDB): domain Archaea; phylum Thermoproteota; class Thermoprotei_A; order Sulfolobales; family NBVN01; genus CAZAMI01. Next base: position 9,201 of record CAZVLA010000050.1, read on the forward strand.
GACGACATTCTCGCGGTATGCCCAACGTATCTGGAAATCGATGGAAAAGAAGAGTTCATACCCTTCAGGATAGTTATTGATACAAGAAGGAATTACTGGGGCGAATACAGTGGTGCTCATAATGGATTCTTCCTGCTAACAGACCCCATCAGAGGTAAGGGACCGATCCTTGCCCCAGCAATACGGAGTTACGGAAGAACCTACAGTGTCGTAGTCGCTCACTACAGGGATCCAATGATGCCAGCAATTAAGAGGTCAGCTGACCTTGAGGAGATCGGCAAGGAGAGCATCGCAACAATTACTGTGGGAAGCGCCGTTTACGGAAAGACTTCTTCAGTAAGTATAGGTAGCCTCTGTAGCATGAGCAATAGTGTTGTGTGCCGAGATAGGCTAGTTATTGAGGATACGCGGAGCTCCCTAGCAGCCTCAATACCATTGCGATTGCGGCTCCTTGAGGGGGGAGATGAGAGAATCGCGGAGCTCGTTGAGAAGTGCATACACCTTGAACACCTAGTGAGGCAAGGAAGTATTTCAAGGAGTTTGTTCTATGATGTGAGGGCACATTTCGTTACTGAACCTACTGAACTCGCTAAACGCGGCCTACCGGATGTGCTTGAGAGGTTACTACATTACGTAGTGAGTCATAACGCTAGGAGGAACATAGTTAGCAAGGTCATGGACATTCTCAGAGGCATATATCGGTTCGCGGATGTCTACGAGGATCAGGAGTTAGCTAGGAGGGTCTTAGGCTTAGCTTGTAGGGATGAATACATTGTACCATTAGCCCTAGAGATCCTTTCTACAGTACTGATAATGATTAAGAGCAGGAGGTGATACTGTGCCCACCATATTACTACGCCTATTAGGACCATCTAGATTCCGCGGATCCGGCTCATTCGAACCCATAGCTACAGGCCCAGCTCTCCACGGGGCTTCCATGAGCTACCCAGCACCTTCGACAATAGCTGGTATGTTAGCGAGCTACGCCTTCTTCAAAGGCCTGTGTAGCTCTTCCACGTATCCTATAAATGAGTGCGACTGGAACCTCATCTCTCAGTGTGTCGAGCTAACATTAAAGGACTTAGGTATGGAGCTTTCTAACGGCTGGGCCTTACGGCCGGGATTCGTAATCTCGCGGAGCAACACTAAGAAGAAAATATACGTACACCTCAATGCCTCCTCAAGCTATGTAGAGTTGTCAGCACTTGCGGACATGATCAGGTACACACTACCTCAGTATGTAAAGGCACTAACGCTCTACTTAGCCAGCAGAACCGCAAAGGCTGAAGCACTGATCAGTAAACTCAGGGAGGAGATAAGTGGGAAACTTAGGAAATACAAGGAGAATGGGGACGTCCGTGAGCCCAGAACCATCGAGAGGATAGGCATCTCGCTTGAGCGAGACATGAAGGTCACCAGGTATGGCTACATATACTCAGCTAGTGACCTAGACCTCCATGCTTCATTCGAATTTCCGGGAGAGGAACCGCTGGTCGCTACTGAAGTAGTAGGGACGACAACCTATAGTGCGCGTGTCAATAGAATTCCAGTAAGACTAAGTGAAGGATTACCGGGCCTAATTGAAGTCTCTAGCGACACCGTAGCAGAGGCTATAAAGGAACTCAACGCAGAATGTACGGATTGTTTCGCCTTAATTCAGCTCACACCGATACTGCTTCCTAAAGGAGTATTACCAATGGTGTATAAATCGCTCAGTACTACTGAGGTACTGAAAAAGTTGCTAAGTAATAGGTGCAGGCTACTGATAGCCTTAAGTGATGTCCCTTATCTAGCACAGAGCCGTATAGCAGTAACTGTACCTGGCTACAGCTACGCAATGGACAGGTACAGATCTCCCCAGCCAGCCATAGTGGGGACTACGGTATGTATAGTAAGGTGCGAGTGGAACCAAGCATACAGAATTTACGTCGAGGGTGTTGGGGAAGCGCGTAAGCTTGGGTGGGGAACCCTACTACCAGTACCGCTACCAGAGAGTACCTGTAGTGTAGCGCAGCAGTTACTGCAATTATTCGGAACCACCCGAGGTACGTAAGAAGGTGAGGTTAATGCAGGAGTGTGGCAGTGAATCAGCACCTAAGCACCTGGTGCTGGGAGTAGCTGCCTTAGGGGACTATACCAGCTATAAGACCGTGTTCTACCGTACCTACTACTATAAGGAGGGATCCTCGCGTAAGATCTCCCGTAAGTCTGTAGTTGTAGCAACGAGGTTTAGCTTCCTAGCACCCCTAGCCGCTAACGTAATTAAGTTCACTAAGAGCTGTGGAAATGTGCCAGAGATTAAGTCTGCACTAGTTCTGTACATACCCATAACACTATTTAACGGGAAATTTGAGTTAGAGAATAAGCACTTAAAGCTGAAGGAGCTAGCACTACATAGAGATGATCAGAAGAACTATCTACACGAGTACTGCAGGCACCTAGTAATGAAGGTATTGAAAGACCTCAGTAATTTAACGAAGGAGGACGTAAAACTCGCAAGAAGCCTTCTCAGAGGGAATTATGGGGTTAAGGATAGTGAAGAAAGTAACTTTAGCACTAAGCTAGGCAAGCAATATGATATCTATGCAGTAGAGCTCAACATAAACCACGAGGAATGCCTAGAGGAGCCTAAACCTATTGGTACGTCTGACGTCTTTCAGGCTGCGTATAAGGGTGCACTAAGAATTGTTAACCTAGGACGTGAATCACCTGAACAGAGGAACGCTGAGGAAAAAGACCTAACGGTAGAGTTAACGCTGTATCTGCATGTTGTTCCGCTATCAATGACTATATACAGTCAAGAGCACATGATAATAATTCGAGACCCTAAGAATGGCAACTTAAATGAAGTACTGCGCATGGTAATGCTCTACACCTTCGATAAGATACTAAGGCGTGAACTACGTAACTCACAAACAGAGGTGAAGGAGGATAATCGATCCGTTAAATTAACTATAGTAGCTGATACTAGTCATGGCGTGAACTTCTTATCTAACGCCCTCGCAGGAATGATAAGGAGCTACAGATTAATAGCATCTCTGAACATCTTATCAGTACTCAGACAAGGCACACATAATTCTAAACAGGTAGACTCTGAGAACCACGAGTTAGTGCTTTACAATAGTGACCCGCTCCCATACATGTCGTGGGAGAGCAGGAGATCGGATCAGAACGCGATAACTAAACTAACGCTTGAGTGTCAGATGGCCCACCATATAGTGGAAAGGTATAGGCTCAGTATGAAGGATGTACATCAAGAACTAGTACCACGCCTAAAGTATGCAGGCATTAATATTAACTCACAGAAGGGTATCGATACGTTGCTACGCGGACTTGTACTACTTACACACGGCATTATTTCTTGGGGGCTCTACTACATATCCATATTTGATAACAAAGACAACAGTAGCCCACCTTCAGTATATCTCGAACCTAAGCAACCACGCGAAGATATATTGCGTGGCAGGAGTACCGAGAAGGATAAGATAGAGGTAGTTGAAATAGAGATAAAAGCAAGTAACTACGACTACGAAGATATATTTAAGAAGATCCTTGCCAGAACTGTATACGAAGTCATAAAAAGTGACATCGACGAAGTACTCCTCAAAGATGCGGATGCAGGGAAGGTATGCTGGTCAGGATTAGAGATAGGTAGAGAAGTGAGGTGCTTTGACCTCAGCAAGATTAAGGAAAAGCTCGAAATCGGTGATGAGCAGGGCTCACTTAGCATACTTCTCGACCCAACAACTCGACACGTAGTTCTACACGAGATAAACACGTGGATCAATAGAACTATTAGCAGAATAAGGTACTTCGCTAAGATAGGTAGAGATCAGAGATACATGTTTGAACCGCCCAATATCCAACAGAGCGAACTCCCTAACATGTGCTTAACACCCCTAACAGTTCCAAATCCTACAGATCCTAAAAGGAATGATGTGAGGAACTTCATAGCACATGCAGGACTAAGCCCAATAACAAAGAGTATGGCTATATTAGTTAGGCGGGTAAGTAGCTCCGAAGATGAGAAAGCATGTCACACAATAGCGATATGCATTGCTGGAGACTTGCCTAAGAAAGTTATTAAGGAGATCGTGGCTGAAGCCATGGTGCAGAAGGATTAAGCTAACTACTTCAATACATCCATAGCTTTCCTCATACATCACCTTCTGCTTAATATATTCGAATGAATATCCTCAACCCATACGCACCGACACCGTATAAATATAAGATTAAGATATTGAGATATCGAGAATCTTCAACCTAAAATAACTTCACTTCTCAGCCAATAGCTAGTAGCTAGGAACAATACGTGACCAGGCTCTTCAGGGGGTTCAAGGTAGATCTTCAGCTCTGGTAACCGGTGTTCGTCGTTGGTTCTGATAGTGGTAATTTTCGGATGCGGTTTTTTACTTGCCTACCTCCTGTAGCTGGGATAAGTTCTCGCTATTATAAGTGCCATGGCTTAACCTGGGTTTTATTATGTATGAATCACATCTAGTATCTACGGGGATATTTAGGGTGGCTACCACACTTAATGTTAGGCTTCCTCGCGGGGTTGTTGAGAGGCTTGAGAGGGAGGCTAAGAAGTTAGGCATGGGTCTAGAGGAGTACGTGTTGGAGCTACTTATACAGGGCCTTGATCCGTCAGTAAGGGCGAAGGAGTACATAGAGACATCCAGGGAGCTACTGGAGCAGGTTCGTGAGGAGCTAGGGAAGGGTGACGTTCGGCAGGCTGCTGAGAAGGCCTGGGGAGCGGCTGCTTTAGTTGTTAAAGCTTACGCTGAGTGGAGAGAAAGAAGGAGGCTAACGAGTCATGGAGAGCTATGGGAGTATAAAAGGGTCATAGAGAAGGAGCTAGGAGGTTGGGTTCATGACGCTTGGATGAATGCTGTTGGAATGCACGTTTGCTTCTACGAAGGTTGGTGTAGTGAGGATGACGTGGAGAAGGCTCTCAAGCGAATAAGAAGACTCGTGGAGGAGATTGCCAGTAAGGTAGAGGCATGAACATCTTAATGCTGGGAAACCCCCAGCAACACTGCAAGAAAGTCAGGTACCTGCAGTAATAGTTACCTCAACTAGGCATTAGGTAATGTTCGTGATAAATACAAGTTAGGTAATACATGGATCTAGCGTTTCACAACATTAAGAAGTCGCCTCTTTCATAGCGTATAGGCTTATGGATCAATTAAGTACGTTAGTAGCGTAGCGAAGGCGTGAGGATAACAATCACTCCCCCTAATTCTGTAATTATGGGATTCATACTCGAGGTTAAGGAATCACTAAGGGTGAAAGTAAGGATTGAATTTACGTGATAAATATATCGGGACAGAGGCGGGAAACGAGCGTGTTACTCTCTTTTTAGAGGATCGGTACAGCTACCACTACTATTGTAACGATAGCATCACTACACCTAGTAGCGCCAGCGATGTTCTACTGATGGCGTTATTGACAATGTTAGTGATTACGCTAGTACTTCTCGTAGCCTCAGTTGTTGTTACGGCTTTGTAGTCTCAGTTCTTGAGATTCTCGTTGCTTCATATAACCCTGTTAATAACGGTGACCTTAGTTACGTCACGTAACGTGCCGTGTTGGGGATCCACCCTCACGTCAAGGGCATAGTGGAGGGGGCTTAGCACGGGATCACCTGCACGGAACCCATTGACTCGTTTGAAAAGTGCGTTCGTTACCGTGTCGTGCTTCCGGGCGTGGTTAAGCGTCCCTGCGGGTTGCCTTGATTTTCTTCACAACCCTTACGTTCCCTATCCGGGTTTCCGGGTATTGTCCTTGTTCGTCTTTCTCGTATTTCTTCACTACGTCCCATATGTTTAGCAGTGCGGTCATTACCCCGACTAGGGCTTCCATCTCCACGCCTGTCTTCGCCGTCGTCTTGACCGTTACCTTGGCCTTGATTCCGTTGTCCAGTACCTCGTACTCTACCTTGACGTTCGTTATGGGTATGTTGTGTGCCATG
>CAZVLA010000051.1:0-92714 GCA_964627805.1 uncultured Desulfurococcaceae archaeon
ATGATCGCTACTAACGTATTGAAGGTTATTACTAGGGCTGTAGTGATGAGTGATGCAGTAATTACTGAGGCTATTAAGTACGTGGTATTAGTTACTACGTAGGCATTAACGAGTATCGGTACAGCTACTAAGGTTGCTGTAGTAGCTATGGGTACTGCAGTAGCTAGTACTAACTTACGTACGGTACTTAAGGGTCTTGAGAGGTACGTAAGTACTAACGCATTAAGTACTAGTGCGTTAAGCGGTATCTTAATTACTGAGTAGCCCCAACCTAACTTAATGGTTATGAGGTAGTTAATGGGTGATTGCAGGGGTAGGGTAGCTATTAATGTAGCTACGGATGCTAAGTAAGTAATTAGTAGGTAGGGGGTTAGTCCGTAATTAATTAACTTCCTTAAGGTGGCGTAGGTAGTTACTGACATGCTAGTACCTTCATAAGTAGCTAGTAATGAGCACGTAACTACCGACGTTAGGAGTACTAAGGAAGTAACTACTGGTGAGTACTTAACACCACCTAAGTTAATACCGTAGGTAAGTACTATTAGTGAGGTATTGATTATGAATAGCGTAGCTACCCTCAAATTACCTCCCAAGTGCGTTAGGAATGAAGTGAATTTAGTGGTAAGGGAGTGGTAATCCCTTAAGTCAGTAATTAACTTACTTAAGTCATGATTCTCTAACGGACCTACGTAACACCACTTCCTACCGTGTTTGAAGTATATGTATACCCTACCACCGACACTCTTAAGAACTACTGAACCTTCCCTACCGCACTTGGGGCATATACCCCTACCGACTACCCTAGTAACCAATTCACTAACCGCTCTAGTATAGGATTAGTGAGGTATTAGTGCATTACGTAAGTACCTTCAAGCTACTCCTAAGCACCTACTCATTAATCACTAATGAGTTACTCAAGTAAGTCACTAAGTAGATTAGACGTAGCTGAGCCACCTAACCCCTTAGCCTAAGCAACTTCCCTTACCTCGGTGTAGGTAATTGGTATTTGGGTTTAGGAGCCGTAATAACTTAAGTAACGGGGGTATTAGGGAGTGGATTGATGAGGCAGTTGATAAGATACACCAGAGAGTCACTGGAGTACCTCCAGAGGTCGTTAGGGTTCATGCTGAGAAGATGAAGAGCGTCTTATGGGATATATGGAACGGTAGGATCGACCCTACAGAACTTCAGGAGGCTGGTGCTAAGCACCTAGACTGGGGCTTCGACATTAAGCACTTCTTCACCGTGCACATAACCGACGTCATGGAGGAGTTAATACCTAAGCTAACAGCTGCTGGTGTCTCAAGTGATAAGATATACGGATTCATATCTAGGATGTGTCAAGCAGTTAATGAGATGATGCGTGGTTACTTCAAACACGCTGTGGAGGAACCGCTTAAGAGGACTGAATCAACTGTCCATGAGTTGAAGCGGATCTACGAGGAAGTCAATAACTCATTAACTCAGCTCCACGCCGCCTACGATCAGTTAGTTAAGGCTTCACAGCACGTAGCTACCAACGCTCAGAACCTATCAGCTGATTCCTCAAGAGCTATGGAGGTATTCGGTAAGTTCAGCGATACATTAGGTGATGTGTTAGGAGCTATTGAGGAGATGTTCGGTAATATCAGGAATGTATTAAGTAGGGTTGAGGAGCTACTGCAGGCCTTTGAAGGAATAAGTGCGGGTGTAGTATCAGTTACTGAATTCGCTGGTAAGATAGTTAAGGTAACTGACATCATAAGCGACATAGCTGAGCAGACTAACCTCTTAGCTCTTAATGCTGCTATTGAGGCTGCTAGGTTGGGTGAGGAGGGTAGGGGATTCGCTGTAGTAGCTGACGAAATAAGGAGACTAGCAGACAACGTAAAGAAGCAGGCAAGCGACATTGAGGGGCTTATTGAGTCTATGAACCAGCAGATAACGAAGCTTAATAACATGACCTCAAGTGCTAACTCCATGGTTAAGGAGATATCGGATCTAGCGGCTAAAGTATCTAGTAGCTTAGAGAGTAAGTTAGAGCTGATTAAGGGGATCCTACCTGAGGAGGCTAAGGTTAAGAAGATATTCGAGAATATACACTCGATGATTGAGGAGATATCGTCTGCTGCTGAGGAGCAGGCATCAGCTAGTGAGGAGACACTATCATCGATGGAGTCAATAAAGGACGCCATGAGTAACTTAGGAGGCGCTATAGATACTACGTCAGCTACTAGTGAGCAGTTAAGGAGTACCGTAGCTAAGGCTATAGGTGAGCTTAGATAATCCTCCTTTTTCATAACTTAACCTTAATGACTAACTCCTTAACCTCCCTAAACTCCTTAGGTACCCCCTTAAGTGATGTTACCATACCTAGTAACGACCTAGCTATTAAGTCCTTAACGAAGGGTACGAGAGGTACTTCAGAGCCATTAACTACTAACTCAACGTTAAGTAGTCTAGGGCACCACACATTAAGCCCTACTAAGTAAGCCTTAGCTAGGTCCTCACATGAGCTGAAGCCGCATAGGCCGCAGTTTAGTTTAGGTAGTTGATTGCTTAAGTACTTAATAGCTCTCTCAATAACTAACTCACTCAACTCCCTAGCATTCCCTACTAACTTAATACCTAACTCACTGAGGCCCCCACTACTTAAGTTACTGCTTAAGTAGGTAGCTACTACCTCACCCTTAACGATCCTCAACCCATCCTTAACCTCACTTAAGTCCTTAACTACTAAGACAGCATCACCTAACTCCTCACTCTTGAAGCCTTCAGCAATAACTACTGAGTACTTACTAGGTAACTCACTAATTAATTCCTTAAGTGACTTACCACCGGGTCTTGAGTACTTAATTACTAAGTCACTAGACGATACTACTACGTAGTCAGCACCTGAGCTTAAGTACCTACCACTATCACCCTCTAGCTTAAGTCCTTGATGTACGTGCTTAATAACAGCTACCTTAACACCCCTACTAATTAGCTCCTTAAGTAACTCCGTACCTAATGATGTCTTACCTACCTTCCTACGTACCGATACTAACCTAATTACGTATGGCTTAAGCGTCGCTAACCACCCTTAATTACCTCATTACTAACGAACTCATCGATTAACTTAATGACTACGTCAGGCTTCTCGTAGATTATTAAGTGACCTGCCTTAGGTACCTTAACTAGTCTTGAGTTAGGTATTAACTTACTTATTAATTCAGCATGCCTAGGCGGTGTTGCCTTATCGTCCTCACCAACAATTACTAATGTAGGTGCTCTAACCCTCCCTAACCTCTCCCTACTTACCTCATAACCTACTAAGTACCTTGAGTACCTAAAGACGTGGGGTGGTAGTGACTCTATGTAGTCCTTATTATCGATGAGGAACTCCTCAAAGACCTCATTAGGTGTTGATGGACTGAAGAATAAGCTCCTGTAGAACCTCCTAGTTAGTGGGTTTACCGTGAAGAATACTCTCTTCCAAATAGCTGCTGGTAAGGTCCAAGCTATCCTATCTATGAAGTCAGGCTCTAACTTAGATACGGGACCTATCAGTACTAAACCACCTACATCCCTATCAACACTGAATTCCTGAGCAACTACGCATCCGAAGCTATGCCCAACCAGTACGGCCTTACTTAACTCAATACCTAACTCCTTAGTAAGTACCTCTAAATCACTTAAGTAATCACTTAACGTAACCTTAGGTGGTTTATCGGATTCACCGTAACCCCTTAAGTCATAAGCAACTAACCTATACCTACCCTTTAAGCCAGCCACTAAGTACTTCCAATTACTTATCTGCCCTGGGATGCCGTGTAGGAAGATTAGTGTCGCTGGGTAATCACCCCCTGAGTCGTAGACCTTATGCTTAATACCATTAATTACTAAGTATTTAATACGGTCGAATACCTCATTAGGTCTTAAGTACTTAATACTAACCACCGAGATTACTAATAACCTTTAAGTATTTTAATGTAGTGATTAGTTATTACTTACTAATACTGTGCTTCTTTACGTACTCAATAACCTCCAACTCCGAGAATACCCTACTTAAGCCCTCACACTCCCTACCACTTAAGCCATCAATTATTAATACCCTCTCACGCTTCTCGCCATTCCTTACCTCACGAAGGAATACGGCGTATAGTGGGTAGTATAGTATGTAGGTCTCCTTAATCTCGCACCTTAAGCTATGTAGGAGCTCCTCAAGCTTAGGTATGGGTACCTTAACACTTAACTTAACGGTACCTCCACCGACTCTAGGCTCACCGTACTCAATAATGCCTCCGTAGGACTTAATTAGGGACTCAATACTTGTGAATAGTCTTGAGTCAATACCCTTAAACTCAACTAAGTCACTGTATATGTCTATGAATCCCTTATCCTTAAGTACCTCAAGAACGGGCTTCAACCTACTTAACGTAGTACCTAACTTAGTAACTAGTACCGCTATCTCAGTTGAGAGCTCCTCAGAGAGTATCTGTAGTACCTCAATAGCGTTCCTAGGTACGTCCTTAACCACACTACCTAACTCCTCGTAAGTAACTAACCTACCGTTCTCACACTTAATTAAGTACCCTAAGACACCATCAATAACTACCTCACCCTCAATTAACTCAATCTCCTCACTAACTGAGTCCGCCTTACTGACCTCTACATGAGTAACTATGAGTGGTAGGTAAGTAAGTGCTACCCTATCTAACTCAGCCCTAAACCTCCTGAAGAAGCCGTGCCTAACCCTACTAACTACCGACTTAATGACGTCGTCAATACTTAACTTAGGTACTACGTACCTACATAAACTACTTAAGTCACAACCAGTAACTACTGCGTTACTTAACTTACTGAAGAAGCCCTCCTCAGGAATTACTACGTCGATCCCGTACCTCATAGCTAGTTCTAGGGCCTCCGGACTTACCCTACCTAAAGTAACTATGACTAACTTATCAATCGGTAGTTCCTCACGCCAAGCTATTAACTTCTCAACATCATCTACCGTAACTTCAGAAGCACCCCTAACGACTACCCCTAACCTAATCCTTAAGTTAGGTACTAACTCCTGCTCAGCTATTATGTCGAACCTATGCCTAATACCTAACCCCTCAATTACTTGATCCCTAAAGGTAGTGAATCCCTTACTCCTTAGTACGTGCTCGACCCAACTAGTAAGTACTTCCTTAACCGTACTCACGTCCTTAGTACTTAAGGAGTCACTACCCCCCGTACTTAGGGACTCTATCACACCCACCTCAACTAAGTTCTTCTCACGATTAGGTATGGTTGAGTACTTATAAGATTACCACACCTACATGTACTTAAGACCCCTATACATCCTCTTAATAATCACGGGTACTACGAACGTAGATATAGGTACTATGAGTAGGACAGCTAGGTATAGGTCATGACCTATTAAGTTATTCTCTAGGGCGGCAGTAGCGGCTACTATCATTACTTCAGCCCTAGGGACCATACCGAAGCCTATGATTAATGACTTACTAGTACTGAAGCCTAGTGCCTTAGCCGTTAGGAAGCAACCAACTATTTTCGATAGGAAGGCTAGTGATAGTACTATGGATGCTAGGTAGAGTACCTCACTAACCTCAGCAGTCAGTATCTCACTGAAGTTCAGTCTAGTGCCTGCGTAGAGGAAGAAGAGTGGTGAGAAGAGTAGTGATAGTATCCTTAACCTCTCACCGACCTTCCTAGCTAAGTACTTAAAGCTAGTTAGTCCTAAACCGAATGCGTACGCTAGTAGGATAACGCTTAACCCGACCCTAGTAGCTACGTAAGCTAGTGCTAAGATAATAGCTAGTATGACCGTCTCAACACCAGCTTCTAGGGGTGCCTTCATTAACGGCTTGAATAACCTCCTAGAGGATAACTCAGTAACTTCAGCTGTAGCGAACCATAGTGTGAAGGCTACCGTAGCTATTAGTACTATCTTCACTAAGTCTATTGAAGTACCTAAGCTGTATAGGAGGCTAAGTAGCGCTAGACCTATCACGTCATCAACTACTGCAGCACCTATTATTGTCTGAGCCTCAACGGATGATAAGGCCCTCAACTCCTCGAATGTCTTAACAGTCACGGATACTGAAGTAGCTGATAGTATAATACCTAGAGCTAAGGCTTGAGTTAATCCGAAACCTAGTAGGGGTACAGCTACTAAACCAGCTAGTAAGGAACCTACGACACCACCAGTAGCTACTGCACTACTCCCCTTAAGCCCCCTAATGAACTCCCTCAAGGAACTCTCTAACCCAGCCTCGAATAGGAGGAGTATAATACCTAAGAAGGCGAATGCCCTAACTACACTACTTGGTTCGTAGAGCGTATGTGGTTTTAGAGCAGCTATTATTAAGCCAGCTAGTAAGTAAGCAACAACCCTAGCTAGTCCGAACCTAACAATGACTAACTCAAGACCCTTAGCGATTAGGAGTAGGGCAGCTAACTCCACTAACCAGCTGAACTCCCCTAACTCAACCAAGGACTACCTACACCTACGCATTACTCTAATTATTAAGGACTTAACCTAGATTAAATAACTTAATTACTCAGTAATTACTTACTCGTTGGGGCCTTAATTGGAGAGGCTCGTGAGGTTAGGGGGTAGGGAATTCATTATTAGGGAGCCTAGGGACCCTAAGGAGCATCGTGAGTTAATGGATGTTCAAGCTAGGATATGGGGTGGTGAGGGTTATGAGGAGGTAGTTCCTTACCACGTAACCATAGCTCTTACAAAGGCTGGTGGGTTAGTTCTAGGTGCTTACGAATTACCTAGTGGTAAGTGTGTTGGTGTCTCGATAGCCTTCCCATCATTCCTTAACTACCGCTCCCTATACTCACACATGACTGGTGTATTACCTAGTTATAGGTACTTAGGTCTTGGTTACTACTTAAAACTAGCTCAGCGTGATTACGGGTTAGGACTAGGTATTGAGTTGATTTACTGGACCTACGACCCACTACTAGCACCTAACGCTAGGTTCAACGTGGGTAAGTTAGGGGTTATCTTTAGGAGGTACATAGTTAATCACTACGGAGTGACTCAACTATCCTACGGTAGGGGTGTCGAGTCTGATAGGGTGGTTGCCGAGTGGTTCATAACCTCAGAGAGGGTGTGTAAGTTCCTTGAGGGTAGGTGGGGTAGTTACGGATTAAGTCACTACTTAAGCGTAGGTGCTAAGCAAGTACTTAAGGCGTTAGGTGACCCACCCAATCAGAGACCCTCAGAACCTACACTAACTACTGATTATGACGTAGTGATTATTGAGGTACCTAAGGACTTCAGCTACTTAGCTGAGCATAGCCCAGAGCTAGCTAGGGAGTGGAGGTTAGTCTCTAGGGAGGTCTTTAAGTACTACTTAAGTAGGGGTTACGTAGGGATTGACTTCATAAAGAAGGTTGGTGGTGGGGGTTACTACGTACTATGGAGGGCACCTATAGAGGAGGTACTTAAGGGGGTGAATCCCGTACCAACCACTAAGGAACCGCATGATTAGGTCAGCCCGAAGAATACCTTCTCTATACTAACACCCTCCAACTCCTTAGGTGTTGCCTCCCTAACTACCCTACCACTAACTAGTACGTAGACCCTATCAGCTATCTTAAGTACCTTCCTCACGTTCTGCTCCACAATAACTACGGTCACCCCCCTATCCCTAATCTCAGCTATCTTCCTCATGAGTACTGAAGCAGCCTTAGGTGCTAACCCCGTAGTTGGTTCATCAAGTAGTAGGAGTTCTGGCTTAGCCATTAATGCCCTAGCAACTGCTAGCATCTGCCTCTCACCACCTGATAACGTCTTAGCTAATTGCTTCCTCCTCCTACCTATCTCAGGGAATAACTTGAAGACCTCCTTAATGTCATCCTCAATACTTGGGTCCCTACCCCTTACGTAAGCACCCATGATTAGGTTATCCTCAACTGTTAGGTTAGGGAATACATTGTTTAGTTGCGGGGCGTACCCAACACCCATGGAGACTACCTTACTTGGTCTAAACCCCGTTATGTCCCTACCCTTAAGGATTACCTTACCACTAAATACCTTAGCTATACCGAATATCGAGTTAAGTAACGTCGTCTTACCCGCTCCATTAGGACCTATTACCGCTACTATCTCACCATACTCAACCCTCAAGTCAATACCGTGGATTATCTCCATCCTACCGTAGCCAGACCTTAAACCCCTAACCTCAAGTATTGGGGCCATACTACTCACCTATGTACGCCTCAATAACCTTCGGGTCATTCATTACCTCATCAGGCTTACCTTCAGAGAGTAGCTTACCGTTGTGTAGTACGTATACGTAGTCAACGAACTCCATAAGTACCTCAAGCCTATGCTCAATTATGAAGAAGGTAAGCCCCATCTCATCCCTAAGCTTAAGTATGAACTTAAACATCTCCCTAGCTACGTCGTAGGAGACACCAGCAGCTGGTTCGTCGAGGAGGAGTATCTTAGCATTACCCATTAAACCCCTTAAGGTCTCAAGCATCTTTATGTGAGCAGCTGATAAGCCTGTAGGCTTGAGTCTAGCGTAGGCAGCCATTCTGAAGGTCCTAAGTAGTTCGTACGCCTTCCTAGCTAACTCAACCTCCTGCTTAGACCACTTACCCCTCCTAAGTACTGCATTAAGTATTGACTCACCCACCTGCTTCGGAGGGGGTATGAGTATGTTCTCAAGTACCGTTAGTGAGTTGAAGAGCCTAGGTATTTGGAACGTCCTAACTATCCCCTTCATGTAGACCTCATTAGGGTTAAGCCCGTCAATCCTCTCCCCAAGGAACCAAACCTCACCCCTAGTTGGTTCGTAGAACCCCGTAACTACGTTGAATAAGGTGGTCTTACCTGAGCCGTTAGGACCTATAAGCCCGACTACGGACCCCTCACTAACCTTGAGGGTCACCCCATCAAGCGCCTTAACACCTCCGAAGTACTTAGCTAGGTCTATAACCTCAAGCATTACCCTACCCATCATCACCACCACCCTTAACTACGGACCATGCGGGTGTCTTGATTGGTTTCTCAGGGATTAAGCCCTTAGGTCTAAACAGTAGTGTAAGGACTATTATTAAGCCCACGACCATCCACCTAATGTAGTCTGGGGTTATGGGTAGGTTGGGGAATAGGAGGTTAATCACGAATGAGACCCTATCAACGAACGTAAGTACTGCCGCACCTACTAAGGCACCTAAGTTACTGCCTAAACCACCGAATATCACCATAGCCCATACATTAAACGTAACTACGGGTACGAACATGTCTGGATTGACTGAGCTTACGTAGTAAGCCCAGAGCGCACCAGCTACGCCAGCGAATCCCGAACCTATGAAGAAGGTTAGTGCCTTAATCCTAGGTACGTGCTTACCTAGGCATAGCGTAGCTACCTCATCATCCCTAATAGCCCTCAATACCCTACCGAATGGTGAGTTACCTATCCTCTCACTAACTAAGTATATACCTATTAATATAGTTAGGGTGAGTACAGCGAATAACGCATCCCTAACCCTAGGGTCGGGTAACCAAGCTAGGGGGTGTGGTATACCAGCTAACCCCTTAGTAGCTCCTAAGGGCTTTAAGTGCCTTAATACAATCCTAAGTAACTCACCGAAGCTAAGGACTGTTATCCCAGTGAATGCAGGTCCTACCCTAAGGGTTGGGTAGGTTATTAAGTAACCTACAGCACCAGCTACTAGGAACGCTATTACTAAGTTAGCTATGAAGAGACCTACACTAAGTAATGGGTTCGACTTCCCTAACTTATCCATAGCTACTATGGTTCTAGTGTCGTAGAGTGGGTACCACAGGTTATTAACTAGGAGGAAGGTCGTTAGGGTTATCGTAGCTGTTAAGTAAGCACCTATCCCGTAGAAAGCTACCTTACCGAAGTTAGCCATACCTGCGTAGCCAGTCTCTAGGTTCAGTGATATAGCTAGGATTGCGTAGATACCGAAGAGTGAGGCCCATGAAATGAGGAACCCAATAACGTCGAACCCAACGACCATACCCATCACCTCAACCTCCTAAGTAACTTACTAATGCGGAACCTGTACGGTAAACCACCACCAGCACCTAGTGGTGGCTTAATCAGTATCACGATTAGTAGGGTAGCGAATGATAGGAAGGGCTTGAAGCTCACTGGTAATCCTACGAGGGTGTTTAAGGCACTAGTAACTAGGTTCTCAGCACCCGATATTACGAAAGCACCTACTACGGTTAGGGCTAAGCTACTTAAGCCACCAATTACTGAAGCGGCGAATATCTGAAGTATTAACGTATCACCTAACTCAGGAGTTACTATTGAGAATAGACCCCATAGGAGCCCACCTAAGGTAGCCATACCCCCGGATATAGCCCATACTACGTAGATTACCCTATCCTTAGGTATCCCAGATATCTCAGCTAGGTCTGGGTTATCAGCTACTGCCCTAACGGCCTTACCTAACCTAGTCTTCTGTAGGAAGAGGTATAGTAGAGTCATGGCGGTGACTGCCGTAATGACCGTTACTATGAACTTACCACCTACGTAGTAACCACCTATGTTGTACCACCCCCTAACCCCTACCCTAATGAAGAGTGATAGCATGTTGGTCTTGAGTACCTTACTTAAGTAATCAACTATAGCGTATATGAGGTACTTATAGAATATCCACAGCCCTAGCGAGGATATCATGAGTATTAAGGCATTAGCCCCCCTCCTAATGAGGGGTGAGAAAACAAGTGCGTTATCAATAACGGCTATAGAAGCCCCTACAGCGAATGCTGTGAGGGCCATTAAGGGGAAGTTCCTAATACCTAGTACCGTTAGTACGGCCCCTACGTAAGCACCTATGGTCATGAAGTTAATGTGCACGAAGTTAAGTATCTGGGTAGTTCTGTAGCTAAGGGTTAGGGGTACAGCAATTACTGCGTATATCAGGCCTACCCATAAGGTATTCATCACATCCACTATACTCACGATCATCTATTACCACCTCAAGGACGTTAATTGCTGAGGGGTGTGGGAGGAATTAAAAAGCGGGTCTGCTTTAGTGGGTGCTTAAGGCTTAGCTTAGGAACGTTATTGAGCCTCCTGAGTAGCTACCTATGTCCTTGAATACGTACTTATTACCCTCCTTAACTATGGTCCATATTGCGTAGTCCTGGTATAGCCTATCGCCGTTCTTATCTAGTATGCACCAACCAGATACTCCGTAGTAGTGCTTAGCTACCTCAGGTAGTGCCTCCTTGATTTTCTCACCATCGTATGAGTCAGCCCTAAGTATCGCCCAACCAGCAACTATTACTGCGTCGTATAGCTTCTCAGTAAATACTGGTGGGTCACTACCTGTTAATTCCTTAAACCTCTTAGCGAATTCCTCGTAGAGTACGTTATGTATGAATACTGGCCTAGTACCCATGAACTTAACCTTAATTAGGAATGATGCTAGGTCCGGCTCAAGTAGTTCTGAAGCTCCGTGTATGCCCTCACTAGAGAACCACCTAACCCTAGCTAGTACTGGGTCGTCCTTAGCGTGTGATAGTATGTTAGCTCCGTCGGTATCGAATGATATGAGTACTACAGCATCAGCACCAACCTCCTGAACCTTCTTACTTAATGCTGCTACCTCTGATGCGTAGTCTGATAGGTCTGATGCGTAGGGTAGGTCATACGCCTTAATACCCTCAGCTTCAGCGTCCTTAATTAGGAACTTAGCGAATGCGTTACCGTACTCGTCATCCCTATGGAACACAACTACCTTCTTAACACCCTCATGCTTAAGTAGAGCTACTAATGCCTTAGCCTGTAGAGCGTCTGACCCAGTGAACCTGAATATGTAGTCATTAGGTATTGCTAGGGTAGGTGCTGTTGATGACGGTGATATGACCACGATCTTATTGGCGTCTACGTATGACTTAACAGCCTTAACTTGAGAGCTAGCTGCCGGACCTATGATTACGTTAATACCTAATTGATGTAGGGTCTTTATGTTATTGAGTGCACCCTCATCAGTCGTCTTATCATCAAGTATCACAGCCTCGAACCTAACGTTAAACCCGTAAGCCTGAACCTCCTTATTTAAGTCCTTAATAGCCATCTCAGCAGCGTACTTCCATAACTTACCAACTGATGATAACTGACCTGATAGCGGTAGGGTGAATCCTATCTTATATACCTTAACACCACCTCCCCCACTAACTGACTTAGTCACGGTTTGGGTTACGGTCTTAGTTACGGTAGTTACTGACGGTGGTGGTGCAGTACCTGATTTGAGTACGGTAGTGGTCACTACCTTGGACTTAGTAACAGTTACGGTCTTAGCACTTCCTGAAGTAATTAAGGACACTCCATAACCTAATCCAATACCTACTAGTAAGGCAACTACTACAGCTACGGCTACTAGAGCCTTAACACCCCTACACCACTTCATGGGGGACCCCTTAATTATGGGGTCTTACGGTACTACTTTAAAAGTTTAAACTACATCCATCAATTAATTTTAAGCATTCATGCTTTGTGAATTCTTTAATACTTTTAACATTGTGTTATTAAGGGATTAAGTGTGTATAATATTTTGAGGATGTGCTTATGCTGTTCAAGCATGCATAAATATTTTTAGATGAGCTGGGTACTTACGTAATCACTCCCTCACCTAAACTATAAAAGCGTTTCCGCACCTACGTAGAGTGCGTTAATAAGTTATTCATTACTCATGAACTCACTAGTTTTAGTACTTAACCTTAGTGTAAGTCTTTTAGTTAGGGTTGTGTGTTGGGGGTTCTTGAGGGTTTAGGTATTAAGTTGCTCTGGTTCGATAGCTTAGGTGCTAAGTCAGCTTCATTACTTATTGATGCTTGTGGTGAGTACGTAGTCATTGATCCTGGAGCAGCTGCTATGCAGCCCTCATACCCACTACCTAGTGAGGAGAAGTTGAGGTTGAGGGATAAGGCGCTGAGGGTCATTGAGTCTGCATGCTACCGAGCCTCGGTAATCATCATTACTCACTACCACTACGACCACCACGTAAGACCTAGTCAGGGTAAGTTTAGGGACCCTGCTAAGGCTTACTTAGGTGGTAAGACTATCGTTGCTAAGGACCCTAATAAGTACATTAATGAGAGTCAGTGGGTTAGGGCTAGGGAGTTCTTTAGGGAGTTGATTGAGTTGAGTGGTGGTGAGTTTAGGAATTTCCTTAGTGAACCTCTTGAGGAGTCCTTCAGAGACCCTACTGAGGAGCTTAGGTACGCCTTAAGTAGGGACTTCGGGGACTACAGTAGTAGGAGGGCTGAGCTCCTTAGGAAGGGGCGTAGGTGGTTTGAGGGTTTAGTTAGGAAGTTATGGAGTTCTAGTGAGTGGGTTATTGAGGGTGAGTTACCGGACGGTACTAAGTTAGTGTGGGGTGAGGGTAGGTCCTTAAGGGTTGGGTGTGCTAAGCTTAAGTTCCTTAAACCCCACTTCCACGGTATTGAGTACGACAGGACTGGGTGGGTAATGCCCGTAATTATTGAGTTAAGTGGTAAGGTAGTTATCTACACGAGTGACTTAATGGGTCCTCAAATAGAGGATTACGCCTACGAAATAATTAGTCACAACCCAGACGTAGTAATAGCTGATGGACCACCAACCTACCTATACCCCTACATGCTGAATAGGATTAACTTAAGGAGGGCTATCGAGAATATGGAATTAATCATTAGGGAGGCAAGACCTGAGTTAGTGATTTACGACCACCACCTACTTAGGGAGAGGAGGTGGAGGGTTAGAGTCGCTGAAGTATTTGAGGTAGCTAAGGAGGTAGGTACTGAGTTACTCACAGCTGCTGAGTACCTAGGTGAGGAACCACTAATAGATAGGGTCAGTAGGGAGGGGAGTAAGTAAGTAATTACCCCTTATCAAGCCTCCTCGTAGGTGGTGGTACTAACCCTCCCCTCCTAATGAAGTTTAACGGGCTGTACTTAGGTACCTCCATAACGACCGTAGACCCTAGGAGACCCCCGAAATCAACTCTATCACCAGGCTTAGCTCCTGGTACGGGGATGAGCCTTACTCCTAAGGCTTTATCTAGGGCTACAGCCACGGCCATTACGTCCATGATTATGCCTGCCACGACCTCAGGTGGGGTATCACCTGGTATGGCGACCATGTCCACCCCCGTATTGCAGACGGGCATCATCGCTTCTAGCCTGTCGATGGTTATGGCACCCTTCTCAGCTGCTCTACTCATACCCCAGTCCTCACTAACGGGTATGAAGGCACCACTCAACCCACCTATGCTTGATGTAGCCATAGCGCCACCCTTCTTTACCGCATCGATTAGTAGGTAAAGCGCAGCTACGCTTCCAGGGGCACCAGCTACTTCGAGCCCCATGGCTTCTAGGATAGCTGCTACGCTGTCCCCCATCTTAGGTGAGGGGGCTAGTGAGAGGTCGACGATACCGAACTTAACCCCTAACTCCCTACCCCTAGCAACGAGCTCCTCACGTAGGTTCGGTAAGTCAGTATTACCTGTGGAGAGGTCTACTATCATTATCATCGAGAAGATCCCCCTAACAACGGTCTGAGCGATATCCACTATGTTCACGTTATGGTCTGCCAGTACCTTAGTTATCCCAGCAACTATACCCGGCTTATCAGCACCTATGACCGTTATGACTGCTAACTCCTCCTGCATAACTACCAACCAACATACAGTGTTAGGGGGAAGTAATTAAGCATGTAACCCGCATCTAAGGTACGTCGAGGAGCTAGTGCATAGGATTTGATTTACTAAGTAAGTAACCCGAATACTTTTCAGGTATTACCACGTATTACTGAAACTAAGTAAGGCATCAAAACTATACATGAACTTCAAGATCCTTTAAGCGTTGAGGTCTCATGAATACAGGAGTACAGTGGCTTTACCTAAGCAACTACTCCTTAAGGTTGAGCTAGGGTTGCTTAGAATTCCTACGGGTGTGTATGGTCGGGTTTAGAATGTGAACTCCCTCTACATTTTATTACGGCTAATTACTCATTCAGGTTTATTACTCTAACTAACCCTCACCCTACCTAGGGCTTCGTAGTGAGTAGGGAGTCCCTACTCTTAGTTACGGGTATCTTACTCATGTTAGTAGGTGCTTCATTAGTAATTATGTCACCACCTCACGTAGTTACTGAGTATAAGCACTTAACCATACCATACACTAGGTTTCACTTAGTAACCCCTGGACCCTACAGCTTCACTAAGTACTACCCATGCGGTAGGGGGTTTAAGCGGGTTAAGTTCCCGAACTACGTCAGTTTTAGAGTGGGGATTAACTGCGGGTTAATTAGTAATGGTACCTGCTGGGAGGATTTACTAACGATTACGTTGGAGGGTAAGTTCCGAGTATCTAATAATGGGTACATCAACTTAACAGTTAATGCCTTAGTTAATGGTAGGGAGTCCCTCATAGACACTATTAAGGTACCTATAGAACCTAGTAAGTTACTAGTTATGAGTACCTCATCAACCATAGGTACTACACCAACTACGACACCCATAACACCTAAGACACTCATTTACGTGGTCGGTGGGTCTAAGTCCCTACTTGAGGCAGTAGTAACTAGACCTAGTAAGGACTTTATTAGGGTAGTGATTACCCCACTCAATGAGGTTAGGATCCCCCTAAATACTTCTGAAGTAATTGTTAAGGTAGTTAGTAACGTAAGTGGTGAGGCATACATATCAGTAAGTGCTAAGCGCGTATGTGAAGTAACTACGTACTTAAGAACGCCGAAGTACGTCCCCTACGTAAGTTACTACTCAACAACAATAACCTATAAGTACCTAGACGTAGGTGCCTTAACAATAGCTACTCCACTCATAGCTACAGGTACTGCGCTAGCCCTAATAGCTCACTACCTAAGGATTAACTTAATAGCTAAGGAACTCCGTAGGCGTAATGAATGAATCTACGACGTTAAGGCATGACCACCTCACTCAGTGAGTGCAAGGGCTCATCACCCCTCGGTAGGCTCAGGCGTTCATCACTTAAGAAACTACACTGCAGTACCTAATCCCCTAACTCGAGTAGTCCTTCATGACGCTACTCTTAATACTTACGCCCTTAACTTAAGCTTATTAATGCAAATTAGGTAATTCCTTAACCACTTCAGAACCTCTTAATCACTTAGGAAATACTCGGTAATTGAGTTACTAGGGGTAGGTTCCTTAATGCCTTGAATTATCGGGTTTAGGTGTTAATGATGTAGTCTACGTAGTTACTTCCTTAGGTATCATTACGTAAGTACCGGCCATTACTGCTAACCACCACACTATTAGGAAGTATATCCTTAGTTGAGGTACACCAACTACCCAAGCAATACCTATGGCATACGCCGCAGCAGTAATTACTGTATGCACTAGTACGTCAGGCCTCCTCAAACCACCGCCACGTATCTTCATCCACCCAGTAGGTAGTGGGAGCCAGTCGAAGAATGCAGCTACTATGAATAAGTACCTTATGTCATAGTACACCGCAGTAATGAATATAACACCAGCTATGGCCACGCATATCAGCGTCTTAACCTGCCCGCTTAATCCCATCCTCCACACCCCCTAAGTACTTTAGGGGAAAGTAATAGCTTCTTGCTTACGTAATTAACTTAAGTAGTTAGTTTATCTAACCATTAAAATCACTTCATACCAGCCGTATGGGGTAGCCATAAGGCTATCTGCGGGAACGCTATTATTAGGAATAGACCTACGACGGCAGCTATTATTAGTGGTAGTGCCTCCCTACCTATCTCCTCTAAAGTAGCCTTACTTATCTTAGCGGCTACGTAGGCATTAACAGCTACTGGTGGGGTCACCTGCCCGATAGCTAGGTTAATAGTTATTAATATACCGAACCATATCGGGTTCCAGTGGAAGTGAGCCATTATCGGCATGAATATAGGTAGGAATACGTAGAATATCGATATAGCGTCTAGGAACATCCCAGCAACTAGTAGTAACGCCATGATCATAGCCATTATCACGTACGGGTTAGTCGATATGGACATGATACCGGCTACGGCCTTATCTATTAAGCCAGCGGTGGTTTCAGCCCATGAGAATAGACCCGCGAAGGCTACTACGAACATGACGACCGCCGACAGTTCCGCTGAGTCTATGAGTATCTTAAAGAACTTCCTGAAGGTTAATGTCCTATAAACTACGAAGCCTAGGAAGAGGCTGTAAAATACAGCTACTACGGCTGCCTCAGTAGGTGTGAATACTCCTCCGTAGATCCCACCAAGTATTATCACTGGTGCTAGTAACCCCCAGAACGCGTCCTTGAAAGCCCTAGCGATGTCCCTTAATGACCTACTCTCAATACCTCCTCGGTAGTTCCTCTTCTTAGCTATTACTAAAGTAGCGAGTATTAGTAAGGCACTAATAAGTATGCCCGGTAGTATACCAGCTATGAATAACGTACCTACCGAGGCATTCGTTATTACTCCGTAGATAATCAGTGCTATACTCGGGGGTATTATTATCGCTAACCCAGAAGCGGTCGATGTTACCGCACCCGCGAAGCCCCTACTGTACCCAGCAGCAATCATCGCAGGTATCAATATCACGCCTATAGCTGCCGTAGTAGCTGGTCCTGAACCCGAAACTGCGCCCCAGAAAGTAGCTGTTAATATAGTAACTATAGCTAAGCCACCTACCGTATTACCTACTAACATCCTAGCTAACCTCACGATCTTATCAGCTACTCCCGTCTCCTGCATAGCGACCCCGGCTGTTATGAAGAAAGGTATCGCTAGTAGGGGGAACTTAGCTATGTCGGCGTAGAAGTTAGGTGATATAACACCTACTCCGTACCCGAAGTACCATATGGAGAATATCGCCGCAACACCTAAGGCAGCACCTATGGGTACACCTAGTATAAGTAATACGGCAAATATTAGAGCGATGGTTAATGCAGGATCAAGGACGGGCATTACCCCTCACCTCCCTAATAATTACTTGAGTTATGCGTAGAATCACTATTGAGGAGAATACAGGTACGCCTAGTAAGTAGATCCAGACAGGTATGTTCAACGCCATACTCCTAGTGTGGTAGAGCGTGATTTCGAAGTATATGTGCCAGCATGCTAAGTAAATAATTACTATGAAGATAGCTAAGCTAGCACCTAGGCCTAGGAGCTTAAGTGCCTTCCTAACCTTGGGGCTGGGGATCCTATCACGTAGGAAGACCATGCTTAAGTGCGACTCCCTCTTGAAGGCTATAGCTATACCCAATATAGTGACCCAAACAAAGAAGTTTACCTCGATCTCCTCCGTAAACGCTAGTGAGAACTTAATTAAGTACCTAGTTATTACGTTTATGAACGCTATAGTTACCATGATAAGTAGTAACGAACCCGCTATGTACTCCTCAATATTCGCTAGCACCTTCCTGAAGCTCACACCTCACCACCTCACGTACTACGTTCTTTAGGTTAGTTCCATTGAGTTAAGGAAAAAGTATTTTATTTCGAGCTGAAACTGTAAGGTATATTCACTTTAATGCCTAACGCATTCTCTATATCATCGATTGCCGCCTTAACTAAGTCCTCACCAATAATCGGTACCCACTTCTTATACACGCTAGCTACCTTGGACTTGAAGACGTCCCTCTCCTGAGGAGTTAATATGGTTATCTTCATTCCCTTCTCTTCAAGGTACTTAATGGGGTCCGTAATCTTTGGTGTGTAGTTGAATTCCTCCTTAAGGATCTTAAGTGAGGTACCGTCATCAAGCCCTACCCTAGCCATCGCCTTCTCCCACTTGGCTGCCTTGATTGCTGCCTCAAGAATGATCTTCTTGGTTTGCTCGTCGAAGGAGTCCCAGTCCTTCTTATTTACCGCGAATATTAGTGGGTCTATGGCGTAGTCCCACACAGTCATGTACTTATGGAATTCGTATATCTTATACGGTATTATAACTATGTTGATGGGGTTCTCCTGACCGTCAACTACCCTCTGTTGGAAAGCAGTTAATGCGTCTGCCCAGTTCATCTCGGTTGGGTTAGCGCCTAACGCTTTGAAGGTATCGATGAATATCGGTGAGCCAACAACCCTTATCTTAAGTCCGCTTAAGTCACTCGGGGTTCTTATTGGGTGCTTCCAATTAGTTATCTGTCTGAAGCCGTTCTCACCCCAAGCAAGACCTACTACGCCGTACTTCTCGAGGATCTGGAAGATCTTCTTACCAGCAACTCCATTCTCCACGGCATCCACCGCCTTATATATGTCCCCCTTATGCTTACCCTCCGGGAAGAAGAACGGTAGCGTGAAGAGGTTTAACTGCTTAATGACTGGTGACCAGTTAATAGTTGAACCTACGGCGAAGTCAGCTACTCCCTGAGATAGTAGCTGGAACTCATTGGTTTGCTTACCAGCGAATAGTTGACCGGCGAAGTATATCTTAATCTTGATCTTACCGTGGGTACGCTTCTCGATCTCCTCGGCCCACATCTTAGCTGCCTGTCCCCACGGGCTGTTAGGGCCTACTACCACGCTCATCTTATACTCCTTCTTGTAGTGCGTAGTTGCTTGTGTTGTTGTGGTTGATGTAGTGGCTACTACGGTTGTTTTAGTAGCTACGCTTGGCTTAGGTGACGGTGGTGCCGTAGTTGCTGTAGGTGCTCCCTTCCTACTAAGCATTGCGAACCCAGCTACTGCAGCTACGATAACTACTACAGCTATGATGATAGCGATGTAGAACGTGTTCTTAGCCATTAATACTCACCTTCACCTACACGTTGTTTTCTAGTAAGTTGGGTCTGTACCCATAAATAAAAATAAAAGTCCGTTTAGACTGTAAATCAATTACTTCACGCTAACTACGTAGGTCCTCACTGAATTAGCTATACCTAATAGGAAGTCACAGCAGGATCTACTCTCCCTAACCCTCTCAATAAGTTCACTAATGAATTCCTCCTTACTTAGGGACTTACCTAACTCAGGAACGCAACTACTTGGTGAGGTAGTGGATACCTTAGTAGCTTCTACGATCCTCACTAACCTCTCCCTAGGTATTAAGTCCATGTAGGGTGTCTTACTAATGAATAGTAGGAAATCAAGAGCCTCGCTACACCTCCTTAACGGATTAGCTGGAATTTTCGTCATTACGTACGGTAATAACTCATCACTAACCCTACTCACTAAGTACTTCATTAAGTTAACTACGTAATTACTGAATGAGTTACTTAAGTAACTAACTAGCTTAGCCCTCCTAACTAACCCTATGCATAACCTACTAACTACGTACCCCCCACTCCTTAATTCCTTTAGGTATGGATTACCTATTAAGTAAGTAAGGAGTGGTGCGAAGAACTTAGCAGCGTCCTCAGATATTACGTAGGCGTAAGGCCTCCTACCCCTACACTCCCTCCTAACGGGTGCGTAAGGCCTTATTACTCCGTAGGACTCTAACGTCCTGAAGTGCCTGTCAATACTCATTAAGGTCGTCCTAACACCGAACTTACTAACTACCGTAAACATGTCCTCCTTCGTGTAGGGCCTGCCATCGAGCATTAATGAGATGATTAAGATCCTAGTAGGGTGTGAGAGTGCTTTGAAGTAATTAGCTAACCTACTTATTGGGTAGTTAATGATTAGCGTTGATAACCTCTCTGAAGCCTTAACTAAGTTGAGGGAGGTCCCCTTCAAGCACCACCAATCATCATTACCCAAGGCAACCACCTAACTACTTACTACTAACTAGTATACTCAGTAATTCCTCAAGCTCCTCTAAGTACTTAATAACTACTTCATTACTAGGTGGTGGGACAACCATTAACGCCCTACAAGGCATTGCGTACACCATGTACGACGCCATATCCTTAGGTAGCTTAAGCTTCAGGGAGGGTACTGCAATAATTAATGCCTTACTCACGTAGTCAGGTACGTTATTTAGGTAGAGATTCTCAAGTATCAGTATCCCCTTCCTAAGGAGTAGGTCGTGATTAAGGAAAGGTAGGTACTCCTGATTCCTTACCAACCTAACGAACTCCTTATCGACGTCGGGGTAGAGACTTATTGACCTAAACTCAATCGACTTATCAACCGATATAGCGTCGATACCTACTATGGGTGGTTCTAATTCATGGGCTATGAACTCCGTCAACTCCCTATCAATACCTCTAAAGCTTAAGTACTTACTATTATCTACGCACCAGTACCTTGAGTACCCAGTCCTTATTATTAATGCGGGTCTCTCCTCCTTAGGTAATCTTGTGAAGGGCTCCTTACTTATTACTCCCTCAACATCCTTTAACCTAATGAACGCCCTCTCCCTACACACATCCCTAACATCAAGTACTACAGCCTCCCTTATGAAGTAATTAATCGGTAACTTAGTCACGTCGAACTCATAGCCGAAGGTCGTTGGTAGGTCGTAGTGAGTACCTATGTGTAGGTTCATCTCGACTACGTTGCTTAAGTACTTAAACACCTTAGTACCAGTCACTAGCAGGTCATGACCTACGGCACTTAACTTGAATTTAGCTACCCTAGCTCTAGGTATGTCGGCGTTACCGTCTTGATTAATGCATATAGGGGCTGTTATGTCGTAGATACCCGCTACCATTGCGTAAACCTTCCTACGTTAGTTATTAAAGTCAATTCAGACTTTAAAGTTTTAATCACTTTAAGGAGCCCCTATGCTGTAGATTAAGTAGCTTAGGTGATTGGGTTGAGTAAGGACGAACTAAGTACTTCTGACTTAGTCAGTATGTACAGAACCATGCTCCTGATAAGGAAGTTCGAAGAAGAGGTTAGGGATAGGTTTGCTGAGGGCGAGATACCAGGATTCGTACATCTCTACATAGGTCAGGAAGCAATAGCTGCTGGGGTCATGACCGCCTTAAGACGTAGTGACTACATAGTAAGTACCCATAGGGGTCACGGTCACTTAATAGCTAAGGGAGCTGATGTCAGGAGGTTAATGGCTGAGATATACGGTAAGGTAACAGGGCTTAATAAGGGTAAGGGGGGTTCAATGCACGCAGCCGACATTAAGGTAGGTGTTGTGGGGGCTAACGGCATCGTAGGTAGCGGTATAGGATTAGCGGTGGGTGTTGGGCTCGCTATTAAGTATAGGGGTGAGGACTCAGTAGTAGCTACATTCTTCGGTGATGGAGCATCTAATACCGGGGTATTCCATGAATCACTTAACATGGCCTCACTATGGGAACTACCCGTCATATTCGTTTGTGAGAATAATAACTACGCAGCAACTACTCACGTATCTAAGGCATTATCCGTTAAGGACGTAGCGGCTAGGGCTAAGGCCTACGGGATACCTGGCGTAGTAGTTGATGGCACCGACGTTATTGAGGTGTTTAGAGTAGCTAAGGAGATGATTGAGAGGGCTAGAGGGGGTGGGGGCCCCTCGCTCATGGAGGCTAAGGTAATGCGTGTTAGGGGGCACTTCGAAGGTGATCCTCAGCACTACAGACCTAAGGGTGAGGGTGAGGAGTGGCTTAGGAGGAACGACCCCATAGTGAAGTTAAGGAATGAGTTACTTAGGAGGGGATTGGTTAGTGAGGATGAGTTAAGGAGTGTTGAGGAGGGGGTTACTAGGGAGGTTAGGGAGGCGGTTAGGTTCGCTAGGGAAAGCCCCTACCCGAGACCTGAGGAAGCACTCGATGACGTCTACTTCATTAGGGAGGATGGAGGGGGTAATTACCTACCTCCTAAGGACGTTGAGAGGGAGCTAACCTTCGTTGAGGCCGTTAGGGAAGCCCTAGATCATGAAATGAGCAGGAACAACGACATCATAGTAATGGGTGAAGACGTTGAAGCGGCTGGTGTGTGGGGTGTTACTAAGGGATTAGCTAGTAAGTACGGTGCCGGCGTTAGGGTTATTGATACCCCAATATCTGAGGATGGATTCACCTTAGCTGCTGTAGGTGCTGCGATAGCTGGCCTCAGGGTAGTTGTCGAGCATAGATTCGCTGATTTCCTGTACTTAGCATGTAACGCCATACTCAATCACGCAGGTAAGTTAAGGTACATGAGCGGCGGTCAGTTCAATATACCCGTAGTTATTAGGGCAGCAATAGGTGCAGGACTCTCTGCAGCTGCTCAGCACTCATCAACTAACGTAGCTATGTTCACTAACCACCCGGGAATTAAGGTAGTCGCGCCATCAACGCCATACGACGCTAAGGGGTTATTCCTGAGTGCTTTAAGGGATGGTAACCCCGTTATGTTCTTTGAGCATAAGAAGCTATACAGGGTTAAGGGCCCAGTACCTGAGGAGGATTATGAGGTACCTATAGGTAAGGCCGATATTAAGCGTGAGGGGGACGACATAACTATAGTTACTTACTCCTACATGCTCTACGAGGTACTTAAGGCGGCTGAATTGCTTGAGAGTAAGTACGGAATAAGTGCTGAGGTCCTTGACTTAAGGAGTATACAGCCCTTAGATAGGGAATTAATAGGTTCCTCAGTTAGGAAGACAGGTAAGTTGCTAGTAGTTGATGAGGGTTGGGGGCCTTGCGGGGTATCTGCTGAGGTCATTAACGTAGCTATTGAGGAGGCTCTTGAGTACATGGACGCTAGACCAGCAAGGCTGAATACGGAGTTCGTGCCAATACCCTTCAGCCCCCCCTTAGAGCATTACGTATTACCTACGACTGAGAAGATCGTTAGTAAGGCAGTTAAGGTGGTTAGGGAGGGTTGGTGAGCTATGGGTTTGGTGGAGGTTAAGGTACCTAAGTTAGGGCTTACGATGACTTCAGCTAAGGTCATTAAGGTACTTAAGAACGTAGGTGATGCGGTCTCCAAGGATGAGGTAGTAGCTGAGATCGAGACCGAGAAATTAACTACTGAGGTTAAGTCACCGGTTGATGGCGTCGTTAAGGAGGTTATGGTTAAGGAGGGTGATG
This sequence comes from uncultured Desulfurococcaceae archaeon, assembly GCA_964627805.1. Classification (GTDB taxonomy): domain Archaea; phylum Thermoproteota; class Thermoprotei_A; order Sulfolobales; family NBVN01; genus CAZAMI01. The sequence goes on from CAZVLA010000051.1 coordinate 23,855, forward strand.
AGGTCGGTGTTGGTGAGACGCTACTAGTTATCGAGACTAATGAAGGGGTAGGTCCCAGTAGTGAGGAGGTCGTTGAGGAGGGGGCTGAGGGGGGTAAGGTTAAGGCATCACCAGCTGCTAGGTACTTAGCTAGTAAGTACGGAGTGGATCTCAAGGTAGTTAAGGGGTCTGGACCTGCGGGGGTGATTCTTCGTGAGGACGTGATTAATTACTTAAGGAGTGAGGGATTAATTACTGAATCACCTACGGAGGTTCGTGAGGGATTAACGCCATCAATTGCTAAGGAGGTTAAGCTAAGCCCTATGAGGTTAAGGATCGCTGAGAACTTAAGTAGGTCATGGAGGGAAGCGGTAATTACCACAGTTACTATGGAGGTTAAGGTCGATGACTTAGTGAGGATTAGGGAGTCGATACCTAAGGATGTAAGACCTTCAGTAACTGCGTTCATAGTTAAGGCTGTAGCGGCCGCCCTTAAGGAATACCCCGAACTCAATTCGTCCTTAGTAGGTGATAGGTTGAGGATCTACAGGGACATTAATATAGCCGTAGCCGTAGCGACTCATGACGGGTTAATAACCCCCGTAATCAGGGGTGCTGACCGTAAGTCCATTCAGGAGATAAGCCGTGAGATTAAGGAGCTAGCGGGTAGGGCTAGGAGAGGCGATTTAGGTGTTGACGACGTTAAAGGCTCTACATTCACTGTAAGTAATTTAGGTATGTATGGGGTAGATGTATTCACGCCAATACCTCAACCTAATCAAGTAGCTGTGTTAGGTGTTGGTAGGATCTACGATAAGCTATACTTGAGTAGTGAGGGGTTAAGGGTCGGTAAGTACTTAGTACTTAGCCTTAGCTTCGACCATAGGGTAATCGATGGTGCTAAGGCGGCTGAGTTCTTGGGTAGGGTTAAGGAATTACTGGAGAACCCGTACCTAATGTTACTTAGTAAGTAAGTTTTTAATTCCGTAACTAACCAAACCTGAGTACTGAGGCTACCTTCTTGAAGATCTCCACGTAGGCTGAGGTACTCATTAGTGAGTTACTTGCTGGTTCAATTACCTTAGCCACTATTATCGGTGCTAGTATACCTAGAGCTATCACGGCTATTGAGAGTATAGCTAGGGGCACTACCTCAGCAGGGCTTACCTTAGCTCCCTTAACCCTAGCTACTACCTCCTCAGTAGGTTCCTTAATACATACCTCATACATTACCTTCATGTAAGCTATGAATGATAGTATACTAGGTAGTATAATAACCACCGCTAATGGAGCTACTCCAGCCTTAACCATAGCTGTTATGAGTAGTAACTTACTAGCGAATATACTTAGTGGGGGTACCGTACCTAGGGATAGTAGTGAGATCGTTAGTGGTATACCCGCTGACCTAACTAACCTACCAGCACCCCTCAACCTACTTATCTCCCTAGTACCTACGATAGCTATCACTACACCTACGGACATGAATGCTAGTGCCTTAGATACTGAGTGGGTTATTAGGTGGTACGTAGCTGCTGTAGCACCTAATGAAGTACCTAACCCGTAACCTATAGCTACGTAACCTAAATTAACTATCGTACTGTACGCTATGACCCTCTTAACATCCCTCTGAATTAACATACCGAAGGAACCTATGAATGCTGATATGACACCTATAGCTAGTAAGGCATCAAGACCTAACCTACTAACCCACGACCACTTAAGCACGGTTATTAAGAACCTAGCAAGTCCGTAAATACCTACATTAACTACTAAACCGGAGAGTAGGGCTGATATGGGTGATGGAGCTGCTGAGTGAGCGTCTGGTAGCCAGAAGTGGTTAGGGAATATAGCTGCTTTGAAGGTGAGTCCCCACATCATGAATACCGTGAATATAGCCACTCCGTAAGTAACTGCGCCAAAGCCCGTACCGGTAATCGGTGCTGGGACCCCCTTAACCTTAAGTGCTAAGTCAGCCATGTTCAGGGTCCCTGTTGATCCGTAAGCGAATACTATAGCTAGGAAGTATATAGTAGTTGCTAAAGCACCGAAGACTCCGTACTTAATAGCTGATGAGACAGCTACGGAGTCCTCCCTCTCGTAAGCAACTAGTATGTATGAGGATACACTCATTACCTCAAGCATAACGAATAAGTGGAAGAAGTCTCCCGTGTATACGCAACCTATCATACCGGCCTCCACAGTCATTAGTAGTGAGTAGTATAGGTAGGCCCTACCCGACGGCTTAATATGGCCTATACTGTAGAGTGTTATGAAGACCATTAACCAAGCAGTTAGTAGTGCTAGGAGTGCTGAGTACTTATCAACCTCATAAACAATACCTACGGGTGGTGGCCAACCACTGAAAACGTACATTAATGGCTCCCTACAATTCAAAGCATCAATCATTACCTTAGTAACTATGAATGCATTAAGTAGTGACGCTAGGAATGTGTAAGCACTTACCGCACCTACCCTACGAGTACCTAACCATAGGGCAGGTGCTGTGAAGGCAGCTACCGCAGGTACCATAACTGCGAGAGCTATTGCTGGGTCTGAAGGTACTGCACTCATTAGTCAAACACCCTCCTAGCGTACTCCTCAAATACCTTAGAGATAAGCTCCCTACACCTCCCGGGCTCTACCGCCTTAACGTCTATCCAGTGTACGTAGAGTGCCTTCCTCTCCTTATCAATGTCGACCGTAACAGTCCCTGGCGTATTAGTTATTGAGTTAGCTATAGTCAGTATTGCGTAGTCGGACTCAACCCTATAGGGTACCTCAACAATACCTGGCCTTACGGGCATTGAAGGCGATACTATCCTCTTAATAACGTCTGCATGAGCTCTAGGCTCTATCACTAGCATGTACTTAATGGCGTACTTAATTAGTGATCCTAACCTCCTTAACTCACCTAACTTCCTCGACTCCTTAACCAGTACGTCAGATACTATGTATGACGTTATTAACGCGACAATAGCTCCCGCTACGTAATCAACTAGTGATGAAGCACCCACGAACGCTAAGTAAGCTACGTAGAATAGTATAGCTAACGCAGCTACCTTACCTAACTTACCCATCATCACCACCCCTAAACAACTCATTAAGGTTTAACGTATGCTTCAGTCTATACGCTTGAATAGCAAGTACTGTTAGGAAGGAAACTACAGCTAAGTTAATCACTATAGCAGTAATTACTAGGGCTTGAGGTAGTGGATCTACTGCGTAGTTGAGGAACCTCCTTAAAGCATCGATCGTTGGGTGTAGCGTAGGTAGTACCGGTGGCTTAGGGAACTGAATCACTCTATAACCAAGTAGTATTATAGCTATGTTGAACGTATCACCCAGTATCGTAAGCGCTATTATCTTCTTAATGAGGTTAGGCTTAACTACTAAGCCGTAGAGAGCTATTGACGCCGTCGCGAATAGGGCTGCGAAGCAGTATAGGCCCGTGTATGTTATTAAGTAGTTACTTAAGTAATTAACCACCCCCACCACCCCCCTCCTCAGCTGAGGTTATGAGTGTTAAGGCTATGAAGACAATTACGAACTCCATAGAGACTACTAGGAACTCACTTAAGTTATAGACTATTAAGGTACCACCTATGAAGAACCTACCTAACCAAGGACTAATACCTACGAAGGCCGACCAAGGCTTCCACTGATTCTGCATTAAGTAACCATGAAGTACTAATGGGGTTACTGCCATGACCGATATACCTAAGAGCCCCACGGTCCTAACACTTGCTGACGTACTTAACCACACCTTCTTAAGTACTACCCATGAGTAAGCAGCCACCGCTAGTAGAGGTGCTATAGCTGCTGCTGAACCTCCTTGGAACCCCCCTCCAGGGCTTATGTATCCGTGAGCTGCTAGTGCTAGTGATGCTAGGACTATAACAGCTATTACTACCCTAGCACCTGCTGATACTATAGGTGTTAATTCCTTAGGTACTACTAACTCCCTAATCCTTAAGTCCTTAGCAATTACTAAGCACCCTAGGACAGCAGCGAATAGTACGGTAGTCTCGAATACCGTGTCGATGCCTCTGTAGTCCCATAGGATAGCATTAACTGCTTCAGGACTACCTGCCCAGAACACCTTCCTGTAGGGATTGAAGGTGTACCATATGAAGTACTTAGCTAGTGGTCTTAAGTGGGTTGTTGGGTAGTGACCAGCACCTCCTAGGTAGATAGTCATGGTTAGTACTGCAGTAAGTACTGCTAGAGCGAATCCTAAAGTAGCTACACCTGCCTTACCCACCCCCACCACCCCTCTCAAACCTCTCAGTCCTACGTACCGCGTATAGGAGTATGATTGGGTAGATACCGACACTAACTGCTAAGTAGGCGTAGAGGACGTCAGGAGCCATTAGGACAGTTAAGGCTATTGCGAAAGCTACTGACTGACCTGCTGAGTAGAGTATCGCCTTTAGTAAGTCCTTAGACACTATAGCTTTGTAGGTAAGTACCGCAGCTACCGTGAATAGGTATGCTAGGAGGAGTAGTCCGTAAGTACCCCCTACGGGTATGTTAGGTAGGCTCAATCCTCACCACCCCCCTCCCTCTCCTTAAGTCTTAACTCAAGGACGTCAATGACTTTAGGCTCAACCTTAACTACTTCGGACCTCCTAGTTGCGTAGGCTAGTGCATGAACGCCTACTGGTGCTACGATCATGATTACCCCAGCAGTTATGAATGACGTTAGAGCTACGGCTACTCTGTAAGGTCCTAACTCATCAGCTACTAAGGCTATTAACCCAATACCTATTAAGGGAACTACGGCACCACCTATAGTACCTACGGTAGCTGCGTGCATCCTAACGAAGAAGTTGGGGAATCTAAGGAGTCCTAAAGCACCTAGTAAGTCGCATAGAGCACCTAGAGCTACTAAGGAAGCACCTACGTACAGAACTACCCACTCAACCCACTTAGGTACGGACACACTCATTAGGATATTTATTAGGGGCTCCATCACTCACTCAACCCCCTCCTAAGTAAGTACTTAGCTACGAAGATGTCTAGGAGGAAAGCCCATAGAGCTAGGAGTATGGAACCGAATACTAGGTAGGGGGTCCCGTAGAATATACTCAGTAAAGCCATGAAGACAGCTAAGTCGAATGATAGGCAATCTATAGCTAATACTATGTCAGGTACTGAGGGACCCTTAATTAACCTAATTATGTATAGGGTAAAGGCAGTTAGGAAGACCACCGTAACTGACGGTACGAATACACTCAAGAATGGAGTTACGTGAACCACCTAACCCACCTCCTCATTAAGTCAGTCCTAACTACCCAATCAGGTGGTAGGAGATCCTTTAGTGAGCTTAAGTCAACCTCACCCTCAACGTAGACCTCCCTACGTTGCTTACCCTTAACTAACCCCCTCAGTAAGCATATACCGTATATTATGGCTTCAGGACGTGGTGGGCAGCCAGGTACGTAGACCGTAGGTGGTGGCTCAATACCGTACCTCTTCCTTAGGTAGTCGTAGAACCTATCAATACCACCTAGTACTGAGTATGAGTCATGCCATATACCACCACCGCACGCACATGAACCTATAGCTACTACTACCTTAGGTTCGGGTACGGCCATGAATGCCCTAACAGCCCTAGGTAGTACCTCATTAGTTACTGGCCCAGTGAACAGTATGGCGTCTGCGTGTCTAGGACTACCTACTAACTTAATACCGAACCTCTCAACGTCCTGCCAAGGTGTTAGTACGTTAATTACCTCGATATCACACCCATTACACCCTCCAGTATTCATGTGGAATACCCATAGTGACTTCCTATATAGGCCATCACCCCTACCCACGAATCACCACCTCGCGAATGAGGTGTTTACTGCTGTTAACTTAGCCCTACATTCAGGACAGACAAGAGTAAGTACCCTCTCGTCAGGGCTTAACTCCCTCATGACCTCCCTAACTAATCTGTAGGTAGTGAATGGCTTACCGCAAATTACGCACTTAACCATCCTAAGACCGACTTCCTGAATTAAGTCCTTAGACTCAAGAGCTGATAACTCAAACTCCCTACTCAACTCAATAGCTCCTACGGGGCACGCATCAGCGCATCTACCGCAGTATATGCACCTACCTATGAATAACCTAACCCACCTAATACCTCCCCTTAAGTCATCCTCAATACTTAATGCGTTAGCTGGGCACGCATTAACGCATGCTCCACAACCTAAGCACTTACTACTATCGATTACGGGCTTACCCCTGAAGGTCTCTGGCGTAGGTACTGGTTCGTAGGGGTACTTCTCAGTAACTACTCCGTACCTTAAGTAATCCTTAATGAATCCTAACCTACCCACGGTAACCACCCCTAACTAACTCCCTAAAACTCACGAACCTCGAACTACCTGACCTAACATCGATTACTAAGCAGTGGTCAGTGCATGAGAAGCAAGGGTCTATACTAGCTATTATTATTGGTGCGTCAGCTAGGTAAGCACCCTTAAGCATGTAGAGCGTAGCTGGTATGTTATTGTATGAGGGTGCTCTAGGTCTCCACCTATACACCTTATTCCCTAAACCAGTAACTACTAAGTGTACGTCCTCACCCCTAGGTGCTTCAGTAGCACCTACACCAATCCTTAACGGAACTACTTCGTAGTCCTCATTAATTAGTGGTGTCTTAGGTAGGTTCTGAAGTGCTTGCTCAACAATACTCACGGACTCGAGGACCTCCTCATACCTAACTAAGAACCTAGCTAGTACGTCACCCTCATCCCTAACAGGTACTCTAAAGTCTAACTCACCATAGGCTGCGTAGGGGTGGTCCCTCCTAACGTCTATATCAAGTCCTGAAGCCCTAGCTGTAGGTCCTACAACGCATATCCTCCTAGCGTCCTCCCTACTTAAGTAACCAACGCCCTTCATCCTAGAGACTACTTCCTTAATCTTAAGGACCTTCTCAGTAAGTGCTACGCACTCCTCCCTAACCCTCCTTAAGATCCTTAATGCCTTCTCTACGTGGTCCTCCCTAATATCCCACCTAACACCACCTACTACGTTAGCTCCGTAAGTCTTCCTATTACCAGTTAACTCCTCAGCTAACCTCATTACGGGCTCCCTAATCCTCCAGTAAGCCATGAATCCAGTATCGAAGCCTAGTACGTGTAGTGCTACGCCCATCCATAGTAGGTGGCTGTGAATCCTCTCAATCTCTAGTAGGATAGTCCTTACGTACTTAGCCCTCTCAGGTACTTCAATACGTAGGGCCGACTCAACTGCTTGGCAGTAGCAGCATGAGTGTGTGAAGCCGCATATACCGCATATACGCTCAGCTATGAATGGTACTTGATTAAGCGTCATCCTAGACTCAGCAACCTTCTCAATACCCCTATGAACCATGAATCCCTTATACCTAGCCTCAACAACTACCTCACCATCCACGTAGAGCTCGAAGTACTCGGGCTCATGAAGTGCTGGGTGGTAGGGACCTATGGGGACTACTTGATACTTCCTAGCTAACTCATCAACATGCTCAACCTCATCATCAACACCCTCAATAATTAACTTCCTATCGTAGGGGAAGTCCTTCCTTAATGGGTGAATACCTTCAGGCCAGTTATGAGGTAGTACTAACCTCTTAGGCTCCGGATGACCCTCAAACTCAATACCCACCATATCCCTTACTTCACGCTCACCCCAATTAGCACCAGGTATTACTGGGGTTATTGATGGTGCCTTAGGTAGTGAGGGTGGTAGTGATGCTTGAGTAACTACGTACCTACTACATTGAGGAACACTGAAGATGTGGTATAGCTTGTAAGTACCGTCAATTGGTCTGAAGTCAGCACCTACGCTAGTTGAGTAGTAACCACCTAACCCCCACTGAAGCTCATTAGCTACTTCAGGTAGGTCCTCAGCCCTAACCTTAACTAAGTAAGCATTACCTACCTCCTCAACACTACCGTACCTACTCAGTAAATCAACTAACTCCCTACACCCATTAGTAACCCATGAGTGCTGCAAGAACAGCCACCCCCGCAATAATTACTGACTTCTTAAGCACGGAGAGTGCTTGATCAAGCCTTAACCTTCCGTACAGAGCCTCAATAGCTGAATACGTAATTGAGAGTATTACCAGTAGTGATATGTACGTGGCTGATACTACGACCTGACCAATACCCAAGAACCACATCTTACTACGTAATATGGAGGTTAACCAAGTCCTAGGGAGTATTAGGTCTATGAGAAGCGTTGATAAGGTAATGCGCTTAACCAATAATGCATACTTAACTAGTCCTAACTCAGCTCCACCATACTCAAGTACGATACCACCAGCTAACTCAGGTTCAGCCTCCGGTATCTCGTAAGGTAGCCTCCCTCCCTCAGCATATGTTAGGAAGGCTATGATTGCTATAGCAAGTATTGTTGATGGATGTAATGGTGGGTAAGGGGGTAGTATGTTCCTCAGAAGTAGTGATGATCTATCAATAGCTAAAGTAGCTACTGAGAGTGCGAATACTAATTCGTAAGCCATCCATAAAGAGACTTCCCTACATGAACCTACAGATGCTAGGGGGCTTCCTGTGTATATCGACCCTATAGATATAATTACTGATGGAACCGCTAGTAAGTACATGAATACTATGGTATCGCCTAAGAAGCTAAGTGAGGCGTTAAGTAGGGTCGGTATGAGGGAGAGCGTTAGTATCGATACCGTGAATGCTATGTAGGGAGCTAACCTAAATATTATTGGTCCACCAGTAACTGCTCCCTTCCTAAACAACTTTACTAAGTCATACCAAGTCTGAAGTATTGGTGGGCCCCTCCTACACTGAATCCTAGCCCTAACCCTCCTCTCAATACCGTCAAGTAATGGTGCTAATAATGCTGGAATCACTACATTAATCGCTATGAAGGGTAGCCAGTACTTAATTAATACGTTAAGTAAGGGCGCCGCATCCATCATATTTACCACCACTTAAGGAGCTTAAGGAGTATAGCTAACGTAGCGAGCACTACGACGATAGCCGTCATTAACTCAGCAGTTTCTAGGGAGTCGCTAAGCTCTTTAAAGACCTTAAGAGAGTATCTCGAATATCTCATTCCGAATGATTTAAGTGCTTGACCAGCTACGTAAACCTCCTTAAAAACATTTTCAAATATCCTATAGTATCCCTTACCAGGGATTGAGTATAGGTGAGTAGCTAATTTAGAGCCGCAGAGCCAAGCAGTTAACCTACCTCCTCGGCTAGCTAATGCAATCGTTGCTGATAAGGTTGTTACTGCTATGTAAGTAGCTATTAAGGCTATAGCATTTACTCCGTATCCTCTAATACTAACTATGAACGGGGAGATCACTAAGTAGTAAGTATTCATTCCTAAGTAAGTAGCTGTTGGTAATATAGTATAGAGTGCTAATAAGGGTAAAACACCTAGTGCTACACATAAAGTAGCTAACCATATCTGAGAAAAGCACATAGGTAGTGGAACCTCCTCAGTAACTACCTTAACTACCCTTCCTTCCCTACCGAAGAGTGTGGTGAAGTACTTGATGAAGCTAGTGGTAGTAACAGCACTAATAAATAGTGCTAGAGCACCAAAGATAGCTAATGGTGTCTTGACACACATAGTCGATACGTAGATTAACCACTTACTTACGAATCCATTAAAAGGTGGTACACCAGCTATTGAGAGGGAAGCAATTAGAGCCGTAGCTGCCGTTACGGGCATGAACTTCCCGAGACCTCCAAGTTTATTTAGATCCCTAGAGCCAGTTCTGTAAATTACTGAACCAGCTGTTAGGAAGAGTAGTGACTTAAATACTGCGTGATTGAGTAGGTGGTAAAGACTAGCTACGTAAGCAACTATAGCTAATGCTACGTACTTAATCCCTAGGTACGGTAGTACTAATGAGGCACCTAAGGCCATTACTATATACCCTACCTGCCCTATGCTATGGTAGGCCAGCAACCTCTTGGAGTCTGTCTGCTCAAGCGCGTAGAGAGTACCTACTACTAAAGTAACTGTACCTAAGGTAGCTACTACGTAGCCCCACACGAACCTCCAAGTAGGAGGTAGTGGGTTTAGGGTTAGTATCATGAAGTATATGGGTACCTTAATCATGCAGCCACTAAGTAGGGCTGATACGTTACTAGGTGCTTCAGGGTGAGCGTCAGGTAGCCAGTTATGGAACGGTACTATAGCTGCCTTAATCATTAGTCCTATCATGAACATAGCAAGTACTAAATTACCTACTAAGGGGTTAGTGGTTATGAGTGCGTTCATGAACTTCAGTAAGTCAGTGAATGTAGCTGTGAATCCCTTAGTAGCTATTGCTAGCATAACTACTGAGACTATTAAGGCATCAGCACCTAACTTAGTAACGCAGAAGTACTTAAACCCGGCCCAAACAGCGGATGCTTTACCCTTCTCGAAGGAGACTAGGTACTGTGAGGTTAGGGTCATTAACTCCCAGAAGATTAGGAAGGCTATTAAGTTCCATGAACTAACCGTAAGTATCATTACTAGTATGAAGAGTCCGTAATTAAGTGCGTAATGACCTAAGTACTCCCTACCGTAGAACCTCCTAACGTAACCAGCACCGTAGATTGATGAGGCTAGAGCTACTAAGGAAATTACTAGAGTGAAGAAAGCTGAGAGGGGGGTTATTCTGAAGGTAAGTACCCTTAAGTTAAGTATAGGTACCTTAACGTAGATACTCAATGAAGTTCCGTAAGTAAGGATCAGTAAGGAGAGTATTAGGGCTGAAGCAGAGGCTATGGATGCTGAGGTATGTATTAAGTAATTAGCCCCCCTACCCCTCATAGGTATTGAGGCTAGGGAGGGTATAGTAAGGAGTACTATAGTAATGATTATGAGTAAGGTAAAAAGAATCATTTAGAACCACCTAAACTCTGAAGAACGACCTTATGCCTTAGGAAGTCTATGTACAGTACCTTAACATTACTAACTACTCTCCTCCTACCCATAATATCTGAAAGAATAACTGAGTTACCTGAGACCCTCATATGAGCTACTTCATCCATTAGTAGCTCCTCACGATCACCTTCACGAATGAATACCTTAGACTCACACAAGGTAATCACCTAAGTGACTTAATCACCTTATCAATGAGTGACTTAACGTCATGTCTTACGGTACTACATTCAGGTATCTTATCGAGTCCCTTACCACTTACTTCAGTCTTAACTACCTCCTCGTCATAGTGTATTATGTGGTATGGTGGTCCCTCCTCACCAAATACCTTAAGGTAGAGTTGGGATGTCTTTATGTCATCAACTACCTTATTAATTACTAGTAAGTTCCTCTTAATACCTAAGTCATTAGCTAACTTAATGAGTTTCCTAGATATTATTAGGGACTTAAGCGTGGGTTCGGAGACGCATATATTCAAGTCGAACTTCTCAGCTAAGCCCCTACCGAAGACCTCAGCACCTGCTTCAGCATCAACGACTACTACCTCATCCCTCTTAAGTAGTACGTGGGTTAGGAATGCCTTAGCTAAGGCTATTGCTGGGCATAAACACCCTTCCTTACCAGCATCTATACTACCGACAACTACTAAACTTAAGCCATCCCTAACCCTAATCCCGTACTTATCGACTAGGTCATCAACCTTAGGTGTTAGTGAGAATAGGACACCCCAACCCTCACCAGGCCTAGCACCTGTTCTCTCCTCAGCTAACTCCTCATTCCTAGCTAGTGGTGTTATGGAGTAAGCAATCTCCGGAGGTACTCCGAGGCTCTGAGCTAGGTTAGGTACGGAGTCAGTATCTAGTGCTAGTACTTTATAACCTAACCTACTTAATTCAAGCGATAGTAGGGCTGCTAAGGTCGTCTTACCCGTCCCTCCCTTCCCTGAAATCAGTACCTTCACTACCGTCGCCTCTATGACTTACTTACTTCGGAGGTAATGATTAGGTAGGCCAGCCAAGCTTCTTACGCTTCTCCATAATGACCTCAATTATCGTGTCAGCCGCCTTATCTGGGTCTGGCTCTACGTAGAACTTACCACCTAGTATGTCCTCAGCATCCTCAGTCAGTACCTTAGTCACTTTAGGACTACCCAGTACTGGAGGTATCGTGCCTAAGTGAGTGAATACTCCCGAAGCTACGAAGTACGTACCTATACTAACTGCCTTCTCACTCATCCACTCAGGTGCTGAGCCAGCTACGGGTAGGTCGGGTATGTCGACACCTAAGGCTTCAGCCATTGCCTTAAGAGCTATTAATATTCTTGAGCAGTCAACACAGCTACCCATGTGTAGGCACGGAGGTATTCCTAAGGCCTCACACACCTTCCTAAGCCCAGGACCTGCTAAACTAGCTGCTTCAGGCCTTAGTAGTCCCTCCATAGCAGCTGCTATTGCCCAGCATCCAGTACCTACTACGAGTATGTCGTTCTTTATTAGCTTCTTCGTTATAGTTACGTGGCTGTTGTTATGCCTTACCTTCGGGTTGTTACACCCTACAATACCTACTACGCCCTTAATCGTTCCGTCCCTCAAAGCATCTAGTAGTGGCTTTAGTGATCCTCCTAAGGCCTGTAGTATAGCCTCAACGCTGAATCCAGCCATTAACTCCATCTTGTACTTAGGTATCATTACCCTAGCCTTAGGTCTGTTGGGGTAGTTCTGGATAGCTACCTCGATTATCTTCATAGCTAACTCATCAGCCTTCTCAGGCTCGAACTCTATGTGGATAGCTCCGGGTATCTTCATCTTGGGTTCGGTAGTTATTATCTTGGTGTGGTAGCAGTTAGCTACGTCTACTAGGGCAGGCATTACGCACTGGTAATCAACTATCATAGCCTCTACAGCGCCAGTCACTATAGCTAGTTCCTGCATTAGGAAGTTACCTGCTGGTGGTATACCTAACCTCATGAGTACCTCATTACCTGTACAGCACATACCAGCTACGTTAACTCCCTTAGCACCTACTTCCTCAGCCTTCCTCCTAGCTTCCTCACTCATAGCTATCTCAGCGATCTTCATTGAGAGTATCGGGTTATGCCCGTGGACTATGATGTTCACCATGTCCTCCTTAAGGACCCCTAGATTAGCTACTGACTTAATGGGTTTGGGGGTACCGAACATTATGTCACTAAGTAATGTAGCCATCATCGAGCCACTCCAGCCATCACCTAACGCCGTCCTAACTCCGTGTAGTATGAGGCTTACTGGGTCAGCATCAACACCTATGTGTGTTCTGTGCATGCACTCACATATCTCCCTATCGATGTTCCTAGGAACTACACCTAACCTACTCCATACCTTAAGCCTCTTAGCTGGTGCGAGTGCCTTCACTAACGCTAGTGGCTCCTCATCCTGCTTACCGAATTCCCTCTCAAGGATAGCTACTAAGTCCTTAGCTATCTCTAAGTCCTCCCTACCCTCAACCTCAATACCTAGTGCTTGAGCTACCCACCTAAGCTTCTCGGAATCAGTTATTCTGTAAGCCTTAGTCCTACCCTCAGCTACTAACCTAAACACATTCAGTAAGTCCCTAGCGTGGTCACTGTGGGCAGCTGCTCCAGCAGCTATCATCCTCACTAAGTTCCTAGCTACGATCGTGTCAGCAGTAGCTCCACAGACACCCCTCTGCGGTCCGTAGCCGAAGGGGTCTATCCTGCATGGACCCATGTTGCAGTTCCTACAGCATATACCTAATAAGCCGAACCCACACTGAGGTTGCTGCTCTAGCCAGCGATGCCATGCTGTCTTAATACCCTCCTCCTCAGCCTTCTCGATTAACTTATTAACACCACTAGTTACTGATACGTCCTTGGGTAACCTAAACCTTAGGTATGAGGATCTCTTACTCATGACTTACCACCCCATGATGCGGGTGAGTACATCTTCTTTATGAGGGGCACCCCCCTAGCCTCCTCGGGGGGCCTAGGTAACTCAACAGGTTTAGTAACGACTACGCCGGGTACCGCAGCACCGCTCAGTAATTCCCTAGCCTTCTCCTCAGCAACCTCGGTGAGGAACTCCTCAAGCCTACCGAACCTCAAGGCTCCTGTAGGGCATGCCTCGACGCACGCGGGTAGCTTACCCTCCCTTAACCTATCAATGCAGAAGTCACACTTAATCACGACGTTAGTTTCTGGGTCGTACCTGGGGTGTCCGAAGGGGCATGCTAACGTGCACATTAAGCACCCGATACACTTGAGTGGGTTAAGTATTACGTAACCCTCATCACTCCTGCTAATCGCCTTCGTAGGGCATACCCTAAGGCATGGAGCGTCCTTACAGTGCTGACACCTCATAGGTACGTAGAACAGATCCACAGGTAATACCCTAATCCTAGGCTTAGGTCTGGGCTTCTCGAGGACAGCACCGTAAATTGACTTACTAACTGAGTGCTCAACAGCACATGCAATCTCACAAGCCCTACAACCCATGCACCTCTCAGGATCAATGAATATTACGTACTCACTACCCTCTATAGGGGGTGCCCTCACAGAAGCTAATACCGTCTAAGCTCACCTCAAGGTGATGGGGTTATGAATTAAATTAAGGGATTCGAGTTCAATACCTAGATCACCTACTAATTACTTAATGTTCGGTGCACTGAATACGGATGAATGAGCACCTAGTACTGACTATTTCAAGGTAGTTAGCAGGTACGTGAACTGGCAAATGAATGATACGTATGCGGGTCTCGCATATCATTAAATAGTGTTTGATTCAATCCAAGTGAACCCCTACCTGATATTTAATTATTAAGTAATACTTAGCTGGAAAAACTTAAATACCCTCCCCGGTCAAGAGGTTGTGGTGAGTGTGATGGAATTCCAATACAGGAGTTAATACGTACCTCCTTGAGTAAGTCCGTATTAAGTACTTCTAATACTGAGTCATTAAGGAGTGAGTTCTTAAGTAAGTTACGTATTAAGGCTTTAAGAGCTCGTGAGAGGTTAATGAGGTTCTCTAGAGAGGTTAGTGCGTGGCACTTAAGATCAGCTGAGTCAGCCCTCAACATAATAGCTGCCCTCTACGGATTCTGGGTACCTATGGGGTTTGTTAGGGGTGTTGAGAGGTTGGTAGTTATTAGTAAGGGGCACTGCTCACTAGCTCTATACTCATGGCTTACTGAGGTAGGTGCTATTAATGAGTGTGAGTTAAGGAGCTTCGCAACACCTAACTCAAGACTACAGGCACATCCTGAAGTAGTGCTGAGTCCTTGGGTAGTAGCTCCTACAGGCTCACTAGGTCAGGGACTCTCAATAGCTAATGGATTAGCGTTAGCGGCTAGGTTAGATGGTGTTAGGAGGGAGGTAGCTGTCTTACTAGGTGATGGTGAGTTAGATGAGGGTCAAGTGTGGGAGGCAGCAGCTACTACATCCACATTAGGTCTTGATAACGTCTTAGCAGTTATCGATAGGAACGGTACTCAACACACGGGTAGGACTGAGGATGTTAAGGTTAAGGAGCCGTTAAGGGCTAGGTGGGAGGCTTTCGGCTGGTTAGTTGCTGAGGTTAGTCAAGACGTTACTGAAGTTGCTGAGGTGCTTGAGGAGTTATCGGGGGTTCGTGGTAGGCCTAAGGTAGTGATCGTTAGGAGCTGCCCCGAGGGTTAGGGGTTGGGCCTAGTAATGAGTAGTTATAGGGTAGCCTTAGGTGAGGTACTCGTGGAGTTAGGTCGTGAGGTTAGGGACTTAGTAGTTCTTGACCCAGACACGCCGAGGTCTACGGGATCCATTAGATTCGCTAGGGAATTCCCGAGTAGGTTCGTTAATGTAGGTATTAGTGAGCAGGACCTAGTATCCATGGCTGCTGGCTTAGCTATTAGTGGTAAGTTACCCGTAGCTACAGCATTCGCTATGTTCTTAATGAGGGCTTGGGAGCAGGTTAGGAATACCGTTGCTAGGGCTGGACTTAACGTTAAGTTAGTAGGTACACACGCAGGTCTCTCAGCATTCATGGACGGCTCGTCACACCAGGTACTTGAGGATGTAGCCCTCATGAGGGTACTACCTAACTTCACCGTAGTCTCACCAGCTGATACTGAGTCCCTTAGGGAGCTCCTTAGGCAGGTAGTACTTGATGTTAAGGGACCTACGTACTTTAGGTTAGGTAGGGATAATGCGTTCTCAGTATATAGTAGGTCAGATGCTAAGTACTTGAGGGTTGGTGAGGTAAGTATTCTTGAGGATGGCAGTGACTTAGTAATACTTACTTACGGAGCTATGGTAGGTATTTCCTTAATGGTTAGGGACATCCTTAAGCGTGAGGGTTTAAGCGTAGGTGTTACCGACGTACACACGATAAAACCCCTAGACACTCACGGAGTACTTAAGGTCGTTAAGGGGAGTAACTACGTAGTAGTTCTTGAGGAGCATAGACCGGTAGGTGGTCTTGCCTCAGCAATTACTGAGTTACTAAGTGATTACGGACTATTCAGGAGGGTCCTTAGGTTAGGGGTTGAGGGGTTCGGTAGGTCAGCTAGGGACTACCTACAACTACTTAACTACTTAGGGCTAAGCCCTCAACTCATCGCTAAGAAGGTCGTGGGGTGGTTAGGTGAGGTACAGACTAGTTAGTAGGGAGTTTAGGGATAGGACCTTAGTGAAGGTAGGTAATGTAGTAGTGGGTAGTGGTTCAGCAATCGTCATTGCTGGCCCATGCTCCGTGGAGTCTAGGGAGCAGATTATGGAGGTTGCTCAGTTAGTTAAGGAAGCTGGGGCCCACATGTTTAGGGGTGGTGCCTTTAAGCCGAGGACATCACCTTATAGCTTCCAAGGTTTAGGTGTTGAGGGTCTTAAGTACTTGAGGGAGGCTGGGGACGCTACTGGATTACCCGTAGTTACTGAGGTTCTAGACCCCAGGCACGTTGATTTAGTAGCTAAGTACGCTGACGTCCTTCAAGTAGGTGCTAGGAACATGCAGAACTTCCCACTACTTAAGGAATTAGGTAGGGTGAGGAAGCCCGTACTCCTTAAGAGGGGCTTCGGAGCTACGATTGAGGAGCTACTATGTGCTGCTGAGTACATCCTACTAGGTGGTAATGACCAGGTAATACTCTGTGAGAGGGGTATAAGGACCTTCGACAGATTAACTAGGTTTACGTTAGACATAGCTGCAGTACCCCTACTTAAGGAATTAACTCACTTACCAGTAATTGTTGATCCAAGTCACGCAGCTGGTAAGAGGTCCTTAGTACCGCCACTAGCTAAGGCAGCCCTAGCGGCTGGTGCTGATGGGTTAATGATTGAGGTACATCCAAGACCTGATGAGGCGTTATCAGACGGTCCTCAAAGCCTAACCCCTGAGATGTTTAGGGAGTTAATGAGGGATTTGAGGGTGATGGGGTGGGTAAGGTAGTTATTAATGACGTGGTTAAATTCACTAGGGAGTTTAGGGTAGTTATTGGTTGTGGAGCCCTCAATGACTTACCCAAGATCCTAGAGTGGTTACGGCCCCATAAGGCATTAGTGATTACTGACTCAAAACTAAGTAATTCAGTACTACCTAAGGTTAAGGAGTTAATTAGTGAGGTGGGTCTAGAGTCCTTAGTGATTACCTTAGGTGGTGGTGAGGGTGTTAAGTCATTAAGTACGTTAGTTAAGCTATGGGAACTAATGATTGAGTCCGGATTGACTAGGGGATCCGTAGTTATTGCCTTAGGTGGTGGGACGGTACTTGACGTAGCTGGTTTCGCAGCCTCAACATTCATGAGGGGATGTAAGTTAGTTAACATACCGACAACCCTACTATCCCAAGTAGATGCTTGCTTAGGTGGTAAGACAGGTATTGACTTAATAGGTAAGAATACCGTAGGTACTTACTACCAAGCACATGCTGTAGTAATAGATCCTGAACTCCTAAGGACACTACCTAATGACGTGTTTAGGGAGGGTATTTCTGAAGTGGTTAAGTACGCAGTAATTGATGGTGAACCCTTCCTTAAGTACCTTGAGGGTGTCATGAGTGACTTCCTAAGGAGGGATGCAGGGGTCCTTGAGGACGTTATTAGGGAGTGTATTGAGGTTAAGTTAAGTATTATTAGGAGGGATTACGTAGAGTCAGGTGTTAGGGCTGTCCTTAACTTCGGTCATACCGTAGGTCACGCTCTTGAGAGGTTGAGTGAGTGGTCCTTAAGTCATGGTAAGGCAGTATCTATAGGGTTGGTTATTGAGTCGTTAGTAGCTCATAAACTACTTAACTTCCCATTAAGTGATACCTACAGGATTAGAGAGTTACTTAGTAGGGCTGGATTACCTACAGTAACTAATGCGTCACCATCATCAATAATTGAGGCGACTAAACTTGATAAGAAGTTCGTTAGGGGGTTACCTAAGCTACCACTACCTAGGAGGTTAGGTGAGTTTGAGATCGTTGAGGTTGATTGGGGGGTGTTTAGGAGGTGCTTAGAGGTAGCGTTAAGAATGTCTGTAGCGTCGTAGCTACTAATGACTTAAGGTTAATGAGGGATTACGCATTGAGTGTAGTTACTGAGTGGGTTGAGTTGAGGATTGACTACGTACTAAGTAGTGAGGACGCGTTAGTAAGTACTCAATCAGTAATTAATGGGGTTAAGGAGTTAGTTAGGGAGTTAAGGAGTACCGGTAAGGAAGTAATAATTACGTTAAGGAGTAGGTCCGAGGGTGGGAGGTTCTACGGTGGTGAAGAGCTTAGGAAGTACTTAATGATTAAGTTAGCGTCGTCAGAACCTACACTAATCGATGTTGAGGCGCGCTCTAAGGTGTTTAGGAGTGTTACGTCAGTACTTAAGGAGTTAGGTATTGACTTCATAGCCTCAATACACTACTTAAGTAGAGTACCTACTGAGGAGGAGCTCCTTAAGGAGGCTTTTAAGGCCTTCAGTAATGGGGCTAAGCTATTCAAGGCCGTATACCCAGCTAGGGAATTAAGGGATAACTTAGTAGCCCTTAACCTATGCTCACTAATGAGTGGTAAGTCAGTAATTATGTGTTCAGGGTCCTTAGGTAGGGTATCTAGGGTATTAGCGCCCTTAGCGGGGGCTCCCTTCACTTACGTATACGTAGGTAAGGAGCCAGTAGCTCCTGGTCAGTTAAGTCTTAATGAATTACTTAAGGCGTGGGAGTCCTTGGGGGTTATTAGTGATGGTTAAGTACCTACTCTACCTAATAGGTTACCCAGTTAAGCATAGTGTCAGTCCTTACATCTACTCTAGAGTATTCAGTGAGTTAGGTATTGAAGCTAACTACGAATTACTTGAGGTTAGACCTAGTGAGCTTCGAGGTATTATTGAGTGGTTTAGGGGGTGTAGTAGGTGCTTAGGCTTTAACGTAACCATACCTCACAAGGTAAGGATTACTAAGTACCTTAATGAACTTACTGAGTCAGCTAAGGTGATAGGGGCTGTTAACACGGTTAAGGTAGTTAATGGTGATTTAGTAGGCTTCAATACTGACTGGCTAGGCTTTAGGTACGCACTAGAGAGGTTCGCTGGTAGGGGTGGGTACGGTAAGGCACTACTCGTAGGTGCTGGGGGAGCTGGTAGGGCAGCTGCCTACGCATTAAGGGACTTAGTTAAGGAGCTCTACATAGTCAGTAAGAGCGGTTACTCAGCTAAGGAATTAGCTAGGGAGGTTATGGGGTGGGGCATTGAGTTAGCTAGGGGGTTTAAGGCATCACCTAAGCTATGCATGGAGTTAGCTAGGGAGGCTGAGTTAATAGTTAATGCATCACCAGTAGGTATGGTTGGTTACGGAGGCTCACCAGTACCTAAGGAGGGGTTAGGTGAGGGTAAGGTAGTCTTTGATATGGTCTACAACCCATTAGAGACTAAGTTAGTTAGGGATGCTAGGGAGGTAGGGTGCTTAGTTATTGATGGCTTATGGATGCTTACCTACCAAGCACGTGAGAACTTAAGGATATGGTTTGGGGTAGACGCTAGTGCTGACCTACTTAGGAGCTACGGTATTGAGGGTCTTAAGGAGTTAGGGGGTGTTTAGTATGGTTGGTGAGGTTAGTGAGGCGTTAACCCACGCAGCAGTTAGTGTACTTAATGCCATACCTACGGGGGTAGGTGCTGCTTTAGGTATTGACCTTAAGTTGAGGGTCCGTATTAAGTTAGTTAGTGATGACTTCGTAGGTGGTTCATCACGTGTTAGGGGTGTTGAGGAGCCCCTAAGCACCTCCGTACTCAAGGCTGTATTAAGTGTCGTTAGGGAGGTTACTGGCTACGACGGTGGTTTCATAGCTGAGGTCAACTCTGAAATACCTGTTGGTGTTGGTTTGAAGAGTAGTAGTGCATTAACTAACGCATTGATTAAGGCTTGCTTAAGTGCCTTAGGTACTGAGGTTGACTTAATTGAGTTAGCTACCTTAGGTGTTAAGGCTTCATTGAGGGCAGGCATAACCATTACTGGAGCTTACGATGACTCACTAGCTACCTTAGGTAGTGGTGTCTACGTAACTAATAATGAGTTACTTAAGGTACTTAAGCACATACCAGTAAGTAATGACTTAGTAGCTGTTATTTTAGTACCTAAGGGTAGGAGGAACTTAATAAGTGAGGTAAGTCCGGAGGTATTCAAGCCCTTTAGGAAGCTCTATGAGTTAGCTATTAAGGAGGTATTAAGTGGTGAATGGTTCTTAGGAGCTACTCTAAACGGGTTGCTAACAGCTAATGCGTTAGGTACTGACTTAAGCCCCATAACTAAGGTCTTAGGACTTAATGACGTACTAGCTACTGGAGTTACTGGTAAGGGACCAGCTATCTTTGCATTGACTAGGGAGCCTAAGGAGGTAATTAATCTGTGGAGGGACTTACGTAGCTACTACGTACTAACTGCTAAGGTACTTAAGGGTGATTGCTCTTGAGGGCTTTAGTATACCCTCTAAAGCATCCGTTAAGGGGCTTCGTTAAGGCACCACCATCGAAGAGCTACACTCATAGAGCATTATTCGCTTCCTTACTAGCTAATGGATACTCAAGAGTAGTTAATTCCTTAGTAGCTGGTGATACCTTAGCTACCCTAAGCACCATTAATTCATTCGGTTCAGTAACTACCTTAGTAAGTACTGGTGAGTATGACGAGGTACTAGTTAGGGGTGTTGGTGAGTGTGTTAGGAACCCAGTAAGGATCTACTGCAGAGGTTCCGGAACTACCTTAAGGATAGCTACTGCAGTAGCTGCGCTAACTGAAGGACCTACGCTAATATACGGTAATGAGAGCTTGAATAGGAGGCCCGTAGGTCCCCTACTTAAGGCACTTAATTCGTTAGGTGTACGTACGGCTTCAATCAATGGTAAGCCACCAGTAATTGTTGAGGGACCTATTAAGGTTAGGGATGCTGAGGTACTTATCGATGCTTCAGTAAGTTCCCAATTCGTTACTGCCCTACTCATGATAGCCCCCGTAATCGGTTTAAGGATTAAGGTCGTCGGTAGGGTTAAGTCAGCTCCCTACATAGACCTAACCCTTAAGGTCCTTAAGGCATTCGGAGTTAGTTTTGAGAGGGTTGGTTATAGGGAGTTCATAGTTCGTGAGTGTAGGTACTTACCTACTGAATTCACCGTACCTAATGACTACTCATCAGCATCACTCATCATGGCTGCTGCAGCCTTAGGTGGTGGTGAGGTAGTTATTGAGGGTTTAGACTTAAGTGATCCTCAAGGTGATAAGGAATTCATTAAGATACTTAAGGAGTTCGGTGCTGAGGTTAGGGTCCGTGGCTCCTTAGTTGAGGTGGTGGGTAGTGAGTCATTAGTGGGTACTACGGTAGACTGCAGTAACACACCGGACTTAGTACCTACCATAGCTGCTGTAGCAGCGCATGCTAGGGGGGTTACTGAGGTCGTAGGTGCTGATCACCTAGTCTTTAAGGAGAGTAATAGGTTAGTTACCTTAGCTAAGAACTTAAGGGCGTTAGGTGTTGAGGCTTCAGTAACTCGTGATGGGTTAGTCATTAGGGGTGGTGGGGTACGTGGTGGTGTAGTTAATTCGTTCGGTGACCATAGGGTAGCTATGTCCATGGTAGTGACTGCGTTAAGGGCTGAATCACCTGTCGTTATTGAGGGTATTGAGTGCTTCACAGACTCCTACCCTAACTTCCTTACTGACTTAAGATCATTAGGTGCGTTGATTGAGGTGATTAAGTAGTGATCGGTAGGTTATTCAGGGTATCCATATTCGGTGAGAGCCACGGTAAGTGCGTCGGTACCTTAATTGAGGGGTGCCCACCAGGTATTGAGGTTAGTGAGGAACTAATTAGGCGTGAATTAGCTAGGAGGAGGCCGGGCTCATCACCAGTAACTACACCTAGGCGTGAGGCCGATGAGCCCGAGATACTCTCCGGTGTCTTTAGGGGTAGGACTACGGGGGCACCTATAGTTATTATAGTACGTAATAGGGACGTTGATTCAAGACCTTACGAAGTAATTAAGTGGTTACCGAGGCCTAGCCACGCTGACTACGTAGCTCGGGTTAAGTATTGGGGCTTTAACGACTATAGGGGAGGTGGTATCTTCTCAGGTAGGTTAACAGCTGCTTTAGTAGCTGCTGGTGCTGTAGCTAAGGCACTACTTAGTAAGTACGGTATTCACGTATACTCCTACGTAACCTCCGTAGGTGATGTTGAGGCACTAGTTAATCCCGAGGATTCGGAGTTATTTAGGGAGTTAATAGATTCAAGCCCTGTTAAGTGCCCTGACCCAAGAGCTTCTGAAGCTATAGTTAAGTTGATTAAGGAGGTTATGGAGTGCGGTGATAGTGTTGGGGGTGTTGTTGAGACTATAGTATTTAACTTACCAGTAGGTTTAGGTGAACCACCGATAGATACCTTAGATGGTGACTTAGCTAAGGCTATATTCACCATACCGGGGGTTAAGGGTATTGAGTTCGGTGCTGGGTTCGGTATGGCGCGTATGAGGGGTAGTGAAGCTAATGACCCCCTAACCATTAAGGGAGGTGAGGTAGTACCTAAGACTAATAAGTCAGGAGGTATTAACGGTGGGTTGAGTAATGGCGCACCACTAGTGTTTAGGGTAGCCTTCAGACCTACACCAACTATTAGTAAGCCTCAGAGGACTGTAGACTTAAGGAGTATGGAGGAGGTAGTAGTTACTTACTCAGGTAGGCACGACCCATGCATAGCTATTAGGGCTGCACCAGTTGTTGAGGCCGTTACCTCCATAGTAATTACTGACCACTTACTTAGGTGGTTATCATGGGGGGCTACACGCTCAAGGATCTTAGGTCATTAATAGACCGTATCGATTCTGAGGTTATTGAGTTACTTAGGGAGCGGATGAGGTTATGTATTGAGGTAGGTAAGCTTAAGGAGTCCTACGGAATACCCGTAGTTGATCCTAGGAGGGAGGCTGAGGTACTTAGGAGGGCTGGTGAGTTTCGTGAGGTATTTGAAGTAATTATTAAGTTATGTAGGGAGGTTCAGGGTGTTAGGAGTGGATGTTAGGGTTGCTTTAGTAGGTGCTGGTGGCGTTGGTAGGGCATTAGCTAGGTTAATGATTCGTGAAGGTATTGAGGTTAGGGCTTACGACGTCAGCCCCTCATCAGTGAGTAAGGCGTTAATGGATGGTATATCAGTAACTAATGACTTAGTAGGTCTAGTTAGGTGGTGCGACCACGTACTGATATCAGTACCTAGTAGTGAGGTTGTTAAGGTACTTAAGTTAATTAGGGGATTAACTACGTCCTCCACTGAACCTAAGGTGGTTTACGACGTAAGTACGTTTAAGGAGGGGTTGATTAGGGAGTACTTGAGGTTCCCTAAGTACGTTAAGGTATCCTCAATACACCCCATGTTCGGTCCAGGTATTAAGTCACCTAGTAAGCATGTAGTCCTCCTAACACCTATACCTACTAGGGAGGTTGATAGTTATGAGGTTGAGTACCTACTTAACTACCTAGGTTTTAGGGTTGTTAAGGTAGGTATTGAGGAGCATGATGAGTTAGTAGCTAAGTACGTAGGTACTTCATACATAGTAGCTACTGCATTAGCTGAGTTCATGATGAGGTACGGATTAAGCCTTAGTAGTGATTACTTAGGAACTACCTTCAAGTTACTCACTAATCACTGCTTAGCAGTAATGCATGACTCACCTGAATTCATTAGTTACGTACTATCTAATGAGTACGTTAGGAAGTACTTGAGGGGGCTTCTTGAGGTTCTTAAGGAGTTACTAAGTAGTAGTGGTAAGGCCGAGTTAATTGCTAGGAGCTTTAGGGAGTACGTAGGTACTGAAGCTATTGATTTAGCTTATAGGAGGTTGTATGAGTTTATTGAGGGTACTAATCACTAACCGACTTCAGCACCTAGACCCTCCCTAAACAGTAACTCAAGTACTGAGTCCCTAACCCTCCTATACATCCTTATTATCTCCTCAGCCTCCTTAGTAAGTTCTGAAGCCCCCCTCCTAGCCCCTCCCTTCCTACTAACTACTAACTTAATACCTAACTCACGCTCAACCTTCTTCAGTTTCTCTACGTAGGTTGATGGTGGTACGCCCAGCAACTCACATGCTGTCCTTAATGACTTGACTTGGGAGATTACCTCAAGGAGTACTAGCACATCTGAGGGTATCTCCTTACCATCAGGTGTTGTTAGGCTTACCTCAACCTTAGGTATTAACTCCTTAATACTAGGTCTTACTAGTGGGCATGGTGAGTATATTAACTTCCTAATCTCCTCCATACTTAACTCGTTATACGCGTTAATTGATGCTCTATAGAATGGGCACTTACTAACTCTACCGCTAGGTCCTATGTAGAGCTTCCTACAGTTGGGTTCCCTAGGCTTAGTAAGTATGGTTACTGGGTACTCATCGATGAATGCTGAAGTAGCTCTGTAACCGTATAGGTAGCCGTAAGTTAGTCCTACCTCATAGCCCCTACTAATGAATTCATCCCTAACATCAACGTCCTCCCTACTTAAGTACAGGTACTCACCAATCCTAACCCTTAATCCGTACTTAGATACGTACTTAACTACACTAACAACCTCCTCAATAAACTCCATCCTTAGTGAAGGTAGTGGTGCGTAGATAGCTACTCTGTCGAAGCCGTTACTCAGTAAGGTCCTCACGTACTCCTCATTAAGTTTAAAGTCCTTAAGCGTAGGTGTTACTAGTACTAACTCATCTAGGTAATTAAGTAAGTCCCTCCTAACCCTACCTACATCACCTATAGGTGTTATTAGGTAGAGCCTCCTAGAGCATCCATAAACCTTACTCAGTATGTAGCTTAACTTACCATGTCGGGTAGGTGGTGGGCATAGAATGACTGCCTCATCAAATACTAAGTCACTAATTACGTTAAGTACCTTATCAAGTACCTTAGTAGGTAGTACCTCACCAGACCTAAGCCCGGGTGGTAGTGGGCACCCAACGCATCTCCTAGCAATTACCTCCCTACACGGTAGGGTAGCTGGCCTAATGAGTAGTGTTAACCAAGTCATTACGATCACTCAAAGATTATCTCGAAGCCACAGAATGAGTACCCAAGACCCCAGCAGTACCTCTCCTTAGTTACGTTCCTACCTATGAGTACCTCAAGAACACCCTCAATAACTCCCGCCTCGAAATCACACATAGTTATTCCCGAAGGCTTCATACCTGAGCAACTCATGCATTCATATATGTTTATCCTCATCTTATTAGTTGATTCACTAAGTATGTCTAGTAAGCCTATGCGCTGAGCTACGAATACCTCGGGTAGGTCGTCTAATGACCTAATAACACCCTTACTAACTAGTAACTTACCTAGGTTCTTACCTGATGCCTTCATAACTACTGCCTTAAGCGCCTTACTGTACTTAGTCATTCCGTAAACAATCATTCTATGAGTCCTAACGTAGAGTGAGTCACACGTATCTAACCTATTGAAGAACGGCCTATGGATATTAGTTAAGTAGGTAGGTGCTAAGGACTTAAAGTCAGGCCTATGTAATGCGTAGCTACCGTGTCTATTAAGTGATGCCTCCCTAATAGCTACGTCCCTCCACTTAAGTATGGCTGTACGTACGTCATACTCAGTAACTACCTGAGTACTCAAGGAGCACTACCTACTATATAAGTGCTTAAGCAGTATTAATACAGTACTGAATTAAGTTAATTACCGCTTACATTCAATACTGGTGAGTTTAAGTAATTACTTAAGCATATATAAGTAAGTAGGCATTACTTAGGGTATGTTTAAGGCGTTTGGGGGAGGGTGTTAAAAAGGTGGTTTGACTTACTTACCCCTTATCTCCTTCCACTTAGGTAGTACGTAATCGTCGATACCAGCTAACTTAACACCTGCTATGGCTGAGGCCTCAAGCGTTATAGCTCTTAAGTCCTCAGGCTCGAACTCCCTAACACTCTTGTGCCCGCATGCGGCAGCTAGCTGAGCTACCTCCTTAGTTACTGCGTGCATGTAGTTAGCTATCCATTTAGCTGCTTGATCTAAGCCCTTACCACCGCCTATCTTCTTCCTTAGCTCCGGATCCTGAGTACATATACCTACTGGGCACCTACCAGTAGCGCACATACCGCACATTATACAGCCAGCAGCTATCTCAATAGCTGATACTAGAGCTACTGCATCAGCACCTAGGGCTAGCGCCTTAGCTACGTCAGCACCGTCCCTGAAGCCACCTAGAGCTATTAGGGTTACTTGATCCCTAACGCCGGCGTCCCTCAACGCCTTATCAGCCTGCGGTATGATTGCTATGGTGGGTAGTCCTAACCCCTGAATAGCGTGCTGTGGACTAGCTCCAGTACCCCCGTACTTACCGTCAATTGCTAGGAAGTCTATGTCGCACTGAGCAGCTGCGTAGACCTCCTTATAGGCGTTGCCGGGGCCTAACTTAATACCTACTGGCTTCTCATAACCGACTATATCCCTTATTATCTTAATTACCTTCTTAAGGTCGTCAATCGACCTAATGTCTAGGTGCCTCGCTGGGCTTAAGCAGTCAGTACCCTTAGGTATCCCCCTAGTATACGCTATCTCCTCAGTTACCTTCTCACCAAGTAAGTGACCACCGAATCCGGGCTTAGCTCCCTGACCGTACTTAACCTCGATGGCGTCTGAGTTTAGTAGGTACTCAATACAGACTCCCCACCTACCTGACGCGAACTGAACCATTAGGTAGCCGTTGGGTTTCGTGTACTCATACTCTAACCACCTAATACCTCCGTCCTCGGTCTTCTCAGTAACCATACCACCCTCTCCAGTATTTGATGCTGTACCTACTTCATTAGCTGCCTTAGCGCATGCTAGCTTAAACTCCCTACTAGTTGCTCCGTAACTCATAGCACCTATCATTACTGGTGTCTTAAGGACTAAGGGCTTCTTAACCATCCCCTTACCAATAACTACGGTAGTATCTACCTTCTCCCTATACTGATCAACTGGTGCTCTAGTACCTAATCCGTGAACGGGTACGAGTAGGAGGTCGTCGAAGTCCGGTAACTTACCGCTGTATCCGAAGCCCCTAACTATGTACTTACCAGTCTCAGCCCTGTACCTTATCTCCTCAAGTACCTTCTTGTATATGTTCTCCCCGTACCTCCTACTTACGATCTTACCGTAGAGTGGGTGCACGGTCACGACTCACCACCCCCTAACCATAGAATGGTCTTAACTTAATCGGGACAATCTTCTTGAACTTACTTACGTCAGCAGTTACTCCGTACTTCTTCAGTAGTTCCTCAAGCTTCTTCCTATCCTCGTCAGTTAGCTCAACCTCCTTAGCGTTATTACCTAAGCTCTTGTAGGTACCCCCTACGAAGATCTCACCCCTAATCATCCAGTTACCTAGTAACTCACCAGCATTACCAGTGATGATTATGGTGCCTCCAACCATGTAGAGACCTACTAAATCACCTACTGAACCATCAACAATTACCGTAGCTCCCTTCAGTAACCTACCTAGCCCGTCCCCAGCATCACCCCTAATCACTATAGTCCCTCCGTAAGCGTAGGTACATGCTCCGTAGCCTGCCGACCCATTAACTATTACCTCACCAGCCCAAGCACCGTCGGCTAAGTAATTGCCTGCGTCACCATGGATCTCAATCCTAGGTCCAGGTAATCCCTTCTCCTTCTGCTCCCTCCTACCTATGAGCATTGCTGCGTAATCACCTACTGAGCCCTCAACAATTACTTCACCCTTGTCTAAGCCAGCAGCTAATCCGTATATTGCCTCAGCATTAATCACACGGACCTTAAGCCCCTTAGCAACCATTGCCCTTATCTTAGCATTAACCTCCTTAATCGTTAAGTTTCGCGCATCAATCACGGTTACAGAAGCCATGCTCCACACCTAACTGCATACTTAAATTCTACGGATAGGTATAAAAACATTTAATGAGTTAGGTAAAACATACTCTCTTAATTGATTATACCGCTTATATCATTACTTCAACTGTAAAAATCCACGTGTGCATGTTAAAAGTTAATTAATAATTAAGTAAGGAGTGTTAAAACCGTATTAACACCTATTAGTGAGTTCTGCGAATACTATTCTGTAGGGTGTTCTAGGATTGAAAGCCGCGGTTTTTAAGGAACCTAAGAAACCCCTCTCAATTGAGGAGGTACCCACACCTAAGCCGGGTTATGGTGAGGTACTCATTAGGGTTAGGGCCGTTGGTGTTTGCCACTCAGACCTCCACATTGTTGATGGTGAGATCCCAACACCTAAGAAGCCCTTAATCCCCGGTCATGAGATAGCTGGTGTTATTGAGGAGGTTGGTGATGGTGTTAAGGACTTGAAACCAGGTGATAGGGTGGCTCTATCATGGCTTTGGTGGACTTGCGGTAAGTGTAGGTACTGCCTAACCTTCCGTGAGAACCTATGCCCTAACCAAATAAATACGGGCTACAGTATCGACGGTGGCTACGCTGAATTCGTTAAGGCACCAGCTACTCACGTACTCAAGATACCTGATGCTGTACCAGACCCTGAGGCTACCTCATGTACGGATGCAGTAGCTACACCACTTAGGGCACTGACTTACGCGTCTAGGGTATTACCTGGCGATTTAGTAGCTGTTTTCGGTATTGGTGGTTTAGGACTTAATGCCGTTCAGGTAGCTAAGGCGTTAGGTGCTAAGGTAGTTGCTATTGACTTACTTGAGAGGAAGCTCGAGTTAGCTAGGAAGTTCGGTGCTGACTACACACTAAACCCGAGTAAGGAGGACCCCGTTAAGTACATTAATGACTTAGGAGGTGCTGACGTAGCATTAACTCCAGTAACTTCAATTAAGGCTATGAGGCAGGCGTACGAAGCTGTTAAGCCGGGAGGTACTTTAGTACTCATAGGGTTACCTCAGGGTGAGTTACCGATACCCGTTATTGACTGCATACTCAAGGGTAAGGTCATAGTTGGTAACATAGGCTTCACTAGGTATGAGATACTCAAGAGCTTCGAGTTAGTAGCTATGGGTAAGGTTAAGCCACTAGTTAAGACCTATAAGTTCGAGGAAGTTAATGAGGTCATGGATAAGCTAAGGAAGGGAGAGATTGAGGGTAGGGCAGTACTGACATTCAAGTAACTACCTACTAACGTACCAAGTTAAGACATACCTAAACAAAGCTTTTTCCCTAAAGACAATCACAGAAAATTCTATTAATCCTAACACAGGTTCTAACGTAGTGGGATAGACTCCATGGTAGCAGAGGCATTATCTAGGGAGGAGAAGGAGCGTTTTTTGAGGGCTCTTGAGGAGGACCGTAGTTTTAGGTATGCTGTCATGGGCTTACTAGGGTTTAAGGAAGTACTAGAGAGAATCTCAAGAATTGAAGAAAGAATAGTCAAAATAGAGGAGAGGATCATTAAGCTGGAAGAGAGGCAGCAGAAGCTAGAGGAGCGTCAGCAGAGGCTTGAGGAGAGGTTCGCAAAGCTTGAGGAAAGATTCGCTAAGTTAGAAGAAAGGCAGCAAAAGCTTGAGGAGAGGCTTGAGAAGCTTGATAGGACCGTGGTGGTTATAGCTCATAGGTTCGGAGTGCTTAGTGAGTCCTGATTCCGTGAGGCTATGAAGTACGTTATTGAGGAGGTCCTCGGTGTTGCTGAGGTTGATAGGTGGGTATGTAAGGATGTGGAGGGTGTGGTTTACGGGTACCCATCAGTTGTTGAGGTGGATGTTGTTGTTAAGGATAAGGAGCACGTACTGATTGAGGTTAAGTCTAGGGTTTCTAAGGGCGACGTAGCTGAGTTATACAGGATAGGTAAGCTATACGAGAAAGTAGAGGGTATTAAGCCTAAGCTACTCATAATCGGTGGCTTCATAGATGAGCGCGCCTACGAAGCTAGCCGTAAGTTAGGTGTTGAGTTAAGACCTATACTGGGCAGTAGTTCCCATACCTAACCTAGTACGTAGTTAGGTATGGTTACGGTAGGTACGGTTACTAAGCCAGCACCTACGTCATCGAATCTGAACCTACTCGTAAGTTCCTTAATTACCTCCTCAGACTTCCTAGTTAGTGCTGCGGGTATGTCTAGGTAGGCTATGAATGGGTGTGGGTTGCACTCCTTGAGCTTACCTCCCCTCGTGTCGGGCTTAGTCAGTCTCCAGTACCTCTTCGCGTCCTTACTCACCTCCACCTCCTTCCTCCTGACGTACTCTCTAGGGCTTACGTGACCTAACCAGAGCTTCCTCAGTAGCTCGATGTCGGCTTCGTAAGCATCTAGTATGCTGTAGTCAGCTATCCTTAAGTGGAGCTTCATGTACTGATTATCCAGCCTAACCTTAGAATTGACGACGTGTATAGCTAACTCAGTAACCTCCCTAATTACTTCCTCCCCGAAGGCTATGGCTGGGGAGACGTAGGTAGAGGCTAGGACAGCCCCCTCCACGAGGACCTCATCAGTACTACCTAAGTAATCAATACACGCACGTACTAAATCAACTAAGGACCCGCTGGGGTAGTGGAGGGGCCTCAACTGCTTAGTGAGGTTAAGCCCCCTACTCCTAAGTCCCTCAAGTACCTTAGGAGGTACACCAACTAACCTATACCTAAACCTCCTACTCAACCACCTAAGGATGTTAGGAGCTAACTCATCATTAGGATCAATTATTAGTACCCCCCTCAAGTTCTTAACTAAGGCAGCGTACCTAGAGAACGAAACCAGCAACTTAGGCACCTAAGTGAATAAGGTGAGGATCTAATTAAGGATTACATTATGAAGCTGAGATCAGTAAGAGCTATCCGCACCCAACGTAGCTCCCCTAGAGGGTATTGAGTTAGTGGTGATCACAGAAACTACTTAGTTACCGACGTAAATACTACCTTTACAGGGAACTCACTAGGCTTTATGGGTGACCAGTACTCTACATCATAGTAGGGGTACGTTAAGGAGGTTGATGAGGCGTACGGATTACCGGCAACCCATACTGGGTAATTATTCACTGCGTTGAGTAGTTCAGCTCTTCTAAAAATTATCGTGACCCCTGGTTTAGGTATGAATTTAAACCATACTTTATAGAGCTTAGTTGATGCATTGTACTCAACCCATGCCTCATACACGCACTTACTATCCTCAATGATTACTGGATTTGATACTGTGTTTGATTTAGTTAGTAAAGCTACCTTACTACCTATGACGGATTTACCTAACTTAAGTACGGTAATAGTCTCTCCACCGCCGGGGGTTAGTAGCTTTATGTAGTACCTGCCCGGGGGTATGTTCTCCTTAGGGTAGAGTATTACTTCACCAACCCCACCTACGGGTATCTTAAGTGGGTACTCCGTAAGTACTAAAGTAGTTTCGTAGATCCTACCATTACCTGCTACCACATACGCTGATACGTTATTAATGGTTACTGGGTCGGGTCCGTGGTTAGCTATTATTAAGTTAAGACCGTACACCTTACCATCCTCAGTACGTGGGTTAACTGCCTCAATAACTAATACACTAGTAGTTACTGCTTGAGGAGATACCTTACCTACGTACCCACCCATTATTAGGTATAGGGGTATGGCTATGACTACGGATATCAGTATTAATGTAACCACCGATGCTGTAGTACTTAACGCTGACTTAAGGTGCATACCATACTTAATTAGCGTCATCGGGTTACTTAGGTGTTAACGTATTATTAAGGGAGGTAGTATTAGCTACTAACAGCATTCATTAAGTAATCGAGAGACACTGTGGAGAAACTTATTATTAACGACTGAGCGTAGATCCCGATTACTAACTACGATCTAGGAGGGAGAGCCTAAGGACCGCCTCCTCCATACTCATTAAAGGCTCACGTAACCTAATATCCCTACCTACTAACGAGCTTAGCTCCTTCTCTATAGTACCCTTAATTAAGTCTTTACATCCTTCGTAGAACCCCCCCACGATGCAGAACCTAGGTGACGTATTAATTAATGAGTAAGCAGCGTAGAGGGCTCTAGCGACCTCCCTCCCAACCTCTTCAAGGATCTCCTTAGCTACCCTATCCCCTCTGCGTGCCTCCCTAACTACGTACTTAGCGAATCCCGCAATGAGTGCTTTAGGGGATCTTGTTGAGTATACCTTAACTATGAAGTCACCTACGTCCTCAATACTTAAGTACTCAATAAGTGCCCCTAGTAAGGAGGTGTACTCACCTCTATAGTCTAGGTACCTCAGAGCAGCCTTAAAGCCTGCTGACCCAGCGTGCCATGCACTACCAGCGTCGTCTATTAAGTGACCCCACCCACCAACCTTAACCTCCTGCCCTCCCTCACCGACTCCGTACACTGAACTCCCTGTCCCCATAATCATGACTACTCCCTGCCCCCCTCGGAAGCACGCGTAGTGAGCTACTAAGTAGTCCTCAAAGACCTCAACGCTCCTCCCCAGCCCCTCACTAGTGACTGCCCCGACGTAGAAGGACCTCCAAGCACCGTGCCCTGTACCAGCAGCTGATATAGCTACTAAGTCAGCCTGCCCGTAGCCAGCACTCCTCAATACCTTCCTCAAGCACTTAACGATGTTCTCCCTACCCACCTCCGGAGGTACTGAGGATGGGTTTGAGGGGCCCTCAACGCATGAACTAATGACCTTAAAGTCCGTAGTGAAGAGCTTAGCCTTAGTACTGGTTGCTCCGCAGTCCATCCCCACTAGGACCTTAGTCATTGATCCCCCCTCAGTACCTACCCCTGAGTGCAAGTGCTCCTAGTACGTAGGTAGTGAGTATTATTGATGTTTGAGCCCATAGGGTTGGTGAGGGCTTAGGTAGTGATTGAGTAGCTAGTATTATGGGTGAGAGGAATAAACCGACACAGAGCAGGTAATTCACTAACTTACCCTTCAGTACGTAGTAAGCAGCTAATACGTTCAAGGCCCCAGCTAAGACCCCTAAGCACCTCCACGTAATCAACCTACGCTCAGCAAGTACCTTAGCGACCCTGAAGAGGTCTGGAGGTGGGTTATAGGTGAGGGCTACGTAAGCTAACGCGATACCTAGAGCTAGTAGTAGAGATACTGAGAGAGCTACTACATCGGATCTACCCTCCTGCTTAGTCGACTTGATTAAGTTAAGGAGTGATAGAGGTACTGAGGTAGCTATTAAGGCTATTGCTAAATAAATCTGGAGGTACTTACTAGGTAGTGCTAGGGGTGACGTAAGTAACTCAATCACCGCAGTAGTTAGTACGGCTACGTAGCCTCCCCTAATGCAGAGTACCGCTAATGCGGCATTCAGTATTACCAGTGATGAGGTAAGTACCATGGACTCCACGTTAGGTAGGTAAGGTACTAAGGTAGCTAAGGTGGCTGATGAAGCAATTAATGCGGTAACTAGTGAGTACTTAATTAATTCATTAAGCCTTAAAGACCTAACCAGAACTCACCACCTCCTCCTCGGGTTTAGGTAATCATCTATGGCCTCCCCAACACATATGAATCCCATCACGGTAATAGCTAGTAGGAGCCCGGGGAGGACTATCCATAGCCAGTTATGATTCATAACTACTGCAAGCATGTTAGCGTATGCAGTATACATTACGTAACCCCAGTCCGGAGTGTTGGGGTCCCCAAGACCTAGGAAGGAGAGGGATGCTGCGGTGACCATGAATCCCGGAGTAAGGACGGTTATTCTAGAGAGGAGCAGAGGTGTTGTTTGGGGTAGTATATGCTTGAACATGATCCTAGAGGGGCTAGCCCCAAGTAGCTTAACGGCATCTACGTAGGGCATGTTCTTCAGTTGCATTACTTGAGCTCTAATGATCCTAGCTGTTGAGGGCCACGAGATGAGGGCTATCACTACCGCCGTATCCCATAACGTCCACCTACCAGCACCTATTAGTTTAGATACTATGAACCCCTCCCTAAATAAGGTAGCGAATACTATCAGTAGGAGGAGTGAGGGTAGTAGCATGAGTGCGTCGCTAACGAACATCATTAATGAATCTACTACACCCCCATAATACCCTGAGATAACACCTATTACGCCACCTATAGCTATGGTTAGTATAGTAGCTAGGAAGCCAACGAGTAGTGATGCCCTAGCACCGTAGACTATCTGAGTCCATATATCCTTCCCTTCATAATCCAGTCCGCAGGGGTGCTTAGGGCTTGGAGGTGTGAAGGTCTGCTCGAATATCTGCGTTGGTGTGTATGGGGTAAATAACTGCGGGAACGCGGCTAGGACCGTTATGAATGCTAGTATGGCTAAGCCCACGACACCCATTCTATGGTGGGTAACGTACTTAAGCCCCTCGACGAACCCCAAGTACATCACCCCGTAGACCTTATTCTAGGGTCTAGGTAGGCATATAGTATCTCAGCAATCGTTACCGATACTATAACTGCTAGGGCTATGATGTAGAACGAAGCAAGTACTACGGGGTAGTCCTTATTCCATATAGCCTCATATATTAACCTACCCATCCCCGGGTAGTTAAAGACGGTCTCAGTAACTACGGCACCCCCGAAGAGGAACCCTATATCAATAGCCATCATAGTTATTACTGGGGGTAGTATGTGCCTCATAACGTACTTCTCAAGTATTAAGGACTCCCTATAACCGACAGCCCTCAACGTCGTTACGTAGTCACTACTCATTTCATCCATTATCATGTTCCTTATCGTGAATAAGTAATTAACAGCAGCTAACTTAGAAAGGCATATCACGGGTAAGATTACGTGCCAGAACCAGTCAACTATGTAGTGGAGCATATTACTGGTTCTAATCTCTGACGACGCCGTGAAGGGGAAGAAACCACCTACGTAGGAGAGGAAGTAAAGGAAGAGCATTCCGAGCCAGAAGACTGGGAGGGACCTATACATGAGGGCGGACCAGAGGACTACGGACTCCCTAATACTTCCGTGGTGCCTAGCCGTGTAGAGACCTATTAATACACCTAGCATCGAGCCCAGTACGTAGGCAGCGAGTACTAACCCTAAGGTGTTAATGAGTCTAGTACTGACTAGGGAGATTATTGGTTGGTTCCATACAGGAGAGACCATCTTGAATAGGGAGAGCGTGAACATACCGTATATTACCTTACCTAAACCAACGATTAGGTTATCCTTATAGCCCCACTTACTTAGAAGGTACTCATACTGCTCCTTAGTTAGCTTACCCATAGCCAAGTACTCATCAAATGGCGTGCCAGGAGCTAAGCGCATGAGTATGTATATTAACGCCATTATAAGTACTAGGGTGCCTAACCTATGGAGTACCTTCGACACTATGTAGGTAGCCATTCCACGTCCAGGCATGCTCGACACCTTCTACATATACGGTGCCGACCCTCCTCAATACATTACTTGGTATCCCCTACTTAACTCAAGTAGGTTTAGTTGGTGGGTATTGAGGGTTTAAAAATAGTTGATTTAGGTGTAGAGGAGTTACTTAAAGTTACTTTCTCCTAAATGCTGCGTAACCTATGATGATACCTACTACGATACCTATAATGAACCCGACGACCGCTAGGACCGTACCACCCGCACCAGCCCCTACCTGCTTAGTCACGGTAGTGGTTACGGTCTTAGTTACCGGTGCTTGAGTGACTGACTTAGTCACGGTGGTGGTTACGGTAGCCGCTCCCTTAGTTACGGTTACGGTCTTACCTGCGGGGGCGGCAGCGGTTACGGTGGTGGTTACGGTGACGGTTACTTCCTTGGGTTGAGGAGCTACTACGGCCTTACCGACTAGGTCTGGATTAAGTTCAGTTAGTTCTAGCTGTGTAGGTAAGCGGCACTTCTTAATAAGTACTGACGCACTGAACTCCACGGGTCCTTCCTTACCGAGGGCTACCTTAGACCCCAGTACCGACCAGAACCCTGCTGTGTAGCCTACTGGGGAGGCTATCCAGTCCTTGAACTTATCGATTCTGTAGGGGGTAGCTACTATTGGGTGGTAGAGACCTACTAGGAAGGCCTCCCTAATCAGTACCTTCTCAGCAGCCCAAGCTAACCTAGGATCTCCGGTCCTTATGAAGGCCTGAACTAACGCATCATAGACTGGGTTACTGTAGTGGAGTACGTTACCTGGGTCGCCAGTAGTGAACCAGCTTAATGCTATTGGGCTGTGCGGTACGTAACCAACTATAGCCATGTCGAATGATCCCTTACCCCACCTTGACCAGTACACCTTACTAGCTAGCTTCTCAACCCTCACCTTAATACCTACTGCCTTCAGGTAGTTAGCTATTTCATCAGCTATGGCATCCCTGAAGAACGCATCTCCCGGTGCCCTAGTTATTAGGTCAAGTACTAACTTCTTACCGTCCGGAGTTTCTCTCCAGCCATCACCGTCGATGTCCTTATAGCCTAGCTTATCGAGTATCTTCTTAGCTAATTCCGGATTATACGGGTATACCTGCTCCTTAGGTACGTAGTATGAGTATATACCGAACCTAGGTCCTAGGAAGCCCATAGTACCCGGTATAGCTCCGTCCTTTCCGTAGTACTTCTGGACTATGGCGTCTACGTTTATTGCATACAGTATGGCCTTCCTGAAGAGTACGTTCTTGAATACGTCCTTATTGATGTTGAGTACCAGCATGTGGGTTGATGTTGATGGGCACCTATATATCCTTATGTTGGGGTTATTAGCTACTGCCTTCTCTAACGAACTCAGTAACTTACCGAAGAAGTAGTAATAACCGCCGTCTACCTCACCAGTACTTACCATCATAGCGAATGTGTTCCTGTTAGTTACTACCTTAATCAGTAAGTTACTGACCTCCGGTGCGCCTCTGTAGTACTTATTGAATGCTACTAACCTTACGTACTTACCCGGACTTACCTCAACTACCTTAAACGGCCCGCACCCAACGAGCTCCTCAGGCTTCGTTAGCGATACCGTAGTGTCTGGTAACTTACTCCATATGTGCTTAGGTACTATGTAGAGTGTAGTGAATGCCTCTAGGAGGAACCTATCAGCTGCTGCCTTAGATAAGTCGTAAGTTAGTTGTACGGTGTACTTATCGACTTCCTTAACACTTAGTAAGCCCTCATACACGTACTTGCTAGGTGCTACATATACTTGAGGCTTACTCTTAACTAATTCAATCGTGTATACCACATCATCGGCCGTTACGGGCTTACCGTCATGCCATACCGCATCCTTCCTTAGGTAGAACGTAAGTACCTTAGTATTACCGACTACCTTAATATCCCACTTCTCAGCGAGTTCAGGAACTATCGTTACGCCGTCCGGTGCCTTCCTAACTAATGGTACGTAGATCTTACTCAGTACTATGTCGTCGTAGACCGTAGTGAAGGTTAGTGGGTTCAAGGTCTTCCAAGGCGGGGTAGCTAATACTACCTCAGTCTGGGCTTTAACCCCTACTAGGGCTGGTGAGGTAAGTACTGATGTTGTCACCAACGCTAGTGCTAGTAGAGCTAGTAAGCTAAGTAATAACCTCCCCATTTAAGCCTACCTCCACGTACCCTAGGGAGGAATTAACGATAAAGAGGCTCTGGTATTAATGTAATTGCTTTGAAAGTAAATTACTTTCAGATTACTACGCCTTAAGCTATTTAGGAAGAAAAGAATTTACCAAGTACTTACTTAGTGGAGGCAGTAAGTAATTACTACCTACTGAGCAAATATATTACTTACTGAGTAAGTAATTAGTTTGGTGGGCTTAGATTGTCCTGGCTTGAGACTAGGAAGATCATTAGGGTTGGTGAGAAGTCTTACGCTGTCACATTACCTAAGAAGTGGGTTGAGTTGCTGGGTATAGCCCCTGGGGATTCCGTTGACGTCATATTTGATAAGTCCGGCTTCATATGTATTAGACCTAGGAAGGTCGAGGTAAGTAAGCCTATATCCCCTGTTATTAGGCTTAAGGCTAGGGACTGCGGTAACTTAATAGAGAAGTGCATTGCTGGGTGCTATATCGAAGGTCATGACGTAGTCTCGCTTGAGTCGGGACCTCAAGACATGCTAATAAGTACAGCACCTTCAAAACTACCTGGATTAGTCGTTGTTGAGGGGGAGGGTAATGAGGTAGTTATTAAGATAGCTATATCGGAGAGTATCGTAGGTTTTGATGAAGTCATAAACAGGATGGTTAAGGTTTTAGAGGGTATGTATGGTAATGTTGAGAGGTTAATCAATACTGAAGATCCCTCAATAGGCTATGAGGTACTTAAGGGTGATGATGAGCTCGACCGCCTGTTCTTCTTAGGGCTTAGATTAACTAAGAGATCCTTAATGACTAAGTTAATGGAGAAGGACATAAGTACAGCTAGGGAATTACTTGACATAGCTTTACTGCTTAGGTCAATAGAGCATGTGGGGGATGCTCTCGATAGGAGCGTTAGGATACTCCAGAACATGGATTTCAGGCCAGTACGTGAGGAACTACTTAAGTTATTCAAGCTCTCGGAGAAGATAGTGTTTGATGCACTGTACTCATATAAGAGAGTTAACTTAAGGATCATATCGAGAATACTCGAGATGAGGAGGGAGTTAAGGAGGAGGATCATGTCATTGAGGAAGGAGGCGTCACTAGCTCTCCAGGGGATACTGAATGAGCTAGACCTAATAGCCACTATAGCTGAGGATATCATCGACATCACCATCTCAAGATACATAAGAATGCTTGAGAAGAAACCTAGTGAGTAGATCCGCTACATTAACCAAACATACCTACGTTACTTCAGGGTTAATGTGTAGGGAGCATACTGCAGCGTAGTGTTGGGGGTACCTAAAGTACTAAAGACTGAATTAAGTAGTTAGTAGCGTCAAGAATAAAGACCCCACCTACGTAGGTTCTTCGGTGTTGATTGAGTTGGTTAAGCGTAAGCTCTACCTAGTAGGTCATAGTCACTTAGACGTTGCTTGGGTGTGGCCTATTGAGGAGAGTAGGGAGGTTGTTAAGGAGTTAAGTGAGAGAATGGTTAGGATGCTTAGGAAGCATAAAGACCTAACCTACGTACAGAGTACCGCACTCTATTACCTATGGTTAAGTAAGGATAGACCCGACTTACTTAACGAGATTAAGGAGCTAGTTAAGGAGGGTAGGTGGGAGGTAGTTGGTGGTTCATGGGTTGAGTGCGACTGCATAATACCTTCCGGCGAGTCATTAATTAGGCAGTTCCTGTACGGTAAGAAATTAATTAAGGAATTACTAGGTGTTGATGTTAAGGTAGCTTGGTTCCCAGACACCTTCGGGTTCCCAGCATCACTACCTCAGATACTTAAGGGGTGCGGTATTGAGTACTTCGTAACTCAGAAGCTTAACTGGAACGACACCGTAATGTTCCCTTACAACCTATTTAGGTGGGTATCACCAGATGGTTCCGAAGTACTTGCCTACCAGACCCTAGGCGGTTACGTTGAGGACCCTAGGCAGGTATGGAGGATTAAGTACTACTTCCTAGCACTCCACATAAGGCACAGAATACCTGAGCTACTCATGCTCTACGGACTAGGTGACCACGGCGGCGGACCTACGGAGGATATGCTTAAGTTCATTGAGGGTGGTGAGTTGCTTAAGGAGTTAAGTGAGTTAGGTGTTGATGAGGTTAAGCACGTAAGGAGTGAGGATTACTTAAGGATGGTTCGTGAGAAGTACGGGAACTCACTACCTAAGTACGTAGGTGAGCTCTACCTACAGTTCCATAGGGGTACCTACACATCTGAGGTTAGGGTTAAGGAGTTGATTAAGGATTGCGAGTACTTACTGACTACGTTAGAGAAGCTACTAACTATTAAGTACTTAATTAAGGGGGTACCATACGATGTAGGTGTGGTTGAGTCTCTATGGAGGGACTTACTAACGTCTCAATTCCACGACGTAGCTGCTGGCTCACTATCTAAGACACCCTACATGCAGTTCCTATCAATACTAACTAGACTTAAGGGTGAGGTTGAGGGTAGGGTTCAAGCAGTTATTAAGGAGTTAGTGGGTGAGGGTCCTAAGTCACTCGTAGTATTCAATCCCAACCCTAAGTACTGCGACTTAATAACTGAAGTACCTAATCACGGGTTAGTTAGGGTTGGTGTTGAGGGCTTAACACTTAAGTCCATACCCTTAAGTGATGTTGAGGTCCTTAATGAGGGGTCAGCTAGGGCTGAGGTAGTGGGTAATGAGGTAGTACTTGAGAATGAGTACCTTAAGTTAGTAATTAGTAGGGAGTCAGGGCACGTAGTTAGTCTGTATAGTAAGGAGTTAGGTAAGGAGTTACTGGGTAGTAGGGGGATTAGGTTTGAGTTATTTGAGGACGTACCTAACCTAGGTAGGGCTACGGCAGGTACCTTAACTAAGTTCGTTGACTACGTATTTGACTGCTGGGAGATGTACCACCTACAGAGGATTGAAGGTGTTAAGTATAGAGTACTTAGT
Organism: uncultured Desulfurococcaceae archaeon; assembly: GCA_964627805.1. Taxonomy (GTDB): domain Archaea; phylum Thermoproteota; class Thermoprotei_A; order Sulfolobales; family NBVN01; genus CAZAMI01. Next base: position 64,554 of record CAZVLA010000051.1, read on the forward strand.
GAGCCCGTTAGGGTTGAGGTTGTGGAGTCTGGAGGTGCTAGGGCTTCAGTATCTATTGAGTACGAGTTAGTAATAGGTAGTGAGTCGTTAAGGGTTAAGCACGTACTGACACTATACAGTGGTAAGCCGTGGGTTGAGGGTAGGGTAGTTATTGATTGGGGGTTAGTACATAAGGTACTGAAGCTAGCTACGGACCTAAGCTTCTGGAGTGAGTACTTAGTTGTTGGTCAGCCATTCAGCTACGCAATTAGGAGGAACCCCGCATCACCCTACTCAAGCCTCTACGACAGAGCTGTCTGGGAGGGTTGGTTCAGTAAGTGGATTGACTACAGTAACGGTAAGTACGGAGTAGCACTCATATGTGGTAGGAGGTTCGGTTACGACTTAATGGGTACTACGTTAAGACTAACGCTACTTAGGGGACCTAAGCTACCGCCGGATAACGCTTGGAACGTACCGTGGACGCCTGAGCTCCTTGAAGCTCAAGAACCTGCTGAGTCGGGTAGGTACTTCATTAAGTACTACCTACTACCTCATAAGGGTGATTGGTTAAGTGCGGAGTTACCCGTAGTTGCTGAGGAGTTAGTTAATGGTCCTTACGTATCATTAAGTAATGCTGAGCCCGTAACATACTCACCGATTAAGGTATCGTGCCAGAGCGTCTTAGTACCTACTATTAAGCTGAGTGAGTTAGGTGGTTATGACGTAATTATTAGGTTGTTCAATCCGTTGAGGAAGTCGTTAAGTACTGAAGTGGGTATTGAGGCTGAAGCGAGCTCAGTAGCTGAGGCTAACCTCCTCGAGGAAGTTACTAAGGAGTTAGGTGGGGGGCCTAAGGTAGTACTTAATATTGACGGACTTAAGTTGAGGACCTTAAGGTTTAAGGTACTACCTAAGCAACGCTAATTCTTTATCTCAGTAAATAACTATATTATTGATTGAGGTTGCTTTGGGTATTAGCCTCGATAGGTACGTCAGTAGCTATAATAGTAGTTACCTTAGCTAACCCTAGGAGCTCTAGGAAGTCACTACCCTACTTAATAGCCTCTATGGTGCTACTAACCCTAACCACCTACGCATTAACTCAGTTAGTACTACTAGTGGGCTCAGGTATTTGTAGGCCCTACCTAGGGGGTACTGAATTATTCAGTACGGACTACTGCAGTATCTACACGTTACTCATATCTACGTTAGTAGGTATTAACGTACCTGCCTCAACGTACTTCCTAGTAATAGCTACTAAGTACTTCAGAAGTGATTAGGGTGCTACCTTACCGATTTTTGAGGTAGGTGAGGTAGGTAGAGTAAATAAAAAGAGGGGGTGTTTACTCCTTACCAGCCTTAATCCTCTCAGCCTCAGCGATAGCCTCCTCCTGAGCCTTAATGTACTCCTCAGGAATGAATGGCTTAACCCTCTTCTCAGCGTATAGCTTCCAGTACGCGTAAGTTACTGCTAGGTAGCCTATGGTGAACCATAAGTACTTGATATCACCACCTAGCTGAGGTACGTAACACAGTACTAGGACAGCTATAGCGCCAGCTAGTGAGATTAGAGGTATTGCTGGGTACCCCTTATACTTCCATATCCTAAGTAGCTGTGGGTACTTCCTCCTAAGCATGAACCCAGCTAGAGCTAGTATTACGTAGTCAATATCCCAAGCTATGGTAGCTATGTACACGAATGCCCAGTACCAACCAGTAGCTGCTACGAAGTAGCAGAAGGCGGCAGATAGTAGTAGAGCGAATACGGGTACCCTAGTCTTCGGGTGTACGTAAGCTAGTACCTTCGGGAAGTAACCGTCCTGAGCCATACCGTAGAATAGCCTTGAAGCACCGTATAGGTTACCCATCAGTACGTCAGTAGCTGATGCTAACCAAGCAGCTAGGGCTATTAACGCAACGCCTACTGGACCAGCTATCTCCTTCATACCTATAACGAACGGCGTCTCCATCGGGGTAGCGGCGTTGCTGACGCCCTTGAATGCTGAGGCAGGTACTACACCAGTAAGTACTAGGATAGCTACTGCGTACATCACTATAATGAAGATTGTTGAGGATATCATAGCCTTAGGCATGTCCCTAATATCCTTAGCTTCCTCAGCAGCAGTAGCTACTAGTAAGGGACCTACGTAGGCGTACATAGCTGCTATGATAGCACCACCTAACGCAGCCCCCGTTAGTGGTGGGTAGGTATGCCAGTTAGCTGGGTTTACCTTAATGATGCCTGCTAGGTTGAAGAACCAAATAATAGATATTAGACCTATAGTTAGTGCTAGCTGGACGTTACCACTCAACCCAACACCTAGTAAGTTAATTATTAGGAATATCGTTACTAGGATAATACCCCATATCCTGGCGTCAATACTCGGTATGAAGTAGTGAGTCAGTATACCTAAGGCGAACGCTTCAGCACAGGTTGCCCAAGCGAATGCGTAGCCGAAACCCATTAGGAAGCCTGCGTAACCACCTAAGGTACTCTTAGCCCATAACTCAAGAGATGCTGCCCTAGGCATCGCGACTGAGAACTCGGCACCTATGATCATCCATAATAGGAAGAATATACCACCTATAATCACTGCTAAGTCAATCAGTGGCCCTGATGATGCGAAGCTGGAGAGTGCTATGAATATACCGCTACCTAATACAGCACCTGCTGATATTGCGAATAGGTGCCAGAAGCCTAGCTTCCTAGCTAACTTAACTTCTGGCACTCCTGATCACCTACAGAATACCTTTACTTATAACTACTAAGCTGGCTTTAAAAACTTTAACAGTAGTTGTTGAAGCCGTATTAACGAATATTATTTAAGGGAAACAATTACTAACCTATTCGAGATTCTTCAACATGTGTTAAAATTGATTAAAGTGTTCAACTAAAACGTCCTAGATTAGCAATCACTTAATAGAGATAACACTTATTCAGTAATTCCTAATGACTCAATAGAATCGCTACATAGGGTTATGCGTACCTACTAACTATCTTACTTAGCTACTCAGTACACCTGTCATCAAGTACGAATATCTCCTCAACAGGTAGTCCGAAGTACTTAGCTATCTTAAGTGCTAGTGGTAGTGATGGTAAGTACCTACCCTTCTCAATAGCTATGATTGTCTGCCTAGTAACTCCTACGGCCTTAGCTAACTCCTCCTGACTGACCCCGTACCTAGCCCTAATCTCCCTTAACCTAACCCTAACGCACTCAACCCTCGGTAGTGCTATTGGCTTAACCAATACCTCCACCGTAGGTACTTACTCCAGTGTAAAGGGTTGTTTACAGGTTAAATAGTAGTTACTAGTGAGTTAGTGATTTAGGGAGTTACCGCGGTTATAGTTCGGTGGTTGGTTTGATACTTGCGGTACCTCTAGCTAGTGAGGTTCATGGTAGGGAGTACTACGTTAGGGTACTTAATGAGTTTAGGGAGGGTCTTAAGGAATTTAGTGACTTAGTACTTACTGACGTAGTTACTAGTAAGGACGTTAGGGAATTACCTAAGCATGACTTACTAGTACTAATCCACTTAACCGGAGGTACTAGTGGGTTAGCTAAGTACTTAATGGGGTTAAGTAACTCACCCACTATATTAATAGCTCATAGTAGGCACAACAGCTTAGCTAGCGCATTATCAGCTAAGGCGTGGGGTGAGTATAGGGGGTTTAGGGTTAAGCTACTCTACGTAGACCCACCTAAGGACGTGGGTAAGGTATTTAAGTACGTACATAAGGCATTCAAGGCTTTCAAGAAGTTAAGGAGCCTTAAGGTACTTGAGATTAACCCGAAGGGGGAGCTTAGTGATTCCGCGTCATTACTTAAGGAAGTGCTTAAGTGTGTAGTCATTACTAAGTCATTTAATGACTTAATTAGCTACTACGGAGGCTTAAGTAGTGAAGCTATTGAGGAAGCTACTAAGAAGCTTAAGTCAGTAGTTATTAGTGGTTTAGGTGATGATGCTAAGCTACGTGAGTTAGCTAAGCTATACCTAGCTATTAAGGAGTTAATTAGGGAGGTAGGAGCTGATGTAGTAGCTATTGACTGCTTCCCGTACATCATGAAGTACGGCATAGCTCCGTGCTTAGTAGTTTCAGTACTTAATGATGAGGGGGTACCAACGATATGTGAGGCAGACCACTACTCAGTACTACCTATGGTTGCTTCACAGGAATTACTAGGTATTCCCGGCTGGGTCAGTAACCCTAGTGGATTAAGTAGTGATGGGTACGTAAGGCTAGCTCACTGCACCGTAGCTACTAAGTTATGCCTCCGTAAGGCATCCCTAGTCACTCACATGGAGTCAGGTAGGCCGTACGGAGTTACATGCCCTATTAAGTACCGTGACGTAGTACTCCTTAGGGTATCAGTAGATATGAGGAAGCTCCACGTATACGAGGCTGAGGTCATTAGGTCAGGGTACTTAGAGGAGGGTTACTGTAGGACTCAAGTACACTTAAGGATTAAGGGGTTAGGAGGGCGTGAATTCATTGAGGGCGCTAAGGGCAATCACCACGTACTAATACCTAAGACCGAGGAGCTAATTGAGTACCTTAAGCAACTTACTTTGTTATTAGGTATTGAATTAGTACTTACTACTAAGTAATGCATGCGATGCAGAATTAGTTAATAGGGTTTTATTTAAGCCTATGTTAATCCACACTAATTAACTAGGTAAGTACCATTAATTAAGCCGGGAATCCACGACCTTAATACTAAGGGCTTTAACTTAATATATTAAAGACTTAACTTAAGAGTAAGTAAGGCTAGTACGTGGACTAACTACTATCCTTAAGTAGTAACTAGCTCTACAGGGTAGGGTAGTGAGGTACTGAGTATGGGTAGTGACGCTAGCGTACTTCAGGAGTCGCTACTTTACCTACCTGCCGTAGTGATGGGTGTGTTTCAACTACTCTATACTACCTACTTAATACCTATGATAGCCTCACCTAAGTTATCCTTAATTAAGAGGACCTACTCACTTAAGCTATGTTCATTAGCTAGGAGCGTAGCTATAGTTATACCTGCTTACAGAGAGGGATTCAGTAGCTTAGTTAGGACAGCTAATTCAGTAATTAATCAGGACTACCCTAGGGAGCTAATGCGTGTGCTCATAGTTGTTGAGGACGGTGATGAAGGTACCTTAGTAGCTTCTGAAGCTATTGTTAAGTACTTACTAAGTAGGGGTGTTAAGGCTGAGGTAGTTATTACTAAGTGCTGTAGGAGGTACGGTAAGGCGTGCGCACTTAATGAAGCTCTTAAGTACGTGAATGAGGATGTGTTCCTAGTGTTTGATGCTGATGATGAGGTACCTAGGGATTATGTAAGTTCAGTAGTTAATCAGTTATGTGGTGGTGCCGTAGCAGTAACTACTAAGGTCTATAGGGAGGGTAGGAGGTTAGGTGCTAAGTTCCTAACCCTAGATACACTCATCTGGTACGACGTAGCCTTACCTACACTCCTTAGGTTAGGTGGTTACGTCCCATTAAGTGGTGAGGGATTAGCCGTTAGGACTGACTACCTACGTTCAGTAGGCGGGTTCCCTATGAGCTTAGCTGAGGATGCTTACTTAGCCCTACTAATAGCTAGGGATGGTGAGGTGGTTAGTTACTTAAGTAATACGTACATAGTTGAGAAGGCTCCTAAGACATTCATTTCTCAAGTGAGGCAGAAGATTAGGTGGGTTCAAGGGTTTTACGAATGCTTAGTCGCTCTTACTAAGATGCTACTTAAGCGCGAACTAAGTATTAGGAGGGTAGGTTCCCTACTACTTCCTTACTTCTCGCCAGTAACCTCAATAGCTACCGTAGTTACTCACACACTATTCATTATTTACTGGCTAGCCTTCCTGCTGGGTGCTACCTCAGTAATGAGTATCTACGACATACTATTCCCAGCACCGATCTTCTACTGGGGCCTCTTCAATATGGTGGTAGGTAATACGTACCTAATATACCTAACACTCTACTTAGTAAGTGATACCAGATTCTCTAAGTTAGCACCGTACGCGCTCTTAATGCCTGCTTACTGGTACTTAGTAGGGTTCGTAACTATAGTAGCTACCCTAGCACCTAGGGAGTGGAGGAAGACTGAGAGATGAGTGCCTTAAGGAGGTTAGGGAGGGTAGTACGTAGCATACACGCAACCCTCCTACTCGGTGAGGAGGGTGACTTCACGTCCTGGGCTATACTAGCGGTATTGACGGGGGCTTACATAGGCTTCTCACTATCCCTAGTTAAGGTATTCGGTAGCACCGTAGTTCTTGAGTATACGAGGTTCGCCCACGACAATAAGGCGCATCTCTACATACCTAGAACCATAGTTGATAACGGACCCAACTCTAAGTTAGCTAACTTAGGTACGGTATGGCTACCTCTATACCACTTGACAATAATGCCCTTCACGCTGATTAATCAGTTATACGTTACTGGCTTAGCTGGCTCATTAATTAACGCCGTACTAGTAGCTACTACGTCATCAATCATATACTTAATAGTTAGGGGTAGGTTAGGGATTATCGCATCACTTACTTACGGATTCAGCATGTACTCATTAATCCATGCATCATCCTCCTACATGGTGCCAATCGGTCAGTTCCTAGCGGTAGCTAGTACCTACTACCTACTTAGGTACGTAGGTAACTCCTCATTAAAGGACCTAACTAAGGCATCCGCACTAGCCCTACTAGCTACCTTAGCTAGGTATGAGACATGGTTAACTACAGCAGCCTTAATCGCTGTAGTCGCTCTTAAGGAGTTTAGGGAGCGTAGGTACTGGGTAGTACCTGCCTACGTACCGCCAGCAATCATAGGGGTCATTGGTTGGTTAGCCTATAATTGGGTCATATTCGGTAACCCCCTAGAATTCATTACTCACTCATCATCGGGTGCGTCAGGTTATTACTACTTAGTAATTAGTAAGTTACTTAATCCGTTAAGCATAGACCTCAAGTCAATAACTTACGTAATTACCTGGTTAGCGGGTCCTGCATCACTCACGTTAATACCTGTAGGAGTTGCTTCACTCCTTACCGATAGTAAGTTTAGGTTTAAGGGCTTACTTAAGTTAATAGCCCTAACTACACCACTTATCCTACTACTAGCTGCTTGCCGTAAATTACTGATACTGGACCTCCCGCTGTACTTCTACTTCCTAGCACCGTACCTAGTGATACTGAACTTCCTAGGCGTTAGGTTCTTAATTAATTTCTTCAGTAGGTACTTAAGGCGTGAAGGAATCGTTGCCGCGGTACTCATTACTCTAGTAGTAATCAGCTTCGTAGCTCAGGAGGTTATGGAGTACTCATTACTGGGTAGGGAGTTAGTGGTGGGTGGTCGTAGGTACTTAAGTAACTTGAATGAGTGGTTAGGCGTAATCACCTTATGGAGGTCCTTAGGAGGTGGCTACGTACTAGCTTCGTCGATGTTCTGCTCATACAATCTCTCCGTCCTCACAGGATTATCACCTAGGTACATCATTGATGAGTACGACATTAATCAGTTAAGAAAGTACTCTATATCACCGTGGAGCTACGGAGTGAGTGTGGTACTAATACCTAGTAACTTAACCTATGAATCACTTAAGCATTACTTAAGAGCCCTCGTAGGGAGTAACGACTACGTACTACTGTATTATGAGAGTAAGTCATGGAGGAAAGAATTCCTTAAGTATTACGAACTACGTGAGGTACTACCTATCTCAGGGATCCTAGTATTTACTAGGAAGTGAATGCATTACCTAACCACCAATTAAGCCTTAATTATGACCTCCCTAGCGAGTACGTCTCTACACCATTAACTACGGTCGCCACCACCCCCAACTCATCATTCAGTATCGCTAAATCAGCCCTACATCCAGGCCTTACATCACCCAGCACAACCTCACCTACGCTCCTAGCTGGGTTTGTTGAAGTCATTCTAACGGCCTCAGTTAGTGAGTACCCTAGCTTCAGTAAGTTCCTGAATGCCTTATCGAGGGTTAAGGTACTACCAGCTAATGCCCCATTAACTAACCTAGCTACCCCATCCCTAACAACCACCTTAAGCCCCCCTAACTCGTAGGTCCCGTCAGGTAGTCCGGTTGCCGGTATTGAGTCACTAATCATTACAGCCCTCCAAGTACCTACATGATCAATCACGAACTTAACCGTGGCTGGGTGTAGGTGTATGAAGTCAGCTATGACCTCCACGTAAACCGACGGATCCTCCAAGAGAGCGACGACAGCTCCGGGATCCCTGTGATGTATGGGTCTCATAGCGTTGAATACGTGGGTAGCTCTACGTAGTCCGTTCCTTATGGCCTGCTTAGTGATTTCGTACCCTGCGTTACTATGTCCTAGACTAGGTACTACCCCCTCACTAGCTATGAGGGCTACGAACTCTAAGCCACCCTCAACTTCCGGGGCTAAAGTAACTACCCTTAAGTAACCGCCACACGCCCTAAGATACTCCCTAAATTCCTCGAGGTTAGGTCTCCTTACGTACTTGGGGTTCTGAGCCCCACACTTCACGGGATTTATGTAGGGACCCTCAAGGTGGAGGCCGAGGACCCTAGCACCTAAGGGCTCACCCTCCCTAGCGGAGCTACCCCAGTTACTGATGGCCTCACGTACTGCTGTACAGATCTTAAGTAGCTCCTCATGAGGCGCCGTAACGCTCGTTGGTATGAAGGAGGTTACCCCGTACTTAACTAACTCCTTGGACATCCTAAGAACCTCACTCACATCCCCGGAGTTCACGTCCGCACCAGCGATACCGTGGATGTGAGTATCTACGAATCCGGGAACCCCTATGAAGTCACTGTAGTTGAGTAGGGGTGGTGTTGGTGGTTTAGGCCTACCCTCCCTAACCTCCCTAATAACACCATTAACTACCCTAATGAATGCGTTACGTAACCTACCTGATGGAGTCACTAACTCCTTAAGTAGGATAGCAGACTCACGCACGCTACCCACCTCACAGTAGCTTAATCCTGCTTGAGTACCTCCTAAATAGCTCCTCATTAAACTCCTTACTACCTGGTAAGTGCGCACTAAGCCATATAGGCGGTTCAACACCTGCCCTAACCATCTCATCAACTACGTAAGCAACGAGTACTGAGGTTATGAAGGCGTTAAGTATGGTTGATGTCGGTCCTACCTTAACCTTAACTCCATCAATACTTAAGGACGCATCCCCGGGGGGTACCTTATTATCTATCACTACGTCAGCTACGTCTAGGAGCCTCTTACCCCACGGGTTCCTAGGCTCAAGGCTTAGTGAGTACTGCCTAGACGTTATTGCAATCACTGAAGCACCTAACTCCTTCGCCTTAATCCCTGCCTCAACAGGGAAGACGTTAACGCCGCTGGTGGATACGACGAGTACGGAATCACCATCACGGACGCCGGCCGACCTTAGGAGTACCTCGGCGTAACCGATGATGCCCTCCATCATAGTTGATTTCTTAGCTCCGTGAGCTACTGTTATGTCATTATCTATTATCGGGTTTACCGGTGCTAACCCTCCAGCCCTATAGAATAGCTCCTCAGCAGTCATTGCCGAATGTCCCGCCCCTACGACGTGAAGTATTCCCCCATTCATTATGGACTTAGCTATGAGTGAAGCGGCTTCCTTAATATTGGCTTCCTCCTCATTAACCACCCTCTCAAGTAACTCCTTAATTACGTTAAGGAATAACTTACCGTACTCCTTACTCAAGTTACCACCGTTGAGTATGTCATTAAGTGGGTATTAGCTTAGTATTAAGTAAGTTACTACTTAAGGAAGGAAAATTAGTTACTGAGGGTTAAGTAGGGAAAAACATCATGTCTTATACCCTACGCTTAGTAACTACGCCTATGACTACTAATGACGCTATGAGTGATATAATAGCCATCACTAAGGCTGCAGTAGCTAGCGGTGATTGAGGTACTGGCTTCTTAACTTCACTACTTAACTTACTCACTGACTCCTTAACCTTACTTAAGTCTTGACTTACCTTAAGTAGATCCTCCTTAACTTTACTTACTTCATTCTCGACCTTAACGATACTGCTTCCTAGCGTACTTACCTTACTACTTAGTTCCTTAACTTTAGCGTCAACGCCTGTTAAGTAGTTATTGATGTTGCTTAAGGAATTCGACATCTCGCTAACTTCATCACTTAATTTAGTGAGGTCACCTAACCTACTCTCTACACCAGCTACGGCGTTACTGACCTCTGAAACCCTACTGGTTAATTCCTTAACGTCACTACCTAAGCTACTAAGTGACTCCTTGAGCGACGCTACTTCATTACTTAATGCACTGACCTTACTGGTTAATGACGATACCTTAACTGAAGTCTCGATAGTGAGTATTCCGGAAGTAGCTAACGCGACTAGCTTACTTAGTGGATCCTCCAGCACCTCAATACTGGACGCTTTAAGTACGGGTACTAAGTACAGTGACGCCTTACTAAGTACGTACGCGTAGTAGCCCCTGTAAGTAGGTCCTAAGGAGTTAACTAAGTTACTTAGTGAAGCTAACCTCGTGACTAGTTCTTTACTTAATGACTTAACTATAGGTAAGATTACTTTCTCAGTACTTAATACGAGGTACTTCGGGTTAGGCTTAAAGTACTCACTACCCGCCACACTTAACTCACTACCTAGCTTCAGTACCTCCTTGAGCGCCGATGCATTACTTAGGAGTAGAGACTCCAGATACGTAGGACCTAGAATTACTTCCTTCTCGATCCTTAACTTACTTGAGTACTCAGTAATTAGTGATGACCAAGCAGTATCCCTAAATAGGTTCCATACAAAGTAAACCCACCCGGACGCCCCACCATCTAAACCATAATTTACTGCTGACTTGACCTCATTAAGGGTGACGCCTCCGTAGGCCTGTACACCAGCTAATACCCTATCCTGTGGATTTACCTCATTAATAACTCCTCTAACGTACTTAACGACATCACCTACCCATGAGGGTGGCTTACCCCATGCTCGGTGGTAGGCCATTGGTATTAGCCAGTACCCTAGCTTAACGAAGTCTGAGTATCTCTGCCCATAGTGGCACCACTGCCACGCCTTACCGGGTATTACCGCGCAGTACTCCTTACCTGTTACTAAGTCAGTCCTACATAGCTTAATCCCTCTCTCGCCCTCCTCAGGCATTACGGCTGCACTAAGTATTACCTCCTTACTGACCTCCTTACCAGCTTCTTCAGCAGCTTTCTTCACATCCTTAAGGATAGCTACTACGGCCTCCCTACGTAGTTCGAACCACTTAACTACGTCTGGGTCCTTCTCTATGTAGTATTTCTTAAATATAAGTCCTGGCTGGGGCGGTATACCCTTGCTCGGGTCTCCGTAGAAGGTCAGTATGACTAGCTCCTCAACCTTACTTAGGTTTATACCCTTAGAAGCTGCTAGCTCGTAGTCCTTAGGACCGAAGCTATACACTATGTGAGGCCACCTAATGTAGTCTAGGTGTATCCCATCAACTCCACACTTAATTATTAACTCCTTCACTAAGTCACTTAAGTACCTCCTGTACTCCTCATCGAATAGCCTAACCCTAGAGGTCACTTTATACTCCTTAACGAACTTACTCTTAGATACCCACTTACTGCAGTGCCACATAGGGTCCTTAGCACCCCAGAACCTATCATACCATACTATAATCCATGCGTGAAGCCTTATCCCGTACCTATGTAGGGCATTAGCGAACTCCTTAACTATGTTCGTGAGGTTATAGGGCTCTAATCCGTTCTTCCCAGCTATGGTAGGTACTCCGTACTTCTTAGCTACGTCGCTAGGCCATATGACCTTTCCTGAAAGTAGCTTAACCTCGAGAAATACGTCAGTTATTCCGTAACTCCTTAGTTCTCTAGCTAGGTAGTCTAGAGCATCCCTAAGCACCCTCAACTTCTCCTCGTAAGTTACTTCCTTATTCCCATACCTCGCCTTAAGGAGTGATTGGTAAGCATACTTTAGAAGTGAAGGCCACATCCAAGTACCTACTACCGCCCCACCAATGACTACCCTCTCACCACCTAAGAAGTAAATCGCGTTCCATAACATCCTCCAGTTATACTTACTGGGTAATTTAGAATTCGGTGCGTAGCTTAAGTCGCCCCTCGTTAACTCCGGGTGTACCGAGAACAGCAGTACCTTACCTAAGCCGTAGGTGGAGTACGTTACCGCGTACCCTCCCCTCATCACCTTAGTGACGTACGTTAGGTTAAGATCCCCCCAACCCGGTGAGAACGCGCCCTCAGCATTGCTGGGGCCTAAGAACTTAGCTATTGGTGTCGGTGGCTCAACATCGATACCTAAGGTCGTGTTCTTACCTAGGTCCGTAGGCTCTAGTACTGGCCCGTTCCAGTATATGAACTTGGAGACTCCCTTAAACCCGAAGGTTACGGGAGTATCACCTGTTATATTAATTAACACTATACCCGTCCCTAACCACCAAGTGGGCCAGTTCCTTAACCTAGCATCGACGAGTTGGAGCCACGTAGTTGGTTTGTTGTAGCCCTCAATAACCGCGTAAGCACCTGCGCAGATACCTATTAAGTTACCTCCCCTAACTAAGAACTCAGCAACTACCTTAGAGCCTCCAGGACCTAACTTCCTAGCTGTTGCTGTACCACTACCTGGTGGAAGTATTAGTATTCTATATCCCTTAGTAAGTAGGTCCGTGATTGAGGAGTTACTTACTACGTCGTACTTAAAGCCCATCTCCTTAAGCACGTCAGGTAGGGATATCTCGTCTAGGGCACCATTATCGAAGAGTGCTATCTTAGGTGGCTTAATGACTATGGCAGGTATTGGTGGGAACTCCTTGAACGGCCCTAGTAGCTTAGCGGCACTACCGCACTCTTTAACAGCCTTAATGATGCCCTTAGGTACGTTAGATGGTGTAGCTACGACGAGTGATCCCTTAGGTACGTACTCACCACTTACGTAAGTACTAGTTAGGGTTAAGTAGTACTTAATTAGTGGGTTCTTGACTGACTCCTTATTCACAGTAATTAGTAAGTCAATGACCGCATCAGCTACTTTAGGGTCCTTGGGTGGTTCATTAGGTAATGTAATTACGTAGTACCTAATACTTAAGTTACTTGATGCATTAGCTACTGGTAGGTAAGTAGCTACTACTGAAGTCAGTAGTAACGCAGGTAATAATGCAGCTAGTAATAGCCTAAATACTCTGGAGTACCCCACTTAAGAACCACCACCGTAGGTTCCAACTAACTGAGTTATCAAGCTAACATAAGTAAGTACTTAATTGAGTAATTACACTTAATTAATTTAATAGTTACTTAACTACCCCACCTTTAGCGAGGAACTAAGTTACCATTAGTTAATGAGTTTAAGGTACTTAATTAGGTATTATGAGGAGATACTTAACCGTTACTTAAGGTAATTAATTTAATTACTGGCTAGCATTACCTAAATCTAACCAATAAATACTCTTCCCGAAGTAATTAATTACGGTGAAGTACGTGCGGAGGTGGGTAGGTTCTTTACTTAAGCTACTAGGCTTATCGCTAATGATTCTCGGTTTCCTAGGTATCGTAGTATTAATTATTCGTGGTGGATCAGGAGCGGGTGGTTATTACTGCTTAATGACTATAGGTACGGCGATGTACCTACTGAGTAGTAGGAGGAAGTAAGTTAAGTATTACCTAAATCATCAGTGATGAGTCCTAGATTAGGGTGAGGGTAGAAGTAGCTTAATGTTAGATTAGGTACCGCTACTTAATTCTTACAAGCTCTCCATTCTTGGCTGAGGCGTATATGGCATGTATTACCTTGTGTATATGTACACCGTCTTCTTCATTAGTTAATGGTCTATCTCCCCTCTCTACACAGTCTATGAAGTGCTTAAGTTGCCTCACGTACATCTCCTCAATAGGTTCTTTGAAGCTCCCCTCAGTAATTACTGCACCACCTAACTTACTTACCCTGTACTCACCACCTAAGTAACCTTCACACGTTACTGTTCCGTAACGTGCCTGCAGACCCCATTTCCTCCATCTGTGGGTAGCGCTCCATGAGTGTATAATTGATGATGCCGCGCCCTCCTCATGCTTCATGGTTATCAGTGCGTTGTCCTCTATCATCACGTCCTCCCTGACCCTCCACGTCTTTGCGTAGACCTCCGTCACCTTACCTGCGTACCAGTACATGACGTATATCACGTGGATAGTGTTTTCATTAACCATACCACCGGATAACTTAGGATCCCTAATCCAGCTAGTTGGCGGTACCTTACCTAAGGCTATATGCCACTGAGTAATCACATCCCCTAACTCACTATCTAAGTACTTCTTAACGAGTCTGTAAAGGCCGTGATACCTCAGACTGAAGGCGACCATCACCCTCCCTGAGGCGTGCTTAGCTATCTCCTCAGCATCCTGAAGCGTCACGCCCATAGGCTTCTCAACTAGTACGTAGAGTCCTCTCCTCAGCGCCTCAATAGCCTGCTTCCTATGAAGGTGCGGTGGGGTAGCTATTACTACGGCGTCGAGGTCAGTATTATTCAGCATCTCCACGTAGTCCCTAAATAAGTACTTAACACCTAAGGACCTAGCCCTCCTAAGGGCCTCCTCCCTAACATCGCAAGCCGCTACTACCTCAGCTACTTCCTTAAGCCTCCCGTCAGTAGTTAGTAGTTTTAAGTGGAGCCCACCCATAGACCCGATACCTACTAGTCCTACCCTCACCTTACCCAATGCACCCACCCCTACATGAGTGATTCCCTAACGAACTTAGCAGTATCCACTAAGTACTTGTAAGGCTCCTCCTCCGGACCCCAAGGGAGTTCAGCGACTAGCCAGCCATTATAGCCTACCTCATCTAGTGCTGACTTAACTGCACTCCAGTTAACGCTACCTAGCCCCGGTGGGGTGAACTTCAGTTCGTCAATACTGAAGTCCTTCACATGTACCTGCACTAGCCAGTCCTTTAGAGACCTTATCCAGTGCTCCGGTAGTGAGTGAGGTAATGTATTACCTACATCGAAGTAGAGCTTAACGTTGTCCTCCCCAACCTCCTCTAATAACCTCCTAAAGTCTAGTGGGCTTGGGAAGAGCCTATTCCAAACAGGCTCAATCCCCACATAAACGCCGTACTCCCTAGCTACTCTAGACGCCTCCTTTAATGCCTTAGCTACTCTGATGAAGTGCTCCTCATAAGGTATGTCCGAAACCGCAACACCCGGAACCACAAGTATTATCGAGGCCCCCACAACCGACGCTACCTCACACTCAACCCTAACAACCTCGAGGGCCTTCTCGGGCTCAACAACCATATTCCTCAACCAGAACAGCCCCGAAGCAATACTAGGGAGTTCAAGACCTAATGAGGACGCCTCCTCCCTTAAGGCTCCCCACTTACTCCGTAACTCACTTAAGGACAGTCTTAGGTCGGAGTCATCAACGGCTAACTCGGCACCTTCGTAGCCTAGCTCAGCTACCTTACGTAAGAACTTAATGGGGTCCCTCAACCTCCTTGGTATGGACCATATATTAGCTCCTAACCTACGCACCACGGTCTACACACCCCGACAAAAGCTTAGGGAAGAGCCTCAGTAGGGGCTTAGGGCACCACCCGAAGGAGTAGAGGTAAGCACCGTCAGCTCCGGAGGATGTAGCTAAGCCTATGTCCCTCCTTAGGTCAGCCTCAGTAGTTGGGGGCCACCCAGCAACACCGACTACTACATCCGTACTTGAGGGGAGTAAGTCCCTAGCTAGGGATACCTCAAACGGTATCCTAGCTGGTGATTGGTTAAAGGGTGCAGTGTACATCATTAACTTAACCCTCCTTAAGTAAGGGGCTAGAAGGCGGTAGTCCTGCCCTAACAACCAACTACTAGATGGTGGGTAGAGATCAGCTGAGAGCTCAGTCTTGGGTGAGTATGTCTTAATTACGTCCCTAACGATACTGACGACCTCAGCAATTCTCCTAGCTCTAAACTCAAGCCACTCACTAATGACGCTATCCCTAACCACTCTCCAAGCTAGGTCGTAGTAAGTTGAGGATAGGTAGTCGGTGTCGTAGCTAAATACCGGTACCTTGTTAATTAAGTCCCTAACCCACTCACCAATTCTCTTAAGGGAATTAATGACAGCATCCGGATCAATCCCCTCCTCCCTCATCCCCTCCCTACAGTACCTGCAGAAGCACGTAAGCATGGAGAACGAAGCATGAGGTGGGGCGTGCGTTACTGGTGGTTTAGGGTACCTAACATAGTCTAGCTCAACCTCATCTAACTCGTACTTAGTGATTAGATCCTCAATCATTACCTTAATGAAGGACCTTACGTAGGGATTTGAAGGACACATAAAGAACCTCTTGTAGTCCCCAAGCGAACCCCAAGCATCAATAGCTGCTAGAGACGGATCCTCCCTAACAGCCTTATCGAACCTAAGTAGCGGTACCCAAGCAACCGCCTTAACACCTAATGACCTACAAGCCCCCACGAACTCCCTAAGTACTGAAATCCTGACCTCCCTCGACGGTGTAGGTACTAATGCCTTGGGTAGGTTCCTAAACCTCTCCTCACTAACTTCCCAGTAGAAGGGGCTCTCCTCACTTAAGTAAGTCAGTCGGTTAGGGTTACTGAATAGTATGTTAGGTCCTGGCCAGCACTGCCTTTCCTCGACATACCTAACACACATACTTACGTGGCTATACCCTAAGGACCTAAGTGAATCCACTAGGGCCTCAGGACCTACGTCAGCTACGTCCCATGGGTGGGCCCATATACCTACTATCAGCTCTCACCACCCCTAACTAACTCAATTAGTAACTCCCTAAGTCTCGAGTACTCACATTCATCTATTAGGGAGACTATCTCCTCATAGCTAAGCCCACCCACTCCGGGATACGGTACGTAACCTACGTAACCATCGGCATACCCCACGACTATGGAGGGTCTTTTAGAGGCTCTCTTCACGTCCAGCTGATACTCAACGAAGAGTTCACCGGGGAATGTTACGATGGTTAAATCACCTAATCTAACTAGTTTTAACCTAGTCTTGAGGGACCTAACCCCCTTAAGTATTGAGTTCCTCCTCCTAGCTATCCTAACGGCGTATATATCGCTCTCGAGCGCTCTCAAGATTGGTGGTGGGGCGTTTAGGTTCTTAGCCTTAACTAACTTAAGCCTCAACTCCTCCTCAAGCCTATCAAGGTAGGACTCGTCTAGGGGAGGCTTAAGCTTTAGTTGAGTCTCGATCACCTTAACCTCAATCCCTCCCTTAACTACGTACCCACCCTTTAGGATAGCCCGCATAGCTCCTTCACTAATGAGTGAAGCAAGTAGCTTTGCCTCCTCGAAGTCTTGCTTATTCCTCGAGAACCTAGTACTTACGTTGCCAGCAGCTCCATTAAGGTATAGTACATCAACACCTAAAGACTCCTCAACATACCTTACCGCTAAGCCAGCTAAGTCCCCCGAGTAAAGGAGGTTATCCGGTCCTAAGACCGTGGGGTGGCAGGCGTAATTCATTACTACGGAGGAACCCCCTCCTAGGTACTTAATAGTGATTACCGTGAGTTCCTTATCGACTGCACCACCATTAACTACCCTATTGGTAGCTACGCCAGGGACCTCATCAGTAGATACCCTCACTTCCTCAGCCCTTAATGACCTCTCGAAAGCAGTTACTACTGCGTTATTTACCTTAAGTATCACCTCCCTTAAGTAACTCCTAATAATGCCCTCATCCTCCCTACTGAGTTCCTTAGTACTCCAAAGACCTAAACTAACTTCAGGTCCGCTGTGGGTGTGCGTAGCAGCTACAATTACGTTGTCGGTTTTAATGCCTAGGTTCCTAGCGACTGCATTAGCTATGCCCTCCCTTAAACCCTCATCAATCCTTATTAAGTCAAGTGATACGATGATTACCTCCTCATAACCGTCACTTAAGTAGAGTACCCTAGCACTTAGTGGGTCATGGGCCCCTAAAGCCGGTTCCTTCCTGTTTATGTAGCCGGCCATAGGCATTCCAGGCTCTGGAGTTATGTCTACCTTAGCGAAGCCAACCTCCACTCTTGACTCACTCAATAAGTAGCACCTCCCTCAAATCACTGCCTTCACGAGTTTCTTCGGCTTGTCTATAGGGCATCCCCTCAGCACTCCTAAGTGATAAGCAAGTAGTTGCAGAGGTACTGAATTAGTTATTGGTGTTAAGTGCTTAGGTGCTGAGGGTGTCGGTACCTTACTCACGGGTTCCTCAATCAATGTAAGGGAGTCCTCACTACCTACAACAACTACCGTCGCTCCCCTCTCGTAGGCGTCCTTTATGAGTGGGTAAGTAGCGGTAGCTGCCCCGGGCTCTGCAGGTACTATGAAGGTCGTTAGGAATCCCTGATCCACGAGCGTTATGGGTCCATGCCTAAACTCACCTGCTTCAACACCCTCAGCGTGGAAGTAAGCTGCCTCCTTAAGCTTCAACGCACCCTCTAAGGCTAGAGGGTAGTTTATTCCTCTAGACACTACGTAACCGCTTACTGACCCCTTAACAACCTTCTCAGCAGCTTCCTTAGATGCTTTATCCATCCTACTTAGCCACTCCTTAATCATCATACCTACTTCCTTAACCGTACGTAACTTCTCAGCCACCTCACCCCTCCTTAGCTTACCCAAGTACTTAGCGGTCTCTAGAGCTACTACGTATAAGGAGGTTAGGGTAGCTGAGAATGTCTTGGTAGCTGGTATGCTTATCTCGGGTCCAGCACCTATCGGTAGGTAGAGACTCGATAGCTTAGCTAGTCTAGAGTCTATGTTATTAGTGAAGGAGAGTATAGTAGCGCCTCTAAGCTTAGCTTCGTAAACAGCCCTAATCACGTCGCCAGTCTCACCTGATTGTGATATAGCTATGACTACCGTACCCGGCGCTACATTATCTACGTGGTAAAGCGGGAACTCAGCGGCGCTAAGGACTACTGAACTAACCCCAGCTAACTCAGCTAGGTAGTAACTACCTACCATCCCAGCATGTAGGCTTGACCCATTAGCTATTACGTACACCTGCTTAGCGTTAGCTATTAACTTAGCTGCTAACTCCCTATACCTCTCCTGAATAACTAGGGAAGCCTTGATTACTGCGTTGGGTACTTCGTAAATCTCCTTCAGCATGAAGTGAGGGTAGCCGTCCTTATCTATGAGTTCATCCGGGATATGCAACTCCTTAGGTACTAACTTAACCTCCTCGAGAGTACCTAAGTAAATAAATGATACTTCCCCATCCTTAACGACAGTCAATATGCCTTCTGGAACCTCAAAGTACTTACTTACGAAGCCCTTAAGAGCTGATTTTGTTGAGGAAACGTAGGTACATTCACCATCACTACCTACGTAGAGTGACTGAAGCTTAGAGTATGTAATTACTAGTGCCTCACTCTTAAATAAAGCAGCTACGGAGAATACACCCTCTAACCTACGTACGGCTTCCCTGAAAGCTCTTAAGGGACTTAACCCACTCATTAAACAATCCTCTATTAAGTGAGCAACGACCTCGAAGTCACACCTAGACTTAAGGTTATGTCCCTTAACTACTAACTCATCTCTTAACTCCTCATAATTAGCTATTACCCCATCCCCCGCAACAGCTACGCTCCCACCGCAGTCGGTGTGTGGGTGGGCATTCTCATGGTGGGGCCTACCGTGGGTTGAGAATCTAGTATGTCCTAGGCAGGTCCTACCCCTTAATCCCTCAATACCTAACGCCTTAACTACCTCATCGACATCCCCCCTATCTTTCCTAATAATTAACTCACCATCAGTAACCACGGCAAATCCCGTGCAGTCGCAACCCCTATGCCTAAGCCTCCTTAAGCCAGTAATTACGTCCCTAACCACGTCATCCCTAGATTTTGAGGAAGCAATGAAAATACCTCCCATACCGCCACCACCAGTTGCTGGTCATGTTTCTTTGACATAGACATGATTTAAGCAATCCCTAACAAAACTACTTCGTAGGTTAGTAACCTTAGTAACAGCACCGTTTTTACTTTCTAAGTATAGGTACTAGGGTGCACTACTTGAGTAAGTCAGTAATTACTTATGGTGCCCTCCACTACCTACCACCTACTGAGGAGCTGATTACTCAAGTATGTAGCTACTTAGGCTCGTTAGGGGCCTCAGTTAAGGTTGCTTATAGGAGTGTTGAGGGTAGGAGTACGTACTTATTGAGGGTAGGTAGTGGGGGGCTTAGGGTACTGATACTATCTGGTATACACGGTAATGAACCAGCCCCGGTCTCCGCTTCACTAGCCCTAACTTACTCTTTAGTAACTCTAGAAAACCCTAATCCGTACTTCGACCTAAGGCAATTAATTAAAGAATTAACTATCTACGTACTAACGCCCGTTAACCCTGACGGCTTGAGGAGTTACTTAAGTAGCGGTTCGTGGGACTCACCTAGCTGGGTAAACACGTATGAGGAGGGGAGAGTAAACGCTAACTACGTAGACTTAAATAGGGACTGGGTACTCCTCACCCAGCCTGAGACCTTAAACGCTCATAGGGTTATTGAAGAGGTGAATCCCCACCTCATCCTTGACCTACACGAGTTCCACGCTAGAGGGGGGTCACCGCCTAGGTGGAGCTACGAGACTGAGGGGTTCATGATATCACTTAGTGACGCACCTTATGGGTGGGTTGATGATTTAGTTCGTTCCGTTAGTCATGAATTAATGATTGATGTAGCTAAGTACTTAGGGAGCGTCTTCAGTAATTGGCGTATTAAGGTAAGGCACTTCCTAGGTGGTGTTGAAGGTCAAGAGGATATCGTGTGGGTACCCCCTAACTACCTAGGTACTCACGTAGCGATTGAGGGTAGGCCTAAGCTACTCATCGAGACTTGGGGTGTGGGTCTTGGGAAGTACCTTTACTCGGATAGAGTAGCTATACATACTCATGCATGTCTCGAAGCACTGACTTATTTAGTTATTAATGGACGTAAGTTCATAGATGCTATTAAGCATCACGTGGAGGATGACCTAAGTAGGTACGGGGTTAGATGTAAGTACGTAGTAAGGGGGGTTGAGGTAGGTAGGGTGGTGAAGGTACTTAAGGAGCACGGCATTGAGGTGATTCACGAAGGTGATGAAGCGGTTATTGAGTTGCCTCAGCATAGAGGGAGGAATAGATTAGCTATGATACTCCTAGACCGTGAGTGCAGGTTCAATACTGAGTTAAGGAGGAGGTTTAGGGGTCCCTACACACTAGATAGGTTACTTAATGTTGAGGTTAGCGTGAGGAAGTAATTAGTATGGACTTAAACCAGTTAATTAGTGGGATTACCATCTATCAATAACCCATATATATGGTTGGCTATACCTACGTAAGTCCCTACCTAATGCCCTCAAGTCGCTACTTAAGTAGTTATCCAGTGGCTTCAATAACCCCTCCCTAACCCCCTCCTCCGGAGTTAAAGCGTTTACCACTAGCTTAATAGTGGTTATTGGGTCAGCCCTATACGTTACCCCCTTAACCCTCAGCTCTACCTTACCGTCGTTAGTTACGCCAGCTCCTAACTCCCTTAGTACGTTACTTACTAAGTACTTAGATAGCTCCCTAGGCTTGAGTGCCTTAATCATTAATACTTCCCCGTCGTAAATAGGCTTACATCCCCATGACTTAAGTAGTGAGGCAGTTACGGAGTTTATGGGTGTGTCAATTACTACCTCATTAATACCCTCCTTAAGTAACGTAGAGATCCCCTTAAGTAATAAGGACGAGCATGACCTGCTATCACGGCATATGACCTCCTTAATAACCGCTCCATTACCTCTTAAACTACTTAGTCCTAAGTCACTCCAAGTACTCATTAGTAGGTAAGTAACATCATTACCGCCTAAATCAAGAATCCATCCCCTACCTTCAGCCTTACCATTAAACCATGTATAGTATGGGTTCCTACGAATAAGCCTTAGCCAGTAGTTCCTTGATCTACGAGTTACGAGTGCTAACTTACTACTTAGGCAGTAGCTTTCGTACGCCTTGGACACCTCATTAATGTACTCCCTAGTTAATTCATTAATACTTGATTCACTAGGTACTTCAGGTACTCTCAATTTAGTTAATACGTACCTACTACATACTAACTTACTGAATCTCCATAGGACCTCGAAGCCTAACCTACGGTATATCCTATACGCTTGAGTCCCTTCACCAGCAAAGAGCGCCGCTAGTAAGTACCCCCTACCCTCGAGCTCACTTAGTAAGTGCTTGAGTAGGGAGGTAGCTAGTCCCTTACCCCTAAACGATGCCTTAGTACCTACGTTAGCTATTCCAGCAACCCTAATCACTGAGTCACCAATTACTAACTCCCTAACAACGACCTGAGATACTGACGCTGCTTGATTACCTACGTAGGCAATAGCTACTAATCCATTACCTACTCCTTCATCTTCATTCACTATGGTCTCCATAACCTCCGTAGTTAATCCTCTGTACGACCTAAACGCGTCCCTAAGTACGTTAACTAGGTCGCTTAAGTATTCCCTACCCCCTACTACGAAGTGAGGAGTACCCAACACTGACGCTCACTAATTCCTCCTACTTAAAATTAGCTAATGAATTACTGCTTAGTAAGTTACTTAAGGAGGAAGCAACTTAACTTGATTAGGAATTAAGCTTTGGAGATATTTATTAATCAGTTCCGCCATTAGCGTCTTAATGCCTTTTAATGAGTTACTTTCTGTTCTTGTTGTGTAAGTTACTTACTAAGTGAATGCATATATACCCATACCATGAGGGTAGTGCTAGGTGCTTACTATGCCTAATAAGTTAAGGGCTATTGTATTAATTGATGGTGAGCATTACGTATCTGTCCTCAAGGGAGCTATTGAGTGGGCTATGAAGAACTACCCGGATAGGGAGTTCGTAGCCGCTGTCTTCCTGGGTGGTACCGAGAAGATAGGTAGTCCTGAGGAAGTTAGGAAGGCATTACCTATTCCCGTCTACTTCAGTAGTGAGTTCCCACCCATCGAGACTATAATTAAGGTAGCTAAGGAGTATGGCGCTGATGTAGTGATGGACCTGTCTGATGAGCCCATACTAGACTATGAGAGGAGGTTCATGATAGCTGCTGCCGTACTTGCTGAGGGTCTCAAGTACGAGGGTTCGGACTTCTCCTTCGGACCCTTAAAACTACTTAACATATCTAAGAAGCCCGCGGTTAAGGTTATGGGGCTAGGTAAGAGAGTAGGTAAGACAGCAATCAGTGAGTACACAGCAGTTACTATTAAGAGGATGGGGCATATGCCGTGCGTAATAAAGGCTGGTAGGGGAGGCCCCGACGAACCTAGGGTGGTATTCGGTTATGAATTAGAGCTAACCCCCCAATTCCTACTATCAATAGCTGACAGGGGTGAACACGCAGCATCGGATTACTGGGAGGAGGCCTTAGTAGGTAAGATCGTAACTATAGGGGCTAGGAGATGCGGAGGAGGCATGGCTGGTAAGCCATTCTACACTACAGAGGTGGATGCTGTCTTGAAGGCTAATGAATTAGAAGTCGTTGACTTCATAATAATTGAGGGTAGCGGCACCACTATACCACCGATAGTTACCGACGCTGCTGAGTTAGTAATTAGTGCGTACACACCGTTAGAGCACGTAACTAAGTACTTCGGACCTTTAAGGGTTAGGATGTCTGACTTAATCGTAATTACGATGGCTGAGGAGTATAACGAAGATAAGGTTAATGAGTTAGAGAGTGCTGTAAGGGGTATTAACCCGAAAGCTAAGGTCGTTAAGGTAGTGCTAAGGCCTGAACCCTTAGGTGATGTCAAGGGTAAGAAGGTGTTCTTAGCCATGACTGCTAAGAAACACGACATAGAGTCTACAATCATACCTTACCTAGAGAAGAACTACGGCTGTAAGGTAGTTGATTACTCACCACACTTAAGTAATAGACCTAAACTTAAGGAGGACCTAGCTAGGGGGTTACCTAAGGCTGACGTACTATTAACCGAGATTAAGGCAGCGGCGGTCGATATAGCGACAAGGGAGGCTGTGAGGCAGGGTAAGGAAGTCATTTACTTGAACAACATACCAGTAACTGTAGGTGGTGACTTAAGTATTGACGAGGCGATTAAGGAGGTGGTTAATAAGGCATTAGATAGGTTTAGGGTTAGGTCTAGGGATATTAGTAAGTAGTTTTTTAACTTACGAGAGGTATCACGATGCAGTACTTTATCCTTAACCACACCTCAGACCCTGGGTTAAGTACTTCATAGGAGCTAGTCTCAACCCTAACTTCCTGGCCGCCGACATCGATTCTATAATCAACTACGTTACCTAAGAAGGTCACCTTCTTAATAACGCCCCTAATGCACTCACCCTCAGGCTTCGTTAGTAGCTCTATGTCTGAGGGCCTAACAACAACTACGTACTCATTACCTTCCTTAACGGGTGGTGCGCAAGTAATTACCTCACCCGTAGGTAAGGTTACGTACGCCTTATCCTTACTTAGCCTCAGTGACTTAAACCTAATGAAGTTCGCCAAGCCTATGAATCCCGCCACGAAGGAGTTAGCAGGTCTTCTGTATATCTCGTACGGAGTACCTACCTGCTGTATCTTACCAGCATTCATTACTGCTATTCTATCAGACATAGCCATAGCCTCCGCCTGGTCATGGGTTACGTATATTACGGTAATACCTACCCTACGCTGAATCTCCTTAATCTCGAACCTCATCTCCTCCCTCAACTTAGCGTCTAGGTTGCTTAGTGGCTCATCAAGCAGAAGTACCTCAGGCTCCATGACTAAGGCCCTAGCTAAGGCAACCCTCTGCTGCTGACCACCGGAGAGCTGGAATGGGTACCTGTTCTCAAGCCCTTCAAGCTTAACGAGCTCTAATACCCTCCTAACCCTACTCTTAATTTCCTCCTTAGGTAGCTTCCTTATCTTGAGTGGGTAGGCTACATTATCGAATACCGTCATGTGGGGCCATACAGCGTAGTTCTGAAAGACCATACCTATGTTCCTCTTCTCGGGGGGTATGTGTATTCCCTTAGCAGGGGCTGATACTAACCTATCACCTAAGTATATCTCGCCGGAGGTCGGTACTTCGAGGCCAGCAACACACCTTAATGTCGTTGTCTTACCGCACCCGGAAGGACCTAAGAGGGTCATGAATTCGCCGTCCCTAACCTCTAAGTCTATATTATTTACAGCTATAACATTCCCGAACTTCTTAACTAGCTTAACTATCCTTACGGAGGTCACACCACATCACCCCCTACCTATAAAACAATCATGTACACCACCTACATTGCCTTAATCCCGAACCTCTTAGTTATTAAGTTTATGAGTACCTGCCCCACTAAGACAATCACTACTACGATCGAGGAGAGTGCGTAGGTCCACTCGTACTGTCCCTCCTCCATTAAGTTATAGATAGCTACGCCGATGGTTGGTTGGAGGGTAGGTGCTAGTATTACCGAGACCGTGAGTTCCGATAGTGTAGGCATGAA
Organism: uncultured Desulfurococcaceae archaeon; assembly: GCA_964627805.1. Taxonomy (GTDB): domain Archaea; phylum Thermoproteota; class Thermoprotei_A; order Sulfolobales; family NBVN01; genus CAZAMI01. The sequence continues at coordinate 90,012 of CAZVLA010000051.1, forward strand.
TACTAGGATCCAGCCAGCCACGATACCTGCCTTAAGTAGTGGTAGTACGACGTCCTTAAGTACCCTAAGCCAGTTAGCACCACTAACCCTAGCCGCTTCCTCGAGGGTAGGGTCTATCTGAAGGAGCGCGCCCGTTGATGTCCTAACACCGTAGGATAGGTACCTAGCGAAGTAAGCTATGAATACTAGGGTTAATGTATTGTATAGTGGTGTCCTTATGAAGGCGAATATCATTGATATAGCGAATACCATACCAGGTAGTACGAAGGGGACTGATGATAGCCAATCAAGTACTAACCTACCCTTAATCCCTGTCTTAACCACTATGTAAGCCACTAACGCACCGAAGAGAGCTACTGAGGTAGCTGCTGAAAGCGCTAGCGTCACACTATCCATTATCGCTGTCCTAGTGTCGTTATTTACGAAGAGTACCTCATAGAAGTTCCTTAACGTGTAGTTCCTTATGTCGAACATATTACCAGCTATGCTCGACATGAATGCTGTAATCACTAACGTAACTATGGGTATTATTATGGTTGGGATCATGAATGCTAAGAGCGTAGCGAATACCCCGTACCTAGCCTTACCTAGCGACATGACTGATGGCCTAGTCGCTCTACCAGTTATTGTGACGTACCTCCTCTTACCTAGAACCATCCTCTGTAACAACATTAAGGGTATTGAGATAATGAGTAGTAATATCGAGTAAGCAGCAGCCCTATCTAAGTCGGGGATGGAGAGCATTGAGTATATCCTAGTGGTTAATACGTAGTAGTGGGCTCTATCACCTATTAACGCTGGGATACCGAAGTTACCGCATACAGCGACGAAGGCTAGTAAAGCACCCGCCACGATGCTCGGCATTACAAGGGGTATGGTTACGTCCTTAGCTACTCTAAGCATGGGAGCACCACTCATCCTAGCTGCCTCCTCTAAGCTAGGGTCTATCTGCTCGAGGGCTGATACTGTGGTTAGGTATACGTAGACGTAGAACCTGAGGGACATGACAAGCACTAAGCCCCAGAAGGTGTATATATTCACTATGTAGCCATGACCTCCTAAGGCCCTGTATATCCTATTAATAATCCCTATAGCTGGATCAGCAATACTTATCCATGCTATGGCCTCTATGTAGGGAGGGAAAACAAAGGGTAGTACAGCTAAGGTCCTAATGATTTTCTTACCTGGTAAGTCAGTCCTAACTACTAACCAAGCTAACGGCACACCTATTAGTATAGAGAGTATAGTGACTATCACAGCTAATTCTAACGTATTAGCTACGTAGATAGGTAATTCACGGTCGTGAAGCATCTTCTTAAAAGCGGTGAAGGTAGGTACGCCCCCAGTAACTACGCTACAGTAGATGAGCATTGCAAGCGGGTACGCTATAGTAACTATCAGAACAGCTAGAGCTAGAGCCCATACCACGTGCTCAATCCTTAAATAAAACAATCAATCACCCCCCAAGCACTTCATTACCTACATTACTGCTTTAAGGGGTTAGTTTAAGAAAATAAGTAACGTTATTATGAAAGTACGACCTCCTGGAACTTATCCCTTATTTGCTCTAACTTCGAAGCCATCTCATCCCAGTTAATCGTTATTACTGGTATTTGAGATAGTGGTGGAGTACCTGCTGGTGGCGGTACGTCTACCCTAGCAGGTATTACACCCCACTTAGCGAGCATCTCCTGCACTTCCTTGGAGAGCATGAACCTAACGAAGACCTTAGCTGCTTCTGGGTACTTAGCAGTCTTCATTATAGCTATGGGTGAGGGTATTAGTACTGCACCGTCCTTAGGTATTACCATCTTGATAGGCTCCCCGTTAGCTTCCCTAGCCCTCACCATGTAATCTAAAGTTATACCTATTGGGTACTTACCCATTAGTATACCCTTAAGTACGGCACCGTTGCTCTTCTCAACAACTACCCCTAACTTCCTCAACTTACTGAAGTAGTCCCAGCCATACTTACTACTTAGTGCGTATACTGTAGCAGTAACTGCTCCTGAATATAGCGGGTTAGGCATCGCTAACCACGAAGTACTCCTCCATTCCTTAGGTAGCTTCTCAATGTAGGTAGGACTCACTAAATCCTTCCATGAAGTCGGTGGTGTCTTAATCATCTTAGTGTTGTAGGCGATTACCTGCAGAATGACCCTACCAGCGATCCAGTAACCGTCGGGGTCTCTATAAGGTATTAACTTAGCTTCGGGTGGTACGTACTTGAGTAGTAACCCCTTCTTCTTAAGTGATATTATGCTCGCTGGATCAGCTACCCACACAACATCAGCTACTATCCTACCTGACTCTACCTCAGCCATTAACTTAGCCATCACCTTAGCGGTACCTGACCTAAAGAGATTCACCTTAACGTTGGGATACTTCTTCGTGAACATCTTCACTAATTCTATAGCCATATCCTTAGGTATTGATGTGTAGAAGTCAATGACACCCTTAACCTCCTCCGGGCTGGGTAGGGGTGGTAAGGCAGTAGATGCTGTTACGGTTGCCGTCGCTGTAGCTGTTGCTGTTACTGTCTTAGTGACTGTTACCGTAGTTGCCTTACCTACTGTTGTGGTTGTTGTTGATGTTACTGTCTTAACTACCGTTGTGGTAGTTACTCCCCCCTTAGGTACTACAGCATAAGTAACACCAGCAACCACAACAGCAACAACAACAGCAGTAATAACCACAGCCACA
>CAZVLA010000052.1:0-71414 GCA_964627805.1 uncultured Desulfurococcaceae archaeon
GTTATACTCGGGCAGTGATGCTATGCCTGGAACTGCTCAGGGTGTAGGACTTCAGGTATACGGTAATCCAGATCTTGATTCAGCAATGAACCCAGCTATTCAATATGACTGGATAGCAATAAAGTATATTTCGTAGTTGTGGTGGTGAGATAATGCCAGATATAACTAACCCTAACGATCCTGCATGGACACCTGCTACTAGCTGGGAGAATATCATATATTTCGATAGTGAGGCTGACTTAAGCCAGATAAGCAGACAGCCTGACCAGATTAACCCTAACACTGGAGAGTGTTGCATGTTTACAGTGAGTAATTCATGGTTGAAGCCCACGAGGACCTACCAGGGCTACTGCAGGTACCCATACAATGACGAGTGCCATGCATGGAAATACACAAGCGTTGTTTACGGAGCTATTCACTTCAGGCTCGTGGGGGGTATAACGGGTTACTGGAGCGGGGGTTATTGGTGGTTGTTAGGTTCTTTCCCGGGGGTTACTCTGTACTCATACGAGAACTATTACCTCGAGAAATCCTTTCACCGTTATAAAGTGGTAGTTTCGGGCGAGACTATTTATGACTTATCTGAGGGAGTTATTTACTTCGACGGTCCCAGCAGATTAATTAAGTTGTTTGACGCTAACGGTAATTTAGTTCTGGAGAAGCAAGTGAGTATGAAGTCATCTACTCTCCTCTTCACCTCTAGAGCGAGGTACGTAAGTACTTTAGGTGGTGCAGGCTCTACGTGGATGGAAGTTGATTGGGTTGCATGGAATGAGACAGCCCCTAAGCCTCCCTCAAGTTTCGAGTTCGTGATGACTACTAAGGTGAGCGTAGTTAGGGAGGGTGCTAGCGAGCCCTTAGTTAATATACTTCATTCAACTCCCTTGATTTCGTGGTTTTCAAGGGATTCTAGGATAAAGCATGCCTACGTATATATTAACTTGATGGGTTCTAAAGGCAGTAAATGCTCTAATAAAGTATGGATTTCTGAGGGCACGCAAAGAGTGATGCTAGAGGTACCTACGGATTCAGTTGAGGTTAGCCCGAATTCATTAATAATTAATGACTACGTTTCTGGTTTAGGCACTACTCCCTACTTCAATGTCTACCCCGATAAAGTTTACGTCGTAGTTACTAAGTCAAGCGTACCCCATTACGTAAACATAACTGATGCAGTGGGTAATAAGTTACTTGATGACATACCCGTTAGTGAGGACCTTAATCAGGATGGCTACTACGAATCCTCTTTCGGCTTAATACCTTCCTCTTCAGGAACAGTATGTGTTTATGCTGAGGCTTTCGACGGCTTAAGTACAGTGTACGTTTACGTGATTGAGGTTACTAAAGATTTCCTGCAAGATGCTGAACTAGTTGTAGAGGAGATGCCGTCCATTTAACTCAGATTTTTAATTATTATGTACTTTCATGTTTGGGGGAGAGGTATTGAGTAGCATAATGATGTTTTCCTCGGGAGCGTCCTACACATTGATTAACCAGATAATAAGTGAAAGCAAGACAGTGCAAGAAACTATAAAGTCAGTAGCGGTTCCTTGGGAGAGGGAGGTTCTTCAGGAGTGGGATGTTGTTGATTTACTTCATAGGGAGGGTATGTACAATTTTGAGGCTAGTTTCGGGGGTTATTTGTGGTGGGATAATAAATTCGTACCTGTTGGGGGAGGGGATAATCCCTTTAGGGACGTTATATTTGCATTTATATGCAAGCCTGATGGGGACGTATTTTACGTAGAGGCGAGCTTCCTTAGTCCCACTTTCAGAAACCTTAAATTCACCCCCGAATACGCCGTTTCCAATAATAGGATATTTTATTACGATGGTAGGGTTAAAGATTTACCAACAACAATAACTGCTAACGTTACTTACGTTTATGAGGTAGAGTACTCTCCATGGAACAGCATACCTAAATATTACATTTACCCTGATGTGAACGGTAATTACTTAATTAAAGACATGAATTTAAATACTGTCGGCAAGCTTAATTTTCCTGGTAATGCTCTGTCGAGATTTAATGTGTATGACCCCAAGAACAACTTACTTTATGGTGTGGTTATTGACTTGGCGGGGGTTTCTGGATACCAAAACAAACCCCAAGTTTATGCGGGCTCTCTAAATAGCCAGAAAATAATTAAACCTTACGTACCCACAGTTTTTTATGGAGACCATGTGGGTATACCCTTCTACATGTCTGTTTATGAGGGCACGATATTCCTCATGGGACTGTATGATACCTCAAATTTAAGTAAATACTTCATGTTTTTCTCTCCGAGTGAGTCCTGTAAAGTGATGAAGGTTGAAGGTATTAAGTACGAATGTTTAGAATACTTTGATTATCAATGCACTTCATACACTGCAAGTGGGGATACCTACGTATGCTCGGAGAGTTACCCTCCATACACTCAAGCAATGGTTTACTTATCTCCTGCTTACTTAAGGGACTTCACTACTTACCTTCCAGGCTATGTTATGGACGAATCATACCAGCTATCCTTAGATGTGCTATTTTATGGTTTAGCAGGTGCTGTTTATAACCTCTTCTCCAAATCGTTAGGTAGCTCATATACTGATTACACAACTTACTTGCTTAGTGATTCACCTGTGAATGAGGTGAGGTTCACATATAAGTACTATAACTTCGTTTCTGCAGGACCTACAATACAGCAGTACACTTACCACGTAATGTTCTCAGACTATGTAGTTTCGGGTTATAAAATGTTTATGAGGTTTCAAGACACATTAATACAAAACACAACTACGGGTGTTTACAGTTTCGTATCCTCACAACTACCTGACCAACTAGTTAATGGAGAGCCGTCTATACCACGTGATGTTTTCCCTAGGGCTACTAAGTTGTTGGAGGACGGCACTTTAGAGGTATACACTATAGAGGTTCAAGGAAGTTCATGGTTTTCAGTTAAGTACATGCTCTATCCCAAGAAGTAAAACTTAACCTTATTTATTACGGTAACGTTTATACGTAGGTGATGGGTATGTCTCAGGCTGAGCCTGAAGTGCCTCAAAGATTTCGTTACCTGTTTGACTACTTAACCAGAGTGCCTCAACAGCTTGACGTAATCATTAAGTTACTTAAGTCAATAAGCATTAGCCTAACAGGGGGTAAGGGAGTTGTTGTTAAGGAAGTGATTAAGGAGAGGGAAGTTACTAAGGAATTGAGTCTTGAGGAGCATGAGGAGTTAGTACCCATAATAACTCCCCCCATAGTGAAGTCTAACCAATTCACGGGTATAGCCCTGTCTCCTAACTACATAGTCATACCCGTTGTCGGAGCTCCTGTGGAGATTTCGTATGTTACGTACTACGACTCAGATACTCTGGAGAGTAAGGGTGAGGTTACTCATAGCCTAGCTAAGGATACTGACGTCTTCATATTAGTGGCTGAGTACGGGGACATATTCTTTGCGCCGTGGTCTAAGAACGAGAAAACACCTGTTAGGTTATTTGCCAATTCGGGTATGGCGTTCTCGAGAAGCAGTAAATGGACTAAAATATACATCTCCCAGGCTAGTGAAGGCGCCTCTTGCAGGATTATAGAGTTGAGGTACAGGAGGTGATGTGAGTGAGTAGTAAGACCTCCTTACGAAGGAGGGTGAGGATAAGAGTTATAGCTCCTTACCCCGTCCTAGCTAAGATACTAGCTAAACACAAGCCCATCCTCATCTCTAAGGAGGGCTGGGACTACATAGTTAATTGGGTAGCGGATGTGGGCACTGTGATGCGGTCCAGAGAGTACATGGTCTCAGTTATAGTGTCTGTAATTACTCAGGCTTTCCTAGGGACTTTGACAGCTGTGGCTAGTAAGGTCTTGAAGGGGAGGCGTTATGAATGGTCGTAAGGCTCTCCAGTTAATTTCCGGCTTAGTTCTTGTAGTCCTGTCTCTCTTTTTGTTAGTCACCTTCATTTACCTCCTTGAAGTTACTAGCCATGCTGAGTTCCCGAGATTCATTATCTATATGGTTCTCTCTGTTGTGGGAGTAATTACTGTTTTAGGTGTTTTGTGGGTGCTTACTTCGGGTGTTGCAGTGTGTGGTACACGAAGTTGGCTCACGTAATTTGGGGCTCCCTCACTTTCCTTTCCACGATCCTACTCCCTAGCCCGTCTAACGTAGTTTCTCCCGTGATTATGTTTATGTCCTTCATGATTTACGAGAAAGACGAGGAAAGAACTATTAAGGACCCGATGTACCAGGAAGTCCTTGAGTACTCGTTAGGTTACGGAGCCACGTTATTAATATATGTATTAACACGTTTTCTTATCGGGTAAGGTCATGGGTGTAGGTATAAAGTACGGCTACCCTAAGGCTCCCTTACCCAGGAAACTTAAAGCCTACGCAATGCTCTTACGTCCCTTCACCCTACTGGCTCCTTCCCTAGCAGGGATTTTCGGAGTTGTTGTTGGTGCTGGGTCCTTAACTTACGAAGTCCTCAAGACGGGAGTGTACGTGGGTGTTACCCTAGCCCTAGCACAGGCTGTGGGGCAAGTGATTAACCAAGTAGTTGATGCTGAGCTTGATAAAGTGATTAAGCCATACAGACCCATACCTCGTGGTTGGGTGAGTAGAGATGAGGCTATGGGCTTAGCATGGCTACTAGCAGTAGTAGCCGTAGCTAGAGCATTCACTGTTACGGTTACCTTCGGGTTGTGGGTTTTAGTGATGCTTTTCTTCGCAGTCTTCTACTCCTTACCCCCCATCAGCCCTAGGCGAGTGAATCCCTTCCTGAACCTCCTCTGGGTTTCCTTCAGCAGGGGCTTCATACCTTTCATAGCCACAGTAACTGTTTACGGACCCTTAAGTAAAGCACTTCTTTACTCCTTAATTGCTTGGCTATGGTGTTTCTCCCTACAGGGAACTAAAGACGTTCCTGACGCCGAAGGAGACAGGATGTTCGGCATTAAAACAGTGTACAACACTTACGGCATGAAGGGTCTAGTGATTACGTCATTAACGGGCTTAGGGTTATTAACTATACTATCTCTAGCCTCAGGTCATGTTCTGTTCCTAGCATTAATTCCCTTAGGTGTAGCCTCATTAGCTACGATACGTAGGGAATTCATAACAGAAAACACATTGGGTTGGGCGTTATTTTACGTTGGTTTAGGTCTTACTTACTTGCTAGCAATTATTGACTCCCTACCAGTAGCCCCACGTCTTGAGCCTTTCATTGATTTTCTCGGCTAAGTTCTTGCGACCTAGGGCTTCTAGAATCTCCTTAACCTCCCTAACTAGTAATTTACCGTGGTACTTGCTTCGGTACAGCTTACCTGCTTCTTCCTCAGTGATTGGCACGCCGAAAGTCATGTAGTGCCCGCAGTAAGTGCATTTAGCGTGTATGTCCACGTGGTAGAACCCGATGTCCCTCTGGTAATGTGTGTGGAAGTCATGAATAATCACTTCCTCACCACATATCGGGCAGTACATGGGCTTTTCAGGTGCAGGTACGTAATCATTACCTACTTTCACTATTCTCCATAACCTCTCAACCATCGTATCACCGTTAAACTTACATTTTCAAACATTTAATAATTTATATTTTGGGGTGATTATGCCGGAAAAGATAGTGAGGCTAATAACGCCCGTGAAGGTGGATATAAGGTTCTGGCGTGAACCCGTAGAAACTGTAGATGACTTACCGTCATCAGGTAATGAGGTAGGGGACGTTAGGTTAGTTAAAGAAGAAAACGCCTTGTATTGGTGGAACGGCTTTCAATGGCTTAAGTTAGCAGTTGTCGGTAACATAAGTTTTGAGGACCTTACGGACACCCCAAGTTCGTTAGGTACTAAATACCAGGTCGTCCGTGTGAATGCTCAGGGTACGGGTCTCGAATTTTCATATTCAACACCGAACGTAACGGTTCCCATAGATTTCGATAACGTTCTTGATGCTATTGACTTCTTGTCAGGTAATTATGGCTACGGTACTGTGTATGTCTTGCCGAAAATATCAGGCTCCTCTGTGATTCCTTACGACGTAACGGAAACTATAAATATACCCTTAAACATAAACCTCATAGGCTTAACTTTTTCCGTAACTTCAGGTACTCCCTTATGGACGACTACTTACTTTTACAGGCCTGTCTTCCGTGCTCAGGTATCTCCCGTAATACGTGGTTTACCTTACGTTACTGGTAACATAACTAATTACAAATTCTATAACCAAATAATAGCCAACATCGAGCTGGATGGTCAGAGCTTGTACGGTTATGGTATTATGTCCCAAGCTAACAACCTAATAATAACTGGTGTTAAAGCATCCAACTTCCTTACAGCAGGCTTGTACATTTCTGGAGGTAATAACTTAGTCATAATGAATACGGAGACATTCAATAATAGTGTGGGGTTGAAGGTGAATAACGTGGCGCAGACAAGCGTAATTAATTTCAAATCTACGTTAGATGGGATAGGCTTTAATTCTATAAACAGTAAGTCATTACTCCTCAACTCTGAAATAAGTAAGTCTCAGCAGGACGGCGTAGTTGTAGATAATAATGTAGTTATAGAGTCTTGTGAAATTTATAACTGTAACCAGTCATTAGGTTCTTACGGGGGTATTAGGTTAGCGGGTAAGTACAACCGCATAGTGAATAATAAGGTGTATGATAACCAAGCAACACATACACAGCAGTACGGAGTTTATGAGGTTACGGGGGCTGATTATAATTTGATTGACGGTAACATAGCATTCGGTAATGTTGTACAAAACTATTTGGTTGTCGGATTAAATACAGTGTTAGGTGTTAATATAGGGTGAGACTATGAAGATATGCAAAGGTCCATCAACCTGTCTTGAAATCGATGACTCATTGATTAATGCCTTATTCAGTGATGGTAAGGTATACCTTAAAAACCTGTACACTGACAGAGTAGAGCAGGGGGTTCCATGGTGGGATACGGTATGTGAGCCCTTAAATTCTGCGTCATCTTCCATAATCATTCTGAGGAAGATGACGGTCCCTGATTACGCATTACTTACCATATTTAATGGAGCCGCCACTACAACTATACAGTCTCAGGTGAGGAGGCAGGACCCGAGTAATTTCTATTACTTAAGATATTACGTGTCAGCAGGTACTAAGTACCTTGAGATAGGTAAGAATGTGGCAGGTACTTTCACGTCGTTAGCCTCAGAAACTATAACTTACGCTGGACCTTTTTACGTGAATTTCGAGGTTGAGGGAAGCACATTAACTCTCTACGAAGGTACGGACTTAAGCTCATTAACTGCCACCCTAACTGCTACAGACACTACTTTCACGTCCCCAGGCTCAGCGGGGGTTATGGAGGATGGTCTCGGGGTGAACGGGTTAATGGGTATTTGGTTCAAAACACTCGCTCCATCATCTCCGAGACCCAAGCCCGTTATGTACCTTGAAGTTGAGTTAGTAGGTTCAGGTAAGCCCGATGACCCTATAAGACCGGGGTTGAGGCATTTACCCGTGTTTGTTAAGAATGTAGTTTTAGACCCTAACGCAGTTTTGAATTATTCTAGGGAGTACTTACCGTATGCTTTCCTCATTGAATACCTCATGAAGAAAGTAGAGGAGCTCGAAAATGCTTTGAAGGAGATTACGTCGAGTAAATCCAAAATAACAAAGACAGTTAAGAAGGTGGCGTTTAAAGTGGGTAAGCTGGTTAATAAAGTTAAGTTAAGTAGTAAGTCTAGTGAGAGTAAAGACGTGTTGTTGCAGAAATCAATTAGTTTTGCACGATCATTAGCTATGTTGAGGTCAGTACGGGAGGGATTAGTAGTGCCCGTGTTCAAGGATAAGGCTAATTTGAGGTGGTCAGGCTTCATACCTACCAATAGTAAGGGAGAGCCCGAAGATTCAGTGGCTGTTGTTAGTGTGTACAGCATTAATCTCAAGTACAAGGATGAGGTACTTAAAGGTGTTAAATATAGACTAATAACTCGAGATGACGTAATAAAATACATGAAGAGGTATGGTGTGGAGGGGGTAGAGAGTAATGAGTAATAATTGGGTAATTAAGGGTCCCAATAAATCCCTGGAGCTTGAGGAACCCATCAGATTTACTTACACGTCAAACAGGAGTTTAGTCTTTGATTTCGATCCTGAGGTTCTAGCCTATAAGGAGTTTAGAGATTGTGATGTAGTGATTAATGTCCAGGAGCTTTCAGGGAATAATATAAGTGTAGATATAGTAAGCGTTGTTTCAGGTATTGAGTATGTGGAAAGAACTCTAAATGTGACGGGAGGTTCAAGCGTCCAGTACAAAACTCTATCAAATACTAAATACCGAATCTACGCTTACGCCACTGTAGCAGGTGTTCAGGGAGATATGCTTTTAGGCGTTAGAATAACTTACTACAGGTAAGTAATACATACCTTTATTTTAAGCCTAAGAATTCAATTCACGGTGATGTTATGGGAGAGTCTGTGATAGCCGCCCTAAGTGCTTTGGTGGGCTATGCTTGGGATTCGATATGGGAGATAGACGAGATGGAAAGCATTAAGAATCCTGACGGCACTATAACTGTTACTTTCCTGACTACGGGTCTCCACCCTGACACGGCTAAGATTAAGACCCTCGTGTGGGCTTTAACAGGCTTACCTGTACAGAGACCTGAACAAATCGAGATTGAGGAGCTTCAGAGCGGTCCCATCCTGAAGAGGTTCAAGATAAGGGTTACGTTAAGACCGATACATGAATCTATAAGGCGTGGCGAGGGTTTAGGAGTTCTTGACGTTATAATGAACCGCAACGTAGTAGTTAAACGTTAGGTGTTAAATTGTTTTTAAGTTTTTCGTGAAGTGTTTAACAAATCCTTTAAAAAGCTAAAGTATTACGTTTAACGTGGTTAGCAATGAGTGAGGAGGGAACTACTTATGAGTGCCCATCATGTCATGCCCAAGTACCGTTCTTCATAGCCAGCAACAAAAGGACGCCTGTTGTTAAGTGCCCTAACTGCGGTACCCTAATCAAGAAGCCTGAAGTTAGGGGGTGCGAAGTTAAAGTAGTTCCCCGTAACATCTATGATAAGGCGGGTAAAGTACCTCTTGAGGATTTACTCCGTGAGATTGAGGAGTATGAGGCTAAATCACAGGGAGTTATGGAGGAAAGCATAAAGCCTCCCGAACGTGAGCCTGAGGGTAAGAGCATAAGGGACGAGCTGTTCGAAAGACCTAAGGACCCCTGCCAAGTCCTTGCTGAGATTCTAGAGGCTTACGGACTCTCTAAGACTTTCACAGACTGGATGATAAGGAGGTGTGAGCGTGTGGGTTACCTTCACCCGCTAGAGCTTTACCACTACATGAGGACTATGAGGTCAGGAGTTAAAACTGAGCAGGAGGCGGCATTCATTGCTGAGGAGTACGCTCAAGCCCTTCAGGCTGAAATGCAGAAGGCTCAGAGGCTGAATATGAATTACCCTATACCTAATTTAACGGTACCCATCAATAAATTGAATGTGGAGCCGACAATAGCTAATAGGTTAGCCTCTATGATTCCCATAACTCCACAACAAACTACGTCATACCCGAGCCCTACGTACTACCAAAGGGCTCCCCCTCAAAACCCCTCTGCGCCTCAGGTGTACCAAGTGGGCTCACCCATATCTCCCAGGGACATGATCGAGCTTTTCAAGGTGGCTCAAGAAAGCAGTGTGAACCAAACGAAGGCTTTAGTCGATAATTTAAGGACAGAACTGAATACTCAATTAACTACGATGTCAAACACTCTATCCCAAGCTCTACAGCAGTTGGCTGACGCAATCAGAAGCATTACGTCTTCAAGGCAGGCTGACCCCGAACTAATTAAAGCCTTAGTTGAGGCTAAAGCTTCCGCGGCTAAGGCTGAGGCTCAGGCTGAGTACCACAAGAACCTCATAGAGATAATCACCAAACAATACGAGTCTGACAGGAAAGCATTGATTGAGGCTGTTAAGGAGAGGGATAAAGAGATTGAGGAGTTGAGGAAAACAATCACTGAATTACTCTCTAAACTTCAGAGACCTGTTGGGGAGTACAAGACTGACGAGGCTAAGCTCATTGCTGAAGCCCTAAATAACGTAGCCTCAGTAGGTCATAGAGTTGTTGATGCTCTACAGTCAAGGAAGCCCTTAGAGACTCTCCTTCAGGTACTGCCGTCCCTGATTTCGACGCAGAAAGTTAAAACTACCGGTAAGACAGAAGAAGATATAGTTAAGGAGCTCGAGAAGGAGGGTCTCGTAGAGGAGTGATACTATGAAGACAGTCCTCGTATCCTCTATTAAGGGAGGCACAGGTAAGTCATTAATATCTATTAACTTAGCCTTACTCCTTAGGCGTGAAGGATTCAATGTGGGGCTCCTTGATGCTGATATAGACTCCAGTTACTTCACGGAGTTCACGGGTATTAGGGAGAGGCTAGACGTTACTCAAGACGTCATCGAACCCTATGAATGGAGAGGGCTTAAAGTTTTCAGCACTTCATTGCTCCTAGGTCGTGAGAGGCCCGTGTCTGTTTACGGAGATAGTATGAGGCAGTTACTTATTGATGCTAGGGATAGAGTGGCGTGGGGTGATTTAGATTACCTAGTGGTTGATATGCCCCCAGGAGCGTCAGACGTGTTTAAGACTGTAATCGAGATTTACGCTAGGTCATTAATTGGGGGAGTTATCGTTACTATACCCTTCTCCAAGCTGGCTACGGAGAGGCTAATCAAGCTTTACAACTACAACTCCGTGCCCGTTGTGGGCGTGATTGAGAATATGGCTTACGTGAAGTGTAAATGCGGTAACGTAATGTACGTTTTCGGCGAGCCAACTGCTGAGGAGATATGTAAGGCTTACGGCGTTAAGTTCCTCGGTCAGATACCTCTTGACGTAAGGATTACTAAGTCAGTATCCGAAGGTAATCCTGAAATGCCTGAGGACCTTCTGGGACCTGTTAAGGAAGCCGTTGAAGTGATTAAGTCAATGCCCGAGGGTAAGTTCTTTGAATCCTTCAAGTACAGGTTGAGGGAGTACATAAAGTCTCAAGTAGATAAGTTGATGGTGAATCTAATACTCTCAATAAATAAGGAGTTTGACATAAAGTCCATAAAAGACACGTTCGGCTTCAAGGGAGGTAAGCCTTTCCTCCTAATAATTAATGACAGGAGAGGACAGCCGATAACGTCTGTAGTCCTTAAGCTTAAGGAGGATAAGGTTGTTGTTGTGAAGAGAAGAGTAACTCCTTCGTGGGTTATCCAAATGAATATAGACACTCTAGCATCCCTTGTCTTGGGTTATAAAGTGATTAATGGCAGGAAAGTACCCTTCACTGTAGAGGATGCATGGAGCTTAGGAGAGCTTAGAGTTTACGGTGAGGGCTCTATCCCGATGATGCTCTACGTGGCTAAAACACTATTCAACTCTGCGGTGATGGAGGACGTAAGGAAGAAATACGGTAAGTTCCTTGAAAAGCTTTTGTGAGGTGGTAACGTGTCTGCACTTGAAAAGTTAAGGAAGATGGCTATGGGAGATATTGATAGGGAGATTGAGGAGTTAAGGAATAACTTTAAGGAGATGCTGTCTGAGATAAGGAAAATGAACAAAACATTAACAGAGATTAGGAACCTCCTAAAGAAGATGGTTAAGGTGTGATTATGGTAAAGAAAGTATCTAAAGAGAAAATGGAGATTTCAAAGACCCTCAACCAGATATTCAGTACGAGGATAAGGTGGGAGAAACTCAGCCTTAACGAACTTAACGAATTCATTAATGCTTTACTTTCAAGGAAGTTCTGCTCTAAAATATGTGGTAAGTCCATCATTAAGGATATGTTGGAGCTCATTGATAAAGTCATACCTGAGGACCAACAGGGACCTATCTTAAGGAGCCTGAAGAAACTGTTAGCATCGTAAAACATACATTTAATTTTTAAATTTATGTGATTGTGTCGGAGGTGTCGGTGAGTGGTGAGCCAACTGCTTGATAGGTACGGGTTAGTTCGGGATGGAGGCGTTCTAATGATTTACGTACCTGCCTACGAGGCTCTAATACCTTTAGTGGTTAGGATGAGGTATAACGTGGGTTACGAGAAATTCGTCTACGGACCTCTGCCGATAAGCTTCAGTGGTTACGAGGATGGAGTACTGCCTGCTTTCCAAGAAACAGATTCAATAACGTTCCCGTACAATGAACTGCCTGAGGCTACGAGAGATGACATGTTCTACTACACAGAATCTGGGAGGTTAATGCATGTACACTTTAAGTTCTACCCGATGTTCATGCGTGTACTTACTGAGGTGCCTCAGGGTCAGAAGGATTATAGCCTCTACGGTAAGGTCACCCAAGACTTAAAGAGACCTTTTGGTTGGTTCAGGTACAAGAAGGAGATGGTGTTCCTGCCGAAGATACACATTGGTTGGAGATTCAGGAACCCCACGAACATGGACGTGAGGACTTATATGGAGTTCACATACGCTGAGTACCGTGTGGAGCCCGTAACTAATCCGGACGTCCTTTACGAATTACTAACGGGTAAGAAGCCATACTACCAGGTAACGTTCGGGGGACCCTTGAAATTCATAGAGATTCAAGACGCTCTTGACGTGTTGAGGGCGCCATTCATAAAGAAGCCTAAAGAAACGGACACTCCTGAGAGGGTTAGGGAGTACATAAACGCCGCCCTCGAGGTGTATAAGAGGGGAGGTATATTAGCTTCATGAGGTGAGAGCTATGCCCACGGAATTAATTACTGTTTACGGAGAAACGGACAACACTAATGCCACGGGAGTCTTCACCCTTAAGGGTCAGTTATTCACGAACTCCGTGAACTACATCAGGCTAGACAAAGGGCTTAAGGCTAAGATATGGGCTAAGAGGGTAGCAGGAGCTCCTTTAGTGCTTAAGGTGGAAGTAACTGATGACGTAACTGTGGACAATCCCTCATGGAGAGTAATCGATGCTGAGTTCCTAACATCTCCGGGTAACATTGATTTGGAGAAACGACACCCAATAATCGTAGAATTCAAGACGGGTAAGGAAGCCTTCAGGTTTAGTTGGGACCAGTCAGCTACGGGAGTGGGTAAGAGTTACGTATCCTTTGACATAGAGATTGAGGAGGTGTGAAAATGAAGTTTCATTTTTTTGTGAGGAGAGCATTAACCTTTGTATCACTAAATAAAACATCCCCAACACCCGAACGTAAGTCTTCTAGCCTTAAAGAGGCTCTAATCAATGCAGGGATAGTTGCTGGCTTCAACTTTTTCTCCACTCTAGCAGGCATTTCAGTTGCACGGATAGTTACTGAGCCTCAGAAAGCTATAATAGCCGCTGTAATAGCCGCGGGCTTAGGTTTCTTCGGCAGGTTGATGGTGGAGAGAGGCGTGCAAATCAGTAAACCACCATCTACTTAATACCTCAACACCTCCTCAATCATTTCGTCAGGCATTAACCTCCTCAGCCTCATTTTCTTAAGGAACTTAACGTAGACGTGTTTAGGTACGGGCACTTTAAGAGTTACCCAACCAGGAGGTGATTTGAGGGTGACCTTAAGGCTACGTATCTTCAATCCCGAGGCTAGCATCAGGCTACCCTCGCCGTAAACTATACCCATTATTTTCTCCGTAGTAGTTTCTATCACCCCGTTATCTGTTACAAGCAGGACTTTCGGGTAATGCCTTAGAGACTCCTTAAGTTTAAGGTATGGAACTACTATAGTTTCCCCCGCCACACGGTACACTACGTATTTCTCCCTACCGCATGTGAAGTCATAACCCAAATGCTTGTAAATGAACTTCACCTCACTGCATTTACTCCTTAAGTACCTTTCTGCCCTCTCCATGACCTTAGTTTTCACCTTCACTCTTAAGTCCCCGTACTTAGTATACAGGATTAAGTTAGTTAATTTTTAACTGCTGATTACGTACCTTCTTACGAGGTGACCTAAATGGTTGAGACTATAGACCTTAATAAGGAGTTAAGCAAGTATGACCTACTGATAGGTGGTTACGGTCCCTCAGTAGAGTATGCGGGTCTAACGGAGCCAGAAACTCAACTCCTTGACAAGTTCATAGAGAGGAAGATAAAGGCTTACAGTATTAGGTGTCCTGAAATAGCTGACGTCTTCAGTTACCACAGGGACATGCTTTACGTCCTAGCAGGAGTGTTCAAGGCTAAGACTGACGGGAAGACTTTCGGCGGTGAATTACCGTCATCAGGTAAGTTCGGGATTAAGGACCTACAGCCTTCAGACATTAAGTATGACACGAACGTACCTACAGACTACAGCAATACTAACTGGATATTAAACTTAACAGCTGGTCAGCCGGTGTACTTCCTAGGCTCAAGTACTGACTTCTTTAAGGCTTCAAGCACTACGGGTAAGAGGACATTAATAGTGATTTTCCAGAACGGAGTTATTGAGTACGGCACTAGCCCGAAGATTGACAAGATGCAAGCATATACTGAGAAGGTGAATTACCCGCCATTCAGTATTGACATCCTAGTAGATAAGCCTTTAGATAGGTTCAACATGTTGTACATGTACGAGACGCCATTCAGCATTATAGCTTGGTATGACTTCGGCGTGAAGTTCCTAGGGGAGCCCGAGTATTCAGGCACTTCAGACGTAAGGCTATTAGGTGTAGTGTTCTACGAGTATGACTACTTCAAGAGCCTCTAATGACCTGAGGTGATAACATGTCACAGCAGGAGGGTAAGGTCATAGGGGTTTTAGGTGATGGTAAGGTAATAGCTATTAGTAGCGGGTCAGCACAGAATACAGGAACTACTGCTGCCGATATAGACGTAACTGTAACGTTTGATATACTCAAGAAGGTTACGGGGGCTATTGCTGTTTTCGGAGGTCCATCAAGTGGCTTCGTTCTAAAGTCAATATCAGACAATAAGGTAACAGTTACTGCCCTATCAGTCCCTGCAGGCGAGACAGTTAATGCCTCTGTAGTTGCTGTTGGTTACTAAACGAATATTATTTTTAAATTAAATCTCTCTCAGCAAGTACTCAAGTGCCTTATCAGGAGCCTCTTTAGGGTCCACACCGAATATATCTACGAGGTAAGCATACACTATAGCCATCCTTATAGTCTCTGACTTATAACCCTTACCCTTACCCTTTAGCCTCTTCTTAATTCCCCACTTACTTGCTAGCCTTTCAATGCACCTAGAAACTATCGGGTCAGCACGGAAGCCTATGAAATCCCTGTATCTTACCATATTATCACTATGAACGAATTTGTTTAACGAAACTTTTAAAAATTTGTTAAACTTCCTTTGAACGTCATGTGTTTTGTGTGTGTTTCCGATTAACATAGGTTTTTATTTAATATGAACAACATATTATTCGGTGAACTACATGAGCGCCCTAATACACGTATATCAGGAGAAGTGGTTCAGGCACACTATGAGGGCTAAGTCCAAGTGGTTAGCAATGGTTAAGAAGGCGGAGAGTTTCGACGCCTACGTTAAGGGCATAGCATCAGTAACTGGATTACCTGAGGACGTAATAAGGGCGAGCTTCCCAGCTAAGAACTGGGCTGACTTCCAGGCTAATGCTGACAAGTACGTAGAGATTTGGATGAGGAAGATTCAGGAGGCTCACGCTAAGAGGAAGTGGGCAGAGAATTACATTAGGGCTTTCAAGACTACAGCATAACCGTAAAACTAATTTTTAAATCTTAACCAATTGTTTTTTATTTGGTGTGTAGAATGCTGGGCTACCTGATATCGGGTTTAATAGCTGTTCGAGCCTCAAGGGGAGGGATACTTGCTCAGAGCCTTAAGGAGCTCGAGGAGAAATACAGAAGGGGTATAGCTAGAGTTTTAGGGGTTCCCCCATCGGCTATTAAGGAAAGCATAGTGGAGAAATGGGCTAAGCATTGGGCTAAGGCATTCACTAAGCCTGAGTACTGGAGTAGGTTGGGTCTATCCTCTATGATATACACCTACAGCCAGAAAATAATGCCTGAGGGAGGGATACATTATTGAGTGCCACAGAAGTTTACTTCAAAACTAAATTAATAACGCCGAAGGACGTGGCTAGAGTTACGATGGAGGTTCAACTACCTGAGTCTGTAGTGAGACCCCTAGCAGTTGTTGTTGATAGGTTCATGAACGCCCTGCTAAGGCTACCCGTGAATAAGGAGAGGCTAGAGAAAATCCTTTGTTTCAGGTGTGCAAGGATAGTATTACCTTTCAGGAAGGTGTTCTGGTGCCTGTGTTGCTACGCTCTACATAATTACCTTGAGTCAAAGAAAAGAAGTAAAACATAGTTTTTTATTTTAAATGAACGTAGTACCTTACGGTGTAAGTATGGCAGGTGTTCAGGACATAATACAAACTAGGCTAAGCTACGTGAGGAGAAACATAAACACAGTTACCAGCTTCATAACTCAGCCTAAGGGAGTGTTCGAGACTCTAGACGAGGTAGTTAAGAACGTTAGGTCAGCCAACAGGGCTACCATCAGGGAGATAGAGTCATTAGTGGGTACGGCAGGCAGGGGAAGGCTCCTAGGTAGGTTAAGGAACATCATAGGCAGGATAAGGCAGAGGTTAGGTCGTTAAGGGGTGATTACTAGTGAGTATGGTGCAAGAGGCCATATCACAGGCTAAGGCTCTTAAGGAGAGGGTGGTTGAAGCTATCGATGCTTTCCGCCCTAAGATACTGATTAAGGAGCCACTAACTGAAATATCACCCCTTAAGAAGTTGGGTTTAGGCGAGTCATTGTCTGGCGAGGGCATTATCGAGGCTTTAAGGACTAGGATAGAATCTATAAGGGAGAGGCTAAGGTTAGGTTTATTTAGGGAGACCGTATCAGGAGCTAGCGTATCATGTAGGGAGAACGTACAGACTCAACCCATAGGGACTTACCCGAAGATTATTGAGGAAAAGAAGAATAAGAAGGAGGTTAAGGGTATTCATTACTGACGGGAAAATCTCCTGTTTTTAAATAAAATCTCTATCACCTTATCAATATCCTCCTCAGATTCTATTATCCTGCCAACCTGCCTCGGTATCCTAACGTCCCTGACGCCTAAACTCACTAGTTTCTCGGCTATTTTCCTTGCTAGTTCCTCATCAATGCCTTCCTCTTTAAGAACTTCAATGCTCACCTTCACGAAGTCTTCCTCATCGTAGGTCTTGAACACTAAGGGCTGTCCGAACCTTGACATTATAGACTCAGGTATTTTCTCGGGTCTGTTTGATGTGGCTATCACCATTATCCTCACGTCCTTAACCGTGAGTTGCTTTCCGTGGACGGGTATGTCTAACGTCCCTTCCATGATGTTATGCAGTACTTTCATAGCGTCCGAATCGAGTTTGTCTATCTCGTCAATCAGTAGAATGAACTCCTTACCGTACCTGTTGTAGGCTTCAATGATTCTCTCTACGAAACCTCCCCTCCTTGCTGACTCTCCAGCTACGTACACGATATTCGGTAAGTGTTTCTCTAAGCACTCCATGAATAACGTCTTACCCGTGGCAGGGTTACCCACTAGCAAGAAGTGAGCGGGTTTAGAGCCTTTAAGCCACTTCTTAACTGCCTTCCATAATATCCATTTATAGTCGTCATACCCTACTACAGTCTTGAATAGGGTCTCCATATCAGGTAATCTGAAGTTCTTAAGGCTCGTGTGTGTTTTTCGGGTCCCATGACTCCTGACCGAACTAACCTTACTTTCACCCAGTACTCTCTCTATCACCTCTCTATCAACTAACCTGTAATACCTGTGCCTGCTTGAGGCGTAAACACGCTCAACAATGCCGTAATTCATGAACTTCATGACTATCCAGGGAGGAACTCCCACATCACCCACTTCCCAAGCCTGCCACTCAGGCTTGTCCGGGTACTTCCTAGCTAGTTCTTTCTCTTTCTTCAATATCCTTTCAAGGTAGCTCCTGTACTCCTTATTAATGATTAAAGCCCTAACCCTAGCTTCAATGTTCGTTGACATCCTTCAACCTCCTCCTTAAATCCTCCCCCACGAAGTGAAGATACACTAGCGTAGATTGTATACTTTTATGACCTAATAACCTATTAACGGTGTAAATATCCACGCCTTTCCTCAGTAACTCCGTGGCTCTCGTGTGTCTAGAGAAATCATGGTACCTAACAGGTCTTCCCTTAACCCTCACGTACTTATCGTTAATCCCTAACTCTTGCACGACGTTCGTGAAGACGTAGGTAGTGAAGGTGCTCGGGTTCCATTTCTTACCGAACTTAGTGGTGAAAAGGTAATCCTCACTGCTTAAGTTATTCCTTAACACGTAATCCCTTAAATCCCTGCATAACTTCATGGATATGGGTTTCTCCATCACAGTACCTGTTTTCTCCACTTTGACTAAGACCATGCACCTCTCGAAATCAATATCAGACACTTTCAAGTTAGTTAATTCACCCGCCCTTAACAGAGCCTCATAACCTAACCTAAGCATTAATCCGTACACGTAGTTCTTTTCACTTGCGTACTCAATGATAGCCTGAACCTCCTCAGGCTCTAGAATAATGAAGTCAAAAGGTGATTTCCTCTCTCTTGACGGCTTAATTACGTCCCAATCAACGCTGACCCTGCAGTACTTGAGGAAAGACCTAATTGCTGAGTAGTGCCTCAGTATTGATGACTCCTTATAGCCCTCCTCTCCCAACTTGATGAGGAACTCCTCAATGTCTCTCTCCCTCACGTCATTAACCTCCTTATCTCCGACTACGCTAATGAATTTCTTTATGCTTGAGACGTAATTCCTCACAGTAGCCTCGGATGCTCTGTCTACGTACCTTAATTTCTTCACGTACTTGTCAAGAACTTCTGACAATCTCATACGCTATCACCTCACGTATTTTACATTAACGTGTATAATAAATTATACTAACGAAATCCTAATTTCAATGACCCACGAAGTTAATACGGTGATGGTAACTGGAGATTGAATGCCTTACATGCAGGGATATAGTTAAGTCGGGTGACTGGATACTAGTATGGGGTAGGGTACTTGATTCAGGTGCCGGCGTACCCTCTGCTGAGGTCTGGCTCAGAGTGAACGGCAGGTACGCAAAGAACAGGCTTACTGAGGAGAGGGGTTTCTACTTTTTCTACTTCCGTTCAAGAGCGGGAGTATATAACTTACAGCCTGTGGCTTACAGGTTAAGGAGGGGTGATGAGGAGTTAATTATTGAAGGACCCACTAGGAGAGCCATTGTGTATCCGTCCATCAAGGGCGTAGGGTTGAAGTCAAGCTACGAAGTTAGAGCCTTCAGGAAAATAACCCTTGAAGAGGTAAAGCCTTTACTCCCGAAGCTTAAGGAGTTCATTATTAACGAAACAGGAGCTAAAGAAGTCTACTTAACGGGCTCCCTAGCTAGTAAGGGTTACTCCTACCATGACGTGGATTTTCTTGTTGATGTACGTATCGACTACGGGATGAGGGAGATGCTAAGGCATAAGTTAAGGAAGCTATTCTGTTTGAATGCTGAGGTTTTTGATTTCATGACTTACAAGAAGGTCTCTCCTCGGGTGAGATTATGAGAGTGCTAATAGTTCATTACGACATCCACGTTTTGGCAGGTAATGTAAGGGCTGTCTTAATGCTTTCGGACGTGTTTAAGTTCCTCGGTCATGATATCCTTATACTTTATACAAACATCAGACCTGAGGAAGCCTACTTCTGGAGACCTGAATCTCTGAAGAGGTACCACACAGTTAAGTATATAGACTTCACGCCACGTAAAGTCGTGGGTTCTAAGCCTGGAGAGCGTGCCGTTGTTATGGGTGATTTCCAGATAATACCTCATAATAAAGTCATTCACCAAATATATGACTACGTAGTCTACACAGGGTTTAATTACCTCTTCACAGACGAGCTTAGCCTCATGGGAGTGTATGATTTAGACGTGGATGGAGCTATGTATATTCACTACCCTGACAGACCTGCATGCCCTAAAAGAATTAAGCTCTGGTGTAACTCCAGCTACACTAAATCAATGATAAGGACCTTCTGGGGCAGGGATGCTGTAGTTGTTTACCCGCCCATACACCCTGAATTCTATAACCCATCACTGACCTTCAAGGAGAGGGATATAGACGTAATATTCTTCGGTCAGTTCTACCGTGTCAAGGGTTTTGATTTAACAAGGACTTTAGCGAGTGAAGGGCTTAGAGTTGTTGTTGTGGGTGCTAAGGTGCATGACTACGTACCCTACTCTGAAGGCGTTCAGGTATACAGTAACGTGTCCGTACCTTTCTACACGAGGATGCTGTCAAGGTCCAAAGTGTACGTACATGCGAGACCAGGAGAGCATTTAGGCATAACGATTGTTGAGGCTATGGCTTCAGGATGTGTGCCCGTAGTTCATAAGTCAGGGGGTCAGTGGACGGACGTAGTAATGCGTGGCGAGTACGGTTATGGGTGGTCCTCAACTGACGAGCTAGTGAACATCGTTAAGAGGTTAGTGAAGGACAGGAGTTTATGGGAAAGAAGCCATGAGAGGGCTTTAGAAGGTTCGGAGAGGTTTCACTTCAGGAGAGTAGCAGATAAAGTTTCTAGGCTCCTAGGTGAAACATAAATTAAATTATCACCATCACGTTATTTCTACGGTGTTAGAATGCCCTTGAAAGGAATTAAGATACATGAAGTTTCATACCAAGTAACGGGTGCAGGGGTGTACGGTGCTCAATCAATAATTAATGCCTACATAGTTAATGATACTTTACTCCCTAGACCCTACAGGATATCTGTGAAGTTCTTCCGTTCAGGTAAGGAGGTCGACACTAAAAAGAGCTTTGGCGTTTTATTACCTAAGAAGGGTACGTATGTGTCCTTCGAGACCTACCAAACTACAGATTACGCAATAGTTTCCGTGTACCCCCTCCTGCGCCCGTTACCGTACGACGAGAAGGAGGTAACCCCAACATGATTGACAGAAGGGATATTTTAAGGGTACTGAAAACTTCCCACTCCAATTCTGACCCAGCAGTTGTTGTTATGGATTACCTACGTAGTTTAGGCTACAGGATAAGTTATCGTGACGCCCAAGCACTTGTGAGGTGGTCCCTCTATGAAGTTAGTAGTAAGGAGGAAATTCACTGAGGTCCCTAAATCAGTGAGGTCTGTTTTTGACGGCTTCATTAAGCATAACTTCATTAAAGGACCTGTTAGGTTTCAGAACACTAGGGACCTCCGTAAGTGGGTTGAGTACGATGGTTATGACGTTAGCCGTACGTTTTTTAAGCGTCTATGCGGTACCCTAGATTACTTCCTGGGATATAATTACGTTATTTTACATATAGACGAAGGCTTCAAGCCTATGGATTACATAACTAATAACAGTTTCTCCCCCGTTGCTGGGGACGTAATAATTCCCGACGAGTTCGAGATGTATGTAGACCATAACGTACCTGCATCCAAAATCAAGTTAGTAGAGTACTCTTACTTAGCCGCCGAGGACGTAGGCGAGTTCGTAGCAGATATGTGGAAGAAGGGTTACATGGTTGATGCTAAGGAACTTGACTATGATTACCGTAACTACGTAACTCCCGTTAGCCTTAGATGCCTCTGCAGTTACATGTACACCTACGAGGGGGCAGGGTTCGTTGGTGATGTGTTCTATAAGGTTGAGGGTAAGGACATGATAAGTGCACACGCAGTGCCTTTTGAGGCGTTTCTTGCTTGGTTATGGAATGAATACCATGGGTTACCTTCTCCTGAGTACATATTCATTGACGGTATTCTATATATAGAGCCTTACAACACCTACAAGTCAAGGGAGAGGGTGAGGTATAACTTGGACATGATATGTAAGATATATTTCCAGGGTAAGGGTATTAACGAGCTTTACAGGTTAGCCCTGAAATCAATTGACGCTTTCCAGGAAAGGTACCTTGGGGAGGTTTACGGTTTTGAGGTGCGTAAACGTTAAACATTATTAATGTCCTGAATATACGTATAATCGTGAAATCATGAATGTGAGGGACTGGCTGAAGCTCTTCCGTGCCCAAACAGCGCCTGCTACTGTATTCTGTGTTGTTGTTCCTTACTTAATCGCTGGAGGCTCTCCAGTGAATTTACTAATCCTTGTACCTTTATTCACCATCGTTCATTACCTTAGCTTCGGTCATAACAGCCTCATGGATTACTGGTATGACGTCCATGACCCGAACAAAAAGCATCATCCCCTGGAGTCAGGTAAGATAACGTTACATTCAGCCCATAAGGTGATTCATTATGGTATGGTAGCATGTACTCTCCTTTGTGTGTACGTAACTTACGTACTCTCTCCGAGGTTTAGCTTAGCCCTCCTTAATCTCCTTATGTACATTGCTTGGGGGCACGCATATAATGACGGTCTGGATAAGAACACACCTCATTCATGGCTCAGCATATCTATGTGCTTCACACATTTAGCAGTGTATGGGTGGTTCTTAGCCACAGGCTCTATTGATTGGAGGTTACTAATTGTAGCCCTGTGGGCTTTCCTCACGATATTCTACCAGATAGCTTGGGAGGGGAATCTGAAAGATTTATGGAGTGAAGCAGAGAGGTTCAACCTCCTTAAGACCTTCGGGGCTGAGCTCCTTAGGTACGGAGATAAGTGGGTTGTAAGGAACCTTAAGTGGGTAGCTCTATTCATGACGTCATTAAGAGTTCCCGTAAGCACTTCCTTAGTTTTGGTTCTAGCAATTACTTTGGGTTGGTCATGGGGTTTATGGACGTGGAACAACATTTTATTCCTCGTAATGTTTATCCTCACATTCATAGGGAAGTCAGCACCTGCCCTAGCTATACAGAACATCATGTACTATGAACTACCCTTTAAGCGTGAGGACCTCCTCGAGTATTTCGGTCTAGCGGAGTCCTGTGAGTTCTTCCACTTCATGTCAGTCCTTTACGTTATGGGTATGGGTTGGTTATGGACTGTGCTCTTCATTTACGGCTTCACGTACTTTTACGCTATGAACAGGCTCCTCTGGGGTTCTAAGTTCGGACCACGTGTGTGAGTGTGTGTATATTATATAATATGTATATACTCGGTTTCACTTGGTTCGTTTGGTTCGTGTGCAGTGGGGTTAAACATAAATTTTTTCTTTAACCTAACGTTTTAGTTTTGGTGATTCGGATGGGATATTACAACATTTTCGAGCTGGCATTGATAGGTGCCAAAAGCGTTAAGCATGCCTTAATCAACCTCATAGATACTTACCGCCCTAAAATACTCATAAGGAAGCCGATACCGAGTTACAAGCCTCAACCGCTGTTCCCGTCAGTAGCGGGTATGATACTAGTTAAGTACAGGAGGGGTAAGTACGGGGTGCATTACTGATGCCGTTAGTGGGTAGGTTAATTAAGGTTTTAAGTGAGGACGTAGCCGTTCAGGCTATGGTTATAGGCTTGATTACGGGCATCACTTACTACCTGATGACTAAGAGGTTATCGGGTGAGGTGATGTTGGGTATGAGGGTTCAGGAGATAGCTAGAGCGTTGGGAGCTAAGAGATTCAAAATTACTTGGTCGGGGTGAGAGTATGTCCTACATAGTCAAAAGACTAATTACTACAGACGACATTAAGGACGGTGCAATAACGTTAGATAAAATAGCACCTGACACTATAGTAATTAGGGCCTTCACTACTTTCCCTGACTCCCTAGCGGCTATTAACCTGAGCGCTACTGCCACAGGCGTTAAGTGGACGTCCAACTTCAAATTTAAGTGGACTAAGCAGAACCTCAAGAAAGTTGTGATACGAGCCTCTTGGACAGCAACAGCTACAGACTCCGTGGAGAAAATATGTGTTAAAGATATAACGTCAGGTAATGACGTAGTGTGTGTTGAGGGTAATGCGGGTACTGACCAAGAAAACAGCACTACGGACCTAAGTAACGTTACTGACGAGGGATTATTTACTGTCTACACAGCAGTAACAACTGCATCTGCCACAACAACCGCTACGTACAGCATAGTGTATGTAGTTGTAGAGCTCGTCTACGGTGCTAGTTAATGGCTAAACTAACATCGTTTTTGGAAGGAGGTTCAAGGCAGGAAATGCTTGTTAGGGCTATAGCTATTGACGCCTCAGTGAGTGTTGGTGGGGAGTACATTATTTACCCTTACGTTATTAAGCTTACTTGCTGGTTATTAGGTATTGAGCCCAACATGACTGAAGCCCTTTGGGGGTGATGTTTTGTCCCTACATAGGATGATTGTTGAAGCTAAACTGAAGGGACTTTACGGGGAAGGAAAAGAGAGGGAAGTAGTCTTACCTGAAGTGTGTTGGTTACAGCATAGAGTAGAAACTCAGGAGCTCGTTATTGAGGAAATAAACGGTGTACAGCACAGCTTCAGAAACATAACTAGGATAAGTTCTGAATCTTACCTTGACGGGGTTATGGTTAGTTCGAGAATACATAAAAAGCCTAAAAAACATAAGCCTGAAGCTCGCCTCACCATCAGTACTGACTGCCCTGAACGCTACTTTTACGTAGTAGTTAAGGGGGATACTGCATACCTGTTCTATGGTCCCTCTTGCAAGGAAAACCCTGAATTCTGTAGGGTGTGAGTTATGATTACGATTAAGGATGTGGAGAGGGTATTGAGTGAACACCCTTGGCTACCCCCTCCCAAGCATGTGTTTTTCATACCTGAAGACGTTACCTACGAAACACCTCACGGGGAAGTTGTTTTCCGTGGTCTACAGCCTTCATGGCGTCCTGACGTGATTATCCTTACCCCGAGGGCTACTCAGGAGACCGTGATTCACGAAACACTCCATACGTTAGGTTTCGGCGAGGAACTAACACACAGGCTAGCCCCTAAGCTCCTGAAGTTAAGGAAGGCAGTCCCTCCCGTTATGTTGAGGAGAGTAAAGTACGTGAAGTGCCCTTACTGTAAGGAGTTTAGGGAGATGCATGAGTTAGGGGCTATTCATTACGTATTAAAAACTTATTAGGTTAGAAGGAAAAGCATTTTCTCAGCGGGGGCAGGTACTTTAAGTACTACTGTTATCGTTACCTCCCCCGAGTCTCGGTCCTTCTTGATATTAACCTCGTAAACGCTGTTCTTGATTAGCTCCACTAAAGACTCACGTATCTCCCTACTGTCTAGAACTCCCTTAATCAGGTCTTCAATCACCTCCCTATACATGTATACACCGTTTCAATCACGTAAAACATATTTTTATTTTTGAGGTTATTCACACTTACACGGTGATTAAGGTGAGCCTTCATGCTCGCATAGCAGAAGGTAAGCTCAGAGCTCTTAAGGGCGAGGCTTACGTGGGTGTAGTTTGTGGCGAAAGTGACGTTAGCAAGTGTAAGTACCTAAAGGAAGGTATAGACGAGGGCAGAGTAAAGTACATATCATGCTTAGCCAGCATCTACGAGCGTACGGAGCACCCCCTATATAGGGGATATATCTATATAAGACTTGATTATGACCCCGACAACGACGAATTCGTAGTTTATGAAATTACGGGAGTGAGACCCATTCCCGAATACATAAGGCACGTTAAGACTTACAAGAACCTTGAAGATGCTATGAACGACTTCATAGTTAGGGCTAAGAGGTTCATAAGGACTAGAAAAGGTAGGAAGTCTCACGGAGAGGAGAGGGGTTTAGTTATTCTTGAAGAATGTGTTAAGAGGGTTTACGATGAATTGAAAGACTTAGCAGAACAAGCGGGGTTCACAGTTGAGTATATGCCCAACTACTACGAAACTTTCATGAAGTGAGGTGATTAAGGTGAGCCTTCATGCTCGTATAGCCGAGAGTAAGCTCAGGGTTCTTAAGGGAGAGATTCATGAGGAGATTCACGACTACGAGTTCTGCGGTGAAAGTGATGTTACCAAGTGCAAGTATCTGAAGAAGGCTATAGACGAGGGTAGGGTGAGGTACCTAGCATGCTTAGCCGATATCTACGAACGCACGGAGCACCCGATGTATAGGGGGTATTCACACATTAGCCTCGATTATGACGTGGATAGTGAGGAATTCGTAGTTTACTACCTCACAGGAGTGAGGTTTGCACATGAATATACAAGGAACGTTAAGACTTACAAGAACCTCGAAGACGCCGTAAAAGACTTCATAAGAAGGGCTAAGAGGTTCATAAAGAAGAGGATGGGCGAGGAGATTTACGGCGTGAAAAGAGGGTTAGTCGTTCTTGAAGAGTGTGTTAAGAAAATTTACGATGAACTAAAGGACTTAGCGGAGAAGGCAGGGTTCACAGTAGAATTCATACCTAACTACTACGAAACTTTCATGGGTTGATACTATGTCTCTCCATGCAATGATTGCAGAGGCTAAGAAACGTGTCCTGGGTTTAAGGGAGCAGACGGAAAACTCATCTAAAGTATATAGGGTAAGGCGCGTTTCCTTCTACGGAGACTTGCACGTTGCTGAACTGGAGACTTGCGACGGTAATACGTTGAGGCTAGACGTCGACTACCTGGATATACTTGCTAAGGGTGACGGGAGCGTAAAGTATGCCATTGGCACAAACTATTCGTCAGAACAGCATTCCTGCGCCGCAATAATTACTGCGTGGACAGAAGAAGGAGTTACGTGCTTTACGGCTGAGTACTCAGAAACTGACAGGATACTAATCTTAGGACCGCCGGGGTGATAACTATGTCTCTCCATGCTATGTTGGCTGAGGCGAAGAGACGTGCTTTGGTCGTTTATAGCCAAAACACACTGAGCACTAAGTGGGATAAGGCGTACTACATAGATGACGAGACGGGCGAGAAGGAGTATTTCGTTTACGTGAGTACCTCTGAGCAGAGGATTTACGTAGCGGGTCCGTACAACGCCAGTGAAGCAGAGGACCTCATAAGGACTATCTGTGGCGGTAGTGAGAGTGAGGCATGCTACGAGAAAATAGCCAAGTCCGAAGGTTCTAGCGTGAACTTGATGTCGGTTATACTTGACGTGAACTCCGAACATGTTGAGGACTTCATAACTAGCGTTAATCCAGCGTTCTCTAAATGTAACGCTACACTGTATATATCCCGAGCAGGAACTGCTTACCTCCTATGTGATGACGATAGAGTTGAATGTGCCTTGGGGGCGTAATTAAACATAGGTTTTTGTTAGCAACAAACATTTACTGTTTAGGTGATAACATGTCCTTACACGCCATGATTGCAGAGGGAAAGCTCAGGTCAATGAAATATGATAGTAAGCTGTTCTATAGCCAGAGTTATTATGATAACGTTAGATGTGTTAGGATTCGGTCATATCAGATGGAGGGTAATGAGGAATTTGAGGTAACGTTCTACACTGACGAGTACTGTGAAGAGCAAGTAGGTCCAGAAGTGATGGGAAGTCCTGTTAATATGAAAGTATATGATAAGCATAGTTCAGTCATAGTTTTCAGGAGGGACAGCGCCGTTGGTAATGCTCAAATAAGTTTAGTAAGGCCCGTTAATTGTGAGGTAGAGTTAAGTAAAGGCTTAACTATCGTCTGCCGTTCAGGATAGGAGTATGAGTGAGGAGGTAATTCATGTCCTTACACGCTATGATTGCAGAAACTAAATTGAGGGTGGTGAGGGAGTTTGAGGGTCAGAAGGTCTGTGAGAGCTGGAAGAAATGCCGTTCGATAACTCTTTACCCTAACGGTAGGGTGATGGTGTTCACCTCAGAGGAGAAGCAAGAATGGTACGACGTAAGTGAAGTTCGTTTATGGAGCTCCTACAAGTGGTACTTCACCATTATGTTCAGGAATAACCAAATAATAATTGTTTCAGGCACGTGGCAGGAGCTCGAGTATTGTTATAAGGATGACATACTGTATGTGAGGTTAGGCTCAGGTCCCTACTGCCCGTTCTAGGGTAGTAGTTAAACACATATTTTTCTTCGTAGCCACGTAATGTTTCTTCGGTGATGTAGGTGGTGAAGCTAACGCCTAAAGTAGAGTCAGTACTACGAAGGAGACCTTTCTCTCCCGTAATAATAAAATTAAAGACTGAAAAGCCCTGGCAGGTTCAGGACTTCTTCCAGGAGGTGATTCAGTACGACATGGTAACGCCTGCTATGAACTTAGGGGGTATCCTGAACCCAGTAATACCTTTCGTGAGCCCGTTAAAGATACCGTCCTTCGGGATGGTAGCGGTAACCCTTGATAGGGACATGATTTACAGGTATGCTGAAGATTCGAGGGTGGAAAAGATTTACTATGACGCCCCAATGACTATCCTTACGTACTTTTACGGTTCAGGGTACGTAGTAGGTCATAGCTTCGGCACGGTGCCTCAAGAAGGCGTGTTCAGGTACGGTAAACACGTATTCACGAGCACTTACTGGACCAAAAAGTACATAGGTGCCGATAAGGCTAATGCTAAGGGCTTCACTGGGCTAGGCGTTAAGTTCGCAGTGCCTGACACGGGAGTTAGCCTTCACCACATACAGCTTGGATGGAGAACTGAATTCAAGACAGCAATGCCTCTTCAGAGGGTGGACGGTAACGGTCACGGTACTTGGTGCATGACATGCATACACGGTAAGAAGGCTGTAGACCATTACTTAAGCAGTAGGGTGGGTAAGCAAGTAGTTTGTGAGGGCATGGCTCCTGAGGCTGAGGGCTTGGCTGTTAAGTGTTTAGGTTATGTCGTTGGTACCGGCTCTACGTCTCAAGTGGCTAAAGCTATGGAGATAGCAATGAATTGGGGAGCTGACGTAGTGTCTATGTCATTAGGAGGTAAAGAGGATGCTAGCAGACCTGAGGATGACCCGTACTACCCCATCCTCAATAAATACCTTGAAAAAGGCATAATACCTGTGATAGCCGCGGGTAATGACGGACCTAAAGAGGGTACAGTAGGTTCTCCGGGTGCGTTACCTCAGCCCTTAACAGTGGGTGCTTGGGACCCAATAAACGATAAGCTAGCAGATTTCTCTAGTAGGGGACCTACTCCGTGGGGAGATACTAAGCCTGACGTAGTAGCCCCAGGAGTTAATATTGATTCAGGCACGACGGGTATGTTGGACATGACGTTCGATCACGTGGAGTCCAGGTTCACGCCGTTAAGCGGTACGTCAATGGCTACCCCCCACGCCGCCGGACTATGTATACTTATGAGGCAGGCGCACAGGAAGTTACTCGGTAAAGTACTTACTGTGGATGAGGTTAAAGACATGATGGAGGCTTGGGCTAGCGACCACGGACACGTTAAGGATAACTACGTCGGATGGGGCTTGATTCACTGGGACATCTACGAGTGGTGGCTAGAGACTCAGTACGGCGTTAAAATATAATGTTAATGTTTTTATCATGTATTAATCATGTCCCTCCAGTACCTCCTAACATCTTTACCTGCCTTCACGTAATTAGCTATTAAGTCGTAAAGACCTTTCCTGTTCTTTACCCTATACACTTTAAACCTCCCTATCCTGTCTGTGTAAAGCTCTATGTACCCCTCCTCAGCCATCCACTTAAGTATTTTACCTATTAACCTCCCTGACAGACCTAACCTCTTAGCTAGTTTCCTTGAATTAATGAAGTTATAGCCCTTAGCAAGTATGGCACAGGCTACGTAAGCTACGTTCACGCCCACTTTAACGTCTTTCCACTTCTTATCCCCCATTTTAAACACATAAAAATATACTTCACCGTAAATAATAATGTTGAGGTGATAGTAACGAAGACCTTGTTGGAGAGGGTTCAGGAAGTTGTGAACTTCATGCTTACGAGGAGGAGACCAGTGATTGAATTAATTACCCAGAGGATGAAGGAAAGGAGGGAAAAACTGATTAAGGTGGTTAAGGGTGAAGTGGGTTAAGAAAGAATGCCCTACCGTCCCTAACCTCCTCCAGAACCTTGAAGTTTATGCTAAGAGGTTATTACCTATAAGGCTATGTAACCTCTTGAAATGCCGTAGCCATTGGATTGAGGAGTTCATGAAGTCCCACAAAATAACTACGTACCGAGACGCCATTGAGTTCGTAATCATTAATATTGACTACCCCTTCACATGGTGGGGAGCTCCAACCGACAAACACGTATGGAACGCCTTCAACGGTAAAGCATGCTTCACCCTTAAATACGATTACTGGCAGACAGCATGGGAAACATTAATGACTTACGTACTCAACCAGAAACTGAAGGGAGCTCCGGGCTACGGAGATTGTGAGGACACAGCAATACTAACTACGTCCCTACTGAGGTTCTTAGGTGCTAAAGCCTACGTATGCATGGGTTTAGTGTTTCTTAAGGAGGGTCAGGAGCTAAAGTTATTGGGAGGTCATGGATGGTCTATAGCAGAGCTTGAAGATGGCGAGTGGCACTTGATAGAAACTACCCTCGATGTGCCCTTACCCTACCCTAAAGGCTACCCAGTAATCAATCCCGATGATGACAAGTACATTATTGACTTAGGTACTAAGAAGTTGATTTACCGTCCCATCCTCAGGTTCAATGAGTCCGAGTATTGGGAGCTCATCGATGAGGAGAGGGAGAGGGAGATGGAAGCCGTGGGTGTAGACGTTACTAAGCCCTACCGCATATTCGAGTACGCAACCCTCACAAGAAAGCATAAGCACAGCAGAAAGAAATTCAAGGCTATGAGGAAGTTCTGGTCTGAAGTTAGCAGGAATGCGAGGTGGTTAGTGTAGTGCCCTTAATAACAGACGGTAAATTAAAAACAGGTTTTTTACGTGATAGGATTATCATATCCCTGTTAAGGGACCTGATAATGGGTGAGGAAGCCCGAAGTAACGTTATGTACGTACCTAAGCCTGTCTTCAACTACGCTAGGAAAATATCAGAGATTACGGGTCTACCTCTTCATGAAGTCCTGAAGTCTGAACCCGTGAAGAAATTAATTAAGAGATGGACCGAATATGTTGAGGTTAAAGCCTAAATTACTGCCTGCATCAGACTTAAGGCGTGTTCTACTTGCAGGTGATGTGGGATGGCAGAAGGTTCTAGAGAGGGAAGTTAAGTGTTTTAAAAATTATTACAGGTACTTACTCTCCCTTGATTAAAGCCACTGCCTACGCCAGAAATCATTGATTTCCTGAAGCTTGAAGACCCCGTACCAGACAATAAGCCTTAAAGCCTCTTCAAAAGTTATTCCTGCTCTCCTTGACAGGGATTTCACTACGGACTTAACGTCTTCGGGTATCATTTTTTCACCGAATATATCCTTCGTACAGGATTAAATAAAAACACGTAGCCCTACAGCCGTACTATCTAGCCTACACGGGTGAGGCGGTATGGGTCCCGAAACACACAAACACACACAGATAAAGGACGAAAACAGAGACTTGGTAGTTGCGTCAAATGCAAAAGCGCAAAAGCACCAGAGCGCAGGTATTTGGTTCCTATTATAATTTTGTTTATACAATGAAATTATAACAATGAAACTCCCGTGAGGAAACCCAGTATAAAGTACATTATAACGTGAACCTTTGTAACGTATAAAAAATTATAACGGGAAAGCCCCCACTAAGGTTAGGGAGTGATTACCCTCCGTATGACCAGGCAATCTTGAATTCTATGAGGGTGCCCGTCTTACTGAATACGGGAGCTATGGCTACGTAGTAAATCTTATCGAACATACACTCCTCCTTACCGCTTTTGTCGTAGAACTCAAGCCCTATCTCAATGCATGGGTAGTTAAGGCGGTAGTACTCCCTACATTCATCCTTACTTAATGACCTCATGTTAAGAACTTTAACAACAAGGACGTCCTTGTCAGGGCATTCAGGGTTGGGTATGTCCGTTAGTAAGTTCTTACCCACCTTAATAGATTTCCTGTAACTAACGCCCTGAATAATTAATGACCTGAGTTTCCCCTCCGCAATCATAGCGTGAAGGGACATGTTATCACCCGTAAATCTCCTTACCAGCTACGTAATAAATGTAGCCCTCCCTGCCAGAACTGCTTAATACACTCCTAACAATTACGTGTGCCCTGGCTATCGTTAGGTTCCTTCCCTCATCGTAGCCGTAAGCAGTTACTCCCACAGCCACCTCGTAATTGAGGGGGTTCATTCCGTGGCTAGTTAGGTCATTCTCTACTTTCCTCTTTATAAGCTCCGCTAATTCATACACGCTTACTTTGCCGGAGTAAGAAACGTTTACGTCAAACTCCGTTTCAACAATCGCATGTAACCTAGTTTCGAGTACGTCCCACTGCTTAAACTCCTCGCCCTGGCTGAAAAATACCCCAAACACCATACTCTCACTCACTCGCCTTAACAACTTTGATAGCAGTTATAACTGCTTCCTCTAGGCTCTTTCCCTCAGGCACTTCATAGTAAAGCTCTATGAAGTATTTCTGTTTCGGCGGGTAGGTGTAGTGAACGGCTATCACAACTAAGTTTTCCTTCCAGAACTCTATGTGATACTCCGTGCCTCCTTCAGCCTCAAACCATGCCAATTCAGTACTATCACCTATATACCCTATGGGATGGACCATGTTATCACAATAAACTTCAGGTTTCTCCTTGCAGTACTTAATCCTTACTACTGAGCACCTTACTTTACCTTCACGCTTTCCTTGACTCATAACTTTGAAAGCTTCCTTCTTAGCTTCTGCAATCATTGCATGGAGGGACATGGTATCACTCTTCCACTTTCAGGATATCTCCTGTAGGAGTAACGAGGCTGTAGCTCTGCTTGTGGTAGCCTTTCTCGATGAACGCCTTCACTGCGTCATGTAGGCTACCCGTTATCACGTCAACGATGTCCTCTTTATGCACAGTTAGCGCCGTGCCCTTCACTACGAGGTATACGGGTGATGTGCTCCCCACGCACTTCAGCGTGTACTCCTTTTCTTCGACCCCTACAAACACCTTAACATAAATTCCTGCATACGTTTCCCCTCCCTGCCCTAAGAAGTACCCTAACACCATACTATCACCACGTAAAGAATGTTGGGTGTGTATTTTAGTATTTGTTATACTTGGTTAATGACTTAAGTATTTCTTCAGCCACTCTAAGACCTTTAGGAGTTAATACGTACGCACCCCTCACTAACTTCGTAACTAACCCCTTCTTAGCCAACCTCATAAGGCACATGTAGGTAGCCTGAGGCGTAATGCCTAAGGCTTTAGAGACGTCGGACACTGTAAATACTTGAGTCTCTGGAGTAAGTACTCTAGCCACAGCAAGGACTTTAAGGGAGGTGGGTAAGTTAAGAGTTTTTATCTTCCTGATAACTCTATCGTCCATCACACTAGCGCCCCCAACCTCTTGATATCTGATAACCTACCCCTCTCTAGAATCATTAGTATTTTCAGGGCTTCTAGCCACTCTTTAAGGGCTCTTAGGTTCTTTGGTATCCTCTTACCGTACCTAACCTTACCCTCAGTACTTACGTACACTACGTCCATAGCCCAGGAGCTTATCGACCAGCAGTAATCTACGGGTACTAAGCCCCTGACCCATAAGGCTTTGAAAGCCCTCACTAACTCCTGGGAAGTTGTTAAGTCCTTAATAACTTCAGCCTCAACATCACCGACGCCGTAGAGTATCAGGTAGTTCCTAACGTTATTGATTACAGCTAACTTCAGGACTTCCTCAGGGTAATTGATTACGTAAGTCTTCAGTACCTCACCATTAACAATGATGCGTGCCCTCACTCTGAACTGGCTCTTAGAAACTACGGACATCCATCTCCTTAACTCACGCACCATCTACATCCACCCTCAAAGCAGTTACGTAGTCTAGGAATCTGTAATTCACGTAATACTTCATACACGCCTTTGGATGGTGAAAGACGTCCTTACACACAGTAAGGACTATCTTAATTACTGGTACGCCCTTGACGTATATAGTATCTCCGTACCTCCTACCTCCCCTCATTAGAGCCTTATAGTAGTAATACTTGAACGTCTCGTAATCTACCTCTAACCACCTAACCATTACTTCACACCCTCTACTCCTGAATATGCACCCACACATCTGTAGAGGCTTCAACTGAGTAGGTGTGAACCCACACGTCAGAAGTCGCCTCACGTACTAGCTCCTCAAGCACGTCAAGAAGCCCATCAATGACCTTATTCGTTACTCTAGAGACTTCCGCCTTATCAACTGCTGTATCCACGTATATAGTGAGGCTAGTAACTCTTGACAGGGACACTGATTCGAGTAAGTTATCCTTGAAAGTTAGCCTTGCTGAAGTTCCGTCATTCAAGAAGAACACCCACTCCTCAACCCAGGGCATCTTTGCTCACCCCCTGCTTAGCTTTCACGCCGCCCCTGTACGATTTGGGCAGTACTAAGGGGCGGAGGTAGCAGTTGTACCTGCTCCAGTAACAGAATGGTGTGTAGGGGCACTCTCTTACTCACTCTCTTCACACCTCCCTGCAAATCTTTAATACGCTCCCGAAAGTCCCAGTAGTTACGCCGTTAGACTCAAGGAGTGCTGATAAGCGTGAGTGAACATCGCACAGAACCTTCACAGAAGTCTTCACTAGCCCCACGTCGCCATTCTTTAAGAAGGCATGGAGAGTCATTATCGTTGCACCCACGTCGTAGTATGAGGATTCGAGTAGGTTACTGTATCTCCTAGCCCTCTCCCTGAACAGGATATTTCTCAGGAACTTCATCCCGCTCACCTCTTAATACCCCTGAGCATGTTCTTAGTTATGCCGTTAGCGTAGGTCCCGCACTCATGGATAGGCACCCTAATTCTTCTTAACGCTACCTCCTTTATTGTGTCTTCGCACAGCCTCAGCATCTTCACGTACTCGTCATAATCTCTGAGGCTCTTCGGGATGGGTTTCTTTCTTACGAGTCCCTGCGGGTTTACGTACCTTAATGCGTAGTTCCTGACGTCGAAAACCCAGAAGTCCCTAACAGGAACTAAGTACTGGTCCCACAGGAAGTTGAGGACACTGTTAAGACTCGTTAAGTACACTAGGATGGAGCTAACAGCGCTAACGTTTATGTAGCCCAGATTGAACCTTCTTAAGGTAAGGTTCAGCCTTCCCAACAACATCAACGTCTTGCTGTCTCTCGGATATTCTAAAGTGAACTTAGCAGAGTTCTTTCCCTTCACTACCTTAACCTCTATCGGGAACGGAGCGCAGTTATTGATTACCTCTAAAGCCCGTCTGACTCCCATCGCCTTCACCTCACCACTCCATCGTTACTAGCCTCTTAACGTCCACAGCCCAGTCATCTACTGTCTTGTAGCCCTTCTGAAGCCTGTAAGTTACTGGGTCCCTAACTGCTCTCTCCACATCATTCAGTATGCCCGAGAATATCTCCTCAATACCGAACTCACTAAGGATTTTCTTCACGTCATTAATCTTCTCCATAGCCCTACTAACGTTTATTTTCCTCTCCTTAATCACGGAATCCATAACAGGCGTTAGCCTCGATATTATGTCGTCAGCTATCCTTCTAACGTACTCCTCAAGGCTCCTCTTAAACATTTCAGCTACGTCAGGGTCCCTAGCAGACCAGACCCTAACGTCATCTACCGAAACTCTAACGGGCGTTAGTATTAGGTACACTTCATGGAAGTACTTACGGAACGTAACGTCCACGGGTTCCGTGGAGAGGTTGT
This sequence comes from uncultured Desulfurococcaceae archaeon, assembly GCA_964627805.1. GTDB lineage: Archaea > Thermoproteota > Thermoprotei_A > Sulfolobales > NBVN01 > CAZAMI01. The sequence goes on from CAZVLA010000052.1 coordinate 35,486, forward strand.
ACTTACGTAGGAGGTTCTTTAGCTCCTCCCCATTCTCCTCACGGAACTGCTTAAGTAGTTTGTTAGCCTCATTGATTATCTCATCCGCTCTAGCCTTAACTCTCTTTAACTCCTTAACCCTAACTTCAGAGACTATGTAGAAGTTCTGTGGTCGGTTCTTTATCACTAATGCATTCTTCGTAAGCCATGCATACACTATGCTTTTGGCTACGTTAGGTAAATGCATTATCGTCTTCGGCATGAATATTATTTGTAGGTAAAGCCTAGCGTTCTTACCCCTACCTACATGGAGTATACTTGCGAAGTCCTGGGGCTTCAGCCTCTCTACTTTAATATTGCGGTCCGCAGGTACGTAGAGGTTCTTTAGCCTCCCCGCCCAATCCTCCTGAACTTCTGCCATCCAATCCTTATACTCCTCAATGAATCCCCTAGCCATCAGTAAGTCCTTAACAGGTATCCTCATGAACGCTACAGTGCCCGGGTCAGGACCTGTTATGCTTACGTTATACCCCTTTATGGTTATGGAGGGAGCCCTCACGCCCCCTCCCTCAGCCTGTGTGTGTGTTTCGGGACCCACTACGGTTCACCCACAAAACTCAGGTAGAAGGCGGAGTTTCAGGTAGATTAACAGAAAAAACACGGAATCGGGTTTTATTAGGTAATGTAAGGAATTCAGCGTAGTATGCGATTAAATCAACAACAAAGGAGTAGGCGTCAGGCTTATCATAGATTGTCGGCATTTCGAAATGGGCTTGAAAACCGCATTTAAGGCACAAGCATTTAACCTCCTTGTAATGCTGTACAATACCGTCCTCTAACCTCTCTCCCTTCTTTATGAACATTCTGAAGGATACCTTACCGCACCACGGACATGCTTTGATGCCGTAAACGTAAGCCGCCCTCTTCGGGGAGTAACTACGTCTTCTCCTTCCCCTTCTTCTCCTGCCCATCACTCAATCACCCCTGCTTCATATCCTTCCTCAGAACAGCATCCTGCGGTATCGGGAATACTATTAAGTTTGGTATGTTCCTTCTAATTCTGAGCCATTCCTCGAGTCGCATAATCTTGATTTTAACGGAGTTATCACTCATGACTACACCCCACACACACAAACTATACTGTATTAATAACGTATAACTTTTCACTTCATTCCCTCCATCAAGTTCTTAAGAACCACCCTAACCCTCTCGTCAGCTTCCTCAGTCCTAACAACGCCTATGAGTTCATGGTAACGTCGCCTCACCGCTAGATACGTCTCTACCGTTTTACTGAAAAAACTCCTTAGGGCTCTAGCTACCTCATTTCTTGACTCCAGTAAAGTCATCAGGAACAAGAACGACGATATTACACGCTCAACCCTAGGCGATCCGTAACCCAAAGTATGCCTGGGTAACTCACTAGCCACTTCCTCAACAAGGGGCGCTACGAAGTTCTTGGGTATAGCATAACGTGCTAACTCCTTAGTAGTGGTTATCATTGAATGGCTTAGATTGTACTCCTTAATCAGCCGAACTTCATAATCCTCAACACTACTGAATATCGTTACGGTAACGTCAGTATCCTCCCTCATAACGATTCTACCGTTCTCTGTTACGTAGTACTTTAGCCTCTCCACTTTGAAACTCCCTGCTCCGTTGTAGTGTAGGTATTCAATGAATTTAAGTAGCTCCTCATGATTCTGGGAGACTACGGAAATCATGAAGTCAGCAAGGGCAGTAGCCTCACTAGCCAAATCCCTGAAAGCATCCCTTAGAATGTCTAGAATCATAGTCTCACCCCATGTTCTTGACAAGAACTTCAAGCCTTGTTAAGCTGTTGTCGCTCGTTTTGGGTGTCCCCGCTATTAGCTCCCTTACTCTCCTTATCTGCAACGCCAGGTTCGTGAAAAAACGGTGTAGCAGGTTTCTAAGTAGCTCAAAGTTTTCGGGGTCATTAATCATTAGCAGGAATAGCGCCTCGTCAATGAGCTCCTCAGGAATCCCCCTGCCTCCCGTATACGTCTTGTAATCATAGAGCCTCTCAGCAACCCAATCAGGCGTTACTCTACCCTCCTCAACTTTCTCGTTATTGTTAGAGCCTATGTAGTACACTATTTCGTTAGTGTCAAAAATTTTGTCACGGAAGTTAATATGTACGTAGTAAGTCTTGAAGGACCCGTCATACTTGATTTCAACTTTAACGTCCCTGACAGTTACTTTCCTGAAACGGCACTTGTCAAGAATGTACAGTGTGATTTTCGGGAGGCTGAACTCCCTTAAGTAATTCATGAATAATTCTAGCAATGATATTAAATCACTGTGGTTCTCCATGACGAAGTCAATGAGTTCACGAGCTAGTTCTCTAGACTCCCTGACATATACGTCAACTTCCTCTACCAGCTCTGAGATACTAACCCTCACTCCCACAGCGCTCACCTCTCGAGATTCTTGAGCGTTACGATAACTCTACCTTCGGGCTCGGTATCCTCGCTAATACGCCTCACAATGTTGTTTACTATGTTCACTAGCTTCCTGAGGCTCTCAGCCTTCTCCCGAATCACTGCCTTCATAGCTTCAGCAAGTGCCTCTATGTTCCTCCTGTCTGCAAGAGTAATGATTAATGTAGCCTCATCAATGAGGAGCGCTACGTCGGTGAGGTACCTGTCTGTAGTGTGGATCATCAAAGCACTCGCCACTTCGTTAGCGTCAAAGTTCCTCAGGAGCGAGATGATAGACTTGCGCACCTTGTACACTACATCCCGACCACTGTAGAGGAACACTACGCGGTAGCTTGCCTCTGGTGAGTCATCAATGTACATCTCCACGTTAGTAGCGTTGATAGCTTTAAAGCACCCTTCGTCAAATACGTAAAGCGTGAATTTCGGCAGGACTAGCCTCTTCCTAGGCGCTTTATACAGTATCCACTTAATGAGGCTTATGACTTCCTCGTGGTTAGCCACTACGATATCCCTAAAGAACTTCGCTAGCTTTCTGCCCCATAACAGGTACTCCTCTTCAGTGCCCCTCACTTTGAGTCTCAGCACGACTATCACCCCCTCGAGGTTACGCTCTCTCTACCTCCATAACGTAAGCCTCCTGCTCTACGTAAGCCTCAGGCTTCTTAACCTCCTCTTCAACCTTAGTATCAATCCCTAACCTTCTCAGAATCTCTTCGAGCCTAGTACGTTCGGCGAAGCACTCCTTACCGACGAAGCCATTGAAGTCCACGGAGACTTTACCGTCTTTACTAACCTTAATTATTATCTCCTTCATCCCTCTCACCCTAAAGCGTAGGCATGAATCACTATGCTTTCCCTCTGCTCCTGCTCCGTAACGTCATAGCCGAGCTCCTGAAGCGCCTCCTTAACAGCCTCGGCAGTGTAGAGCTTCTGGAGCTCCTGTTGAAACTCTTGAGCTGTCATCGGTGCGTCATGGTCGTCAACATGCACTACTACCTCACCTTTACTGTTTATCTCCACGCCATAACCATTACCATACGGCAGGCTAGTCTCTAGTAAGTAATTAACCCTCCTCCTGAAGTTCCAGCCCCTCACAACTGCATTAGTCTTTACAGTAGCGTTTAGTTTCTCTGCTAGCCTCTGCAGGGCTCTCTCTAGAACTCTAGCGTCAGGGTTCTGAATCTTCACCTTAACCACTGCGTAGTGGCTCAACCGCAGAGCACCTCCCTAACCTCTCCCTTAACTCCGTACTTCTTCTTTAGAATCTCTATTAACTTTCTCCCCACCCTCCCGTGGGTGGGGTACATGATGTATATTGAGTTTCTCCTAACTACGATCATTTTTAACTCGCCCCGACAAAACGGGTTTATAAACCTGAAAAACGTACATCCCTCACCTCTGACGTGTTCTCCTTAAGAACCTTCCTCGCCTCGTTCAAGCTTACGGCGTCTACATTCGCTAGCGTCTCTGCAATCTCCAGCATCTTCTTAATCTCGTCAATCCTCTTGTCCACCCGCACCATAAGGCGCTCCTTCACCGAAAGCACTAGCTCAGTAGTGATGGCGGGAGCCCTCCTTATCCTAGCCTCAGTGATAGTCTCCCTCACTAGGTTCTCGATCTCGGCACCCGTCCAGAGCCACGTTGCTCTAGCTACTTCATCGTAATCAACCCTCACAGGCACTTCGGGTTTCCTAACCACTTCGAAGTGCACTCTCAGAATTTCTTTCCTAGCCTCATAATCCGGTAGACTCACGAATACTATCTTGTCAAACCTCCCCACCCTAATCGCCGCAAAATCCATCTGCTCCACGTAGTTAGTGGCGCCCACTACGAACGTCTTCCTGTTCTCGTCGCCTAGCCAGTCCAGAAGCATGTTCTGGAGCCTCCTGCTGACGCCCGAATCAGTTGATATTAATGAAGCCCTGGAGATAAAGAGCTGGTCTATCTCGTCAATGAACACTACAGCGGGAGCTAGGGACTCTAGGAGCTTCACAACCCTACGTACTCTAGCCTCAGTCTCGCCGACAATCCCTCTAAGGAAGTCAGCGGCTGATAACTTAACCATCGGAAGCCCTAGCTCCTTAGCTAGTGCCTTACAGAACCAAGTTTTTCCTGTTCCGGGGTAGCCGTAAAGAAGCACGCCACGAGGTAATGACTCGCCGTACTTCCTCACTACGTCGGGATGCTTGAAGGCGTCAACAACTCTAGTCCTGAACCAGTCCTTGAGGTACTTGTAGCCGCCGACACTCTCGAAGCCCCTCCTCGGGTAGATTACTTCAAGCCCGTAGCGCTTCAGTAGAGAAGCTTTGAAGTCCCTGAATACCGCTAAGTCAAAGCCCTTAGTCTTCCTGATACTCAACAAACACGCTGACTCTACTTCGTGGAGGTTGAGTCCCGCCGTAGCGTCAACTACCGCGGGCGTCACCCTAACGTCAATATTCAGCAATTTCCTCACCGTTTCAGCTGTCTTCTCTAAGAACTCTAGGCGCTCCTCGTAAGTGCTTACGGGGGGCGTTATCTCTACACACATCTTCCTTATGTTCTCAGGGATGAATTCAAGACTGTGGATGAAGACTACGGCAGTTGATGGTACGGGCTTCACTGCGTTACGCTCTGAAGCAGGGCAGTAGACGTTAGGGTCTTGGGCTACAGTAACGATGAACGGCATTAACTGCCTAGCCTCGGCAGGTGTTGTTACCCATGCTATGATTACTACGCTGGCTAACTTCCGCAGAGTCTCAAGAACATTCATTAACGAGCCACGAGATGTCTGATACACTGTTAAGTCCTCAATCTCGCTCGTCTGCAGATGGTAGAGATACTTCCTTAGCCTTTCTCTAGACTTAATGAAGTTAATGAACTGCTGAAGCCTCTTAGGGTCGTCAGTCTCAATAAGGAAAACGTTAGAGAGGTTAGCGCTCCTGTAGAGTATGAAGTCATCGAGCCATGTCATGATAATCACCTCACCAAGGCTCAGTAACTACCTTAACCTCCTTAACTAACTCGAAGCTAACGAATTCATGTACCTTAGCAGTTCCGTCAGCATAAGTCGTTACTACTCTCTTGTCAGGAGCCTCAGCAACTACCTTCAGAGCCTCCCTGAAGTTCTTGACTTCAGCAATCACCCTCATCCTTGCGAAGAGCACTTTGAACCCCTGCTTCTCACCTAACTCCACTAGCCTCGCTATGAAGGGCAGTGGAAGTACGGGCACTACGTAAGAAGCCCCGAACTTCGTGGCTATGTCAGCGACGAACTCAGCGTTCGGTATGATGCCTGACAACATAACTACTCTCACCTTCCCTAACTTCCTTCTGAGTTCCTTAACTTGAGCTGGTAGAGGGCGGTGCCTTGACACCCAAAGCACAGTAACTGCCTTCCAAGGGTCGTCATCGTAGACTATCTCGATGTTTAATGACCCCATAAGCCTCACCATACCCCAAGATGCACTCCTGACTTCCTGTACAGCCTCACTACCTTCCCCGCCCCACCCTTCGGGGCGGAGGTGATGTTTATTCTTGACGGGGTATTCATAATTTCAACCCCACAAAAGGGAAGGTAGAGGTAAGGGAAGAAACAAACACGGGAATCACCTAAGTAGAAAAACGCCTTCCCTCACGATTTTTCTCCTGTAGATTCTAGGCTCTCTAAGAACCCTAACCCCTTTAGGCTCGCCTGAAATCACTGCGAAGGTACTGGACGTCCCTACGTACCCCAAGAACTTCACAGTTACTAGCTTACCGCTACTAAAGTCCACTTTGAAAACTTGACCGCGGAATACTATGATGGCAGGTTCGTTAGGGAGTCCTAACTTCTGCATCCATTCCTTAAAGCCTGGGGAAAACTCAGTCATTACTAATCACCCAATGCTCTCTTAATTTCATTAACCAAGCACTCCTTGAAGTTCTCAACCTCAACACAGGCTAAATACTTCTCCATACTGAAGTTCCTAATCACTTTTGGGATGTCCTGCCACTTAATACTCGTGATGGACTCCACGATTCCCTTAGGTATTACTTCATAATCAATACCTACTACGTAATCAAACGGCGCTAACTTTATCGTTTCACCATAACTAATGACCCCTCTCCTCCTAAGCTCCTCACATAACTTCCTAAGTAACTCGTCGAACTCAATCATTAACCTCCACTTGTCTTCAGGCGTTAGTCTCATTCTCCTCACCTCCCCTTATATATCGGCACGGCACCGAGTTTTTGGTCCTCCCTGAACTGGCGGACTAATTCATTGGTTAAGTCCCTGACAAACGTTGAATTTAACGGAATGGCATAGGAGTTAAGCGCCTCTATAATCTTCATTAGGCACTCCCACGATTGTTTGTCGGGCGCTGGGATGACCTTGGCGTACTTCGGGTTTCTGGCAGGGACACTAGCAGGGAGAGTAGCTCGGTAGACGGCTTCAAGAATCTTTGACGCCAGCTCTTGGACGTCCTTCAGGACAGTGACGTAGACCATACCCCTCACCTGTCAACCTCTATAATTTTGTTCTTGGAAATTAATGTCTCCTCAACTGCCGTTAGTGTCTCCAACAGTTTAGTAACGTATCCACGGATGTAGTCCTTGTCGCAACACTCATCAGTAACTGCCACCACCTTAACTTTACTGAACCACAAGGATTTATTAAGGGAGAGCGGTTCTTCAGGGATAACGTATATCCTAAAGTGCCACATCATACCCCCAACGTAGTCGAGGACGTAAGCTACTACATCCCCATCCGTTACAGCGTATAGTGTTAGGGTTACCCAGCGTGGCTCAGCACCACAGTAATGCTTCCAGTAGGAGTTAGTAACGATTTTGACGTCCCCAGCCTCAAACGCACCCCAGACCTTAGAAATAACGTCACGATAAGTTAATAGGGACGCTATGCCCCCTAGTTGCTGACAGAGCTCCCTGTCATCGGAATTCCGTTGGTAAGTTCTGCTCCACCAAGAATTATATTCGATTTGTAGAAGCCTAACTAGCTTGTACATACTACTCACCTCAGTAAATAACCTCTACTACTGCGTTTTCAGGATTACTGAGCGGCGCATAGATGGCGTACATGTGCCTGTTAGTCCTTATCAGAATCCCTATGAAGTCTAAAATCCCTCCTTACCACTAACTTCTCTAGCTTCTTACTCAACACTGATTCCCACAAATCTCCCGTCATCGGCGCGCCTACTGGCGACGCCTGAAGGAGCTTGATTATTGCTGGGAGATTCTCGATTACCTTCTTCACGCTGACCATTACCATCACCTCAGAGCCACTTCGTAAGTTCCTTAACCCTGCCCCAAAAGAGAGGGGCAGGGTACTGCTTAATCCTAAAGCTCTTCTGCTCTGGGAACTCTATGGCGCAGACCACTTTACGCCCGTCGTCATATACTAGATAGACCCTCCTGCTGAAGTTTCTCGGGCGCCTGTAAGCCTCAGGGAATAGCCTGTAGAACTTGCTTTCGGGTAAGTACACTACCTGCTTACCCCCCTCCCACTTGACGGAGGGGGTCTTGCAACCATTTGGTTTTACCTCAACCATTTGAGTTTCAATCCTATTCATGTTCCCACATGTGTGTGTGTGTTTCAGAGTTTAAAAATGTTACATTACATTAAAATTTACACAGGTATTAACGCCTAAGTAATACTGCCTCCCTCCCTCAGAGCTTTCACCTTCTGGTAGAAATACATCACAGGCTCGTTAGCCCTAGTCCTCACTAACTCCACTAAATCCACTCTACCGTAGTCAGCCGCGGTAATAACTATGAAGTCATGCAACATCTCAAGACCGTATGAGTACTCCGTAACCGTATCCATAACTGCCGGCAGTAGGCTCTTATCCTTCACAGGCGTTACGCCCTCCTTAAGCAGTTTCTTAAGAGATTCGAACCACGTAACGTTACTGTATCCCTGGGAGCCCAAACCCAACAGCAGGGACTGCCTAACGTCATTACTCACGAGCCTGTAGTTAGGCTTAACGAGTGATTTCTTCCTGAGCTCCGAAATCACCCATATCTTCGGAGGGGGTTCACACTTCACCTCAAGACACCCTAAGAAGGCGTAGTATTTGTTTTCAGTGTCCTCAATAACTACAGGGTTTCGTGAGGAGGAGATTAACTTTCTGAGGTCCCTACCCTTAAAGCCTATTTCGTAGGGTCTGTCAAGAAGGACTAACAACTTACCCGTGAGTGAGCCTGACCTCACGTACCTGAAAGCACTCTCTACGTCTTCAGGGATTACCACGTGGTACTTAAGCTCTTTAGCCACTTCCTTCACGGAGAACGTCTTACCCACGCCTACGGGACCGTAGATTAACAGGCATTTCTTAGTTGATGACGGGTCGTAGGTACTTAGCCACTCTTTAATGATGTTTTGGGACCTAGTAACGTACCTACCCATGACCCCCACCCTAAAGAACTGTAGTGCCTACCATGTTTATGAACCCCACTAAATCACGCCTTACCATGAACGCCCTGTCATCTGTTAAGTGGGAACACGTTATTAATGAGTACCTCTCCCTAACCTCCCTCACGTACTTTTCTGTTATCTCCCTCATCCTTCTGCTCAGGTACTCAGGTATTAACTCACGCTTAATCACTTTATCGGGTTCGGGCTGATTAACGCCTAACAACTCGCCGATGACTTTAGATGCTAAATACACGTATTTAGGTACGTACACGTAATGACCTGAACACTTAAAGACGTAAACCTCAGGAGATATCGTCTCAAGTACTTCCTTCATGAAATCTCCGAAGCAGGAAGCCTCGGCTATCTCTAATGACTCCCTAACATTGAATGACTCAACAACAACGTCAAACCCCTCCTCTTCACTCACCTCAACAATAACGTCGTAAAGCCTCTCCCTCACTAACGGGCACCCGAAGATGTGAACCCTCTCAAGACCGTCTAAGTAACTGCTGAGGTATGACCTCATGCAGGGTAATGAAAAGAAATCACCGTATGACTCTACGACATTCATGATTCTGAAGCCCTCGCTGGAGTACGTGAACCTTACGTGGGTTTTCAGCAAGTACCTGTTCAGGGATGCTGTGAAGGACTTTCTCCTGATTCTCAGGAAGTCCCTGCCCTTAAGTACGTCATTAACTTTAAGGAATAAATGAACTCTCCTTAAGTCTGGAGCCACCCTCATTAACCACTGCTTCACGTAATTATCTATGACTCGCCTGAAATCCCCATACTCCCTCACATTACCACCCGTGTATATACATATTATATATAATATACACACACTCACACACTGCACACGAACCAAACGAAGCATTCGAACTGGCGTATATACATATTATATTATATATACACACACACTCACACACACTAAACCACCTCATAGACGGGATGTAAGGTGTTAGGGAGTTCATCGAGCCTACACACCATCTGAAACTCACACTCCCTACAATGACTACCTACCCTCGGCAGGAACTCCCTATCCCTGAGTATCTCCTTCACTATAGCCTCAACATCTAAAGTCCTAGTAACCTCTGCGTAGTCGCCGAACTCAAGGAAAATCACGTAGGCTGTACTAGCTCCCGTTAAGTACAGGTAGACATTCATTTGGATAACGATGTCTTCAGTGAGCCTAGCCTTGCTCCTCCCTGTCTTCCAGTCAACAACAATAACGTCTTCTCCCTTCCTGAAGATAGCATCAACTACTCCGTGGACGTTACCCTTAATGAACTCCTTCTCCACAGCAACGGGTTTCGGGCTTATGTGCCACTTAAGCCTTTCCCTCTCGAACTTAATGAAGTTAAGCAACTGGCGTTCGGCTCGTTTCCTTAAGTGCCTCAGAGATTCAGGGAAGACGTCCTTGTAGGCTTTAGTTACGTACATCTTAACCTCAGTGGGGGTTATGCTGTCAGGTATTATCCTGTAGTAATGAGCTATGACCTCATGTATAGCCCTCCCGAACCCTAGGGGCTCCCTCAGCCTTGGTGGCGGGGGTAGTGATTTGTAACCGTTAATGTAGAAGTAGAACTTCCTTGGGCACCTCCTGTAGATGTTTATTGAGGAAGGGCTCAAGAGCCTCACTCACTATCACCTAACTGATTTATTAACTCTTTAAATATTAATCTCCTCAACTCCTTCCTGTCAAGAACCTTCACACGGAGTTTCTTAGCTAATTTCTTGTGCCACTTGTCGGGAGGGCTAACCTTCACAGACGTGAGTGATACTGTCGGTATAAGGACCTTCTCATCCCATAGAATCATGTATCCCGTAATCAGCCCTCCCTTATACTCAATCGTTAGGAACTCCGTGTTGTATCCCTTCATGAACGTAACGCCGATAATGCCTGAGTCATTAAGGAGTTTCCTGAGGTTCAGAACGTCTTTAACTATCTTATCCCCCTCCATGCCTCAACCCCTCGATACCTGGTAGTAATGCTTTACTCTCCACGGGTAGAACGGGTACTGTCGAGTAGCTCCCTTAAAGCTTACTTCTAGCTCGTAACCGCAGTTAGGGCATACATATATGTAGACTACTTCGCCCGACCATAACCTGTACTCTACCCTCCTCACAACCATCTTACCTTTATTGCATTTGGGGCACATCATGACTCCCCACCCACTATGGCGTAGAGTATTTTAATCAGCAAGAGCACTACTGCTTCAAGCATCTCGATTTCACACTCTAGCTGGTGAAGCCTGGACTTAATATCACTTATTTCCTTAGCCAACATGTACAGGTCATGATATGTGGGGGGCATAGGGACCACCTCACAAAACTCCTGAGTCGTCTTCCAGGACATCATCGTCGTCAAGCGTACACTCAATGAGGCAGGTAAGGAAATCTTCAGCCTCAACGCATAAATCCCAACATTCGTCCTCGTAAGTCATCATGACCACCACATCACGAAGTTCTTTAGCACCTTAACACCTAACTCCCTAGATAACCTGCTCATTTTCTTAGACCATCTCTTCCTTAACTTCTTCAACTCCTTATCACTCATTAACCTCCTGTGAGACTCTATGTACGATATGATGTAATGCCCTTCACCCATCTTCACCAAGGCATTAACTATTACTTGTACGCCTAGAACATCCTCAAATATTCGGTACGTAATCACTTTAACTTCGTCGGACGTCTTGAGGGCTTTCCTGAATGACATCCAGTCATAAGTCCTGAAGCTAATCTTCATACGTTCTCACCTCCTTAATGACTACGGATGACTTAATAAGGTGTTCTATGGCATCAAGCAATGGGGTCGGAACGTCCCTAACCTCTATATCGAGGAACTCCCCCGCATCGTACATGTTGATGTAATGACCTAACTTCCTTAACCTCAACACAAGGACATCACTCTCCATTAAGTAGATTATCTGGTACTCCCTAGTCTCTAGGACTAAGTAATTACTGCCGACCTCGAATTCGTAAATACCCATCGTACTATTGTACATCAAATATGTAACTACCATCACTTCCTCACCTCCTTAAACCCCTTCACCCAAGCACATGCCAGTACTGAGGAGAGTTGAATCAAGGGAGAACCCCCCTCCTTCATAGCGTGTTCGGCTCTTGCTAACTCCATCCAGAGATGTGCCTTCACCTCGTCCTTAACATTTAATGACTTGATAGCGTCGTACAGTTGATTAACGGTAGCCTCAACATCTAACTTATTCATTATGATTGAATCCTCAAGCAACCTTATAGAAGCCTGTAGGTCACCCTCTAGAGCCTTCTCAAGAGCGTTCACGAGGGTGTTAGGCGCTATCATAGACCTAACGTTCTCGGGCGTTATCTCCACTTTAGATGACAGTACAGTTTCTAAGAGGTTAAGTGCCTTCCTCATATCTCCCCTGCTCACTTCAATAATGACTTTAAGGGCTTCCTTCAGGTCAGTGAGGGATTCCCTACGAACCTTAACTCCCTCGGACTTGATTATGTATATTAGCCTCTTAAGTACCTCTTCCTTAGGTAACGGCTCGAACCTGTAGATAGCGCATCTGGACTTTATCGGGTCTATTATCTTCCATTCGTAATTACAGGTAAGTATGAATCTAGTACCCGTCCTTTCCTGTACCTTCTCCATTATCCTACGAAGTGCGTGTTGTGCGTCTTCAGTCATTGAATCAGCCTCATCAAGGAGTATTAACCTCCTACCAACAGAGAAAGCTAGCCTCTTTATCTTACCCCTCACTACGTCAATACCTCTCTCGTCCGAAGCGTTAAGCTCGATAACAGGGATGTTTAGCTCCCTCCCTATGATGTAGGCTACTGTAGTCTTACCGACCCCTGCAGGACCTACGAAGAGCATGTGTGGTAAGTCAGCCCTACCCTCCTTAACAGCTTTAACTAAGGCTTTAAGGGATTTCTTGATATGGTCTTGATTAATGAGTTCCTCAAAAGTTTTCGGGCGGTACTTTTCTGCGAGGTTCATGATTTCACCTCCCCTTACTCACCCTACTCTTGCTTTGACGCTTTTTCTTCTTCCTTTCGGTAGCCATCTTAGATGACGCTCCGTAGTTCTCTATGTACTCCTTGTAATACCAGGGATGGTGCCTCTTGATATGCTCCCTCAATTGCTTCTTTCTAAACATTCCCTTACCGCAGACAGGGCACGGTCTACCCATCATATCACCCTGCCACGTAATATTCACAATTAACAATGTAATGTGTTATCGGCTCCTTAGTTACGTTACATACACCCAACACAGGAACTCCTCCCTCAATTAACACTATTACTTTCTCCACAGCATTCAGTACCTCATCGTTAGACCAGCCCCAAACCCGAGGGTCGCCTAACTTCATGAAGTCCTCACACCTTATGAAGTTCTTACATGACTCACAACTAGGCACTGCCACCACCCATTAACTCCTCACGTAGGGAGTCCATCTTAAGTTTAATCACATGGATTACATCGTCAAGCTCTTGGAGAACCTTCTTGAGCCTCCCCTCCAAGTCATTCAAGTCCCTATCGAAGATTAGCCTGAACCTCGCACTGTCTATGTGTCCGTAGGCTATGTGTAGGGACTGCTCGATTTTACCTAACTCCCTTAAGGCGTACTTAATCTCCTCTAACCTGTTCGCAACCATCTCAACCACCTGAAAGCATTAACTTAATAGCTTCCTCAACTCTCTTAACTTCCTCATTACTTAGGTACACGCCGTAAGGACAGTCTATGTGGTCCTTAAGCTCGGGAAGGTACTTGGATATTACATCAACAAGGCTAGTCCTTGCAGTAACCTCATTAACACTTAATGAACCCACACTATGGCTTTCAGAGTACAAAGCAAGGATATCAGGTCCCGCTTCTTCCCAACCCACATTACATTTTATGTCGGGTATCGCAGATTTTAGGGTATTTTCGAGTAACCTACACAGTGATTCTGCGTAGGCTTCCACGTCCATGAGTGCCTTCAAGTAACGCCTCACTAAATGCTTCACGTACAAACCCTTATGCATGACCCTCACCGAAAACTTTCCTGTAGAGGTAGGTAATCACGTCAGAATTGGTTACCCTAGATGTTTTGAATTCGTGAGCGAGTAAGAGCTTAGCACGCCTGAGGCAGAGCCACGCCTCAGGCTTTACTGTAACCCTCACGTAACCCCCGGAACCCATCAACTCACCTCACAACACACACACAAAGGTTATATATAAACGTTTAACAAAGGTACTCCTTAATCCTTCGGGCTAGGGAGAGGGAAACGCCCTCTACGTTAGCTATTTTACTTACGGGAGCCTCAATGAGTTCCTTAACGCTGTTAAAGGCTTCGGCTATTCTCCTTGCTCTCTCCCTACCAACTCCCGGGATAGCCTGTAGCATAGCTATCATTACTCCCTTCTTGTCAAGTAACTTCTTACCCTTCAACTTAAGAACAGGTAGCCTGTCTAAATCTCCCTCCTCAAGCTGTTTGTGCAGTAATGCAAGGAATGTGGATGTGTCGTGTATTGAATCAACTACGATGAGGCTTACGTTACCCTTAAAACCGTAGGGGCTACGTTTAAGGGCTAACGAAACGAGGGCGCCTAAGTAGGCTCTCCTGGGAAATCTCCTCTCCATCAATGCGATAGATGGACTACCCTCAACTACGATGTAGGATATAGGGGCTAGTGTAGACATCATGTAGGCTTGATTAAACACTCTACCATCTACGATCGAATTCACGAGGTCAGAGGCGTCTTTACGCTCTATAGGCACGACGTACTTACCCACGCATACTAAGTAATCAACCCAAGTAATGTCCCTCACTTCAACAGGTACTCCCTGATTCCTTAATAACTTCACAATGCCTTCGGGCTCCCTCGAATCTACGTAAATCACCATCACCACCACCTCCTAGGCTCGTAATTCCTGAAGAAAACGTAATAGCTGTACCTTCTGCTGTGGGGTTCACTCACTCTGTAACCCACTTCAGAAGATTTCCAGCCCCTCCTCAAGCATTCATAGTACGGTAGGTCCTCATAAGATAACTTGACAAGGACTTTAGCTTTCCTAACCCTACAGACTTCATTAGCTAGCCTCACGGCATCTCTGACCGTGAAGTTCATCCGGTAGTAATCATAACCTACGTGTGGAGGGTCTAAATACATAATTACATCCCTCCTGTCCATCTCCCTAATGAGTTTAAATCCGTCCATATTCATTAACTTCACCCTCCTAAGGAGAAGGTGCCTTTCACGGTAAGCACTCATTAACCCCTCCCTCGTAGCAGGCTTATCTAGCCTGAAGACTGCACTCCTTAATAAAGTATTCAGGTAGAAGGGAGGTACGCTTTGAAAAGGCTGTAGGAAGCAGTGGTGAAGGATTAAAACCCAAAAACCTTTTTCGTATATGTTATTAATCTCACCCCTGACTAGCTGGTCACGGATACTAATCAAGAACTCCTTAAGAGTTCTCCTTCCCTCAGGAGATTTAAGGAATTTCTTAGCCCATGACACGAAGTCTGACACTGCATAACCTACACTCCCCCACTCCTTGACTACGTAGAAGGCGCTGTATATTAATTCGTCAGCATCATTCCATATAATCTCCTCGTACATACCCCTCCTGGCAACTGCCAAAGTAACCACCCCCGAACCGCCGAAGACCTCAACAAAGGTTTTAGCGTTAGGTAAGTTACGTAATATGAAATCAATTACTTTACCGTCTGAACCCACGTAGGGAAATAACCCTGTCTCCCTAATCACCACCACCTCTTAGGCTTACCTTTAAGTACGTTCCTTCTGCTTAATTCAGCCATCAACCTCTTACCGTCCTTCACGTAGTTTTTGTAACACCACTCAAGACCTCTGTCTTTCACGCAGTCAAGAAAATCAATATCTACGCTCTCCCTACTAGCTAGGTCTCTAAGCTCCTTATCAGTGAGCCAGTTAAGGTAGTCTAGGTATGATAATAACCAGAAGAGGTTATGGAAATACGTTACCAAGTACTTAACTTCCTTATCTATTTTGAACCTGTCATGAAGACCTAACTTCCGTGCATACGTACAAGCAGGGCAGTGGCACGGAGCTGTGTGGTACCTACTTGATTTCTTACCTATCGGGACGCTAGTAAGGTCTACAGGTCTTAAACATCTACCACGACCCACGATGATTGAAAACGTGGAAGAATCAGCCGTTAGTAAGTTATACATGTTCTGCCAGTAAATACATGGTATGAACGTCCTCGTACCTGACACGCCGAGCAGGTGAACATTCTTAACTCCCTTATAGTAGGCATGTGCTAAGCACAGGATAGTAGTTAATGGGTTACTCCATAACCTCACTGCATAGGAAATGCCATCAAGTACTGACCAGTAATCAGTGATTACGTAATCCCACCAATCATTGAACTCCTCAAGGGTTATGCCGTGAACTACGCCGTATATCTTCTTGTTCTCCGCTTTCCTGCTTGATGCAAACCTCACGAGCTCCTTTAAGTACTCCTTGCTTTTCTTCTTGCAGTAATTCCAGTCTCTAACGTTATCGATGTTCTTTGAACCTCTTGGCGGCACGTCAAGGGATATAATTACGTTAGCATTCCTGAACTGCCATGAAATGAGCTCCCTAACATCTATGTCTTTACCCTTACTTGCAATTTCAAAACCTCCCGAATCAGCAACTACTAACGTCTTATCCAAATCAATGCTAAAGAACTCCACGAACTTTTCATGTATGTCCTCATCCATGTCCCCACGGACGCCATACGATATCAGTAGGGCTTTATGCTCTACTACAGCCCCGTCTCTCCACCACCAAAACTCCTTAGGCACCTTGTTCGGGAATATAGTGAATGAACCCGATATTGCTGGTGTGTATATGAACACTGTAGCCACCCCATAAAATAATCATTAACTAACTATCAAGGTTTTCCTAAAATAATCATCGCTACCCTATCAAGTGTTTTCTCGTATTTCCTCACGTAATTAACTACGTTATGGCAGTTCTTTAGGAAGTAATTAATTTTCTCCACAGCCTCGTCGTAAGTCCTGTACAGGAATAGGTCATTACCGTCCACATGCTCAGGGAATGCAAAGTTATTGGGCATTACGGGCTGAGTGTTGAAGGACATAGCCTCAACAGCACAGTAACCGAAGTTCTCCTCTTGCGTAGCCGTCACCCAAACTTTGGAATTGTTCAGGAGACGATAGTACTCACTCTTTGAGACGCCCTCGTAAACGTCCACATTAAGCCTCTCAACTAACTTACGTATGTTCCTGAAGTTCCAGCCCCTCCACTCCCTCCTCCCCGTACATACTGCTATCTTCTTAGCCTCTGAGGCTACTGCAATGGCTAAAGCCCAAGCAACTCCTTTCTCCACATCAGGTCTGTCTGTTATGATTACGTCATAATCCCTCTCCTCATGGGGTTTAGGCTCCTTAATACCTGCTATCCTCCAGGCATCCTCAACATAGAAGGGATTACCCACAACATGTATCTTATGCTTTATCTCGGCTAGTTCAGGTTCATTAGCTATCGTAGCTAAGGGAGTTAATCTCCTTTCTACGATGGCATTTTTATGGTACTTACTAGCTACGAACACACCATCGAATATCGACATCCATCCCAACTCCATCCACTTCTGCCATTTCGAGAACCTCTCCGTGTAATCTCCCTTCGTGTAGGACCCCGCATGTAACCAACCGTAAACTTTAACGTCTAGACCCTTCAAGAGGCATAGATGCTTAACAGCCCATGAATGACCGGGGAACTCAATATCCATGACAAGGACGTATGAACCCTCCTCAATCACTCCGTGCCTTATCATGTCAATGAATCTAGCTATTTGTGATAACTCCCAATAATAAGCACCTACAGGAGGTAAGAAGGCGCCGTCAGATACTGACCCCTCGATGGGGATGCCGTCTATGTACACTACACGGAAATACTTACTTAACTCCCTCCTAAACCATACATACCATAACTCCGTGTACCTCTCCCGTAAGGGCTGTAGAGTTAATACGTACAACTTCGGGCGACCCATCACCACCACCCCACATCCTTAACAGGTAGATTCACAACACCTAAAATGTATTTGTAGGCAGTTACCTTATCTTTCCATCCTAAACACTTAAGTATGTCATCACGGCACCTTTTTAGAGCCTCACTAACAGCTTTCGATAACTTGCTCTGGCTGAAATACGTCTCCTTCAAAAACTCAAACTGTGAAGTAAACGTCCCTGGAGAGTGCCTCTCCTCTATAAATACTTTCTGTCTAGCCTGAACTTCCTCGTAAAGGTTTTCATTTCGGTAAAGGCTCTTTATGATGTTTACATACTCCCTAGCAGTCCTCGCCTTCGGCATGGGTCTCCAGTACTCAGCCCACTTAACTCCTGAAGGGAGTATGACGGGGTGAAAGTAGCCGTGGTCCATAGTATTTATTGAAAACGCCTCAACCCTCGAGCAGTGAAAACCTAATAACGCCCTTGAGTGAATCCCATAGTACTCCCTCCTAGGCACAGGTCCCTCTATTACTTCTACGCCCTCCACTTTCAACTTCCTGTTAGCTCTACCGCCAACAACAACAACCCTGAACCCTTCACGAACTAACAACTCTATCACCTTAAACACTTTGGGCGGGTTCTTGAAAATGTCGAAACCCGCTGAGTAAAGGATGAAGTCCTCGGGATGGGGTTTGAACTGCTTGTATTCGGGAGCTAACGGTATCGTCCAGATGACGGCATCGACACCTGAACTCCTAAGCATATCCCTATTCAGTTCTGTTTGGGTAGCTACGATGGCGTTACGGAGTAGGCTCCTTAAGGAAGTTATGAATTCCTTATCCCTCACGAATGAGGTGCTGTAAGGAGTTATTAGTTCATGTATGTGTGAGTACCAAACAGGCTTTACGTCCGTTACGAGCTTGAAAAATGACGCTAGTATAGGGTCATAGAACACATACATAACTTCACCCGAAATAAGGTTTAGGGCTTCTGCGAAGTTTCTTGATGCGTACTTCATGAAGTCAATAGCGTAGTACGAGGTGAGTGTGGAGGGTACCCTAACGGACTCCCTCACCTTAATAACGCCGTAATCACCTCTGAACACCTCAGGTATATCCACGTTAGTTATCACCGTAACCTCAACACCTAATGATGTAAGGTAATATGAAATCCTGTAAAGCCATTCTGCTACGCCACCAACATGCAAGTCCTTACCTAACCCCACGTAAACGATTCTAACCCCAACCATCACTGAGCACCTCAACATTGGAGGGTATACACCACTCCCTACAGTTACGGCAGGGCGTGAATTTGTACGTACCCTCAATCATGTCACGAATCAGCATGTGCCTTACGTGGGAGTTCCTCCATATCTCAGATAGGCTAGAGTAGTGAAGATTACCGTACCTTATTGAGGAGTCATAAACGTAACAGCAAGGCACTACATCACCGTTGCTTAAGATTACAACATTCCTGAAGGGCTCAGGGCATACGCCTGAGGCTTCATGTAGGGAGGGTCTTGACTTAACCCACGGGTACCTCCCTGCAAAAGTGTCAAGGAACTTAACCTCTACCTTAACGTTAGGGTTTATCTCCTCGTACTTACCCCAGAACTCCTTGAACTTCTTAACATCGCCTGTCCAGGGAGAGTCTATTATCCTGAGGACAGCCTTCGTTTCAGTAACGTTCTTGAGGTAATAATCTAAGCCCTCAAGCATTTTATCCCAGTATGACTTCGGGAAGTTGGAGGTGCCCTTAGCCATGACCCACTCATCGTATGTGCTAGCATCAATACCTATAACCCATACTCTCAAGTTCTTGAGCCTTAAAGCTTTCTTAACGAACCACCTATGAACGAACATACTGCCGTTAGTGGCGTCAAGAACGGGGATGCTGTAATCTCCGAACAACTCAATAATGTCGAAGAATTCGGGATGGAGTGTAGGCTCTCCCATAACGTGTAGACCCTCAAGCCTATCAGTATTATCGAAGTCGCCCCTCCTTAACCATTTCCTTATATCGGAGAGCCTTAAGTAAGTCGGTTCAGGTCTGAAATCTCCCCTGCCGTAAGGGCAGTAAGGGCACCTGTAGTTACAGACGTTAGTTATCTCCAGCTGGAAGACCTTAGGTAGTAAGTCATACTTCGTACCTAACTTCATTTCACTAACACCTCGTCATAGGAATACAGTTCATCCTTAGGAGTAAACACTTTACCCTCGTGAATAACTTCTCTAACCTTACCATCCACTTTAACCCTTATGAACATCCTTACGTACTGCTTTAACGTTAGGTCTAAATCATACACTACATTCACTCCTGAACCCTCAACACACCTAACGCAGTTCATGTCCCTGCAGACCACGAAGACGTTATTCATATCCGTAACCCCTTTCAACGCATCGATCGCCTGCAAATACTCCCTGTAATCCCTGAACTCAAGCCAAACAAGGTTGGGTTTAAGGTCACGCACGAACTTAGTTATTAAGGGAGTGAATTCATAAAAGAATAACGTTTTAGCGGGTACCTCAGCCTCGTAACCCAACTTAATCCTTACCATAACGGGTCACCGTAACAACCGCATAAATTACCTTCCTCACACACGCATACCCTAATCTCCGTTAGGTAAAGCCCTTTAAGCTTACTCCAAAAGTACTTAGCCATCATCTCTACAGAGGCTGTCTCAGGGTATGATGCCTCACTGATTATCTCCTGAAGCTTATCCCTCAAGTCATGAAACTCAACCTCACGGTTAAGGTTATTCACAAGGACATCAACTTTAACGGTGAATAAGTGCTGGTGCCTCTTGGCTAAGTACTCCCTCTTACTCCCTGGGAAGTAATGATACCCTAAGAAGGCAGTCTCCACATGGACAATCGGCGGTGTTGGGTAGGGAGTTACGCCCTCGAAGAGCCACCAATGGTGATTAACAAGGAATTCACTCTCCTGTGAAGGGTAGCACTCCTGAAGGTCTTCAAGTTTCTTCATAGCGTCATCGTAATTTAGGGCTTCAATAGCCCACGGAACATTCATGTCTGTAGAGTAATACATTAGCTTAACGCCTAACTCAAAGGCTACGGACTCACTCATTAACCTCACCAACCTATGCTGTGGGTGATGGTCGTAAGGGTGGGGTACGTACACCTCGTCAGCCCTACTGATTACCTCCTTAAGCTCCTCAACACTGAATTTCTTTATGAGGATAGCCTTAAACCCGTATTTCTCCATCGCACGGAATATTTCATTCTCCCTAGCCTTATCTATGAATACGTATGCTACGTAGTTTACTTTACCCTCCCTCAATAAACGCCAACAACCTATTATCTCGTCATCAGGGTGGGGAGCAATAATTAACTTCACTTACTCTCTCCCTCACTAGTTAATCTAGACCCGTATGTCCTGGGTGCAAACCCCATCCTCCTGAAGACTTTCAGAGTTGTGTCTAAGTCCGTCTCTAGTGCTTTATCAAGAGCCTTAAGCTCCACTAAGGACTTCGCAGTATATACGGATACTAGGTAATCCCTCGTGTATACAGACTTAACGACTTCAACCTCTCCATGCTCAGCAGTACGGCACTTAACCCTAACTATGAGAGCACGGGGTTCCAAGACCTCCCAAAGCCTTTGGTGAAGCTCGTGAGTGAACTCCTCCACGGTGAATGACCTCCTTGAAGCCATGTAATTCACGTATTTCCTGAAGGACACGAACTCAATAATCCTATCACCCGGTATGTAATTCACGTTAATGTCTAACTGCATGGGAGTCTTAGTAACAGAACACTTAGACGCCGTTATCTCCTCGATACGTACCTCAATGATTTTATCCTTATCCCATGGTAACGTCCTGAGCTTGGGTTTCTTACCCATGTTTAACACCAATAATGTGTGTGTGTTTCTCCCATTTAAATCCTTAAATTCTGTAACAACTCCCTAACTACTTTATCCACGTAATCTCCATGCTTACGTGTGATGTGGCTACTAACCCCGAACCTGCTGTATATCCTCATATTACATAACAGGCAGTAGTAAGGGTAGAAGGAGTTAGGGAAGTAAACTATTATGGGGTTGAGTGAGAGTACCTTATCTATTATTCCTGAATCATTAAGCATTCTGAATTTCCTCATAGGGTCATGACCCAACTTCCTCACTAACCTTTGTATGTAGCCCCTTAAGGCGTACTTACCGAACCCGTACTTTTGAGCAATAACTGAAACGTCGCCTAAACCTCCCCGTAGGAAATACTCTGTTATAGCTAACACCTCACGTTTCCTTGATGTAAGGGCAAGGAGTACGAGGTACTTCACTCCCTCCTTAAAGCCGTTACAAATCATGTCCTCACACAATAACGTACCACCTCACCGGCTTCGTTTTCGTGATTATCCTTAATTTCTCGTAAAGCTCAGGTCCCAAAACATCTACAAGGATTTCCTTAGGTACCCTCTGGTAAACCTCACGGGCTAGAAGATAATCACGTAAGTCTAATGTAGCCTCACGTAGGCTACGCTTTAACCTAGTGATTTTCTCTGTGAGTTCAGGAGCTTCATTAAGGTACATCTCCACAGCCCTCCTCACGAACTCTGATACTGTAATACCTAATAACTTACAGGCTACTTCTATCCTCATGTAGGTATCCCTATGAACCTTAAACGTAACTACCCTGTAACTACCTCGTGATTCTGCCATAAACGTTCACCCGCCTGATAAGGTAAACACCTAAGTACACGAACGGCGTGTCTGTTAGGGCTACTACTAATTTCCAGAGCCACTGACACATCACCATCCTAACAAGGACGTTATTAGGTACTACGCCGTAGAACGCTAGGGTAATGAATATCGCAGTATCTATTAACTGACTAACGGCTGTGCTAGCGTTGTTCCTTAACCACAACCACTTACCACCGGTCTTCCTACGCCAGAAGTGGAATGACCACACGTCGTGGTGCTGACTAACTAAGTAGGCAGTTAATGATGCAAGAACTATCCTTAAAGTGGGTGATAATGCCTTCACGTACATCTCCTGCATTGAAGGGGTGAGGGGAGGTAAGTACATCCCTAACCACACCAGGGAAAGCATAGCTAAGTTGGCTATGAAGCCCACCCTAACTATAAGGTAACTGATTCTCCTGCCATAAACCTCTCCCACGATGTCCGTAATCGTGAATGTTATGGAGTAGGCTATGAACCCCACAGGAACTACGAAGCCCAGCAGATTAACTAACTTAATACCTGCTATGATGTTAGCTACTACCATAGAAGCTACGAACACTGCTGTGAGGTACATAACGGGTTCAGGGAAGTCCCTCTCAGGCATTATTTCACCTCCTCATGAAGTATAAACGCCGCACCTAAAAACTCTATATGCCCGCCTTCTGCACCCTCAACTTTCACGACGGGGTCTATGGGAAGGTGAATGACGTAGTAAGGGAACAACCCCACAACATCCGCACACTCCCTAATCATCGTTACGTTCACGGGCACTTCCATAACGTACCGGCACCCCGTATGGATAGTTACTTTCCTTGGCAGGAGCCTAGGGGCTTCATTCTCTTTCTTAATGAGCTTAGCTACGTACTCAGGAGCCAGCCTCAAGCCCTTGATAACGCCTACGACTTTCCTTGAACCTACATCCTCCCTCAAGTAGGGTCCTAGCTGGATTTGATGTAGCACTCTATGCGAGTAAAGCCTAACAGATAAGCTCATCTCCTTATGGTAGCCACGGGCTACGTAGTATAGGACCTCAAGAATTTCCTGGGGTATAGAATGCTGGGGATATAGCCTATTGAATGACTCAAGTACTCTAGCAGAATCGATGTCGGGAGGGTCCTTATCTACGGGTACTTTATGGTTTAGCGTGAGGTAGTCATGTGAACCTGCGTAAGTCGAGAGGAAGTCCCTTATCTTGACTAGCCTAACACCCTTCGATTTAAGCGTTTCCTCATACTCTCGCCTTAACCTGTCAATTATACTTCCTAAGTCCATGATTTTCTTAACCATCATTTCACCATGTGTGTGTATGTGTGTTTAATATATAAAGGAAACAGTTCTGTTACACTTAGGTTCACCACCAAACCCTGCTTGATACCACCCTAGAGGATATCGTGAAGCCTGCAGACTTCAGGATGTCAAGTATCGGGCTAATCAGTGCTTGGTACTGACGGCTCCAGTCAATCTCTACTTTACCCTCGATCTGCGATGGCTCCTCAAAAGCTACTACATCCGTAGCAGGTAGCCCCTTAACGCTTTTAACCCAAACATACTTCACCTTACTACCTACCCCGAAGTTGGTGCCTAAGTACATGTTGGAGTATAGGGCGGCTCTAACGTGAGGAGAATTTGATTTGTACTCGTCAAGGGGCTTGCTGAGACCCTCGTAGAGGGCTATCTCATCGAGTGGTTTCTTCCTTACTTCTTCCTGGAGCTCCCTCAAGAAATCATGTATTTTAGACTTATTTAATCCCTCCCTAAGTATGAGGCTGAATAACCTTCTCTGAGCCTCAGCAGTGAATGGGGGCACGTCTGTCCTAACAGCCTCGAACCCAGCAATATCTAGTTCATCTACTTCCTTACCTTTCTTCCATACAAGCCAGCCAGCATACCTTTTCTTGGTTTTAGGCTTGAAGAATATCCTACGGTAGTATTTCTCGAATTTGAGTTTAAGGACGGGCTCCTCTCTAAGATTGTACGTCTCCTTAAAGTACCTCCTCACTTCACGGGTGAGTATATTAGCTAACTCCTCAGCCTTCTCGAAGGGAACCTTAATGAATACGGAGTCCGTATCCCCGTACAGGGGCTGGTAACCCATCTCTTTAGCTTTCTTAACGATGAATAGAATACCCCTCCTACCCAAAGCAGTTATAGTACCTGCTATCTGTGGGTCGTAAACTCTACTGTTACCTCCCCTCCTCTTAGCCATGTAGCCGTAGATAGCATTAGTTACTGCCTTAACTGCTGAGGACTTAAGGCTGAGGGCTAAGTACTCCTTACTGTCAGCAGGGACTTCAAGCATCTTAGCCTCGATCTCCTCACGTAGCCCAAGGAGCTTCCTACACATCTTAGGTAGTAAACCCTCACGGTCCTGCCTGAACAGCCAAACCTCATTATCGTAGGGCTTCCATTTGGTCTCGGGTGATATGTTGAAGGAGATAATCAGTGATGGGTAGTAACGGGACATATCAAACACTGCCACATTCTCGTGAATGCCTGGCACAGGCTCAAGAACTATAGCTCCCCTGTAGTGAGCCTTCTGACCTTTAGATTTCGACGGCAGTACTATGCCCTCTTCCTTAGCCTGCCTTAAAAGCATAACATCAACTAATGTTGAGGTGAAGTAAACGTCCTCTATATCGGGAAGACCTACTACCTCCTTGAGGGTCCAGAAGTAATCGATTATGTTGTATATTTTATCGATTTTAATTAACCTCCAAACATCCCTCATATTGTATTTAATCAACGGTATAGGGTTTTCACGGTATTCACTCAGGAATTTCTCTGCTGTTTGAGCCTCCTCAGGAGACTCAATACCCTCCTCAACCGTAACGTACTTAAGCCTGTAACTCCTTCTCCTAGGACCTAACGTCTTGTAACCCTCCAACATATCAAGGAAGCATGTATGGTTAGTGTTAAGATCGAAGTCGTAGTGTTTTAACCTAGCCCTCAGGTAATCCCTATCAAAGGCTATGTTCCAGCCTGCTACTACGTCAGGCTTTACTCGGGAGTAATGAAATACGAAATCCATCAACATATCTTCTTCATTCCTAAAGGACTTTACTCTCCACGTAATCGTTTCTCCAGAAACACTAACACGGAATGTACGGTCAGCCTTAACAGCCTTGCTGTGGTAGAACCAAGTAATGAATGTGTTCTCCCAAGAATCGTAGACAGTAATCACGGGTACGGGGTAAAGAGGTCGTTCAGGCGAGGGCATCTTATCTGCTAAAACCTCAATGTCTAAATACCAAACAAGGACGGGTACGTCAGTAGCCTCTACGGGCTTTAGCGACTTCCATGAGGCTTCCTTGCCAGGGTACTCAAGACCTGAAGTAATACCTGAGTCAATCATGAACCTCTGGACGTAAGGTACGTCAGCCTCGTAATGTTTCTCGTATTTCTGCCTTAACTCAGGTACTTGACCCGGCTCATCGGCGTAAACACGCTCTAGCCTCTCGCCGTCAATACCCACGTAATCCCCGAGGAGGGACGGTACGTAGAAGTAGGGCTTGAAGTCGTAAACATGAATACATCTCTTACTCCTGTCCTCACACCTACACCACACGTAAATGTCTGACTTACGTGGGACGACTTTAATTACACGGCACTTCATAGGTGACCCCACCAGTAAAAAACTCCTGGGTAGTAAGGACATGACTCGCCTAAACAGTAGCCCTTAATCTTTAGGGTAGAACATGCGGGCGGTAATAACCTACTCTCACGTACCTTAGTAATTATTCTCCTTACGTGGTACCTAGTAACGTATTCGTCGTAGTCTGACCACCCCATCAACCTGCAGTAATTCACTATCGTGTCCTCACTAAGCCCTAGCCAAGCAAGCTCCATAACGAAGTAGGTCCTTGAGTCATGGTCAGCATCGGGTGACCTTACGTTCTTGAAAATACAAGGTCTAACGAGCCTAGAGAGAACCCTCAATGAGGTCGGGAGGTCCCTACAGTTGAAGGGAGAGGGTTCTGGAGACCTCAGCCATGAAGGGTGATAACCTGAGTACTCCCTAATGTCAGGTAATTCACGGAAGTCGTAAGACCTACACACGGGATTGTGGGACATCTCAAGGATTTCAGATATTGTAAGGCTACAGAAGTCTGAAGGTAAGTACACTGACCACCTAGTAATTACGTGAGGCACTAATAGGGAGTTAAGAACTATTAACCTCTTCGTGAGTGGCACACGTATTGTATGCGTCGGCGACCCGATAACTCTCCGGTCATATGACTTTATGCGTGATTTCTCTATCAGGTAAGTCTGAAAGGAGACCATAACACGCCTTACAGTCTCGGGGTTAGAAGTGAAGGGCTCCACAGGTACGTATATGTGAAAACCCTTACCACCCGTATACACAGGAACGTAAGGAAGACCTTCATTCCTTAGAGCGTCAATCAGTTGGCAGGCTTCTGTGAAGGACTCCTCTAGAGTCTCGCCGTCAATATCGAACACTACCTTATTAACAACTGATTCAGAGGTGTGTAAAGGTGTGTGAACCTCCGCTACACCGTTATACTTCTGTATTATCCTGAACAAATGGATGGGGTTCTTAGCTGTTAATTTAGTTACTTTCGAGGAACCGAAGATAAGGTGAACAGGACGTGGGTACTGATAAAAAAGCATTACTGTAGTTTCGCATATCATTAGACCACCTACGTTTCTAGAGGGACTATCCAGTACGCCACTTTAACTTTCTCCTTCTCCTGGTAAATGATTACTGGTGCCGGCGAGTTGTCCTTATGCATGAACACGAAATACGTACTCCCTGACAGAACGCTAACGATTAGCTTAAGGACAGGCTTGCTTAATACGTACTTGATAGGGCTTCCCTGATGCTTCCTTATGACGTTTGACGGTATAGTTTTAGTAACTACGCCTGAACCAACAGGTATTTCAACTACTAACCTATCAGATACTAGGAAGTTCACGTAATCCTCTGTCCCGAGGTTCTTAAGCTCCTCAATACTGAAGGCGTACACGCCCGCTACGTCAGCATTAATCTTCGGAGCCATATAGAAGTCAGGGTTAATCATGTTGCTAACGTCGTAGATGTCAGCTACCATCAAGGGCTCAGAGTACCTCGAATCTCCTGAGTCAAGCACTAGCTTATCGTCGCTCACCTTCAAAGTTACGTAATTGGAGAACTTCAGGTAATCATCGAGTACCCTCAGAATAACCTTAGGAGATACTACAACCTCGAACTCCTCATCAACTTCGGCTACCCCCTTAGCATTGAGTATACACGCTAACGTCTTAGCCTCATCACTAACTGCTACGTTCACTTCATTACTCTTGAACACCATCTTTATCGGGTCTAACAGGGACTTAGTTTTTGTGGAGCACCCAGCTAGTTTTATTATCCTTTTCAAGACCTGAGTTTCGAGCTTAGCCTGAGGCATAGTACCACCCACAAAATCGATTCATGTTAAGCATTATATATTCACCTGCTGACCTAAGGGCTTACCCGTAACGCCGTACACCTTACCCGTAGGTAATGCTTTCACCTTAGACGTTACTACCTTCACAGTGAATACTTGGTCCCTAGCGTTGTATTCAGTCTTAAGTACTACGTCAGTCTCGAACATGATTACGTCTATCCACTTAGGAACTTCCTTCCTCGTAACTAACTCGCCCTCAATGACTATATCCTCGTACTGGGTGTATGTAGTGTATATTATGCCCTTCTTGGCTATTTCGTAAGCCTTACTGTGAATCTGCCTTAACATTAACCTGCGTTCCTTCCAGATGTTGAGGTTAGAAATGCCCTGGAAAGGACCTAAGCCATGTCTGTGCCTCATTGCGAACTCGATAATCTGCTCCATAATCTCCGTGCCGTCAAACACTATCCAGTCAGGCTTTATTTTCTCAGCACAGTAGTCTAGAATCTTCAGGATGTACTCGAAAGTCCTTGAGGAGGATTCAGTAACTTTATCGGGTCTCCAGTCCATGTACTTAACAGCATCAAACACATGTATTCTGCTGTCATTATTGAATACGTTAATTTTAATGGGGACTGCCTTCCTGTCAAAGGAGAGTACACACACCTCGCCAGGGAACGACAAAGCAGTTACTGTCTTACCCGTACCCTTATCTCCGTATATCATTATAACGTACTTATTAACTGGTTTCTCCTCCTCAATCTCGAACTCAACGGATTCAATAACTTCTTTAGCCTTCTCCGAACCAACAAACTTCGTTAGCCCAACCTCAACAGGAGAGGGCTTAACTTCAACTTTAACTTCTTTAACCTCCACACGGGGCTTGGCCTCTTCATGTTCAGGAGCTACTATGGGAGGGCTCGAGTCTGTTGTTTGGGGTTCAATGTATGAGGGCACTGCGTGGAGGTCTTCAATCGTAACTGCCTTCACTTCCTTCTCCCGTTCTTTCTCTTTCTTAGTATCTACCTTACTCTCCTTCTTAACCCCCTCTTTCTCGGGCTCTCCCTCAGTGAGGAGTTCGTTCAGGAGGTTATCTATCTCACTCATACCTATCACCCCGACTAAATCTCGGGTATGGGACGTGCATGGATAGGTATCACCCCGTAGGCGTTCATGAAGGGTATACCATCAGCAGATACGGACACTAAACCATAAAGAAACACTTCCGACCTTTCGTCATACTTAATCAGTTCAGGAGCTATCCAGACCGTGAATTGAGCAGGTATTATCCTACCCTCCTCATCCGCTGTATCCTCAACACCCACGGAGTCATCACTAACTACGTAGAACCCGTACTCTGTCCCGTCCGGTCTCTTACCTTTCTTCCACCTTATAACGATGCCGTACATACCCTTAATATCGAATTCATCTGTGAAGTTATCCACTCTCCTTGATATGTGTTTATGGACGTCAGCAAGCTTGAACACATCAACACCTATAGACTTAGTAATCAGGGTTAGGGGGTCCACATTAATGGGTTTAGGCTCGTCAAAGACCGTGTCGTAATTAGGCATTAATATCCCCTTAGCATCGAATAGCTTAACCCTGTACAGGTGAAAGAGCTTAACTTCACGGTAGAGGTATGCGTATTTCTCCTTACATACAATCACGTTTTTCTTCCATGAATCACCTTCCTTCTGCAGTACGTAAATCCTTGACATGGGTACGCCTGAGGATTTGGATATCCTCACACCCGTGAAACCGAAGGGTATTACGTAGAACTCCTTAGACGGGGGTCTCGATACAGCCTCAACCCAGAGAATCCTCACTGCGTAGGCATGTCTTTCGTCAGCTGTCTTGAATGAAGGGTCTTGCTGTAGCCACGGGTCATTATATATTTCCAAGTACCTCTTAATGAGTTGCTCTTTAGGAACGCCTAACTTCGTGGATAGGTAATCAATCCTTTTCAGAACGAACTCAGGTATTTCACTTGCTGACATCAACAATCAGCCTCCCACGCTCGTACTTAACGTCAGACCTGCTGGCGGCGTAGAACCTCATTATGTCCCTAGCGTAGTTAAGGCTAACACCTAACTCCGCGGCTACCTCGTCAGCTGTCCAAACTAACTTATCCTTTGAAGACCTAACGATGCTATCCAGCTTATCTGCCCAATCTTTTATCCTCATGACTCACCCCAACACACACACATATACCTCACATATAAACGCCAACGTAATGTTACACCCACATAATTTTATTAAATAATCGATAATGAATTGAATAGTAAAATTTTTGGGTGTTTACTATGAAGACGGAAAGGCGTAAAGTGATTAAAGTACGTAAGAGGGTTTCAGGTAAGAACTACACTCAATACGTAATAACTCTACCGAAGGAGTTCGGGAGGCAGGCAGGTAATGAAGTTAGGCTAATAGTAACTGATTTCTTCATAATCCTGTACCCGTCAAGGTATGACGAGGACACGATTAAAAGGTTAGTAATCACCTCTCTGAGGTGAGGTTATTGGATATTGAACGTTCCTTCATGAACATCGTAACGGAGATAACGGACGCACCCGAAACCTACCTTTGGTTCTCCCTAATGCATATAGCTTCCTCATGCTTAGGTAAGTACATTATATGCCCGCTCTACATGAGACCCTCCTCTAACCCATGGAGACCTAACGTGTGGATAATACTGTCAGGCATACCAGGAATCATGAGGAAAAGCACAGTGATTGATATTGACTTACACGTAATTACTCACGCCCTTTACGAGTACTACAAGGCTAGGATGCCTAGAGCCTCAGAAGAAACGATACATAAAATAATTCAGAACATATTCATCGAGACGGGCTCGCCTGAGGGTTTAGCAGAGCATATATCGGAAGCCCAGAAAGATTTAGACATGTTCATAATCGTTAGCACAGAGTACGGAGGTGTTTTCCAGCAGATGACTAAGAGGGACTACATGATAGGTTACGCATCACTCCTTAGCAAGTTATGGAGTGGAGAGCAACACATCTGGAGGGGAGCTAAGAAGGACAGGTACATACGCTCAGGGCTATTCGTTACGGCTATATTAGGCATGCAGAAACCCTGGCTGTACTTAAACACTTACCTCTTCCAGCAGGGGCTTATGAGGAGAGTCTTCATTATTTACGCTGAGCCCGACGATAAAAGCAGATGGTTACCCCCGCTTAACCTCAGGAAATCAGTTCTGATGGATGAACTAACGTCCATATCCCACGAGCTAGCCGAGCTAATGAACGCATACGAAA
This sequence comes from uncultured Desulfurococcaceae archaeon, assembly GCA_964627805.1. GTDB lineage: Archaea > Thermoproteota > Thermoprotei_A > Sulfolobales > NBVN01 > CAZAMI01. The sequence continues at coordinate 66,655 of CAZVLA010000052.1, forward strand.
ACATATCTCCTGTTAAGGCACTCTTCGAGCCGGGAGTACTCGATAAAATCAATGAATTCGCAAGGAAGTCTGAACAGGAGGTTATAAATAATCCTGAATCAATATGGGCTCTCTACTCACAGAATCTTTGGGACCATCTAGTGAGGTTCTCAATATGTTTAGCCTCCCTAAGAAGGAGACCCGAACGAACTACTACGTTCGGTTACGTACTGAAAGTTAAGGAAGAGGACGTGAGGGATGCTATGAGATGGATAGAAAGGACGTTACCTAAAACTAAGAAAGCACTAACCCTAGTATCCACGCCTGTTGTGAAGGCTACTATAACCACAGCAGAGGGTCCCTTAGATTTCATACACACCTTAATATCAGAGAATGGAAGGAACGGGATAACCGCTAGTGAACTCCTGAGGAAATCAAAAATGATTAAGGACGAACTCAAGAGGTACATAATTAACCTTATAGAGGAGAACAGGATAGTAGCTGTAGTCCATAAAGGGAGGAGAGGAAGACCTAGCCTGATGTTCTTTGACAAGAGGTGGGAGTCGGTAGCGTTAATGCATGGAGATAAGATCGAGGCTAGGACGTTAGATGCTATATGGTGAAATCAATTAAAAACTCATTTTTGTAGTAAGCACTCCCTCGAACTCGAATGGCGTATATACATATTATATATATTTATACACAAGAACTCAGCAAGTGGGCGCAGTACCCTTCTCCCATGCACACCTAACCTCGCCATCATTAGTTAATGACAAGCACTTACCCTTGTAAGTGAAATCACTCGTCGTTACCTTGAACTTCATGTGGTAGTCAAGGTTAATCTTGTCAGTACCTACCTCAACCCAGTCAGACTTTAATGACTTCTTCACAAGTACTTTATACGTCCACCAAGTACCTTTAGCGTATCTACAGCATTCCTCTTTAGTACCCCACGTTTTCGGTAAGTTGCAGGCGGCTGACACGCCTAACTCTAAATTGACGGTAAGACCTGAAATGACAGGGACTAGCATGTGGTAAGCCCTCGAGTACTTAGGGTGTGCTAACCCCACAATGCTTCTCGGGAGGTCCTTCCAGAAATCATGGGGTAAGGGCTCTAGCAACGTCCTGCCGACCCACCTTAACCATACGTCAGTGCTAGCTACTTGCTTAACCTTCACTAACCAAACAGTAACTACTATCCTTGACACCCTCGGGCTTAAGTAAGTTAATGGCTTCACCCTACCCTCTCCTATGACAGCGTTATATACGTAGACTCCCGGGTTATCGTATGTGAACTCGAACGTTACGTAACCCTCGTCATCGGTTACCTTAGTACCTAAAACATTGAAGTCTCTATCCATCAAGGTTACGGGCACTCCCTTAAGACCCTTACCGAAGGCAGTTACTTGATACCTGAGGAGGGCTCGAGCCTTAGATACTTTATTAGTTACCCTCCACTCACCCTCGTATTTCTTTATTGAGGAGGTAAGGACAGCAGAGTCAAGGTGAATGCATTGGGGAGACACGTATGATATCCTGGGCTTGGCATAGCCTATCCTGTATGAGTATTCAGGATAAAGAGCGACTTCATGAAGCCTGTCCCACTCCTGAAGCTCAACCTCTTCAGACGTAGCAATAGTCTTTTCGAGGCTCAAGCCCTTCACCAAAAGAAAAACATTCACGAAAACAAAAATGTATGTTTTACTAGACCCTACCCAGGAACTTCTTCAGGAACTTACCGGGGTACCATATAGGCTCCTTCTTCTTGGGAGGCGGGGGCGTGGGCTTCTTTTCTACAGGACCTATCGTTACTTTACCCATATCAATCTCCTTAGAACCCGACGTTACAACATTAACTAACTCGCCTGCTACTACAGCATCATGCTTCTTAGCCTCTTCCTCTGCCTCACTGTACGTGCTGTAACAGCCTATCTCCTCGGTATACCCTCCCGTTTCAGGGCTATACGCATAAACACAGAACTCCACATCACCCTCTATAGTTTCGGGAACGTACACTTTGATGTTGTAGGTACCCTCAGGGAGTTCCTTATAGTCGAAGAGTTCAGCGTAGGAGCCCTTCACATCTACATAACCCTTATCCTCTTCCTCGGTACCGTTGATGTTGTACGTAATCCCTACTGAGGCAGTGGGTACGCTTTCACATTTCTTTATATCTTCAATGACCTCATTGCTAGCCTGAACTTCATAATACACGCTTATACTCACTCCCTTACCTGAAGTAGATACGCCTGCTTCCTCTACAGACTCAAACTTCATTACCACGTGGTTACTCCCCTGCCCGAAGAGCCTGAACACAGTACATCACCGTGTAGTGAATCATAGTGCATTATATAAAGGTGTGTTTTATGGGAATCAACAAACTACTTACATTAATCTACTCACTCAAGTAAGGTAAGTTAATTGAGATTCTACTAAAGGATTATTTCACTCGCTCCCAGGAAGTACATGGAAGAACAACATAGGCTTGTAGGGAGGGAGGAGGGAATTTTTCACTAATTCCTTCACAGGTAAATGAAGGATGTAACTTTTTCTACAATTTTTTCACTCCCCCTAGTGAGGAAACCCACTACAGATTCATACTGTACTAATTTTTTATTTATTTCACTAGAGTTTCGGTGAAATTACGTTTAAATCGATGAACGAATAAACTATAAAAATAACACTGTGGGTGGAGGCGCCAGTTAGAAATTCAAATTTTCTAGTTAGGATAATTTTTTACTAATTTTTAATTTCTAGTGAAAAAATTGGGTTTTTCTAACGGAGTAACTTTACATGAATATGTTAAGTTAGTAATGGGGTGTGTATTTGTGGGGTTTACACGTCATATACGTGGGTTGATGGGCTAGAGAAACCAGTGAAAAAATGAAAAATTTATTTCCGTTTATCTTTAAACGCCTTTTCAATATGAGCAACACACACGCAGGGACTCTGTCATTACCTACCTCTCACCCCGAGGTAGTCATTGTAGATAAAACTAAGGGTTATAAGTGTACGTTAAGTACTTTACTTGGTGATGAGGGTGGGTTATATAGCGTCCTTCGGTAGTCATTTCCCACTTGATTACGTCCTTAAGGACATAAGCGTGTTTAAAGCAGACCCGAGCTACGTTTACGAAGTACCTAAAGGCTCCAGGGTGGCAGTTATTATTTCAGATGCTAACATCTACATCGATGTTAGGGAGATAACAGACACAAGCACTCAAGGGATGCTCCTGCTGAGTATGCAGTACCATGAAGTACCGGTTTCCAACGTCCGTAAGCTTTACTTTTATACTGAGTCGCCACCCGCCACTGTTCGTGTCCTTGTTGTGGGGTGAGGTTATGGGTTTAAAGCTTCGTCAAGTAATGATGGGTTACGGTAATGTAGTGTTACCGTTGTTGGGCTTACATAATATATATGAATTACCTTACAGACCAGGCAGTACCTCGAACAACCCTGCACCGTCTAACCCTCCCAGTACGTTACCTCCGTACGTTCTAGGCACTATCAAGTTGCTTTCAGTAATAACTATCGTCTGAGGTGATTAGTTATTAGTTTACGCCATAGTTTAGTAATTAAGTTAATTAAAGGAGTATCTTTGAGGTTACCTCCTCTACCCAGTCAACAAACTCCCGGCGGAGTAATGTATTTACAATTAATTGACCAATTTTCATATATAAATATCCTACCAATAATGAATATAGTTTTTGAGGACGATTTTAGTTGGTGATAGTTATGGTTGATTGGATCGAAAAATACCTAGCTAAGAGGTTTGAGGAACATAATACGGAGCTATACATGTTGGAGAAAAAACTAAGTGAGTATAGAGGGTTAAGTAATGAAAGACGTGTTGAAGTTGAGGAAAGTTACTATAAATTTGTTAAGAGCCTAAAATTGAAGGGTCTAGAATGTTTTATGAACGCGGAACTGCCCGGCAGAAGAAAGTTGGGTGGAGTTAGGCTGTTTAGTGATGGTCTAGAGAAGGTAGTATTTCCCGGAGTACTCGATGATTGGGAGATTTACGAAAAGACAAGTACTTGGAATATAGATGTATCAAAATTTATAAGCCCTCCATCAAGCCTACTATTGAAAGCTACTGCTGAAATCTTAACTGCTTACACATATAATGATGGTTATATCAGGTTCATAGGTAAGAATCCAAATATATTAAACCTTCCTTTCGGCAGGTTGGTATTTTATTGTACTTTTTCAGAGACGTATTACGGTAATTATTATAGGCGCGCAGAATACCTCAAATTGTATTTTAGAGTCCAAAACCCTGTGGGTTCAGATTTATCAACAATAACGGGTTACGTGATTAACTTTGATTGTGTTTTGGGCGAATTTAATGTTTTAGGTAATGTTTTTACAGATAGCAGTTTTGATAGGTATTCATGGAATCATTACAGAATAACTTGGTGGGTGGACCCTAATTGGGATGCTTTAGTTGTCAGGGTTGAGAGGGAGGTTAGTGGTTCGTGGGTTCAGATAGGTAATGATGTTTTAGACCCAACAAACCAATACTATAACTCCTCAATAAACAGAGTTGGTTTCGAGGCATACGAGTACGGTTATGGTACAGCACCAACTAGTGGCGTACTCTATTCCTGGATTGATAACGTGGAAGTTTGGGCTCCATGAGGCGATAGAATGCCCGACGTAACTAACCCTAACGATCCTGCATGGACACCTGCTACTGGCTGGGAGAATATCATATATTTCGATAGTGAGGCTGACTTAAGCCAGATAAGCAGACAGCCTGACCAGATTAACCCTAACAC
>CAZVLA010000053.1:0-13903 GCA_964627805.1 uncultured Desulfurococcaceae archaeon
TAAGGAACTCTAAAGGACATTACTTAAGAAGATCCCATGAAGTATAGTTAAATCAGTGTAAAAGTCTAAGTAATGAGGCATTAATGTGGCGCCGGGGGCTGGATTTGAACCCGCGCGGGGGCACACCCCACCGGCTTAGCAGGCCGGCAACCCACATAACTGAAGAACCCAGAACCAAGTCAATAGTTAACTACAGCCTTAAGATGCCGCCTGTGGATAACGATTTACTGAGTAGTTTCAGAGAGTGGCTTCTGCAGCATGTATCTGAGGAAACAGCTAGGGACTACTACGGCGTTGTATCACGTCTTGAGTGGCCACCTACTAAGAGAAGTCACAAGCGTGCATGGCGCAAATACATCGAGTTCTTAGCGCATCATGGTCTAATGGATTACATGAAGAAGATGACTTACCTAGATTTCCTCAAGCTTGGCAGCTCAAGAACTTCTAAGACCCAAGCTAGGATACCTGACTCTGTAGTATTAGATATAAGGCGTAAACTTGCAGAGTTAGGGCTTGATTACCTATTCACCTTAGGGCTTAGCGGCGCTAGGCTCAGGCACATAATCACAATGCTCAGTTCATTCAAGCCTTATGAAGAAGCGAAGCACCCCACAGGTAAGTTTGAGCGTAGATTAACCTGCTTTGAAGACCTCGGGTTCTGCAGGTACTACCTAGGAATTAAATTAGGTAAGAAGCGCTGCGACTACATCTACTACCCACTATTTAAGGTTAAGCAGGTAGAGATTGACTACCAACACCTCAAGGACATCTTCCACCATCACGGAATAAGATTCAAGCTCTTAAGGAAGTGGGTAGAGCAGCAGCTCACGCAGTTAGCGCACGAGAATAACATCCCCCTCGACGCAGTCAAATTAATATTGAGTAGGGGGTTATCGGTCTCAGGTATCCACTACTTGAACACGAGGGACTGGGCGGATAGGTTGTTCTCTATCTACGTCAAATGGCTCAAAGAGGTGATGAGCGATGCCTTCTTACTGGAAGGGTAAGACTTCGCTTTCGGTTTGGATTTCGGAAGACCTTAAGTATCAGTTAGCTGTTATTGCTGATGAGTTAGGTTACGCAACTCTCTCGTCGTTCATAGAGGACATACTTAAGGAAGCAATAGCTGCGGCTGAGGTGACTAAGGCCCTTAAGTACCCGCCGCACGCTAGGCGTAAGCTCATTCTTGAGTCAGTATTTCAGAAGATAGTGACTAAGCTGCGCTTCAAGTAATTCTACAGAACCATAACCTTCACTCTACAGAATTCTATTAGTTGAGAATATATAGTACTTAGCCAAGTAACAACACGAAAAGGTGAGAGCGTGGTGAGGATTAAGTTTCACATGAGCAAGAAGCATAAACTAATATTCGAAATGGGGGTAGCAGTGCTGTGTCTAGTGTTGTTCCTAGGCACCCTAGGGACTTTAAGCTATACTTCAAAAGTACAGATATTGACGACTGATGACCTCATCAACTGTGTTGTACGTATAGTATATAAGAATACAACAAGTGGTGTAGCCACCAGCGTTGAGTATAACGCATCTGATATCGCTACGTTATACGACGGCAAGCTCTATCTATCGATACCGTCACCACCAGCAGGCTATGATGCAATCTTAAGCATTAGGTTCTTCACGAACATAACGTTTAATGAGCTGATTGATAAGGGTTTGAACAAGGTTGAGTACCGTATAGAGTTCATGAACAACACTGCAGTCAGTACGTCAGTAAGCGTTTTCCTTGACCACTATCGCAGTGACATGACGTGGCATAGTGGTAAATACTGGATATTCTGCAGTAATTATAAGCCAGTTGTGGACGATGCAACGGGCAGACTCGTACTTAACGCTACGGAAGACATTGACCTCGGCAGTTTCGTGCTCTACGTAATGGCTGGTGGATTCAGCAACGATATTGTCGTTCCCTCAATAACATTCACAGCAATACCGGTTCAGAACATCGACGGTATAGTACTACAATTCAGCATGTATACCATCAGCGAGAAGCCCGTGCTTAAGGCTTTGAGTGAACCCGTCTATAGCTTCCTCGCCGCTATGTGGTCAGCGCTCTTAGGCGTCGTGAGGCGTGTTAAGAGTGTGGTAGCGTCGGCTTTCGGTGGGTTTAGCCTCTCAGCGATATTCACGGGCTTAATCGGCGACCCAGTCATGGCTCTAGTAGTCTCGATATTCGTAATAACGATGTTCTTCATCGTAATGAAGCCTAGGCATAGGTGAGGTAAAATGTCATTTTTAGAGAAGTTCAGTAGCTTCATGAATCTCGATGCGCCAATAATTATCCTAGCTGTCGTGCTTGTAGTTGCTGGTATAGTCAACATCATACCTTTAGGTGACCTTCAGAACATAGCAAAATTGACGTTAGCGATTGTTAGCGGCGCTGCGGGTGTTTGGGTGATTTACCATAGCCTAATGTCTAGAAGCAAGATAGACGACTTCCTTGGTGCATTATTCGGTATGTTACTATTAGGGATATCAGCGTATTTAGGGTTCGGCTTCAACGTATTAGGCCTATTCAGTCAGTACGTAAGTGCTCTACAGGCATCACTACCGTACATCATAGCAGCCATACTCGCGCTAGCAGGGATAGTCCTAGTAACGAGAAAGGACAAGCTAGCACAGATAATGGGGATATTCCTAATAATCAGCGCAATGGCTACATTCGGGATAAACTACCTAGGACTCTTTAAGTGGTGGTGAACATGAAAAACACGTTTTTAGCCTTAATCGTAACTGCCCTAATTGTTTCTCTTCTAGGTACGGCAGTAGCCAACGCTCAAGGTTCCTCATTCGACACAGCAGAGGAAATAGTTGAGAAGAACTGCGTATCTATTAGTAGCGGTGATGAGCACTGGTACAAGGACTACGTGAGTATCGATAGTACGTCGTCTATTGCTATTTGTGTTTACCCATCAAACAATCTCGATGTTGACCTGTACGTATATGATAGTAATGGTACATTAATGGGGTCTTCAGCGAGGGCTGCAGGTAATGAAGATTGCGTGACGGTTTACGGGCCTTACGACGGCTATATATACGCTAAGGTAACGTATTACAGTGGTGACGGTGTCTATAATATTAAGTTCGGTGGTGAGCCTCAAGACCCTGACTCTTTATGCTCAGCAAGTAACTCTGGCTCTAGCGGCTCTAGTAACGCAGGCGGTATTAACATACCTGTACTATCAAACATTGTGAATGCGTTAAACAATTTAGTAAGGACTATTCAGAACTTCTTCACGTCAATACAGAACTTCTTTAATCAGGTAACGAGAGCTATTAACGGGTTCTTCACATCATTAATTACGGGAATACAGAACACTATTAACGCAATAGGTCAGGTATTCAGCAATATAGCTAACGGCATAAAGAACTTCTTCACCACGATATGGAACGGGATAGTGGGGTTCTTCAGTAACTTAGGTAGGTGGTTTGTAGACCTATTCAGTAGCTTAGGCAGTGCAATAGCTAACTTCTTCACAATGATACTTAACGGACTTAAGAACGCGGGCGAAACATTAGGTAACGCGATTAAGTCATTAGGCGGGCCATTCAGTGCCTTCGGTGATTGGGTAGCGCATAACGGTCTCTTAGTTATAGGTATTATACTGGTGTTCATAGGGATAGTCATAAGGCCTTGCCTGTACATAGGTGCTGTACTCAGCATTGCTGGGCTATGGATGAGTGGCTTCAACATGGCGTACATACTGGTGGTGTCAGGCGTAATGATAATAGCAGTAGCAGCCAGAAGAAGGTGAGAGCATGGACTTAAGCCCAGTAATTAACGCTCTTCAGCAAATCATTAACTGGGGCTTAGGGAAGCTACAGGAATACCTAGGTAATTTCTCAGAAACCCAATGGCTTCTGCTAATACTAGGTATAACGATAACCGCAGTAGCTACTTACCACGCATGGAAGGCTCAGAGAATGGCCACCTACAAACTAAGCATTTGGGGCGCTAAGCTAGGGCTAACATTAATCGTGTTAGCATTCGCTTGGCCTTGGGCCGTAGACCTCTACAACTCAGCAATGCAGGTAACGGGTAATCCAATCCTAAGCGTGATGGCGGTCTTAGCGGGTGGTTTTCTTGGTTACAACATAATCAAGCTCTTGTTTAGGAAGCGTAAAGAGGTGGTAGCGTGAGGCTCAAGGTAAACCTCATACTTAAGTCCAAGGTAAAGAGCAGGTCACCTAAGTCATTACTGAGGATGATTGAGGCGGTAGCGTCTAGGCTGGGGTACCGAGTCGAGATGATGGATTGTAGAACCGAAGATGATGAACCTATATGGTTCTAATTGTGTCAGGTGATATCATGGGTAAGAAGAAAAGGAAGATAAATTGGAAGAAGATTAAGTGGGGTAGCCTGACTAGGTGGTTAAAGAAGCATGAGAAAGAGATAAAGAGGCTCACGGGCCGCAGCCCATTCACTAAGACTGGTGAGATTAACGATAACACGCTTAGGTACCTTAAGGCGCATAAGGACATCCTCAAGAAGATAGCTGGTAGTCAGTATAAGCACATACTAAGGAAAATCATATTCAAACTCAACGTCCTCAAGGGGTGAGCACCTTGATATTTAAGCGTGGTAATAGCGCTAGGGTCGTAGAGGAAGAGGATGAGAGGGCTAGGCACGTTAGTGACTTAGCTGAGTTCCTGCAGCAGATGAAGGTGCTAGAGGAAGGGCTTAGGACTATCCACAGGATATTCGTGGATATATGGCATCAGGTACAGAACGACGCAAACATACCTGAGAACCTAAAGCTAGACTTCTGGAAGCACGAAACAACGCTACTGACTGACATAATCAACAAGCAAGGACTATTCGGCCTAGAAGCTACGGTTAAGGAAGTAAGCAAAGCGATAAGAGCAGCAATCCTTAAGGCACTCGAAGAGGCTGAGTGAGTTGAAACCAAGTCCTGCTTTTTAATCCTAACTTTATACCTATTAATTTTGTTTATAGGCGCCCCAGTCCTAGCTGAAAGTAAAATTAAACTGCCTTCAACTCGGTTAGAGCCTACCTTGAGACTTAATGATACGGACATCTACGTGTTATTTAAGTTCGGCGCGTGGGTTAGGGTAGCCTGCAATGGCTCAAAGATTACAGCGCCCGTAGTTGTCTATGTTTACTCTAAGGATAAGTACCCAGTATTAGTTAAATCAAACTATAATCAGACATGGCAGGGATTCTGGGGTAAGGCTCTAAACCTAAGCAAGCTAGACTTAAGCAAACCCCTAATACTTAATATTAGGTATAAAGGTAAGAGCTACGTCTTAAGATTCGTGGCTGTAAAATCTATTGAAGAGAAGAAAAAGAAGCCTTCAGGACCTTTATTCACTCTAGCTCAGTTAAAGGAATGGCTAGATAGAGAGGCTCAAGCTAGTGCTGTACTCGCATTAATTGCGATAATCTCAGCTTTCGGCCTCAAAAGGAAGCTATTACTCTTAAGGACGTTCAACGGGCTTAACTTAGTGTTGCTATTCGCCTCAGGAATCATAATCTACATCATAGTCACTAGGACAGGCCACAGCCCTTGGCTAGTACTACCATTCGCTCTCTCGTACATTACGACATATAAGGTAACACCGGCCGGAAGGAAGGTTTACTTGATAAAGATAATCCCATCATTAAGGAAGATATTATGGGAAACAGCGGTTCTCTACCGCACAGCAGAGGGTATGTTAGCCTATGCCAAGCAGAGCGTTAGTGAGGCATTTAAGAGGTTACTAGGTAAGCACATAGTTCTCAAAGATATGGAAATAAACAAACTAGGTGAAGACCGTCAGATAAGTTCTGGACGGTCGAGGATGTCGAGTATTACGAAAAGGCAGAAGGTCTGCTAGTTCTCGATGCTCAATTAACTAAAGAGAAGGTGGTAGAGAGGGAAGGGGGTGAAGGTATCTATGAGTGATGTCTTGGCCTCTATAAAGCGTGAAGCAGCTAAGACTAAGGAAAAACTAAGAGAGAAGGTAGAGCCGAGAGCTAAGAGGGTTAGGGTGCTTAAGGTATACGCTCTAGGCCCTAAGGACGCTGAGAGCCTCATACGCTGGATGAAAGAGGGAAGTATGCTTGAGGAATTACTTAAAGAGAACATGGAATTACGCTCACGCTACATCAATCTTGAGGCTAAGCTAACTGTGCTAGCTGACCGTATAGCTGTGCAGAAACTAAGCAAGATATTCAAGGCGGCAAGAGAGGTGGTTAAGAGTGAGAGAGAAGATTGACTTAAGTAGCGACATAAGCCTACTCATATCTCAGCTTAAGAGACTTGCTGCTAGCCGTTTAGGGCGTAGGCTTAAGGTTAATGAGTTAGTCTTTGTTGAGCCTGAGTTAGCTCAGACTATAATAGACTTAGACAACGCAGTAGAGGTCTGGGGTGATAAGGAACTTAAAGAGGAATGGAAAGCGCTAAGAAAGCGAATCGTAAGAAAAGCAGCACTCGAAGGAATAAGACGCCTAAGCGAGACATCACAACTCTTCATAGCAGGTGCTGAGGCTAAGGAAAGAGAGGGGTGGGATGAATGGGAAGAATAGTGGATAGGCTAAAGCTATTCGCGCCTTCAGGCGAAGAATATGGCGTAATCAAGGGTGACGGATGGAAAGTACTTAGAGAGAAAATTAATGAGGCTATCAACGAGGATGGTTTCCTGTTTGTACTAATCATCGGTGAGCGAGGGAAAGGTAAGTCAACGCTTGCACTTAACATTCTGCAGCACATCTACGGGGATGCGGCCTTAGTTAAGCATAGCATAGTCTTCACGCCTGACGACTACGATAGCTTAACGCAGAATAGCGTGAAGTACGACGGGCTTAGGGCCGAGGACGGAAGAGTTAAGGCTATCCTCTGGGACGACATAGGATTACATTTCAGCACTTATCAATGGTTTACGCCACACGCTAGACAAAGAATGATAGAATTCATAGAGAACTTTCAAACAGTACGTGAAGATGTTGCAGTATTAATCGGCACAGTTGTTGAAGCAGAAATGTTACCGCCTAAGCTACGTAGCTCAGCAAATTACATGGTGGACTGCGTTAGAAGGGGTAAGGCCAAGCTCTTCGGGTATAGCAGGTATTTATGGCTACGGAAGTGGAAGGCCCTAGGGTCTATAGAGTGGTCTAAGACGGAACCAGAGCTTTACCAGTACTACAGGAAGCTTAAGAGGCGAGCGCATAGAGCTAAGGAACGAGCTAGGATAGTTAGCAGGACTAAGCTAGCTAGGATATACGCTGAGCTACTGCAGTCCTTAAGCAACATAGACTTCGAGCTACTATACGGTTTAGGCATAGTGGATAAGGACGGCAACATAACACCCTTCGGCGAGTACGTCATTAGAAAGGCGGGACTAGACACGGACTACATAACTGAAATCATTAATAACTTAGGCGAGTACTAGATACTGTGAGAGAATGAGGTTTGGTGCCGGTCTCGGTTTAGGCATAGTAATAGGTGTTTTACTGGGTTTTGTGGTGGCTTCGTACCTTCCCATACCTACTCATGTCACCAATGTAACTGCCGCTACACATGGGGTTAAGTGGGGTGAGGAAGGTGCCTACGCTATCTATGCGGTAAGCGGTCACGCACTATTCATACCCGTCACAGGCGGTGAGGTACTTATCTACTGCCACAACGGTAAGTACTACATAAGAACATCAATGCTTGGTGAAGTAAAGGTAGGTACGAGCGATAGGCTAGACTTTAAGGAAGTACTTAAGTACTTAGGCATAAGCCCTACTGAAGTAGTCAAGGAAGGCGAAATGAAAATACCGACTAAGTGGGGTATAAGAAACGCAATAGTATTCAAAGCTAAAGACCCAACAAAAGGATACATCATGGAAATAGCCATAGACAAAGAAACAGGGATAATACTCTACATAACAGCCCACTCAATAAAGAAGGAAATGGGCGGTGCAGCACTCTCAATAGAACTAAAAGAAACAAACACATTACCTTAAGAACACTTTAAATACCCCAGTCGAGAACGGGGGGTGAAACATAACATCATGTACAAAAGCTGAGTTATTAACATTACTTTCCTTCATTAAGAGAGAATGCCTAGAGATAGGTAGCTTAGATGGTTGTATTCAGGTAATTAATACTATTATACGAAAAGCAGAAGAGTACGCTATTGATGAATTCATAAAAAACTTTTTCTAAATACCTTCAAACTTTTTAGCTAAAGTCATAAGTTCTTTTGCTTTACTCTTCGTTTCGTTATCAAGCAATTTCCAGACACCTACTAATCTCTTAAGCACATCTTGGACATGTTCTTTGTTTATGTCGTAGTAGTCCTTACCTAATTCCCTTAATACCTCTAGAAGGTTAGTTAATTCTTCAGAAACCTTAACAGCATCCTTAGCTGTATACATTTCTACCTCAACTGTTACGTCGCTCGGCTTAGCAAAGAAGCCTGACTTACCTTGAAACTTTATCATTAATTCAGTACCCGGTTCTGCTGTGAATTTATATTCCTTAGTACCTGCAATCTCGGACTGCTCAATATGAGGACCGGCCATAGTTAGTATGACGGGCTGGGTAGCTGAGACCCTTACCGTAACTAATGAACCAAAAGGTATAACGTACCTAAGCTCACGAGAAGTTCCCTTATCAACCCTAAATGTCTGAATATCCTTCTTATAAAGAGTGTCGTGCCTTACACTCAAATTACACACCAATTATATTACATTAACACGGATTATTTTCTCTTTCTTTTTCTTTTTGTATATATATTTATATATACATAATTACGAGAGTGTACACTAATACAAAAGAACGTTTGCATTATAGCATGGTTTGTATAATGATATTTTTCTTTTTTAGAAATGTTTTCTCTGGTGTGTATGTGTTCTTACTATGTATATATAAATATATATACAAAAAGAAAAAGAAACAACTAAAGCTTTGACAGCCTTCGGGACATCCTCACGCCTTTTTCAGTAAGCTCTATGGTGTCGGTGTTATAATCATAATGCCACCACCCCTTTTTCACACCCGAAATAATTAATTGATACACACCCGTTCCTACGTCTTTCCTAAGTTCTGCTATGGTTGATTTGGTAATGCCTTTCTTTCCCATAACGTAAAGTACCCTTCCAATTATTGTGAGTACATCCTTTAGTTCGTCATCAATCAATTCTTCCACCTATATGTCTTTGTTTTATTCGTACTTATACCTAGATGTATGAATCATATTTACATTCATAAAATTAGTAAAAAACAGAAAAAGATAAAAAGTCTGAGTCAGAATCTGACATGTGACCTAAAATGCGTAGAGGGTTTGAACCTAATCGTCACGGAAAAATTAAACGTGTAGTTGCTCAAATAGTCAATAAAGTAAAGGATGAAGGTAAAGTCTCAATTGCTAAGTTAGCTCTTGAACTAGGTTACAACCCGCACTACCTAAAGTACTCAATAATACCAGCTGTTCTAGAGATAACTCGCTGTATAGAGAAGGATGGGAAATACCTAGTGTGGATATGCACTGATGAAGAAAAGACCGAGCCTACTAGAGTCAAGGAACCTAAGTATGACGATGTAGGTCGGGTTCTTGCTGCTAGGCCTGTTGCTGAGGATAGTCAGCGTTCTGAGGTCGTGTGGGGTGGTAAGTAATGCGGTCTTTGGTGGTTCATGCGGTGATGAGGAAGGCGCGTGCGGTCTTTGATAGCGAGGCTTGGGTGGTGAAGAAGGTGTTTGATGCTGATGGTAAGGTGCTGGTTGAGGTCGTTAGGCGTAGGGACGGTAAGCACTTCACCTTCGAGTACGACCCGAGGGAAGACACCTTCAGGGTGGTGAGGTAATGGTGAGGGCCGAGGACATTTACGAGGCGTTTAGGAAGTTCCTCGTGAGTAGGTTAAGGATAATCGATGAGAACACTATACATGTTGGTGAGGTCTGCGGGTGCCTACGTAAGTCATGGTACACTAGGAAGTACGGAAGTAAAGACCTAAGCCACTTAGCACCTAGTAAGAGGGTCGTGCTTGGTCTTGGGCTTAGCACTCACCTAGTAATCGAGAAGGTTCTCGAGGAATTAGGTTATACTACGGAACAGCAAGTCATTATTGAGCTGGATGGCTTCAAGATTGCGGGAACCCCTGATGCGGTTAATGATGAGTACGTGGTGGAAATTAAGACTACAAACAGAATACCTGATGAACCATTCCCGTCTCATGTGATGCAGATAAACGCGTATCTAGGGCTATTACGTAGGTCGGCTGGGTACATAATATACATATGTAGAAAGGATGGTCAAGTAAAGGTATTCCCCATAGTATTCAATGAAGTGATGTTCAGGGAAGTACTTAAGCGTGCAGCTACTCTCTACGAGTACATCAAGAGTAATGAGCCGCCGCCTGCTGAGCCGAGCTACCTCTGCAACTTCTGCGAGTGGAAGTGGAAGTGCTATAGGGGTGAGGCGTGATGGTAATGGCTTATGACGTAGCTTCTGCTTTGGCGTGTATTGAGCAAGAGCTCAGATGGGTTAAGGCGAGGCTAGCTGACTTAGAGATGAGGCTGAATGAGTTAGAGGATATGGTTAGGGAAGCAATCAGCAAGGCCGACGAAGCCCTCGAAGCAGTAGGCGATGTTGAGGTGCAACTAAGCCACCTAGGTGATGACGAATGAGCTGCAGCGGCCTCAACTTCAAGCTCAGGTACCATCTAGACTATGGTAGAAGTGCTGAGTATGTTGCTGTTGAGGCTGAGGCCTACAGTAAGTTACTGAGGAATTTAGGTAAGTTGGTTGAGGTGGTTAGGGCTAGTGACTACGTAGGTAAGGCGGGAATTATTGAGGGGCACCCAAGCATTCGCTTTGACTTCCTACTGCTAGACCTAGAGACTGGTAGGGCCGTATGCTACGTCGAGGTAACCAGTGATAGGGTCAATGATGTCTACGCCTACATACTCTCAGAGAAGCTAAGCAAGGCTAAGCTAAGTAAGTACCCAGTCTGGTTCATGTACTACAAGAAACCGAAGCGCATGTGGCGGATGTTCTCAGCTAAGTACGTAGTGACTCATGGTGAGGTGATTAACTGGTTAGAGGGTGAGAAGCCGTACTATAGAGTCATGCTGAGTAAAGGGTGGTACTTCGCTAACTGGGTCAGGTGGCTGAAGTCGCATGTTCTGAGAATGATTAGGGACTTAGAGCATCCGTCAATGTATGAGAAGTACCTTGAGGCGTGGGTGGTAGCTTGAGTGGTTATGACTATAGTTACTACGTAATGCTTGAGAGGTGGTTGATGGGGTTTAAGGGTGCTACAGTACCTACTCACATTAAGGTGATTGCTGAGGAACTCTACAGTCCCGACATACTGAAGCTACGGAATAAGGTGTGCCCGTTCTGCGGTAGGAAGTTTAGGAAGAGGTGTGCCCTCTATGTCCATTTAGTGCGTGGGCTGAGGTATAGGAAGAGGAAGTGCCACCTAGCGTTCTCGTACATGCTCGACGAGATAATAGGTCTAGCCAAGAAAGCATCACATGCGGTTAAGTGCAGTAAGGGGTCATACATCGTCGTAACGGGGCCATCACCTTACATACGCTGCGAAACAAAAGACGAAGCAATCAGGACATGGCTACGACTCGAAGGGGTGAGATAATGCGTGTAATCACCTTCAAAATAGATGAGAGATTACTTGAGAAGTTAGACCTCTACGCTATGAGCTTAGGAATGACTAGGTCTGACGTCATACGTAAGGCCATAGTAGAGCTACTAGAGGGTAAGCAGCCAATACGTAAGATACGCATTAGGCGCGTAGTCCTGATTTAGGGGGTGTTGAGGATGCCGAGGATTAGGGATTTGAAGAGGTTTCTGAGGCGTCACGATAGGTTCAAGGTCATACATAGGGATTACTACGAGAGGCGCTGGTACGGGTTCGCTAATGAGGTTAGGGTGTTCAGCTTGAGCGACGGTGTTGAGGTTACGGTGTTTCATGGGTGGGGAACGGCTGACTCTAAGGTGTTCAGTAACCTCAGTGAAGCGATTGACTGGATTAAGCGTGAGTACCCGCCTGAGTACTACGTGTATTACTACTACGTACCTAGGTTCACTGATGAAGGGGAAAGCAATCAAGTATACATTAACCTCAGGTCGGTATTCGGCTTCACGATTGATGAGGCCGAGGCGTGGAAACTAATACTTGCTAGGGCTATGGGGCACCTAAACGGTAGGCGATTAATCGGTTTCAGGATACTTAAGAACACCAGCAAGAATTGCGGGTGCGGGAATAAGGCAGTCATTCAGGCGGTGTTCGACTACCACGGAAGAAAGTACGGTGAGTACTACTGTAACGAGTGCTGGAAAGAAGAGGTTAACGCACTATTCGAGAAGCTAGGAAGGAAAATCAAGGCAATGAAGGAAAGAATGCAAGAACTACCCAAGGTGATTGAGTGATGGGTGAAGTGCTACATCCTAATGAGTTAGTGGGTCTTGAGGTTAAGGTGGTCGCAGCATCCTACGACTCAATAACTCTTAAGTTGCCTGACGGTAGGGAAGTATTCATAACCGCTGAATGCGTGGACTGCGAGTGCTTCGAGGGCGACGATGACGAATGCGACTGCGAGTGCGAAACACTTCTAGAGTACGGGGTGATTGAGGGTGGATTGCGAGTCGGCTAAGAGGGTTGCCCTCGAGCTTGTTGAGTTCATTGAGAAGTATGAGGCAGTTCTAAATACGGTAACGCTCGACGCTAGAAGGCTTAAGGAAGTGCTGAAGACCCTACTAAGTTGCGTAGGCACGATGTAGAGGAAAGAGGTGGTAGGCGTGGTGATTACAAGATTCAGGGAATCTTGGGCTTGGTGTGAGAAAGAAGAGAAACTATACGCTAAGCTACTGAGGGGGTATAAGCCAGTCCTTCACCTCTTCAGCGGGAAGAGCAGGTTAGGGGATGTAAGGATTGACGCTGAGGGGTTCCCTGAGGTTACTCACAGGATTAGGGTAGTCCCTACAGAGGATTACATGTTACCGTTTAGGGATGACGAGTTTGATGCTGTAATCTTTGACCCACCTTGGGTGAACCAGTACATACTATGGACTACCAAGGAAGTCCCTAGAGTCGCTAGGCGTAGGATAGTAGCGGTGACGGGATGTTTCTGGTGGGAACCACATAAGAAGTACCTAAGCTCATGGAAGCTCACCAAGATATACGTTCTGAAGAAGGTATCACCCGTAGTCAAGCTAGTATTCGTATACGACAGGATATCGCAACCACTTAACCTGTACCTAAAGAGGTGATGGGTCGTGGGTGTCCCTAATGTAAGGACGGGGGTTAGGTAGATATGCCTTCGGAATTAACTACGTTTGGTGGTATAGCTCTGGGTCTTGTGGTTAAGAAGATTAAGGGCCACCTTTACGTCTATGAGGAATTCAGGGTGGGTAAGAAGGTGATTACTAAGTATGTAGGCCCCCTTGAAGAGATTGTTAGGATGTATCAGTTAGTACGTCTTAAGGGGGGTCAGGTTAACTACGCCTTGAAACGTAAGGACTTACGATTACTAGCTAAGGCAATCGCTAAATCAGTAGTTAACTCATTGAGAAATCTAAGCAACGAGAATGTGGGGGTGTGGGGCTCGGGCCGGGATTTGAACCCGGGACCTCGGGGTCCACAGCCCCCTCGCCACGTGGCGGGAAGGACTCGGAAGCACGTCAAAGTTAACTACGGTGATGGTGGTAACGGTTCTGCCTGCCTAGAGATAACCAAGGACTTAGTGAGTGAGTTCATTGATTGGATTAGGGGTGTCAATCCTAACATATCCGAGTACAGCCTGAGGCAGTACGTAAGCTACGTATCTAGGCTTGAGGGACTTAGGCTATGCGGTAAGGAATCAGTTAATGAAACATTCAAAGCTATGGGCGGACTCAACAAGAGGACTTACGAGGTCTTCAGGCGGTTCATGACGTTC
>CAZVLA010000054.1:0-5180 GCA_964627805.1 uncultured Desulfurococcaceae archaeon
GTTCTGAAAATTAACTATACCACGGGAGAGCTGTTCCGGTAATACGGTTACTTTTTGAAATCTAATAATAAACTTTTCCCCAAAACGTTCCGGTATTACTTCTCCAGGTTCCACGGTATGTAAAAGAAACTACTGCTAAAGAACATTTTATATTCATATACGAAAATACTTATGTTCAATGCGTAAAATTACTATCAAGTAATTGGTATGTCTGGATGGGCTTTTGTAGGGAATAATTCAATATGGTCTTCATATTATACATATAGGGAAGTATTTTGAGGAGGAAAGTAATTAGAGTGAGAGAAATTACGGGAAAAAGGATAATTAACAAAAGAGAATACCACTACAAGTACTACACACTATCGCTCAACATTTACATACCTAAGAGAATGGTCGAGAAATACGGCAGAAACTATATAATGGAATTCAATAGGGATACAGGAGAGCTAGTAATAAGACCATCAAGAGGTACAGAGCTGGAAAATATCAAAGAATTATGTACCGATTAGCTATATCATAACATTTGCGTCCAAGTGAGGTTAATCTTTTAAATCAGCCAAAATACATAATGGAAAGATGGAAATGAACAAAGGGATCAACGAAAAGAGACTAAGACTCTGCCTCAAGGTGCTTAGAAAGGGAGAGTGTTGCTAATGAAGCTAAATAACCCATGCTACTTCAAGTCCTCAAAGAGCCTCTTGAGGTGCTTGCCGATATCGTCCCAGTACCTGTCGAGCAACTTGCAGAGCAAGGCTAGCTCTTCATGCTGATACTTGGGGACGGAGCCCTCGTAGAGCCTCAAAATCACGTCAGAGTAGCTCTTCACCCCCATCCTCCTCTTGAGCTCCTTCAGCACCTCGTAAGCTTGAGGAGTCAGCGAGACGTTTACGTACCTCAAGGGAAGCACCATTAAACGATCCGAACCCTCCTTGAAATTTTCCTTGAAGCTTGCCTCACTTTTGCAACAAGTTTGGGACAACTTTGCAACACTCCCCTCCTTGAGCTATCAATGAGGATTCAATGACTTCTCAAGGAAGCTTCAAGGAAGTGGTGAGTAGCTTTGCAACAACTTTGCAGCACTTCTGCAACAGAGTTGCCCACCAAACAATTCTGTTTCTGCGAGTTAGTGGGACCGTAAGTGCACGGGTTAGAAGGCCCCGGACGAGTTAATAATGATAAAAAACCAAGGGGAAAATGCGCAAGATTGTTTTTAAAATCCTGTGCAATAACTCCGACCTCGTGAAGGACTTCTTAGTGATACTACTGCCTCCACCTCTTGGGAAAATAATCGCTTTGGTAGTGCGCCTCGTGATGAGTTACTGTTGTAACCGACTACGGCCTTCATGATACTCGCTACATGGTGTGGGTGTCCACCATCTCATGGTGGGATAGTTCACCATTGCATGGTGACCCCAACAACCATACAATGGTGGTAGGAGGACCTTGGTATAGCTTTGCCACGTGTCGACAAAGGTTGGTGTGCTTAACTCCTTACCCCTAGCAATTTCCAGTAGCTAAATTGGTTTGCATTACTCATTTAAGTGCATTATGTAATTTAGATATGTACAGTTATCATTTATTTAACCATGATTATTATAGTAAAAACCAAGGGGTCCCCTATACTAACTAATTGTTACACTGTTACACAGGTTACATGTGTTACATAGTTACATAAGTTACTAGAGGGGTCGGCTATTCCTCTGCAAAAAACAGGTGTGTGCTAGAGGCGTGTAACAGTGTAACAATGCCGCGTAACCATGAGAGGCAAATTAAGGGCATAGTATGTTACACGGGGTTTTGATGTGTCGCACGATTATCTAGAACCTGTTTATGATTATTTTCATGGTTACGCTGGGTTTTGATATGGTTACATGTTCTGTGCAATCTATATATGCCACGTAGCCATAGGAGGAGTTAGAATATTACATAACCTTAAGTGAGAAAATCTATGAATTCTCTAAGGTTTACTCTAGCACCTCTTAGTGTCTTCTTTCCAATCCTGAAGACGCCGTACTCCCAAGATAGTAGTTCAGCGATCGATTTTAGACCTCCAATATCACCTACTAGGTTTCTTATCTCCCTAGCAAAATCAGTAGTAAATATTACATAATCATCCTTTAGTGTTACCCATGGTAGTAACTTACTTTCAAGTACTATCCTCACTCTTTCCTCAAAGCTTAGCTCTTGTCTACTTATGTACCTAATACCTTCACTCGACTCAACCATTACCTTGCCCACGAACTTGTTGTACTCATCATTAATCCTCTTTATTAAATATGACTTAATTGTCTCCTTAATGTCATCATAGATATTCTCCTCAGTTTCGTAAGTTAGGTTCACCCAGTCAGGTGCCTTAATCCCTACTTCTTCATAGGCTTTAGTAAGTAATTTTTTGGCTAGCTCCATAGGTTCTAAATCAAATAGTTGAGGGTTCTCTAGTATTTGCTTGGAGATCCAATAGCCGATCGTACTCAGCTTGTCTAATCTAGGCTTAACACTATCGTCAAATTCACTTGCTCTATTAGGTGCTATTCTTTCACCATACGTAAACTTAATAACCAGCAGTCTCCTTAATAATGCGTCATCCTTTGGTAGCGATTTATTGGAGGTCATTATTAACGGTGCTAGGCTAGGTATCTCCGTGTATGATCCCTTAACGTACTTACCCCTAGCTATGGTTGACTCAATGGCTGACTTCATAACCTCAATAACATCCTCCCGATAAATAGCACCACCTGGTTCATTGATTAGTATTGGGAAGGTCGATTGTGATAATACATAGCCCAACCTAGGTACTGTATCAATACTGCTACCGCTCTTCCTATGTGCAGGTCCTAAACCCCACATAGCGAGTATGATTTCGCCTAAGGTTGTCTTACCGGTATAACTAGCTCCATAGAGGTAAAGCCAAGGTAGCCACTTGCCTTTCTGCTTAAGTATATAGCTGAATGGTGCTACTACCCCCCACTTAATGATTGTAGCGAATCTTTCCCTAGAGTGGTTGAACCAGCTATTAGCTAATTCATTTAGTAGTTCTAAGGTCTCTTTGAGTTCTTCCTTGGATATTTCCCTAGGTTTCCACCTAACTACCACTATGTTGTTGTCTATTAGATAGAACCCTGGAGCTTCAATCTCCTCCTTAATTTCGGCCTTACCCTTTCTCATATAACCTTGAATTACGGCATTAATTACATCCTCTATTAGTCTCTTATTGTAAACAAGTCCCTCAGCCCTTAACCTAGCTACTATGTCTTGGATTGGTGCAGGTCCTACCTTAAGTGGCTTTAGTAAAGTCTTGCCCTCAAAAATCACCTCATACTTGTAGTTTAATCCACCAAGTGGATTAACATATACTGTTACCCTAGTAGGTGCTACTGGTGCCACCCTCTCCTTATACACTAACTTATTCCCATCACGTCTCACCCTAGCTATCACTAGCTTCCTCAAGTTAGCTACCGCATAGAGTTGTTTTTCGTAATCAAGTAGCTCAAATATTGAGTCCTTAAACGGACTGGCACAACCTAGTAGCTCTTCAATTCTGCGTACAACCTCTAAGGCCCTTTCTTCACCAAGGCTACTCTCTAGTACTTCTTGAACACCTGATTTACCCTTTACTCTTTCCTCAAGTTCTTTTGATATTGCCCTAGAGACATTCCTTCTTAGTATGCCTTCAACCCTCCACTCCTCAATGAGCTTATCAACGTCTTGGAGCTCAGGTATATGACCTAACGCTTTCTTATAGCTATAGTATATCGTGCTTAACCTCTCATCAAGCTCGTCATCAGTTCTCTCCTCAGCTAGTATCCTGAAAAGCTTAGCTACCGTGACCGGATGGATTCTAGCCTTCGCAAACCAACCGCTAAGGAACAGAGCTAAGTATTGTCTTTGCCCCTCAACCCACGCCTCCTTGAGTAGTTCCTTAATCTCCAGTAATTCATTATCTCCTAGTACCCTAAGCCTTGACTTTCTAACTCCAGCTACCTCTGTCTCGGATAATCTTCTCTCAAGTTCTTCAGGGTCTAATTCAGTTAATGTTGTCTTGATTATCCTAACGACCCTGTTCAATCTTGGATTTACTGAACCTACAAGCCTAAGCA
Organism: uncultured Desulfurococcaceae archaeon; assembly: GCA_964627805.1. Lineage (GTDB taxonomy): Archaea > Thermoproteota > Thermoprotei_A > Sulfolobales > NBVN01 > CAZAMI01. The sequence continues at coordinate 4,098 of CAZVLA010000054.1, forward strand.
CCCTAGCTAGATCCTTACTTTGCCTATCAGCTCCTAATACATCAACTACCTTTTCCTCAAGCTTCCTTAGTCTCCATACCTCTACTTCATACCTTAACTTGAAGTATAGATGGTAACCACCACCAGAATCAACAACTATAGTAGGCTCATTACCTAGTTTGTTCTTTACCCTCTCAATAACGTCACTCAACGGTGGCCTATCAACATATACCCACTTATCGTTACTCCTGTATATGCCCCTCAAAGCATAGTCATCAAGCTCCTTAAACCAATACCCTACCTTCCTAGCCTCTTCCTTGGTCTCCTCAGATATCGGTACATCATTAAGGTTCTCATAAGTCTTCTTAAAGTCCAGGTCAACCCATAACCACATGCCTCTATCAACATCACTAGCAGAACCTCTGCCCCTCTCGGGCTTCCTAAACCTTGGTAGTACTCCAAAGTACACATGGTACTTTTTACTTGCTAAATGACCATATTTGTTTATCAACCACTCACAAGCTTCTATTGGTGCATTAGGTCCCTCAAAGAATTTGATTAGCTTTTCTCCTTCATCATTTATAGCAAATATCTCAAACCATAGTGGCTTATAACTAGTGTATGATCCCCATAGTCCCATAAGAAACTCTCTACATATTTCTTCTAGTTCCTCACCTACTATTGCTTCAAATTCATTATATGCTGTAGACACATTAACCTCATTGTGGCTACTTGTTGGGGTGGGGGTGGGGCCGTGGGCTCTGCTCACGGTTCCACCCTCCTGAACTTGGAACTAAGTCTCCACACGGCGTTACCCTCTCCCTTCATCACCACACCTCACCAACCATATGATTCTACATACTCTAAATTGCTATTGTGGTCAAAATTAAGATAAGTTTACCAATAAGTTAAGAGCGCGTTAAAATTACACGAAACGTGTTACATACTACTTCAAGCCCTCAAAGAGTCTCTTGAGGTACTTGCCGATGTCATCCCAGTACTTGTCAAGCAACTTGCAGAGCAAGGCTAGCTCTTCGTGCCGATACTCGGGGACGGAGCCCTCGTAGAGCCTCAAAATCACGTCAGAGTAGCTCTTCACCCCCA